>JACQHR010000023.1 GCA_016198905.1 Candidatus Omnitrophota bacterium | reverse complement strand
CGCCCCACGCCCCACGCCCCTGAGATGGAAACACCTTGGAATTTACGGATACCAACGCCACTTTTTGTTACAGTTTCCGCATTTGGAGCCGACCCCGCTGGAGCAATCCGAGCAACTCGAACAGTTGCGCGCGCTCGAGCACGGGTATCGGATCAAGCTCCTGGAGACCGTGCACGACACCGTCGGTGTCGACACGCCGGAGGATCTCGCGCGCGTTGAAAAATTATTAAGAGGGCAAGGGGTAGCCCCGGGAGCTTCATAATGGCCAAATATATTTTTGTAACGGGCGGAGTGGTGTCGAGCCTTGGCAAGGGCATCGCCTGCGCGTCGATTGGGCTGCTGCTCAAATCGCGCGGGCTAAAAGTGACGCTGCAGAAGTTGGATCCTTACATCAACGTGGATCCCGGCACGATGAGTCCGTATCAGCACGGCGAAGTCTACGTGACGGACGACGGGGCCGAAACCGACTTGGACCTCGGCCACTACGAGCGGTTCACCGGGCAAACCATGACGAAGGACAACAACGTCACAGCCGGGCGCGTCTACTACTCCGTGATCACGAAGGAGCGTCGCGGCGATTACTTAGGAGGAACGGTGCAGGTGGTGCCGCACATCACCGATGAGATCAAGCAGTCGATTACGAAACTTGCGAGCCGTGACAATGTGGATGTCATCATCGTTGAAGTCGGCGGGACGGTGGGAGACATCGAAGGGCTGCCATTTCTCGAAGCGATTCGTCAGCTGCGCAACGAAGTCGGGCGCGGCAACGCCATCAACGTCCATCTCACCCTTGTGCCGTACATTCGCGCGGCCGATGAGCTGAAGACCAAGCCGACCCAACACTCCGTCGGCAAATTGCGGGAGATCGGGCTGCAGGCCGATGTGCTGCTGTGCCGCACCGAGAAGCCGTTCGCAGAGAGCGTGCGCAACAAGATCGCGCAGTTCTGCAATGTCGCGCCCGAGGCGGTGATTCAAGCGCTCGACGTGCGGGATGTCTACGAGGTGCCGCTTGTGTTCAACCAGCAGCATCTCGATGACACGATCCTGCGCATGCTTGAGCTGTCCTGCCCGAAGCAAGACCTCGTGGGCTGGCGCACCGAGGTCGTCGAGCGCGCGCTGCATCCGACGCGGCGCGTGACGATCGCCGTGGTCGGCAAGTACATCCAGCTCCAAGATGCGTACAAGTCCATCTATGAAGCGCTGCGCCACGGCGGGTTGGCCAATGACGCGGCGGTCGAGATCACGCGCATCGATTCCGAGCAGATTGAGCGGGAAGGCGCGGCGAAGGTGCTCGGCGACGTGCAGGGCATCTTGATTCCCGGCGGGTTCGGCCATCGCGGCATCGAGGGCAAGCTCGAGGCGATTCGCTACGCGCGCACGACCGGCACGCCTTTCTTCGGCATCTGTCTTGGCATGCAATGCGCGGTGATTGAGTTTGCCCGCAACGTCTGCGGCCTCACAGGGGCCAACTCGACGGAATTCGATCCCAACACGGCGCATCCGGTGATCAGCTTGCTTGAAGAGCAGCAGGGGGTGACGGCGAAGGGCGGGACGATGCGGCTGGGATCCTCGACATGCCATGTCGAGCCGCGGACGAACGCCTTCCGCGCGTATGGGCAGGAGGAGATCCGCGAGCGCCATCGCCATCGCTACGAGTTCAACAACCGGTATCGTGAACCATTCACGAAGGCCGGCCTCGTGATCGCGGGCGTCTATCGATCAGGCGATTTGGTGGAGATCGTCGAGCTGAAGGAACACCCCTGGTTCGTGGCGGGCCAGTTCCATCCGGAGTTTCAGTCAAGGCCCCTGCGGCCGCACCCGCTATTTCGCGCGTTCATCGAAGCCAGTTTGAAGCATGCGGGGGCGAGGGGCGGGAGACAAGGGGCGAGGGACGGTCAGGGTGCCAAACGCCGAAGCACAAAAAGTGAAACTCTCCGGTCAAAGAAATCATGAGTCGAGGTTCGTTTGTACCCCACGCCCCACGCCCCACGCCCCAGAGCGCCGTTGTGCGTGTCGGCTCAGTCATAATCGGACCGGGCCAGCCGCTGGTGCTGATTGCCGGTCCTGATGTGATCGAGAGTGAGCGGCATCTGCTCTCGCATGCGGAGCGCATGGCGAAAATGTGCGAGCGCGCCGGCGTGTCCTACGTCGTCAAATGCAGCTACGATAAAGCCAACCGAACGTCGGCGACCTCCTATCGCGGCCCAGGGATGAAACAAGGACTGAAGATCCTCGCGAAGGTCAAGCGAACATTGGGATTGCCGGTCCTCAGCGATGTCCATTGCCGTGAAGAGGTTGCTGCGGCAGCTGACGTGCTCGACATTCTGCAAGTCCCGGCGTTTCTGTGCCGCCAGACCGACTTTGTGATGGCCGTCGCGAAGGCCGGCAAGCCGATGAATATCAAAAAAGGGCAATTCTTAGCACCCTGGGACATGCGCCACGTGATTGAGAAAGCGCACGCAGCAGGGAATCGATCCATCCTCGTGACGGAGCGCGGGGCCACGTTCGGCTACAACAATCTCGTTTCCGACATGCGCAGCCTGCAAGTGTTGGCCGGGTTTGGTGTGCCCGTCATCTATGATGGAACGCACTCGGTGCAGCTGCCAGGCGGCCTCGGCCACGCCTCGGGGGGACAGCGCGAGTTCGTGCCGACGCTGGTGCGCGCGGCGGTCGCCACCGGATTTTGTCATGGCATCTTCCTTGAGGTGCACGAAGATCCTGACCACGCGCCGGTCGATGGTCCGAACATGCTGCGTCTCGCAGACCTGCCGCGGTTATTGGAAGATATCCAAGCGATTCGATCGGCACTACGCGCAGCACACAGCGCACAGCGCACAGCGCGCAGTGTGCGTCAGCGGCGCTCCACGTTTCATTCATGAGTATCCGACGAGCGCGAGAGGTTCTGCGCATTGAAGCGGATGCCATCCAGCGGTTGATTCCGCGCGTTGGCCGCAGCTTTGAGGCGGCAGTGACGCTGCTTGCAGGCTGTACCGGGCGCGTCGTCGTCACCGGCATGGGCAAGGCCGGCCTCATCGGCCAAAAACTCTCCGCGACTCTGTCCTCGACCGGAACTCCCAGCCATTGGGTCCATCCTGCGGAGGCGATCCACGGCGATCTTGGGCGAATCACCAAGGACGACGTGCTGATCGCGCTCTCGAATAGCGGGGAAACCGAAGAGCTGACGCGGTTGCTTCCCGTCATCAAGCGTATCGGCTCACGCATGATTGCGCTGACCGGCAATCCGAAGTCGACGCTGGCCAAACACAGCGACGCCATCCTCGATGTCAGCGTGACGCGTGAGGCGTGTTCGTTGAATCTCGCACCGACATCCTCCACAACCGCCATGCTGGCGATGGGCGATGCGCTCGCCGTCGTGGTCGCCGAGCGCAAAGGATTTCAGGAAAAGGATTTTGCGCTCCTGCATCCCGGCGGCCAATTGGGGCGACGCTTGTTGCTGACCGTGCGCGACATCATGCGCACCGGGCGCTCCCATCCCATCGTGCGCGAACAGGCACGGGTCAAACAGGTGCTGCTGGCGATTACGCGCGCGCGGGCCGGATGCGCGAGCGTGATCAATGCCAAGGGAGCGCTCACCGGGATTTTTACCGACGGAGATCTGCGCCGTCATCTTGATTCGATGCGCAACCTCGCTGAGCGGCCGGTCCGCGAGGTGATGACGCGCAATCCCAAGACGATCGGTGCGGATGGGCTAGCGGCGGAAGCGCTGCGCGTCTTGCGGGAATACAAGATCGATGAGCTCGTGGTGGTGGACGGCGGCCACAAGCCTGTCGGGCTCCTGGACGTGCAGGATCTGCTGAAGGCGGGATTCGTCTAGCCGATGGCCACCCTCAAAGAGCTGTTTGATGAGCTGCGAGTGTCCAGCGGGATCACGAGCCGCGAAGGGGTGCGGTCCATGGAAGACCCCTTTATCCTCAAGCTGTTTCATCTTCTCGTCAGTTACGGGGTGAGAGCGGGTGCGAGCGATCTGCATATTGAGCCGACCGTCAGCTACGGCCGCATCCGCTACCGCATCGATGGGCTGCTGCACGAGCTTCTCCAGGTGCCGGCGGAAATTCGCGATCCTCTTCTTCGGGCGATCAAGACGAAGGCCAACCTTGCCACCGATGTCGTCGGGCGCAGTAAGCCGCAGGACGGACGCATCAACTTCGAGACGGAAGGCAAGAGCCTCGACCTGCGCCTCTCGTCGTTCCCGACGCTTCACGGCGATGTCCTGGCGATTCGCATCCTGCATCGCAGCGCACCACTCCTCAAACTGGAGCAGATCGGGTTTCCCCCCGATATCATGCAGCAGTTCAACCAGATCATTCACCGGCCGAATGGTTTTGTCTTGGTGACTGGCCCAGCCGGCAGTGGCAAGACAACGACCTTATATGCCACACTCGAGAAGCTTCGCTCGCCCCACGTCAAAGTCGTGACGCTGGAAGACCCGGTGGAGTATCAGCTCGAAGGGATCGATCAAGCGCAGCTGAACCCGCAGCTGGGTTTCACGTTTGCGACCGGACTGCGGGCCATCCTGCGTCAAGACGCGAACATCATTCTTGTCGGCGAAATCCGCGATAAAGAGACAGTCGACATCGCGATTCGCGCCGCTCTCACGGGGCACATTGTGTTCTCGACGCTGCACACGCGGCACGCCTGTGGCGCGGTGACCCGGCTGGTGGATATGGGAGTGGAACCGCATCTCATTGCCGCCTCGCTCAGCGGGGTGTTGGCGATGCGGCTCGTGCGCGTGATTTGCCGCCACTGCCGCATTTCGGATCCGCAAGCCCAGAAGACCATCGAGCGGATGATGAAGGACAATGGCGGGGCGGCGCTGACCCTCACCGGCCTGACGCTGCCGCCGACCCCGACCTTCTCTCGGGGCAAGGGCTGTCCCGAATGTCACACCACGGGGTATCGGGGGCGTTCGGGGCTTTTCGAATTCTTCCTGCCGAAGGATGAGCTGCGAGAGGCGATGCTGGATCGCGCCGCCGCGACCCAGCTCTACCGGATGGCGGTGCAGGGCGGCATGCGCACGATGCTGCGCGATGGCATCGAAAAAGTGGCCCAGGGGCTCACGACCGTCGAGGAAGTCCTGCGGGTGCTTGGCGAGTCGGAAGACGCCTAATGTCAACCCCCAGCGTTGTGTCTCATGACATCGCCCAACGAGCGTCGCACGTCAGCGTGCTCCTGATCGACGTGGATGGCGTCCTGACGGATGGCCGCATCGTCTATGCCAACTACGGCGACGAGCTGAAGTTCTTCGACGTGCAAGATGGCGCCGGGCTCGTGTTCTGGAACCGCGTCGGGCTCAAATCGGCGATCATCACGGCGCGAACATCGAAGCTCATGAAGCGGCGCGCCAAAGAGATGCGGATTGATTTTCTGGCGCAAGGGCGGCTGCTGAAGCTGCCAAGCTATGAACAGATGCTCAAGCGGTTTCGCGTGAACCATGAGCAGGTCTGCGTGATCGGCGATGACCTGATGGAGCTGCCCATGCTTCACCGAGCCGGATTTGCCGTTGCCGTCGCCAATGCGGTCCCTGAAGTCAAAGCCATCAGCCACTACGTCACGCAACGTGCCGGAGGTAGGGGAGCGGTACGTGAGGTGGTCGAGCTCATCCTCAAAGCCAAGGGGCTCTGGGAACAGGTCTTGCAACGCTATCAGTAGTTCTTCCTTCCGCGTAAGTTCCGTGTATTTCCTATTCGTTCTGCTCTGCCGTACTTAGCCATCCGGAATAGAGTTTACTACTTATGAAATAATAGTAAAAGTCTTGTATATTTTTACGGACATATGGCATACTCCGAGGAAGGAGGGATGCGCATGAAAAACAACGGGCTGGATCCTAAAGAGCAGATCATGACGCTGCGGGAAGTGGCGAAGTACCTCGGCCTGCATGTCATGACGGTCTACAAGCTTACGCGAGAGGGTCGCGTTCCAGCGGCAAAGATCGGCGGGCAATGGCGTTTCAAGCGCGACGTGTTGGATGAATGGCTTGAGACGCAGATGCATCGGCACTCGGGCTAGTCTGCCGCGAACGCCCGTTCACCTCTCATCCTCTTGTGGTGACTCAGATGGTTACGCCACCGCTTCCCACACCCCCTCCTCACTCTCGTGAACGCCGACGGTTCCCTCGGTATCAGGTTGCCCTGGACATCAGTGTGGGGCCGCTTGGTCTTGACGATGTCCGCCCGCTTGAAGCCCAATTAAAACGCACCGTGACGGTCGATCTCAGCCAAGGGGGCGCGTGTCTCTACAGCGAAGGTCGATACGCCATCGGTACACAACTGTTCTGCGCGATTACGCTGCCAGGGCAGCCGCGCCGCTTTGAAGTGGTCGGCACGTTGGCCTGGTATCAGAAGGTCGATCGGGAGGAGCGAGGCTACAAGCTGGGCCTTGAGTTTGCCCAGATGACCGCCGAGCATCAAGCCCTGCTCGCCCAATTTCTGGCTCATCCACCCGCCTCAGCGGCGTCGCGCGCAAAAACGCTCTTGCTTGTGGAAGACGATGAGGAGTTACAGTTGGCCATGAAACTCCGTTTTGAGTCTGCCGGCTTCCATGTGATTACGGCCAGCGAGGGGTTGGAGGCGCTGCGCAAGGGCCGCGAGGAACATCCGCATCTCATCATCCTCGACCTTATGCTGCCCAATCTCAACGGCTACGAAGTCTGCCGGCTCCTGAAGTTTGACCACACGTTTCACGACATCCCCATCATCTTGTGCACGGCGCGCTGCCGTCGTGAAGATATGGAAATGGGCAAGGCCGTCGGCGCCGATGCCTTCGTGACCAAACCCTTCAACGGCCAAGAGCTGATTGAGAAAGTCGAAACGCTGCTGACGGTGCATCCAGGATGAGTGACGAGCAGACACCGTTAAGCGCCAAAGAACAGTGGATCCGACTCGCCGTGACCAAAGGATGGATGAGCGAGGCAGATCTGCAGGCCGCCGTTCGTCAGGCGCAGGCGCAGCGAGTTGACGCGACCGCGGTGCTCCTCAACGATCGCCGGCTGACGGAAGAGCAAGTCGCACAGCTGAAGGCCGAAGCGGCCGGTGTGGCCGTGGTGGATGTGGCGAATTATCAGCTTGATGCCGCGGTCCTGAGTCTCGTTCCAGAGTCGTTGGCGCGCAAACATCGCGTCCTCCCGCTCTATCGCATTGATAACTCCGTGACTGTGGCGATGGCTGATCCGTGGGATGCCGTGGCGATCGATGCGCTGCGCTCCAGCACCAAGCTGCCGATGATCCGCCCGGTCGTGGCCCCGGCGGCGGCGATTCGCAAGGCGATCGAACGCTACTACGGCAGGCAAGTCGTCGACGACGCCTCACGGCGCACCAAACCGGACGCCATAGAGGTCAATGGAGCGGCCGCGGCAGCCGTTGCGGGGAAACCACCCACCGAAGCCGCCAACGAAGTCTCGATCATCAAACTCGTCGACGCGCTGCTGAGCGACGCGTTGGACGTGAGAGCTTCGGATATCCATCTCGAACCTGACCGGGAACACACCCGCGTGCGGTTTCGTATCGATGGCGTGCTGCACGAAGTGAAGCTCTTGCCGGCGGGATTGCACGAGGCCTTGTGTTCCCGCATCAAGATCCTCGCGAAGCTCGACATCGCGGAGCACCGCCTGCCGCAAGACGGGCACATTCCGCTGGCCATGGAAGGCCGCACGGTCGATCTGCGCATTTCCACGTATCCGACGGTGTCCGGGGAAAACGTGGTGATCCGGCTGCTCGATCCCTCCGCGGTGTCATTGACATTAACCGACCTGGGATTTTCGCCGCAGACGCTTGCGCAGTTTCAGCAGTTGATCGAACGGCCGCACGGGCTGCTCCTGGTGACCGGGCCGACCGGCTCCGGAAAGACGACCACGCTCTATGCGGCCCTGTCGCAAATCAACTCCATGACCCGCAATCTCATGACGATCGAAGATCCGGTCGAGTACCATCTGCCGCTCATTCGGCAGACGCAGATTAATCCAAAAGCCGGTGTCACGTTCGCGACGGGACTGCGCTCCATCCTGCGCCAGGATCCGGATGTCATCATGGTCGGGGAGATCCGCGACCAAGATACGGCGGAAATCGCCATGCACGCGGCGTTGACCGGCCATTTGGTGCTCTCGACGCTGCACACGAACGACGCGGTGGGCGCCGTCGCCCGGCTCCTCGATATGCATGTTGAGCCTTACCTGTTGGCGAGCACGCTGCTGGGCGTCATTGCGCAACGGCTCGTGCGGCGCATTTGCCCCAGCTGTCAAGAGAGCAGGCGGCCGCCGGCCGAAGTGCGCGCGCGGTATCCGGAGCTCACGGTCATCTCGCGCGGGCGGGGGTGCCGAGCCTGTCGCGACACCGGATTGCTCGGACGTGTCGGGGTGTTTGAGCTCTTCCTCATCGATGAAGCGGCGCGGGCGAATATCGCAGCCCGTGGCACCTCGGATGAGTTGAGGCGGCTCGCCATCCAGCGCGGCATGCGCACGATGCGGGCCGATGGCCTCCTCAAAGTCCAGCAAGGCCTGACGACGTTGGACGAACTGGACCGGGTTGTGCCCCCTGATGTCGACGCATGACCGACTCGGCCTCGCTGTTCTCACGCATCATCCGTAACGGCCACGGCGCCGTCGCCCCTGAAGACACCTACCTCTTCACGCGTCAACTCCACGTGCTGCAGAAGGCCGGCGTGCCGCTGCTCTCGAGCCTCGTCGCGCTGCAGACCCAATTGCCGCCCGGGCGCCTCAAGCATCTTCTCGGCGACATCCATCAGGATCTGCTCGAAGGCAAGACGTTTTCTCAGGCGTTGGGACGACATCCGAGGGCCTTCACTGCCGTGTTCGTGGGACTCATCCGCGTCGGAGAAGCTGGTGGGCTCTTGGAAGAGACACTGCTCCAACTCACCCAGCTGGCAGAATGGGAGCTGGAGTTGCGCAATCGGCTGCGCGAAGCGCTCCAATATCCGCTGATCGTGCTCTGTACGCTCTGCCTCGCGTTAACGCTCATGGCGGTGTTTGTACTGCCGCGATTTGCGGAGATGTTCGCGTCGTTTAAGATCGCACTTCCCCTGCAGACGCGGCTGCTCATTGGGGCAAGCTATTGCCTTTCGCACTATGGGTGGCTGGTAGCGTTGATGCTGGTGGCCGCCAGCGCGGGGTGGTGGGCCTACGTGCATACCGAATCAGGTCGCCTGCGCTGGCATACCTGGAAGATTCGCTTGCCCATCCTCGGCCCGATTTTCCTGCACCTGTCGATGTCCCGGTTTGCCCGAGTGACCGCGGCACTCAATCACAGCGGGGTGTCGATCCTTGAAACGCTTGCGCTAGCCAGCGAAAGTGTGAATAATACGTACATTAGGACCAAGCTCTATGCGGTCCGCGAAAAAATTCAACGCGGAGTTTCGCTCGCAAGCGCCATGAAGGACGATCCTGCATTTCCCGCGATCGTGGTTCAAATGGTGGCGACCGGAGAAGAGACCGGCCGGCTGGATGAGTTACTGCGCAGCGTGTCCGAGTACTACGATCAGCAGGTGGGATACACCGTCAAGCGGCTCATTACATCGATCGAACCGCTCCTGTTGCTCGTGGTGGGCGCAGGTGTGTTGTTGATGGCGACGGCCGTGTTCGTGCCGATGTGGGACTTGGTGAAGATCTTCAAACAACCAGGGAGGTAGGATGCGCACGCGCTTGGGGCGAGCTTTTACATTAGTTGAGTTGGTGATTGTCATCGCCATCATCGGAATCCTTGCGGCTATTGCCATCCCTCGCTTCATTGATATCCGCTCGGAAGCCTACATCGCCCAGCGCAACAGCATTGTCGGCTCGGTCCGCGCGGGCATCTTGACCGTCGCGGCGAAGAACCAGGTAGCCAGCTGCGCCGGCACGTTCCCCGACGATAACATTGAAGATGCCTGGAACAATGCATGCAACGCAATCCCCTTCGGCGTGTCTTCGGTCGCGACCGCATGTGTTACCGCGACGCCCTGTTTTGAATTGGTCATCGCAGGTGGCTACGTCGACGGGAACTGGACGCAGACCACGGCGACGACCTACACCTTCGTCAATCCCATAGGCGGTTCGACAGTGTATACCTACACCCCAGCCAACGGTACATTCCAGTAATCCCACGTTTCGTGCCCCAACGTAGCGCGGTGTGTCGCACCACCCCGAGGCGGGGCCCATCACGTCGGGGCTGGCTCCTCGTCGGTTTCATCGTCCTCCTCAGTGCCGTGATTCTCGCCCTCGCGGGCATCACGTTCTTCCTCGCCTCGCACTTCCGCGTGACCAGTCTTCGCCAGAATCAGACCAAGGCCATCTACCTCGCCCAAGCCGGCGTCATGACAGCACTCTATAATTTCCGACGGGGCGCCAACATCACTGTGGGAGAGCAGACCGTTGATGCCGGTCCTCTTCCTGGATCCGCAGATGATGACGTTTTTAGGCTCCAACCCGTTGATGCGGGGAGCACCCAGGCGGATTTCTTGCTGATGAACATGAGAGCGAATGTGACGTTTGGACAGCAAGGGTTTTGCGGTTCGCCCCGGGATCGACTTCAGGGCTGGACGGTGCGTAATGTCCTCGCCAGCGGGGGGCGCGCGCTTGTGGTGGAAAGCTTCAAGGTCAACTGGGATGCTCCGAGCGGAGAACGCGTGCTGCGTTTGGACATCAATGGGACAGGAAGTGACTGGCAAGACGCGAACTGCGTGGGCATTCCCCCGGATACGTTCATTCCCCTCAGCGTTCCCGCCGCAAATCGAACGCTCAATGCCGGCGCGCGATGGGCGACCAACCGCGTCTGGTTTACGTCCTCAGCGATGGACGGGAAAACCTGGATCGAGATCACGTTTCTCATGGCCGATGGATCCTCACGAACGGCTCATTGGGATGCCGATCCGACCGGACGAAGCGCCGACATCACGATTAAGTCCGTCGGTGAAGTCAGACGGGGATCATTCCCGTTTATTCTCTGGCGTTGGCTTCAAGCGGAATACCGCATCTGCAGGGCCGTCTCCGGGACCTCGTGCAATGCCGCCTCAGAAGAAGAACGGCAGCCTGGCGCGCTGGTTTCCTACCTTGAACGCATGAAACTGACACCATGACTCGTGCGCTGACGCTTATCGAGTTAGTGATTACCATCAGCCTCGCCGCGATTTTGGGAACGGCCACTGGGATTCTCATCGGCGAACACCTGACAGGATCACTGCGCGCGCGCGACGCTACTGTAGCCATGAACCTCGCGCGTCTTGAACTGGAACGCATAGATAGCCTCAATAATTTCTTTGTCACGCCCGATCTCTCATCTCCAACGACGGTGACAATCCCAAACTATCAAGGCTACCCCTACACCTTGGTGCGCACGGTGGATTGCCCGTTCGGCGATTGCGTCTCTACGAGCGTGAGCGTGCAAGGGGTCAAACGCATTCGTATTACCGTCTACAAACCAAGCGCCTCGAATCCGCTCGAGACGCTCGTGGCGTCATGCGTGACTTATCGGACCAAACATGTCTTCTTCGGCACGTAAGCCCAGACGGGGATTCACCATTGTTGAGCTCGTGATTGTGATGGTGGTTGGCGGGATCGTGGCGCTGATGACCGCGCGGCTGATGTTTCGGGGAGTCAACACGTTGGTCTTTCTTCCCAAGGCCGTCGCGGTGAATCAAGTCTCAACCGAGGTGCTGCACCACGTGCTCGAGGGCGGCTTGTCCACGCTCTCGGGCTTGACCGAGTCGCTGACAGCGTGCGTGACTGCTCCGACGAGTCCGACCGCATCGATTCAAGGGCTGCGGTTTGCCACGCACTGCAACGCAACATGGCCAGCCCTCTGGCTGGCCGAGCAAAATCGCATTGGCTACATCGCGTCAAACGGACAATACGTGCTCGTTCGGTGGACAGGAACGTCCATCAAGCGCAGTCTTCCTCCGATCACGACGACCTGCATGACCATTGATGCGGTATTGCCGACGCTCACTGAAGAAACATTGCCGTACCACGCCGTTGCCGATGCCGTCACGATTCTGCCACCTGTGGTGAATCCAGCAGATCAGCTCTTTCGGTACTATAATCAAGCTGGGGTAGAGGTTACGGTTGTGCCACCAGTCTGTCCGCCTAATGCGACGATTCGTCGAGTTGACCTCGCATTTCGCGCGCAAACTGGCAGCGGCCTCTTTGAGGAAGGCAACGCACAAGAGGACGTTCGTTCATCCGTTGCAATCCGCGTCCCCTGAAGCTTAGCGGCACAGGAAACTCCGGCGAGGTGATGGCAGCGCACCAGGATTCCGGTCGGCACCCACGTATTGGTGTTGTCCTGGACGCCACAACGCTCAAGTTGGCGTGGACGGTTCGATCGCGCCATAGCACGTCAGGTGAGAAATGGCAATATCGGGAGCAGCTGCGTCGTGCTGAGGCGAGTCCCGAGATGCTGCGCCAGGATCTTAGCGAATTGCTGCGTCCTGTGCGTCGTGTTCGTGGACGCGCCTCGCTGGTCGTGGTCGCACCCAACAGTCACGTGCGGCAGCTCACCATGCAGGTGACGCACCCCTCAACAATCGGATCGTCGCTGCACGCGCAGTTGCCAGCCCTCCTCCCGTTTGACGCGAGCGAAGCGCACGTCCAATTCCACCTGGAGCGCCGGCAGCCGATCAATGGTCATCATGAAGTGGTCGTGTCGTTGATGGCCTGCGAGCGCACGCTCCTGCAGCGAGATCTCGAATGGTTGTGGCGCTCAGGCTGGATGCCCACCGCGGTGATTCCCTCAGCCCTGGCGCTTGTGCAGGTCGGGCGCGCGCTGGGGACGATCGGCGCTGAACCGGTCGTGTTGATGGATATCGCCGATCGGCGCACGACGATCGCGTTGGTTGACGCGGGCGCGGTGACGTATGCGCGCGACGTAGCACTCGGGATGGAGCACCTCATCGATGCGTTGACCTCCCAGGTGTCCATGGGTGATCGAACCCTCGCGTTGTCCCGACCTAAGGCCGAGGCCTTGCTGCGTGACGTGGGCATTCCCCATGAGGCATCGACCGTCGTCGGGCCGGTGCAGATACCTGTGGCGACCTACCTGGCGATGATTCAACCGGTCCTCGAGCAGTTGGCGAGCGAAATCCGTCGTACCATGACTTCGGGAGCGCATGCGACGACGGCCACTCCTCCGACACGCTTGCTCATCAGCGGAGAGGCGTGCCGACTGGCGCGGTATGACACATGGCTTGCCGCGCAGCTCGGGATGTCGGTCACACGCCTGACGTGTGAATCCTTGTTGGGAGAGAGCGGGGCCACCGCGGCCGTGGTCTGCGGCGCCGCACTCTGCGACCAGATGCCTTCCCGGAGTCTGCTCTTACCGATGTTTCATCGGCGTCGCATCGTGACGACCATCGCAGGCTATCTCTGGAAGACGCTCCTCGCCATGACCCTGCTGATCTGGCTCGGTACAGGATGGCGCATGCACCAGGACCAGCGTCTGCTGCAGCGCAGACGCGAGCTGGAGGCACCATGGGTAGTCCTGCAACCGGCCGTCTCGTTGCAGCAGCAATGTGAGACGTACGCGGGCGTGGCCCAACACGTGACGAAGGCATTCAGCCTGCCGCCGGCATGGTTTCACCAACTCGCGAAGGCGTTTCCCAACCCCGTGCGCTTGACACGACTTGACGTCAGTGCGACGCGCGCGGTGATGCTCGAAGGTGAAGCGCAGGAACGAGCGCAAACGGCGGAAGCCACCGTATCGGAACTCACGGTTTGGCTGCAGGAATCACGGCTCTGTCGCGACGTGCAGGTCGGGTCAACACGACGGGTCGAGGCGGACGGGAATCTGGTGGCGTTTTCGCTGACCTGTCAACTGACTACCCCATAAGAATAAGAGGCGATGATGCGCGGTCTTGATCTACGACTCTCCCACGGACTGCTCGTGGGGGTGGCGGGTGTCAGCGTGGTCATCAGTTGGCAGTACGGGTATCGCCCCATGGCGCATGCGTATACGCACGATCGCGCTGAGGTCGCGACCCTCGCCGCACAACTCTCCCACGTGAGCGCGATGGTACACGGAGCGGGAGGACGGGCGGCGTGGATGATCCAGCAACAGCAGCGCCTTGGAACGTTGAAGCGGCGCGTCCCTGATCAGAATCAACTGCCCCACGTGCTCAACGCGCTGGTCGAAACGCTCAACGCCAGTGAGATCAAACTGCTGGATGCTGCGCAAGCCAACCTGCAACCGGTCCAGGATGCCGGCAAGCCGCTGGTCCTGGAAGGGAAGACGTGCTATCGACTGCCGGTCACGGTCCGCGCGGAAGGCCGCTACCAGGCGATCCTCACAACCCTGGATCATCTGATGGCCGACGCGTTTCCCAGTTTGGTCAGCCTGGATCAACTTGAACTGCGCGCGAAAGCTCCGGGGATGCCGCAGCTGCATGCGACATTCACGTTGTCGCTCTATGTGACGGGGCCGACACCGCTTGTGGCTCCGGCTGCGCCATCGGGATCTGCGTCATGAGCCGCCGCATCGTCGGGGTCGCGTCCAGTCTCCTGTTTATGTGCGTGGCGACGAGATGGGGATGGGCCCAGGAGGCGCGTGACCCATTCATGTTTGGCGCGCAAGAAGGCGCGCAGACGCAGGCAGCGAATGTGCTCGCAGGGGTCTTATGGGACGAGGCGCATCCGTTGGCGATGGTGGCGGGGCGCGAACTCACCATTGGGGATACGATTGCCGGGTGGACGATCGCCGTGATTCGACCAGATGCCATCGTGATCGAGCGTGGCCGGCGGCGTGAAACAGTGCCAACCGGCGGCGCCATTCCCTCCGAGTGACCTGCGTTCTTCCTCCCGTCGTACGACACTAATCAAGTTTGGCGGGTCCTGCCGCGGCGCCACCCCACTCGTCCTCGCCGCGCCGGACTATCGCCGTCGTCGGCTGCGGGCGAGTAGGGGCCCTGGCGCCGCGTCACCCGCCAAACTTGATCATCACTCGTCGTGCGGGATTCTTGACGCTCCTTCCGAGAAGGCGTATCATACCTTTTCACGCCACAAGACATCGAGATGAAACATCCCATTCGCCGTCGTCTCATGTATTTGAGCTTCCAGGGGTTGCGCGCGTGCGTGCAGCTGCTGCCGCTTCCGGCCGCCCGCGCCGTCGGGCGCTTCCTTGGATTCCTCGCATATGGCCTCTTGAGAGGGCAACGACAGCTGACGAAGGCCCACTTAGCCTATGCGTTTGGAGACTCGCTGGCCCCCGCACAACGTGCGCGAATTGCGCGCGGGGTCTTTCGCAATCTGGGCCAGAGCGCGATGGAGTGGCTGCTCTTGCCGAAGTTGTCGCTCGACACGGTTAAACAGTTGATCACCTGTGAGGGGCTCGAGCATCTGCGCCACGCGCTGGCCAAAGGCGATGGGGTGATTTTGGTATCGCCTCATTTTGGGAGCTGGGAATTCGTGCCGTTGTACCTGAAGAGCGTGGGGTGTGAAGGAGCGATCTTAGCTCGTCGGCTGCGGTATGCCGAATACGAATCATTCCTCATCTCGATGCGCGGCGAGAAAGGCGTCACGACGCTGGCGCGCGGCTCGCTCAAGGATGTGGCCAAGCTTCTGCGCGCCAACCAGATGGTGGGGATGCTACCCGATCAGGACATGGATAGCTTGGAGGGGATCTTCATCAACTTCTTCGGACATCCCGCCTACACGCCGGTCGGCCCGGCGGCCCTGTCGCTCATGACCGGAGCCCCCATTGTGCCGTGTTTCATGATCCGCGATCAGGCGCGGTTTCGTTTTGTCATTGAGCCGCCGCTGTCGGCTCCTTCCGGGGTGGACCGCGCGCAGGCCATGACGCAGCTGACGCAAGCATGGAGCGACGCCATGGAGTCCAAGATTCGGCAGTATCCGGATCATTGGGTGTGGATGCACCGTCGGTGGAAAACGCAACCGAATGCAGCACACAGCACACAGCACACAGCACACAGTGTGAATCCTGCGCGGCTGCAGCCGATGGAGAGGTGCGCAAGACAACAACCTGCACCATCCGTTCTACTGTCTGCTTTGTGCTTAGTGCTGTTTGCTACGGTTGACGGATGCGCGAAGTCCGCAGACAAACCGACACAAGACACCAAGACCGCGCGTGCGGCGCCGGCTGAGCCGGCCGCAACCCAGCACATGGATGGGTTTACGTTGACCGGCTATGAGGACACGGGCGCGAAGCGTTGGGAGCTCAACGGCACCGGGGCCCATCTTGATGGCAATATCGTGACGATCCATCATCCGGATGGCATCGGCTATGACCCGCTGCACAAGGCGTACCTGACCGCAAGCCTTGGCCAGGTCAACCAGACGGATCGTCATGTGCGCCTGGAGCACGACGTCACGATTCACACGACGGACGGCCTTTGGTTTACCTCGCCTCTCCTCTACTGGATTCCTGACGACAATGAAGTCACGACCGACCAGTCTGTGCGCATCGAGACCGACCACATGTTGTTGCGCGGGCGGGGAGCCAGCGGATTCACGCAGCTGAAAGAGATGACGATCGAGCGCGATATCGAGCTGGTCCTCAATCCGAGCGACCACGACGCGCCGCATGACGGCCCGAAGCAGGTGACGATCACGTGCGACGGCCCGCTGTCGTTCGACTACGGCAATAGCGTGGCGACGTTCGAGAAGAACGTGCACGTGCAGGATCCCAACGGCGATCTCTACTCGGATAAACTCGTCGCCTATCTCGATCAGACCACGCACACGATCCGGTATGCGGAAGCGACCGGGCGCGTGCGCATCCATCAGCAACAGAACACCGCCCTCAGCGAGCGCGCAGTCTATGAGCCGTCGGTCGGCAAGATCACGCTGGTCGGCAAGCCGTCGCTGCTGCTGTATCCCTCGACGAAATCGCAAAGCGATCCGCTCTCGTTGAGCGGACTGATGAAAACACCGAAGGCGGCCAAGTCTCCGCAGGCAGCCGTTCCACCATCCGACGCCGTCGCGACGCCTTGACGATGCAGGAACTCAAGACGCAGCACCTCGTCAAAGGGTATAATGGGCGTCCTGTCGTCGACGGCGTGGAGATCAGCGTCGGGCGCGGGGAAATCGTCGGGCTCTTAGGACCCAACGGGGCGGGCAAGACGACGACGTTTGCCATGATGGTGGGCTACGTCAAGCCCGACGGCGGGCAGATCACGCTCGACGGCAAAGACATCACCGACATCCCCATGTACCGCCGCGCGCGCTTAGGCATCGGCTACCTCGCGCAAGAGCCGTCGATCTTCCGCAAGCTGACCGTCGAGCAGAACATCCTGGCCATTCTCGAAACACTCGAGATCACGCGGACCGAGCGCCGCCATCGGCTGGATCTACTGCTCAATGAGCTGGGGATCACGCACCTGGCGCGCCAGAAGGCGTTCACGCTCTCCGGCGGCGAAAAGCGGCGCCTGGAGATCACGCGCGCGTTGGTGACGAACCCGAAGTTCATTCTGCTCGATGAGCCGTTTTCCGGGATTGATCCGATCACCGTCTTTGAGGCGCAAGAGATCATTCGCGAGCTGCGCAATCGCGGCTTGGGAATTCTCTTGACGGATCACAATGTGCGTGAGACCTTGGAAATCACCGACCGGGCCTACATCATGGCCGAGGGCCGTGTCTTGATTGCCGGGACCGCCCGTGAGTTGATCACGGATCCTCGCGCTCGAGAGATTTACCTCGGAGAGAAATTCCGCTTGTAACGCGCGGGATTGCCGCGTGACGCAGTGATTACAGCACGGCCACGAAGAGAGGGAATCGTTATGTTTGGGAAAGCCGCACGCCCCGCCCCGCCGACACCAGGAAGCGCTCCTTCCAAGGGGAACCGGACGTCAATCACAGAGACCGCACCATGCCAAAAGTCGCTGAAGCTGCACGTCGGGCAGGAGGGGCTCGCCCCCATTCGTGCGAGCGTCCTCGCGGAGTTTCAGCGGCAGGCGATCCTGCCGGGATTTCGCAAGGGCAAAGCCCCGGTCGACCTTATCGAGAAACAGTACGCTCAGAACATCCATGAGGAAACACTCAGCCGTGCCACCAAACAAGCGTGCGAGGAAGCCGCCAAGACGTATGAGCTGAAGCCCGTCGGTCCCTTCGAAATCAGCGCGGCGAATTTCAGCGAGACGGATGGGTTGATGCTCGAGGCGCGCGTGGAAGTCGAACCCGCGTTTACGGTCGTCGACTACAAGGGCATTTTGCTCAAGCGGCCGTCGCTGACGGTGACAACCGAAGAGATGAAGAAGGCGCTCGCCGACCTTCAGGAATCCATGACGCAGCTCGTCCCGGTCGGGGAAGGCACAGAGAAAGAGCGGCGCGTCCCGGCACTCGATGATGGGCTGGCCAAGGATGTCGGATTCGAAAATCTGGAGAAGCTGAACGTGCACGTCGAAGCGAAACTGCGCGAGCAGAAGCAAGCGGCTCAGACCGAGGCGCTCGAATCCGATTTGTGCGACGTGTTGCTGCAGCGCCATGCCTTCGAGGTGCCGCCGCGGTTGGTCGTCAAGCAAAGCGAGCGGCTCACGCGCGATTTCAAAGCCCGTCTGCTTCTTTCCGGGATTGCCGAAGAGAAAGTTGAAGAAGAGGCGAAGAAATTCACCGACCAATTACGCACAAGCGCAGAGCGTCAGGTGAAGCTGGCCTTCATCCTTGACCGCATTGCCACCAAAGAGTCGGTCACCGTGACGCAGGACGAGCTCGTCAAGCGCCTGTGGGATCTCTCGCAGCGCTGGAAGAAAGATCCGGCCGAGGTGCGCAAGATGTTCGACGCGCAAGGCCTCTGGCCCTCCGTCATCTCGAACATTCGCCAAGAGAAAACGATGGCCTGGTTGCTCGCCGCAGCGGTTATTGAAGAGGCATCAATACCCGCCGACCCTCAACCGACATCAGCGATAGGTCAGCAGGGACAACGGTCGCAACACATCACAGGGAAAAAGTAGAGCTCCTCGCAATACCATCGGGCGGGTGACGCCGGAGGGGAGGCCCCTGCCGTCCGCCCGCAGAGCCGGCGCGATAGTCGCCGGGCGAGGACGGACGGCGGGGTCCCGCAGGCGACAGGACCCGCCCAGTCGGTAATGAGGATATATTCTCGTTATGATTCTTGTTAGGCAGAGCATCTACATGGGAGGACGCGCATGAACAGTGAGGGACAGGTGTTGGTGCCGATGGTGGTGGAGCAATCCCCGCGCGGAGAGCGGGCGTATGATATTTACTCGCGCCTCCTCAAGGATCGCGTGATCTTCATCGGCACGCCGATCGACGACGTGGTTTCCAATCTCATCATCGCGCAGCTGCTCTTCCTCCAAAATGAAGACCCGGACAAAGAGATCAGCATCTACGTCAACAGCCCGGGCGGATCAGTCACCGCGGGCCTGGCGATCTATGACACGATGCAGTTCGTGCGCCCGCCTGTGGCGACGTACTGTGTCGGTCAGGCGGCGAGCATGGGGGCGGTCCTGCTGTGCGCCGGGACGAAGGGCAAGCGGTTTGCGCTGCCCGCTGCGCGCATCATGATTCACCAGCCCTGGGGCGGCGTGCAGGGAGCCGCGTCGGATATTTCGATCCAGGCCAAAGAAATTCTGCGGCTACGCGAGAAGATCAACGAGATTCTCGTCAAGCACACCGGCCAGCCGCTCGAGAAAATTGAGAAAGACACCGACCGCGACTACTTCATGTCCGCGGAGGAAGCCAAAGCCTATCACATCGTGGATGATGTGATTTATGGCAAGCCAAAAAAGTAGAAGGGGCAGGGGGCGGGAGACAAGGGGCGGGGAAGAACAGAACCAGTTTTTCCATGCCCCATGCCCCGTGCCCCACGCCCCTCGCCCCAGACAATTATGGAGAATCGATTGATGAATAATGACATCTTACTCACGCCGGGACCAACGCCATTGCCGCCGCAGGTGCGGGAAGCACTCGGCCGGCCGATCATTCACCATCGCACGAGCCAGTATCGCGCGCTCTTTAAGCGCACGCTGCAAGGCATGCAGACCGTGATGCAAACGAAGAGCTCCGTCATCTGCTTCACGAGCTCCGGCACGGGTGCCATGGAAGCGGCGGTCGTGAATCTCCTCTCACCCGGCGATGAAGCGATCGTCGTCCTCGGTGGAAAGTTCGCCGAGCGCTGGGGCGCGCTCTGCAAGGCCTATGGGATCACCGCGACGACGGTGCCGGTGGCCTACGGGGACGCGGTGGATCCCAAGCAAGTCGCCTCAGCGCTGGCTGCGCATCCAAAGGCAAAAGCCGTCTTCACGACGCTGTGCGAAACCTCCACCGGGGTGGTCTACGACATTCCCGCGATTGCGGCGATCACGCGCAAGAGCTCCGCGGTGCTCGTCGTGGATGCGATCAGCGGACTGCTGGCCGATGACTGCCGCACCGATGAATGGGGTGTCGATGTCGTGGTGACCGGCTCGCAAAAAGGTTTGATGCTTCCGCCGGGGCTGGCGTTCATGAGCCTGAGCGAGCGCGCGTGGGCGCTGGTCGATCAAGCCAAGACCCCGCGTTTCTACAACGATCTTCGACTCTATAAGAAAGCGCTGGCTGACGATGACACGCCGTTTACCTCCGCCGTGTCGATCGTCGTCGCCCTCGATGAAGCGCTCAAGCTTGCGTTGCAGGCGGGTGTCCCGCAGGTGATCCGGCGCTGCGCACAGCTGGCCGAGGCCACGCGCGCCGGGATGCAGGCGATCGGGCTCACGCTGTTCTCGAAGCGTCCCTCGAACGGAGTGACCGCAGTCAACGTGCCCAGCGGCGTGGACGGCAAGCAGCTCACCAAAGTGATGTACGACCGTTCGCATGTCATGGTGGCAGGCGGCCAAGGCGACATGGCCGGCAAGATCTTTCGATTTGCGCACATGGGTTATATCAGCGCGGAAGATGTGCTCGCGGGGTTGCGGGCACTGGAAGAAGCCCTCAACTCACTCGGATACAAGGTGACCCCCGGGGCCGCGGTCAAGGCGGCCGAGGCTGTGCTGCATCGCAGCACGGCGACGGTGTCCGCCTAACGTCCGCATCGTGCAGGAGCATGCCCATGCCAACAGCAAAGAGCACCGCCGCGGGTGAGACGCAACCGAAGCCTGAAGGCCGCTACACGAAGGGCAGCGGTTCTGGACGCGCCACGACGCCGATTCGCGTCTTGATCGCCGACCATCTCTCGGAAGACGGCATCACCATCTTGAAAAACGAGCCCGGCCTGGCCGTCGACGTCAAGACCGGCCTCTCGAGCAAAGAGCTCGCCGAGATGATCGGCCCGTACGAAGGGCTCGTCGTGCGCAGCTCGACCAAAGTCACCGCGGAAGTCATCGCGAAAGCGGATCACTTGAAGGTCATCGGGCGCGCCGGGGTGGGGCTCGATAACGTCGACGCGGATGCGGCCACCAAACGCGGCATCATCGTGATGAACGTGCCCGCGGGCAACACGATCTCCACCGCCGAGCACACGATGAGCATGATCATGGCCTGCGCGCGGCGCATTCCGCAGGCGGATGCCAGCCTGCGCGCCGGGTTGTGGGAGCGCTCGAAGTTCGTCGGGACGGAGCTGTTCGGCAAGACGCTGGGCATCGTGGGCTTAGGCAAGATCGGCACCGAGGTGGCGAAACGCGCGCAATCGTTTGGGATGCGCGTGATCGCCTGTGATCCGTTCCTGTCGACGGAGCGCGCGCAGCAGCTCGAAATCCAATTGATGGACCTCAAGCACGTCTACACCGAGGCGGACTTCATCACGGTCCACACGCCGCTGACCGCCGAGACGAAGCACATGATCGGCGCCAAAGAAATCGCCACGATGAAGAAGGGCGTGCGCCTCATCAACTGCGCGCGCGGCGGCATTATCGATGAGCAGGCACTCCATCAGGCCATCGTCGAGGGCAAAGTGGCGGGTGCGGCCATCGACGTCTATGAAGAAGAGCCACCCAAGAATCATCCGCTGACCAAACTCGAGCAAGTCGTCTGCACGCCGCACCTCGGGGCCTCGACACAGGAAGCGCAATTGAACGTCGCGATTGAAGTGGCCAAGCAAGTGGCCGATGCGCTGCTCGGGCGCGGCATCCGCAACGCGGTCAACATGCCCTCGGTCGATGCGCAGACGCTGAAAGTGCTGCAACCGTACATCATCCTCGGCGAGCGGCTCGGCTCACTGGCTTCGCAACTCTCCGGTGGCAAGACGGCCGAGGTGCACGTGACGTACGTCGGCGAGATGACGTCGCACGACACGTCGGCCGTGACGCTGGCGATCCTCAAAGGTAT
Source organism: Candidatus Omnitrophota bacterium (assembly GCA_016198905.1). Classification (GTDB taxonomy): domain Bacteria; phylum Omnitrophota; class Gorgyraeia; order Aquiviventales; family Aquiviventaceae; genus JACQHR01. The sequence continues at coordinate 19,741 of JACQHR010000023.1, read as the reverse complement.
CCTGACGCCTGTCGTCGGTGAGAATGTCAACTACGTGAATGCGTCGCTCATCGCCGCCGAACGGGGCGTCAAGGTGGTGGAGGCCAAAGCGACTCGCATGGATGAGTTTGCCAATTTGCTCTCGCTCGATGTCCGCGGCGACGGCAACTCGCTGACGCTGCAAGGCACGCTCTCGGCCCGGCGCGAGCCGCGCATCGTGAAAATCGACAAATACTTCGTCGAGGCCGTGCCCGAAGGCTATCTGCTCATCATCAAGAATCAGGACAAGCCAGGACTAATCGGCCAGCTCGGCACGCTCCTCGGCGAGGCGAAGATCAACATCGCGGGAATGACCAATGGCCGCGATGAGCCGGGCGGCACCGCCATTACCGTGGTCAACATCGACAACACCGTCCCTCCCAACGTGCTTGAGCAGGTGAAGACGCTGCGGCACGTGCTGGATGCCAAACTCATTACGCTCTAGACAACGTTCCAATAGTTTGGGGCGCGGGGCGCGGGGCGCGGGGCGCGGGACAACCAAAGCATTTCCCGTATCCTTGTCCCACGTCTGCCGCCCCTTGCCCCGGCGTCATAAGAACTTGGTGATCGTCGGCGCGCAATGGGGCGATGAGGGCAAGGGCAAAATCATCGACGTCCTGAGCGAGGACGCCGACATCCTCGTGCGCTACCAAGGCGGCCACAACGCCGGCCACACGGTCATCGTCGACGGCCACGAGTTCATCTTCCATCTGATCCCCTCCGGATTGCTCCACAAACATAAGGTCGGCCTCATCGGCAATGGTGTCGTCGTCGATCCGGAAGCGCTCATCAATGAGATGGATCGGCTGCAGGCGCGCGGCGTCGATGTCCGGCGCGCGGTGAAGCTCAGCGATCAAGCGCACCTCATCTTTCCGTACCACAAGCGGCTCGACATCGTCGAGGAAGCCGGCCGCACCGGCCGCATCGGCACGACCGGCCGCGGCATCGGCCCGTGCTATGTCGATAAGATTGCGCGCTCAGGGATTCGAGTGGCCGATCTGTGCGATGCCGAAGAGTTTCCCATCAAGCTGCGCGCGTGCGTCGAGGAGAAAAACCGGCTTCTCAAAGCCCTCTATGACGAACCGCCCTTTTCTTATGATGAGCTGCTGGCGCGCTACAGCGCGTACGGCAAGCGGCTCGCCCCGCACGTGGTCAACGGGGTTCGCTTTCTGCGTGATGCCATGGCGCAGGGCAAGCGGATCCTCTTCGAAGGCGCGCAAGGCACGCTGCTCGACATCGATCACGGCACCTATCCGTATGTGACGTCCTCGAATGCCACGGCAGGAGGTGCGTGCACCGGAGCCGGTGTCGCACCGACGGCCATCGATCGCGTCATCGGTGTCGTGAAGGCGTATACGACGCGCGTCGGGGAAGGCCCGTTTCCGACGGAGTTTCCGCCGGTGCTGATGGAGCGGATCCGCGCGAAGGGCAAGGAGTTCGGCGCGACGACCGGCCGTCCGCGGCGCTGCGGCTGGTTCGATGCGCTCATCGCGCGTCACGCCGTCTGGGTCAATGGCTGCGATGCCGTGGCCGTGACGAAGCTCGACGTCTTGGATGAGATGGACACCGTGCAGATTTGTGTCGGCTACCGCGACGGGAAGAAAACGATTCACGACTTTCCATCCAACATGCGGCTCCTGTCGCGCTGCCAGCCGGTCTACGAGTCGCTGCCCGGGTGGCGCACGCCGACCGGTGACGCCGCGGCGTTTGACGAGTTGCCGCCGGCCGCCCAGCGCTACCTCAAGCGATTGGAGGCCCTCTTGGAGGTGCCGATCTGCTTGATCTCGACCGGCTCCAAGCGGGAACAGGCTTTCAAGATCGGGCGATGGTAAATCCGTTGGCCCGTTGAGCCGGTTCGCCTGTTTGCCCGTTGGAAGAAACAGACGAACGGGCTCAACCGGCATAACCGGCCAACGGGATAACTGGAGAACCGATCTTGACGCTGAGAAAAGCCTATGTTAGGGTAAACGTAATTGTCGTCAGGGGGAGGACGCAATGCAACGTAGACGTGTGATCGTGATGGTGGCAGGGACCGCACTGCTGGCGGCGGCAGGATGTTCGATCAGTTTTGCGAAACGCTCACCGTGGGATATTCAGCAGCTCGCCGACCTCAGCGACCAGCTTGAGCAGTTCAAAACGCTCGCCAAGCTCAAAGCCGAAGAAGCCGATCAGCTGCGGCGGGCAAAAGAATTGTTGGAGCAGCGCCTGAGCTCCTCCGAGGCCAGCGTCGGCTATGATGAGCGCGGGCTCGTGGCCCGGATGCTCGATCAGGTGCTGTTTGACTCCGGCAAAGCCCAACTGCGATCCGGCGCGCACCATGTCCTCGATAAGGTGGCCAAGGTCTTGAAGGAGTTTCCGGATCAGCCGCTGGGCGTCGAAGGGCACACCGACAACCAGCCCATCAGGCACTCCGGCTGGGAAAGCAACAAGGCGCTGTCCGTCGCGCGCGCCAACGCCGTCGCGGAATACTTGATCGCGACGCACGGCATACCCCGCAGCCAGATCACGACGATCGGCTATGGCGACGAGCACCCGATCGCCTCGAACGCGGCGATAGCCGGGCGTCAGAAGAATCGTCGCGTCGAAATCATCATCCTGCCGCAGGCCTCCGGCAAATCGTATGAGGAAGAAGCCGAGCGCGTGTCGCACGAAGGCACGACGTACACGAAATAGGCGCGAAGGAGCAGACGAATGCGTCGTGGCATCATCATTGCGGTGGCGATCCTGGGGGTGCTCGTCGTGATCTTGGCGGTTGCGTTGGCCAAGGTGGGCAGCGACTTGGATAGCGAACGCATCGATCGACAAGACCTCCAAACGCAGACCACGGACCTCGAGCAGGAGGTCGACTCGCTCAGCTCCGAGCGCGACACCCTGCAGCAGCAAACCGAAGAGCATTTGAAGACGATCGAACAGCTCAAGGCCGACCTCGAGCGCCATCGCACGCAGCCGCAAGCGACGAACGCGCCGTCCAGCGCGCCCACGCCGAGTGCGACACCGTCGGCGACCCCATAGTCTTCTTGCACAGGCGAGCGGATGCTTGCACAGGGGATGGACGGTCCACGAGCCGGCCTTCCCCTTTCGTGTGTCTGTACCATGTCTGGCGATGGCACACGAGAAGCACCGCGCACCCGCCCATCTGATGGAACAACGGTGAGATCGTAGATGGAAGACGCGCAGAAAATCCCGACCCATATTGCGATTATCATGGACGGCAGCGGCCGATGGGCGACCGCCCGCGGGTTGCCGCGCATCTTGGGCCACCGGGAAGGCGCGCAGGCCGTGCGGCGCATCGTGGAAGCCGGCTGCGAGCTCGGCGTCAAAGCGCTGACGCTGTACGCGTTCTCGTGGGAGAATTGGGATCGCCCCGGCGAAGAAATCCGCGAGCTCATGAGCCTGCTCGATGAATTCATCAAGTGCGAAGTGCGGACCATGCTCGCCAATCAGGTTCGTCTGCGCGCCATCGGCCGGCTCAACGAGCTGCCGGCGGGCGTCCTGACGAACCTCCGGGGTGTGATCGCGCAGACGGCGGCGTGTCAGCGCATGACGCTGACGCTGGCGCTCAGCTACGGCGGCCGCCAGGAAATCGTCGATGCCGCGCGCCGGCTTGCCGAGCAGGTGCAGCAGGGAACGCTGAACGCCCGCCAGATCACCGAAGCGCTCTTCGCCCAGCAGCTCTACGCGCCGGATCTGCCTGATCCGGATCTGCTCATCCGCACGTCGGGCGAGCAGCGCCTCTCCAATTTCCTCCTGTGGCAAGCCTCGTACACCGAGCTCTATATCACGCCGAAGCTCTGGCCGGACTTCACCAAAGACGATCTCATCGACGCGATCGCGGAGTATGAGCGCCGCTCGCGGCGCTACGGCAAAGTCGGGATGACCGCATGAATCCAAGTCATCGGATCATCAGAGCCATGGCCGCCCTTGAGACGGCGCAGGAGGTTCGGATGGGACACGCCCGGTACACGCCGCCGATAACCACACCGCCGAGACGGCGGATCCAGCTGCTGCAGCGGCTCTTGAGCTCCGCTGCCTTGATCAGTCTCGTGCTCGCGACGCTGTTTTGGTTTCCCTTGTGGGCGTACGTGGTCGTCGTCATCAGTCTGATCGCCGTAGCACTCTATGAGTTTTTTACGATGGTCCGTCATCGCGGCATCATCGTGCATCGCCCGCTGGGTGTCGCGTTAGGCGTCGTCTTCTCATGTCTCGTGGCGTGGCGCTCGATGGTCGAGCCGGGACTCATGCCCACGCCCGCGCTGGGTCCAGGAGCCACCGTCATCAGTTGGATGTGGGACATTTTCTGGCCGGCGACGATCGTCGTCATTTTCATCCGCCAATTCATGCGCGAGAACACGTTTGAAGCGCTCGGAGGACTGGCCACGACGCTCTTCGGGCTGGCGTATATCGCGGCACTCTTCAGCTACTTTTTCTATATTCGCACGTGGCATCCTGCGCACGGGGCGTGGCACGTCTGCTTTCTCGTGCTGGTGACCAAAATGGGCGATGCCGGGGCCTACGTCGTCGGGAACGTGATGGGCCGGCACACGCTGATCCCGCGCATCAGTCCGCGCAAAACGGTCGAGGGATTTATCGGTGCCGTCGCGGTGAGCGGTGTGACGGCGATCGCGGCCCGGTTCATGCTGGAGCAACCCTATTCCATTCCCATCGCCCTCTTGCTCGGATTGTTCCTGGGGCTCTGCGGACAGCTCGGCGATTTGGCGGAGTCGCTGCTCAAGCGCGATTGCCAAGTCAAAGATACGAGCGCGTTGATGCCGGGGCTCGGGGGTGTCCTCGACGTCATCGATAGCCTCATCTTCACCGCCCCGCTCTTCTACGGAATCTTAATCTATGGATAGCACTAAGCACCAAGCACTCAGCACACAGAAAATACCTCAGGTCAGTTTTTGCTGTCTGCTGCACTTATAATGAGACGCGTCGCCGTGCTGGGGTCAACCGGGTCCATTGGCCGCAACACACTCGATGTGATCGCCAGCCACCCGGATGAGTTGCAGCTCATCGGCATCGCGGCGCGCTCGCGCGTCGATTTGCTGGCGCAACAACTTGCGCAATTTGCGCCGGCCGTCGTGTCCGTCTGGGAAGAGGAAAAAGCGCGGGAGTTGTCGCGCCTGACCGGCCGCAGCCAGATCTTGGTCGGCCCTGAAGGGCTCATGGCGCTGGCGACCGATCCGCGCGTCGACGTGGTCGTCGTGGCGACGTCGGGGCACGACGCACTCATTCCGCTGATCCGGGCGATTCAAGCGGGCAAGCGCATCGCCCTCGCTTCGAAAGAGCTCCTCGTCATGGCCGGCGAGCTGATCATGCGCCTCGTCAAGGAGCACGGCACCAGCCTCGTGCCCATCGACAGCGAGCACGCGGCCCTCTTTCAATGTCTGCAGGGAGTCGATCCGTCACACATCGAGCGGCTGGTCATCACCGGCAGCGGTGGCGCTCTCTGGATGAAGACACCCGCGGCGCTGCAGACGGTGACGCGCGACGAGGTGCTCGCCCATCCTAAGTGGCAAATGGGGCGCAAGATCACGGTCGATTCCGCGACGCTGATGAACAAAGGGCTGGAAGTCATTGAGGCGCGGTGGCTCTTCGGCGTGCCGCTGGAGCGCATTCGGATCGTGATTCACCCGGAAGCGGCAATCCACGCGCTCATTGAGCTGGTCGACGGCACCATCATGGCCCAGATGAGCCCGTGCGACATGCGCCTGCCGATCCAGTATGCGCTGAGCTTCCCCACGCGATGGGCCAACGCGCTGCCGCGTCTTTCGCTGACCCAGATGAAGTCGTTGCGGTTTTTCGAGCCGGATCTGACGCGGTTTCCGTGTCTGCGGCTGGCCCTGCAGGCCGCGCGCGCCGGAGGCAGCGCGTGCGTGGTCCTCAATGGCGCCAATGACGTGGCAGTCCACGCGTATCTTGACGATCAGATTGCGTTTCTCGATATTCCAACGATCATCGAGGAAACCCTCGAACAGCACACGCCGGCAGCCTCCCTGACTCTTGACGAGGTGCTCTCGGTGGATGCGTGGGCGCGCCGCACAGCACAAGAAAGGATCCTTCAATGGTCCACGCGGTAGTTGAACTCGGCGTCATCCTGGTCGCCATTTTCCTCATTGGGCTGCTTGTGCTGGTGCATGAGCTGGGCCATCTGTTTGTCGCCAAGCGCTCCGGCGTGCACGTGCTGGGATTTTCGATCGGCTTCGGGCGCAAATTGTTCACCTGGCGGCGGGGAGACACGGAGTACTCCTTCAGCGCGATTCCGCTGGGCGGCTACGTCAAGATGGCCGGCGAACAACACAGCGAGCAGACCTCGCAGCCGGGGGACTATCTCTCAAAACCGATCGGGACAAGGGCCCTGATCGTCTTCGCCGGCCCCTTCGTCAACTATCTCGTCGCGATCATCAGCATTTGGCTCATGTTTGTGACCGGCTACCCGGCCAGGCTCCCGATCGTCGGGCAAGTGGTGGAAGACACCCCAGCCCAAGCCGCGGGATTGCAGGTGGGCGATCAGATTCAATCCATTGACGGCCGCCCCATCGCGACATGGGAAGAGATGACGAAAGTGATCTACGCCTCGCCGGATCAGCCCTTGTCGTTTGCCATCAAGCGTCAGGACGTCTCGCAGGCCGTGACGATTACGCCGCGGCCCAAACCCGGTCGTGATCTGTTCGGCCGTCCGAAAACCATCGGGCTCATCGGCATCGTGCCCAGCCGTGAGATCCGCATCTATCGGGTGAGCCCGGTAGCGGCGATTGGCCGGACCATCCACATGCAGAATGACTTTATCGTGCAGAATTTCTTCGGGCTCTGGCTCGTGGTGACGGGGCAGGTGTCCATGCGCGAGACGATGGGCGGGCCGATTGCCATCGTGTATCTGACGACCGAGGCGGTCCGCGAAGGCCTCGCCTCGACGCTGAGTTTCGTCGGTGTCATCAGTCTCTGTCTGGCGGTCTTCAACCTCTTTCCGATTCCCATCCTGGATGGCGGACACCTGCTGTTTCTGGCGATCGAGAAATTGCGGGGCCGGCCGGTGAGCATCAACGTCCAAGAGCGCTCGGCCCAAGTGAGCCTGGTGCTGCTGACCACGCTGGTGCTTGTCATCTGTATCAACGATGTGAATCGGTTCGGGTTGCTCGATAAGGTGATTGGCTGGGTTCGGCAGTAACACCAGCACTAAGCAGACAGTGAAAGACAATGCCCAATGACGAGAATTCATAGAACCGGTTTCATATATCCCCGCGGCCGCGCTGGGCCGAGGGGCGAGTCGCGCAAGGCGCGAGGAGCGTGGCGTACTAGCCCTGGCGGTACGCGAGCGACGAGCAACGCCGCGCGGCGACGCCGATCGGCCCAGCCTCTTGTCGGCGAATGGGTTGCGGCGGCCGGGCCCGTGGCCGTCGTTGCTCCTCCTCGGCGTAGTACTGCGACTACGCCGTCGTCGTCGCGCCTCGGCCACGGGGCCCGGGCGCACGCAACGCGGCTCGCGCGGATATATGAAACCGGTTCTACACACATCCTCCGTCACTGCACGCCGTCGCAACTCGGTCAGCGCGCCGGTGTTGAGGCCCAACCCATCACTCAAAGTCCGAAGCCGTGCATGAGCCTATGAGCGATCTTCGACGACGTCTCACGCGACAAGTGAAGGTGCGCCACATCGCCATTGGCGGTGAGGCACCCGTCTCGATTCAGTCCATGACGAAGACCGATACGACGGACGTGGCGGCCACCGTGCAACAGATTCGCGCGCTCGCCACCGCAGGGTGCGAAATCGTGCGCGTGGCGGTGCCGACGATCGAGGCGGCCAAGGCGCTGCCCGCGATCCGGCGCGAGGCCAATCAGGTGCCGCTTGTCGCCGACATCCACTTCCATCCGCAGTTTGCGATTGCCGCCATCGAGGCGGGCTTCGATAAGATCCGCTGGAATCCCGGTAACATCCGCGACACGAAGCGCGTGCGCGAGGTCGTGGATCGCGCGAAGGAGCGCGGCATTCCCATTCGCGTGGGGGTTAACGTCGGCTCGCTCGATCCGGAGTGCGAGAACGCGCATACAGACAATCTCGTCGAGGCCATTGTCCAGAGTGCTTTGAAATCCGTGCGCCTGCTCGAAGGCTTCGGCTTCCACGACATCGTGCTCTCGCTCAAATCCTCCGATGTGCGGCAGATGCTCGCGGCCTATCGCCGCATGGCGCAACTGTGCAACTATCCGTTTCACCTGGGTGTGACCGAAGCCGGGTTGCCCGAAGCCTCGACCGTGAAATCGTCCATCGGCATCGGCGCCTTGCTGGCCGAGGGCATTGGCGACACAATTCGCGTCTCCATCACCGGCGATCCTCTTGAGGAAGTGAACGTCGGCCAGCGCATTCTGTCGTCATTAGAGTTGCGGCGGTTTGAGACGAACGTGATCGCGTGCCCGTCCTGCGGCCGCTGCGAGATCGATGTCGTCGGGATCACCAGTCAAGTGCAAGCTCGTCTGACGGAACTGGCGAAGACCGAGCCGCGTTGCCTGGAGTTGACCGTCGCTGTGATGGGCTGCGTGGTCAACGGCCCTGGCGAGTCTGAGCACGCCGATATCGGCTTGGCGGGCGGCGGTGGCGTGGGTATCGTCTATCGAAAAGGAAAGCAAATCCGCCGCGTCCCCGAAACCGAGGTGGTTGATGCCCTCCTCGAAGAAGTCCAGCAATTGATCAAGCAGACAGCCCGCCCCAGCAACGAGAGCCGGCAGGCCGGGGCACTCAGCACTCAGCAACCAGAACCCATTCTCCGGAACTAACTGCTGTGTGCTGTGTGCTGTGTGCTGTGTGCTGACGAATGCGGTGGTCCCGGTACTTCCTTCCAACGCTTCGCGAGGATCCCAAAGATTCCGAGGCCATCAGCCATAAGCTGATGATGCGCGCGGGACTCATCCGTCGGCTCGGGGCCGGCGCTTATACGTATCTCCCATTTGGATTACGCGCATTACAGAAAGCCGTCGCGATTGTGCGCGAGGAAATGAACAACGCCGGCGCGCAGGAACTGCTCATGCCCGCGATGCAGCCCGTTGAACTCTGGAAGCAGACCGGCCGCTACAGCGTCTTGGGCGACGTGCTCATCACATTTACCGACCGCACCGGCAAAGAAGTCGCCCTCGGCCCCACGCATGAAGAGGTCGTCACCGATCTCCTCAAAGAGATCCACTCGCATAAACAACTGCCCGTGACCGTCTACCAAATCCAAACCAAATTCCGCGACGAGCCCCGCCCGCGGTTCGGTGTCATCCGCTCCAAAGAATTCCTGATGAAAGACGCGTACAGTTTTGACGTCGACGTGGAGGGGCTCAACCGCAGCTACCAGGTGATGTACGACGCCTACCAGCGCATCTTCGCGCGCTGCGGTCTGAAAGTCCTCGCGTGCGAGGCTGATCCCGGGATGATGGGAGGCGATGTCTCGCACGAGTTCATGGCGCCGGCGGAGAGCGGGGAAGACCGCGTCGTGCAGTGCGCGAAATGCGGCTACGCGGCGAATCTGGAAGCAGCGAAGTGCCCCCCCGCCCCCCGCCCCTTGTCTCCCGCCCCAGAGGATGCGCGCAAGCCTTTGGAATTGGTGAAGACGCCGGGGGCGCATACCGTCGAGCAAGTGAGTCGCTTCCTCAAGGTCACGCCCGCGCAGCTCATCAAAACGCTTCTCTACGACGTCGATCCCTCGACTTCGCTCGGGATGTCGCCGAAGAATCAAGCTGAGGGGCTCCAGAAAGATCACGTCGCCGTGCTGGTGCGCGGAGATCATGAAGTGAACGAGGCAAAAGTGCGACGCGCGGTCGGCTCAGCGCAATTAAAGCTCTCAAGTTCGCAAACGATCGAACACATCAGCGGCGCCCCTGTCGGATTCACCGGGCCGGTGAAGCTGGGCGGCGTGCGCCTGCTCGTCGATCACGCGGCGATGCAAGTCGTCAACGCGGTGACCGGAGCCAACGCCGCCGAAACGCATTTGATCAACGTCAATCCCGGCCGCGATTTTCAACCCAGCCTGGTCGGTGATTTCCGCATCGTGACCGAAGAAGATCGGTGCCCGAAATGTCAAAGTCCGCTCTCGTTCATCCGCACGATCGAGTCCGGCCACGTCTTCAAGCTCGGGACAAAGTACAGCCAAGCGCTGGGTGCCTTGTTCCAGGACGCGGATAGCACGATGAAGCCGATGATCATGGGCTGTTACGGTATCGGGATCAACCGGCTGCTGGCGGCGGCGATTGAGCAGCGCCATGACGCCCAAGGCATCTGCTGGCCGGTGGCGCTGGCGCCGTTTCAGGTTGTCATCAGCGTCATGGAAGCGTCCAACGCCGACTTCATGCGTGTGGGGCAAGAGGTTGAGCAGACCCTGACCGCCTCCGGGCTCGAAGTGCTGCTCGATGACCGGGACCAATCGCCCGGCAGCAAGCTCAAGGATGCGGATTTGGTGGGCATTCCGGTGCAGGTGATCATCGGCAAGGCGTGGCAGGCTGAACAACAGGTGGAGGTGGTCGTGCGTTCCACCAAGGAGCGCGTTCGCGTGAAGTTCGAGGCGCTGAAGGAGACTGTCGACAAACTGCTTGACAAGGTCTCGACGCTGTAGTAGGCTCAGCCTATCTTATCGGTGTGCCAAAAAGTGGGTGTCCCCCACTTTTTTTATTCTCGGATGACACGAGTCATGGATGATGTACGGGCGGCTTCCATCCAGGCGCTGCTGGAGCCGATCCTTTCCGACCGCGCCATGGAGCTGGTGGAGTTGAGCTGCCGGCCGGCCGGCGGGCAGCTCCTGATCCGGGTGTTGGTGGACAAGGTCGGCGGGGTCACCATCGCGCAGTGCGCGCAGGTGAACCAGCAGCTTGGCCAGGCGCTGGAATCCTCCAATCTGATTGAGGGGAGTTACACTATCGAGGTGTCCTCTCCCGGATTGGATCGGCCGCTGATCAGCAAACGAGACTTCGAGCGGGCCATCGGGGAGGATCTGCAGGTAACCGTCAAGACCACCGATGGCCGGTTCAAAGACATGCAGGGGATGCTGCTGGCAGTCCAGCCGGAGGCGGTGGTGGTCAAGACGATCAGCGGCAATGTGACCGTCCCAATGGCGCAGATTCAGGCGGCGAAGAAGGCGTTGCGGTGGTAGGTGCGCAGGCAGAAGAGATGAGTGTTCAGGCTTCAAGCTCCACGCTACAGGCTTTAGCTTGCAGCTTGCAGCATGCAGCATGTTGCTAACCTTCGGATATCAATAATCATGAACGGGGAACTTCTCTCCATTCTTGAAGCTATCGAACGCGACAAAGGCATCGATCGCGAGATCCTCATCCAAGCGATCGAGGCCGCGGTCGCCACGGCGGCGAAGAAGAGCGAGGGTGTTGCGGAAGAAATCGAATCGACCGCCGTCCTCGATCGCAAGACCGGTCGCATCGTGGCGACGGTGGGAGGGCGCGAGGTCGACTCGGCGCGCCTGACCCGGATCGCGGCCCAGACCGCCAAGCAAGTCATCATCCAGAAAATCCGCGAGGCGGAGCGCGATGTCATCTTCACCGAATTCCAAGGGCGCGTCGGCGACATCGTGACCGGCTCGGTGCACCGTTTCGAGCGCGGCGACATCATCGTCGAGCTCGGGCGCGCCGAAGCCATCCTTCCCAAGACCGAGCGCATTCCGCATGAGGAATACCATCAAGGCGACCGGGTCCAGGGCTACGTCCTCGAGGTGCGCAAGAGCGCCAAAGGCCCTTCGATTGTCCTCTCCCGCACGCACGAAGGCTTCATCCGCGGACTCTTCATGCTCGAGGTGCCGGAGATCGCCGAAGGCATCGTCGAGATCAAGGGGATTGCCCGCGAGGCGGGCGATCGCACCAAAATTGCCGTGGCTTCGACGGATGACAAGGTCGACTGCGTCGGAGCCTGTGTCGGAATGCGAGGGACTCGAGTCAAGAATATCGTTCGTGAGCTGCACGGCGAGAAGGTCGATATCATCCGCTGGCACGAGCACGTGAAGGAATTCATCGCCGCGGCCCTTTCGCCGGCGAAGATCAGCGAGATTCAGGAGCAGGCCGGGACGAAATCGGCCCTCGTCATCGTCGATGACGATCAGCTCTCGCTGGCAATCGGCAAGAAGGGGCAGAACGTCCGCTTGGCGTCAAAGCTGACCGGATGGCAGCTCGAGATCAAGAGCAAGAGCCAGCTCTCGCAAGCCGTCGTGTCGCTCTCCGGGCTGCCGGGTGTCGGTCCGGCGATGGAACAGCGACTGAACGAGGCGGGAATGACGACGATCCAACAGCTCGCCGCAATGACATTGGAGCAGCTGACCGCGATCAAGGGCGTGGGAGAGAAAACCGCGCAGAAGCTGCTAGAATCCGCGCAAGCGACGCTGGCCGCCCAACAAGCCGCTCACGCCAAGGAATCACCAGCTCCCTCATCGGATGAGGGGCAGGCTGAAACGCCTGCGGCGGATGAGACGGCTCCGCCTGAGGTGCCGCAGCAGGACGCGAGTGACGCGGGCGAAACCAAAGAGGGCCAAGGGTAACCATGCGTGTGCATGAACTTGCCAAGACGCTGCATCTGACGTCCAAAGAGCTGCTCAGCAAGCTCAAAGACCTCAGGGTGACAACCGCCAAGGCATCAACCAGCACGCTGGATGCGGACACGATCAATCGCGTCAGAAAAGCGTTAGCGGTGCCGGCGGTCAAGAAGCCTGCTGCGGCGAGCAAAACCACGACGGCAACGAAATCCGCGGCGGTGAAAAAACCTGCAGCGGCTGTCGCGACAAAGACGGCCGTCGCCAAACGCGCGACGGCGGCGACCCCATCTAAACCGGCAACGGTCGCCAAACCTGCCGGGAGTCCTGCTCGACCTGCCGCCGCACCGGTGGCGACACCGGAGCCTGCAGCGCGACCTGCCACTTCCGCGGCGGTGGTCACAGCTCCGTCTGCTCCGAAACCGCACGTTGCAGCACTGCCGGTCGGTCCTTCCCAGAAGCTGAAACATGAAAAGTCCGCTGCCCCTGCTTTGGCGGCGAAGCCCAAGCCGGTCGTCGCGGCACCTGTTGAAGCGTCCGCTGCGGCATCGGCACCCGTCGTGGGCCCGAAGAAGCGGCTTGAGTTGCGCTTCCCCATCACGGTGAAGGATCTGGCCGAGCAGATGGAGGTCAAACCCGCCGACCTCATCAAGTACCTCATGCAGCAGAAGATCTTTGCTTCGATCGTTCACCAACTGAATGAGGCGACGGCGACGAAGGCCGCAGAGGCGTTTCATTGCGAGGTCGCTCCACAACCCACACTGGAAGAGCAATTACTCAAAGCCGCAGAGCCGGATCCGAAGAAACTCGTCTCGCGAGCACCGGTGGTCACCTTCATGGGCCACGTCGACCATGGCAAGACGAGCTTGCTCGATGCGATTCGCAAAGCCAAAGTGGCCGAGAAGGAAGCCGGCGGCATTACGCAGCACATCGGCGCCTACGAAGTGTTGCTGGAGAAGGGCCACGTGACGTTCCTCGATACGCCGGGCCACGAGGCGTTCTCTGCGCTGCGCGCGCGAGGGGCCAACGTCACCGACATCGTCGTGTTGGTCGTGGCGGCGGATGACGGCGTCATGCCGCAGACGGTGGAAGCCATCGACCACGCCAAAGCCGCGGGGGTGCTCATCGTCGTGGCGGTGAACAAGATTGACAAGCTGGAAGCCAATGCGCAAAAAGTCAAACAACAATTGTCGCAGTACGGCCTCATCGGCGAGGATTGGGGTGGCAAGACCATCATGGTGCCGGTCTCTGCGCGAACGCGCGAGGGCATCGACACTCTGCTCGAGATGCTGCTGTTGGAAGCCGAATTACTGGAGCTGAAAGCGGACCCGACGACCCGCGCGCAGGGAACCGTCATTGAAGCGAAGCAGACGAAGGATCGCGGACCGGTGGCCACACTGCTCATCCAGCAGGGGATCTTGCGAATCGGCGAGACGATGGTGATCGGTCGCCTCGTCGGACGCGTCCGGGCGATGACCGACGACCGCGGGCACCGGATCAAAGAGGCGGGCCCGGCGAAGCCGGTCGAAGTGCTCGGGCTGCCCGAAGTTCCGCAGGCCGGGGACAAATTCCTCGTGGTCGAAGATGAGCGAACGGCCAAGCAGCTGGCCGAAGCGCGACAGGAGCAGCACCAGCAGCGCGCGATCATTCATCCCAAGCGCATTACACTCGAAGAGCTTCACCAGCGCATCACCGAGGGGAAGCTCAAAGAATTACGGCTTGTGCTCAAGGCCGATGTGCAAGGCTCGCTCGAGGCCATCGTGCAGAGTTTGCAGAAACTCGATACCGAGAAGGACGAGGTTCAGTTCAGAATTCTGCACGCGGGGGTCGGGGACATCAACGAGTCCGATGTCATTCTTTCGGCGGCTTCGGATGCGATCATCGTCGGGTTCCACGTGGGGATCGAGCCGAAGGTGCAGGTGCTCGCGGCCAACGAGGGTGTTGACGTCCACATCTACCAGATCATCTATGAGCTCGTCGGCGCGATTAAGGCGGCCATCGAAGGGTTGCTCGAGCCGACGATTGAAGAGACGTTCATCGGGCGCGCGGAAGTGCGCCGGCTCTTTCAAGTGTCGAAATCCGGCACGGTCGCCGGCTGCATGGTGACCAAAGGCAGCGTGCGGCGCGACTGCGTGATCCGCGTGATTCGCGGACGTGACCGCGTCGCGGAGACGAAGATCGCCAGCCTCAAGCGCGTCAAGGACGATGCCCGCGAAGTCCAGGAAGGTGTGGAGTGCGGCATTCTCCTTGAGGGCAGCGTGCCCGTGCAGATGGGCGATCTGCTTGAAGCGTGGGAACTCAAAAAAGTCGCTCGCAAGCTCGCCTGACATCAGACCTGAGACTGGAGACATAAGACCAATGACACGAGTCGATCAGCACGTGTATCGCTAACCCAAGACGCCGCGTCGTGGAGTCAAACGCTCGTTGCCCTTTCTTCTCGACTGACCCTATGCCAAGTTATTGTGTGGAGATTTTCTTTTTGAAGGTTGTTCAGTCTCTGGTCTCTGGTCTCTGGTCTCATGTCTGAGCGAAAGCGCGTCCTTAGCGGCATGCGGCCGACGGGCCAATTACACTTCGGCCACCTCGTCGGCGCGCTCACCAATTGGAAGAAGCTGCAGGATACGTACGAGTGCTTCTTCATGGTGGCGGACTACCACGCGCTCATGAGCGAGTACGAGCACCCCGAGCGCATCCACCAGTTCGTCTACGAGAACGTGATCGACTGGATGGCCTGCGGGATCGATCCGGCGCGCAGCGTGATCTTCCGGCAGTCGGACGTGTCCGAACACGCGGAGCTTTTTACCATGCTGGCGATCATGACTCCGCTCGGGTGGCTTGAGCGCGTGCCGACGTACAAGGAACAATTGCGCGAGCTTGAAGGCCGCGATCTGACGACCTATGGTTTTCTCGGCTATCCGGTGCTGCAAGCCGCGGACATTCTGCTTTACAAAGCGCACGGGGTGCCGGTCGGGGAAGATCAGCTGCCGCATCTGGAGTTGACGCGTGAAATCGTGCGCCGGGTGCATTTTCTGCTCAAGACCGAGATTTTTCCGGAGCCCAAGCCCTTGCTGACCGAAGCGCCGAAACTGCTCGGCACCGATGGGCGCAAGATGTCGAAGAGCTACGGCAACACGCTGAACCTGTCGGAATCGGCTGAGACCATCCGCACGACCGTGCAGAAAATGTTCACGGACCCGACGCGGATCAAAATGACCGATCCGGGCCATCCCGAGACCTGCAACGTGTGCAACTATTGGCGGATGTTTGCGCCGGATCAATATGTCCGCGTCTGGGACGAGTGCCGGACCTCCAAACGTGGGTGCGTCCAGAACAAGAAAGAACTGGCCGAAGTGCTCGTGCAGATGACCGAGCCGTTTCGCGCCGCGCGCACGCGGTTGTCCGAGAAGGGCACGAACGGTTACGAGGAGGTCGAGCGCATCCTCCAAGCCGGCGCGGTGAAAGCGCGGGCGGTGGCGCGACAAACCATCCTCGAAGTGAAACGAGCTTTTGGTTTGGCCGGTTAGACCAACGGAATCATGCGCTACGACGTCGACGCAGACATCTATCAAGGCCCGTTGCCGCTGCTGGTCGAGCTGACGAAGCTCAACCTCATCGACGTGTTTCTGGTCAAGCTGGTCGAGCTCACGCAGGAATATCTCAAGCAGGTGAAAGCTGCGGGGGTCGATTTGAATGAATTAGCCGAGCCGCTGCCGCTGCTGGGTACGCTTGTGGCCATCAAGGCGCGCGGCCTCTTGCCGCAGCCGCCAGCGCCGGGTGAAGATGAGGAGGTTCCCATCAGCTTGCAAGAGCTTGAGCGGCGGCTGAAAGAGTACGAGCAGTTCAAGACGGTCGCCCAGTTGCTTGCCGAACTGCACACGCTGCAGCATCGGCACTTCACGCGGCCGGAAGCCGACCGCGAGGCGCTCGGTCCGGAAGAACCGGCAACGAACGAGCGCCCGTTTGAGGTGACGATCACGGATCTCATGGGGGCGTTCGCGAAGGTCTTGGAGAAGGCCAGCGCCCCGGTCTATGAAGTGAAGGCCGAGCCATGGACCGTCGAGATGAAAGTGCAGGAGCTGCGCGTGCTATTGACAGTCCGGCACCGTGTCCGATTTCTCGAGCTCTTTACACCTGAGAAGAGCAAGCTGGAACTCGTCGTGACGTTTCTGGCCCTCTTGGAGCTCATGCGCCAGCGGGTGGCGCGGGCGGTGCAAGAGCGGATGTTTGACGACATCATGATTGAAGTGCGCGAGACGGCGGCGCACGCGCCGTCGTGAGACTGAGCGGATCCCCTCATGGATGAACATCAAGTGAAACAGATTCTTGAAGCGTTGCTCTTTGTCTTTAGCCAGCCGCTGTCGCTGAAGCGGCTGTTGGAAATCGTGCCGGACATCGAAGCGCCACAGATGCGCGCGCTGATTCAAACGCTCAATGGCGAGTACACGTCATCGGGCCGCGCGTTTCACATTCAGGAAGTCGCCGGCGGCTATCAGCTCGTGACGGATCAGCAATGGGCGCCGTGGATTCGGCGAGCCCTGCAAAGCCCCAAACCGGATTCGGTGAGCAACGCGACACTGGAGACCTTGGCGATCATCGCGTACCGCCAGCCGATCACGAAAGCGGAGATCGAAGCGGTCCGCGGCGTCGATGTCAGCGCGTCGTTGGATACGCTGACGGAGCGCCGGTTCGTGCGGATCGCCGGCCGCAAAGAGAGTCCTGGACGACCGTTTCTCTATGGGACGACGCCGGAGTTCCTGCGCCATTTCGGGTTGAAGTCGCTGGATGCGTTGCCGAAGCTCGAGACGCCGACGATTCACGAACCGACGGCAGAGGAGCCTACAGCGGCACTATCACCCGCATCGGGGACAACGGCTGTGCCCGAGGCGGATCAACCCACAACTACACAGGCGCCTCCTCCTGAGTCTATCCCATCTGCTGTGACGCCTGATGGGCGCTAAGGCGAAACTCTCGTCGGTGCGCCGCACGATCGACCGGCTCGATCTGGCGTTGTTGCGCCTCATCAATCAGCGCGCGCGCTTCGCCCTTGAGATTGGCCGCATCAAGAAACGGCGCAAGTGGCCGGTCTTTGACCCGACCCGCGAAGCCTTCGTCCTGCGCCACGTGCAGCTCGCCAACCGCGGCCCGCTTTCCAATCACGCAGTCCGGAAAATCTTTCAGACGATTCTAACTCAATGCCGCCGCCGTGAGCGGGACGGCAAGCGGCGAAAGGGCGGTTGATAGTCCATGAGTGATATCGCGGGTCTCTCGCATGTTGTGCGCCGCCGGTCCGGCCAGCACCTTCGCCGGCACGCACTCGGCGGCCCCGCCGTGGCCGCCGGTGCTCGGCTCTCGGGCTCGCTCGTCACTGCTGAGATCCGCGGGTGACCCCGTGGCCGCTCGCCCTCCGAGACGTCCGGCTCAGGAGCTGTCCGGACCGACGACCCAACGTTCTCAAAGTGCTATCTATACGCTAATACGTCTTGTTGACCGATGCTGACAGTGGCGTATCTTGGTCCTGAGCACACGAACACGCACCTGGCCGCGCTGAAGCGCTTCGGCGCGCGGGCGACGTACCTCCATGCGCCGACGGTGGATGACGTGTTCCATGATGTCGAACGGCGCCGGGCGGACTATGGCGTGGTCCCGATTGAGAATTCGCTCGAAGGCGCGGTGGCGCATACGTTAGATCGGTTCGCAGATTTTGTCGACAGCCCTGTGACCATCCAAGGAGAAGTGGAGCAGCCGATTCAGCAGTACTTGCTCCTGCACTCCGGTGCGACCTTATCGAAGATCCGGGCTGTCTATTCTCATCCGCAGGCCCTGGCGCAGTGCCACCAGTGGTTGCGTCAGCATGTGCCCCATGCCACATTGCGCGAAACCAGCTCGACGGCGGATGCCGTGTGGTACATCCTGCATGACAAGAACCCTCAGTTTCGCGCCGCGATTGGTCGCAAGGAGCTGGCGGATAAGAAGCCGCTGCGCGCCATGCCGATTCCGAGCGAGCGAGAGAATAAAACCCGGTTTCTTGTGATCGGGTTGAACGAGCCCCCGCGAGGGAAACGCAATAAAACGTCGATCCTCTTTGCGCTGAAGGATAAACCCGGCGCGTTGCATGATGCGCTCGTGCCCTTCAAGCGGCAGGGTATTAGCCTGACGAAAATCGAGTCCCGGCCTTCGAAACGAAAGGCCTGGGAGTACTTGTTCTTCATTGATGTTGACGGGCATGTGAATGATCTGAAACTCAAGACAGCCCTCGCCGCGCTGCGCCGCTCCACCACGCTGCTGCGGGTGTTGGGTTCTTATCCGGTGACGACATGATGCAACCTGTCCCCTCGGAACCCGGTACGATGAATTCCGGGTTTCTTGACAGCGGCATCGATGGTGTGCTAGTATTTCTAGTAAATAGAAATACATGTGGAGGTGTCCAATGGCAGAGACCATCGTGAAGGTTCAGAAGAATAAGAATATTACGCTGCCGACCTGGCTGATTCATCGGTTCCATATGGTGGTGGGGGATTTTGTGCGTTTGCAGGAAACGAAGGAAGGGGTGCTGATCAAGCCCGCGAAGCTCGTTGATCCGTCGCAAAGCTACTTTTGGACTAAGGAATGGCAAGCCGGCGAACGGGAAGCCGAGCAGGATATCCGCAAGGGCCGCGTGAAGAAGTTTAAGAGCGTCAAGGAGTTGATGGACGACCTGCGCAAGTAATGCAGCTTCTGCGCACTGAGCGGTTCAAGAAAGATTTCAAACGGCTTCCGTCTGACATTCAAGAACGAATCGGCAATACCCTTGAGCGATTCGTCGGCAACCCACGGCACCCCTCGCTCCATGTGAAAAAGATGGAAGGCGCCCCGGACATCTGGGAATTACGTGTCAGTGACAATTACCGAGTCACCTTCCAGTTTGTGCAGGAAGGCGTCCTGTTGCGGCGCGTCGGAACCCATAATATTCTTCGGCAACCCTAGCTCGAACACAGATGACCAAGCGCATTCATTTGGTGACCTACGACTGCCAATTGGATGACGGTGATTTCGCGAATTGCTCTGCGCACTCAGCTGTTATTGATGCGGATCATTCGCGAACCTGTGTTGAACCCATTTCACAAATGCCTGGAAGATTACGGTGATTGCGAAGAACGATGACGGTGATACGACCCTCCCGTCGAGTTCCATCACCGAAATCGCCTTTGGGAATCACATGGCACTCATCGATCCACGGGCCGCACGGCGGT
>JACQHR010000021.1 GCA_016198905.1 Candidatus Omnitrophota bacterium | reverse complement strand
GCGCAGGGCCATGCGGACAGTATGCCACGACTACGCTTCATCCCCACACTAAAGTGTGGGGTTTTCTAAGGCGCGAATAAAACGAGTTCGGAGTTTGGAATTATATCACACCCGCGGACCGAAGAGGTTGGCGAGGTGGCGCACGAGGCGCTGGCGATCGGGGTCTTGGATCCAGCGAAACCGCACGCCGACTTCATACTGGGGCGCCCCCAGGCGGGAGACCTCGCGGATCCACACGACCTCCCCCGTCGTATTCATCGTGGCATCGCGAAACGGCAGCTCTAAGGTCATCGCCAGCTCCTGGCCGACGGAGAGCTTCACTGCCGAGGGAAACCGCATGCCCGATTCGCTGACATCTTGGGTAAAGCTGCGCTCGGTCTTCATCGTCTCCGGATTCGGAAACTCCACCAGAACGGGTGTTTGAATGCGGATATGCCGGCGTCGCTCCTGCATCGATTCTCCTCAAAAAGACCCAGCGATGCTGGAAGTTGGAAACTGGAAGCTGGAAAAAGCGTGTTCGGCCGTTTCTAGCTTCCAGCATCCGGCTTCTAGCATCACTGAGTGTCTGCTAATTTCGTTGCGGCATATTCAAGCCGATGGAGCACCTTGGTCTTGCCGAGGATCGCCATCACATCGAAGAGCGGCGGGCTCACCGACCGCCCGGTCACCGCGACCCGCGCCGGATGGATCAAATCCTTCGACTGCAACTGCTGCTCGGCCACCATCGCGCGCGTCGTCTGCTCAATGGCCGCAGTGTCAAACTGCGGCAGCGCCTCCAACCGAGTCCGCAGCTCAAGCAGCCGCTTGCCCACTCCATCCTGGCGCAGAAACTTCGCGACGGCTTCGTCCTGATACTGCGGCGGGTCTTGGAAGAAGAAGATGTGCTCTTCCTCGATGTCCTCGAGCACGCGCAGCCGGTCTTGGATCACTGCGGTAATGCGCTCAAGCGTCGCCGGATCGTAGCCTGGCTGAAGAATCCCCTTGTTGATCAACCGCTCGGCAAGCATCCGGGCGAGTTTCGGCACCGGCATCTGCTTGATGTACTGGCCGTTGAGCCAGTCCAATTTTTTCTGATCGAAATAGGCGGCGGTCTTGCGGACTTTGGCCAGATCGAACAGCTCGATGAGTTCTTCCGGCGGCACGAGCTCCCGGTTGCCGCCAGGAGCCCAGCCCAAAAGGGCTAAGTAATTGACGAAGGCCTCGGGCAAATACCCCACCCGGCGATATTCATCGACCGACGTCGCTCCAAATCGTTTTGAGAGCCGAGCGCGATCCGCCCCGACGATCAGCGGAATGTGCGCGAAGACGGGCAGCGGAAGTCCGAGCGCCTCATACAGGATCACTTGCTTCGGCGTATTGGCGATATGGTCGTCGCCGCGGATCACGTGCGAAATGTGCATGAGCGCGTCATCGACCACGCATGCAAAGTTGTAGGTCGGCGTGCCGTCCGACTTCATGAGCACGAGCGACTCGAAGAGGGTCGTGTCCGTCGTGATGTCCCCGCGCAGCAGATCTTTGAAGGTCACCTGTCGCGGGCTGATCTGAAACATGACCGCGCCCTCTTTCTGAATCGCTTTGCCACTATCCAGCAGCTGCTTCGCGTGCTCCTGATAGATCGGCATGCGCTGGCTTTGAAAGAGCGGGCCTTCGTCGGCGTTGATCCCCAAAAACTTCAGGCTGGCGTAGATGTCGTCGAGAAACGCGGGGTTCGAGCGCTTCTGGTCGGTGTCTTCGATGCGCAGGATGAACGTGCCGTGATGGTGCTTGGCGAAGAGCCAATTAAACAGAGCGGTGCGCGCAGAACCGACGTGCAATTTCCCTGTCGGGCTTGGGGCAAACCGGACGCGCACGCTCATGGAGTCGGAATCACGAGAGGTTAGACGGAAGGTTCCGTGAGAAGTCGCAGCTCAGCGGTTGAGCCGGTCGTAGCGCGATGCCAGCGGCTGATACGGCGAGTCAAATGCTCGGGATCAAGCTGGCACTCGCGCAACAGCTCGGCACGCTTGCCATGCTCGATAAAGAGGTCGGGCAGCCCGATGCGCAGCTGCGGGATGCCGGAGAGGCCCAGCGCATCCAGGGTCTCGGAGACCGCGCTGCCAAACCCGCACGCGATCTGCGACTCTTCGAGCGTCACGATGGAGCCGGTCTGTGCGGCTTCTTTGACCATGGCGCGATCGATGGGCTTCACAAACCGCGCGTTGATGACGTTGGCGTCGATGCCATCATGGGCTAATTCCTCGGCCACTTTCAGCGCCTGGTACACCATGCTTCCCAGCGCAAGCAGGGCCACACCCTTGCCGGGCCGCAGGGTCTCGGACTTGCCTGTGACGATCTTCGCCGGACGGCCCAGCGGTTCGCCACAAACGATGCCGCCGCGGGCATAACGAATCGCCACGGGCAGTGTTTGCTCCAGCGACCATTGCAGCATCGCGCGCAATTCAGCCGGATCTTTGGGCGACACGATCAGGATATTCGGCAGGACCCGCAAGTAGCCGATGTCGAAGACGCCGTGATGCGTGGGGCCATCTTCCCCGACAAGGCTCGCGCGATCAATCGCGAGGACAACCGGCAGCTCCTGCAGGCACATCTCGTGCATGATCTGATCGTACGCCCGCTGCAGGAACGTGGAATAGATCGCCACGACGGGCCGCGCACCGCCCTTGACTAAGCCGGCCGCCAGCCCGACGGCGTGCTGCTCGGCCATCCCGACGTCGAAGCAGCGATGCGGAAACCGCTTGGCAAATTCGCTGACGCCGGTGCCTTCGGGCATCGCCGCGGTGATGGCCACGAGCCGCTTGTTCGTCTCGCCAAGATGCAGCAGCTCATCGCTGAATGCCTCCGTGAACGTCTCTGACGACTGGCGCGCGAGCTTCGCCTTGGCTCCGCTGCCCTTCGGCTTGGCGAGCTGATCTTTGGAGAGGCCGGTAGTGATATCAAACGGTTCGACTTTGTGGAATCGCTCCGGGTCCTCTTCGGCAAAACGATAGCCCTTGCCTTTCACGGTCGAGACGTGCAGCAAGATGGGCCCGCCTTTGAGCTGCTTGATGTTCGTGAGCGTCTTGATCAACTCGGGAAGATTGTGGCCGTCGATGGGCCCGATGTATCGTAAGCCCAGCTCCTCGAACACCAGCCCGGGCACCAGCAAGCCCTTCACCGACTCGTTCACCTTCCGGCCCATGCGCACCAGCCGCGAGCCGTGCGGCAGCCGTCCGACGAGCCGCTCGAGGTCCGTCCGCAAACGATTGTATGTGGGATTCGTAATGATGCGATTCAAGTATCGGCTTAAGCCTCCGATCGGCTGGGCGATAGACATCTTATTGTCGTTGAGAATCACCAGCAGGCGCGGCCGAAGATGGCCGATGTGATTGAGCGCCTCCAGCGCCATCCCTTCCCCAAGGCTCGCATCGCCGACAATGGCCACCACGTGGTTCGAGCCTTTCACTTGATCGCGCGCCAGCGCCAACCCCATCGCCGTCGACAGCGTCGTGCCGCCGTGGCCGGTCGTGAAGAGGTCATACGGGCTCTCGTCCTTGTTATTGAATCCGGAGAGCCCTTTGAATTGCTTCAGCGTGCCGAATCGGTCCCGACGGCCGGTGATGAGCTTGTGGGCGAACGCCTGATAGCCCATATCCCACACGAGCTGATCCTCGGGCGCTTCGAAGACGTAGTGCAGCGCTAAACACAACTCCACGGCGCCCAGGCTCGAGGCGAGATGGCCGCCAAGCTCGGCGATGGTGCGGATGAGTTCGCTGCGGATGTCCTTGGCAAGGCCTGAGAGCTGCTCAGGCGACAACGACTTGATGTCTGCGGGGCGTTCAATCTGATCAAGCAGTCTCATGAAAACTTCTGCTGTGATTTCACAGATTTTGAAATCGGATTACACGGATCGGTGAGCTGCAGCCTATCTGCAAAATCCGTTTTTGAAATCTGCGGAATCACGGCTATCTTGTTTGGTTGGCTTGCGACGTTATTGAAAGCCACGCTGCCAGTTGACGCAGCACGTCCGCGCGTTTGCCAAAGGGCTCGATCGCGGCGGTCGCGCTGCGGATCAGCCGATCCGCTTCGACGCGCGCCTCGTCCGCCCCCATCACCTGCGCGAGGCCTTCGTGATCATGAATGTCGTCGATGAATTGAAACGCCAGTCCAATGGACTGGCCGTAGCGCTGCAGCGTCTTCAGTTGCGCGGCATCCGCACCCCCGGCTAACGCGCCCGCATGCACGCTGGCGGCGATGAGGGCGGCGGTCTTGCGCTGGGCGACGTCCCGCAGCGTGCGTTCCGTCGCGGTGCGCGGTTGGCTGATCGCCTGTAAATCGAGTACCTGACCCCCGATCAGGCCGGTCGTGCCGCAGGCTTGGCTGATGGCGCGAATGATTTCAGTTGAATTGGTCGTGCCGTTGCGCCCCAACCATTCGAAGGCCAGCGTGAGCAGCGCATCCCCGACGAGGATCGCGTTGCCTTCGCCGAACTTGCGATGGCAGGTCGGCTGCCCGCGCCGCTCATCGGCGTTATCCATCGCCGGTAGATCATCGTGGACGAGCGAGTAGGTGTGGATGAGCTCGAGCGCGCACGCGACCGTCAACGCTTGGCGCGC
Source organism: Candidatus Omnitrophota bacterium (assembly GCA_016198905.1). Classification (GTDB taxonomy): domain Bacteria; phylum Omnitrophota; class Gorgyraeia; order Aquiviventales; family Aquiviventaceae; genus JACQHR01. The sequence goes on along the minus strand of JACQHR010000021.1, from coordinate 21,998 downwards.
CGGCGCACCGACGGTTTCACACGATCCAAGGCACAACAATGGCCGAAACCGCTTGCCGCCGGTAAAGACGCAGTAGCGCATCGCCTCGTGGAGCACTTGAGGCGGCACGGCCGCCTTCGGCAGGTAACGCTCCAGCGCCTGGTCGACCAGGCTGGTGAGCGCGTCAAGCCGTTTCGTTTTCGGACGCGCCGTCTTCAGCAGTGTCGTCATCAAAGGGCACCAGGGCTGTCTCGCCGACGTTCGTCTTCACCAAGAGTTCCACTTTCTTCTTCGCCTGATCGAGTTTCTTCATGAGCAGGCGCGCCAACTTGGTTCCCTCCTCAAATCGTTTCAAACGAGTTTCCAAGTCGAGCTCGGAGCGGTCGAGCTCCGAGACGATTTTCTCCAATCGCTTCAGCGCGTCTTCATATTTCAGTTCGTGCGTCTGGACCATGGCTTAAGACTCTGTGGAAGACTCCGCCTGCGTCTGCACACGGGTGACAGCGCTCACGATGCGTCCGTGGCTGACGAGCGTTTCAAGCTCATCGCCGACGCGCAGAGCAGCCGCATCGGTCACCACATGGTAGCTCGGCAACTTCAACGTGATGCTGTAGCCGCGCGCCAGAACCGCCAGCGGGCTGAGGGCCTGCAAACGACCCGCGAGTCCTTGCAAATGCTGCTCATCGTGCTGCAGCGCGTACTGCATGGATTGCGTCAATTGCAACTGCAGCTCCTGGGTGCGACTGACATACCGATCAAGCTGATTGCGAGGATGCAACAACCGCAACTGTCCGCTCAGTGTCTGCAGCCGATCGGTCTGCTCATCGAGATAGCCCTGCATGCCATCGAGCAATTGCCGCGTCAGCTCCTGCGACTGCGCGGCGAAGGCTTCTTGCTCGTGCACGAGCAGCTTGGCGGCGTCCGTCGGAGTCGAGGCCCGATGATCCGCGACGTAGTCCGCAATCGTCCAATCATCTTGATGGCCGACGGCGGAGATCACCGGGATCTTGGAGCGCACAATGGCGCGGGCCACCACCTCTTCGTTGAACGCCCACAAATCCTCGATGCTGCCGCCACCCCGCCCGACGATCAGGACATCGGCCGCGTGCAGCCGGTTGGCCAGATCCAGCGCTGATGCGATTTCGGTCGAGGCCCCTTCGCCTTGCACCTTCACCGGAAGAATAACCACATGAAACCACCCGCGCAGCTTACTGACGATGTCGTGGATCGCGGAGCCTGATGCAGAGGTGATCACGCCGATCCGCTCAGGCGTTTTTGGAATCGCGCGCTTGCGCGCCTCATCAAAGAGCCCTTCGGCTTGCAAGCGTTTCTTCAGCTGCTCAAAGGCCAACTGGAGAGCTCCGACGCCTTTGGGCTCCACGCGCAATACGCGCAATTGGTACTGGCCTTGGCGCTCGTACGTTGTCACCTGCCCGAGACACAAGACTTTCAATCCATCGATGAGCCGAAACTTTAGTTGCTGATTCACTCCGCGATAGAAGGCGCATGGCAGCACGAGCCGTTGTCCGAAGCGATCCGTCGCCCGCTCATCGACAAGGCTGAAGTAGATGTGTCCCGATGAGGGATAGCTGCAGTTGGAGAGCTCGCCTTCAATCCAGATCGGCGAGGGAAACTGTCCCTCGATGATCGCGCGGATGCGCGAGACCACTTCCCCGACGGTCAGCGCGCGAGGTGCGACTTTTACAGGTACGGCCTCAATCGCCACGGCCATGGACCGCTCCATCCAGGACTTTTGTGATGCGCTCAACCGACGCGGCTTTGCCAGTCGCAGGATTCACGTCGACGAGGAGGCCGCGCAACTGGACGTTGCCTTCCGCGACCTCGGAGCGGTTGGGGATGTTGGAGAGAAACCGCTCCAGAATTTGATCCACCCGTCGGCCGATCACGGAATCATACGGGCCGGTCATGCCGACGTCGGTGATGAACGCAGTGCCCTGCGGTAAGATGCGCTCATCCGCCGTCGGAATATGCGTGTGCGTGCCAAAGACGCAGGAGACTTTGCCGTCGAGGAACCAGCCCATCGCGACTTTTTCGCTGGTGGCTTCGGCGTGCATGTCGACGATGATGACCGGGGTGACCATGCGTAAGCGTGCGAGCTCTCGTTCGGCGGTTCGAAATGGACACTCGAGCGGCTCCATGAAGACGCGCCCCATCACGTTGAGGATGCCGACTTTCTGTCCGGTGAGCGTCTCGACGATCGCCGTGCCCGCACCGGGCGTCCCTTCGGGGTAGTTCGCCGGCCGAATGACGCGAGGGTCGAGCTTGAGCAGGTCGAAGGCTTCGCGTATCTTCCAGACGTGATTGCCCGAGGTGAGCACATCGGCTCCGGCCCGGAAGAGATCATCCGCAATGCTGCGGGTGATCCCCGCCCCTGCGGCAGCATTTTCACAGTTTACGACGACCAAGTCAATGCCCCGCTCCTCTCGCAAGCGGATGAGCTCGCGCTCGATGATCATCCGGCCCGGGCGACCGACGACGTCGCCAATCACCAGAATCTTCATCTTGAGCTGGCACACAGCACACAGCACACAGCACACAGAAGACCGTTTGGCATTGCACTGTCTGCTGTCTGCTTTCTGCTGTGTGCTGGATTAACGGGCATATTCGATGGACCTGGTCTCTCGGATCACGGTGATCTTGATCTGCCCGGGAAACTCGATGGACCCTTCGACCTTGCGCTTGATCTCGCGCGAGAGCGCGATGGCTTCCAGGTCGGTCACGCGCTCCGGCTGAACGATCACGCGCACTTCGCGCCCCGCCTGAATCGCGTAAGCCTTCTCGACGCCGGTAAACGAATCGCAGATCGCCTCGAGCGCTTGGAGCCGCTTGACGTAGTTCTCGAGCGTGTCGCCGCGCGCCCCGGGACGCGAGCCGCTGATGGAGTCGGCGATGATCGTCAGCACCGCGTAGAGCGTCGTCGGGGGCACGTCCTCGTGGTGCGCTTCAATCGCATGGACGACTTCCGGCGTCTCGCCATACTTCTTCGCCAGCTCCCCGCCGATAATCGCGTGCGGCCCTTCCACTTCATGACTGACCGCCTTGCCGACGTCGTGGAGCAACCCGCAGCGACGGGCCAGCCGCTGATCCAACCCCAGCTCCGCCGCAATCATGCCGCAGAGGTAGCCGGTCTCTTTCAAGTGGAGCAGGACGTTTTGCCCGTAACTTGAGCGATAGCGCAGCCGCCCGACGAGCTTGATGAGCTCGGTGTGGACGCCGTGCGCGCCGAGTTCGTTGATCGTCTTCTCGCCTTCCTGCTGGATGTGCAGGTTGAACTCTTTCTTCACCTTCTCAACGACCTCTTCGATGCGCGCCGGGTGGATGCGGCCGTCGGACATGAGCCGCTCCAGGGATTGCTTGGCAATTTCGCGGCGAATGGTATCGAAGGACGAGAGGGTCACCACGTCGGGCGTGTCATCCACGATGAGATCCACCCCGGTGGCGAGCTCGAAGGCCTTGATGTTGCGGCCCTCGCGGCCGATGATGCGGCCCTTCATGTCTTCATTCGGCAGCTGCAGGACCGCCGTCGTCGATTCCACCGTGTACTCGGCCGCGCAGCGCTGCATCGTCTCTAGGAGGATGCGCTTGGAGGTCGTCTGCGCATCGCGCTTGGTCTCTTCCTCGACGCGCTTGATGACCATGCCTGCTTCGGTCCGGCAGTCCTGCTCCAAACGCGCCAGCAAGAGCTGCTTCGCTTCTTCGGTATTGAGGTTCGCGACGGTCTTGAGCTTCTCTTTTTCCTCGACGATGAGCTGGGCGAGCTGCTCATCCTTGGTCTTCAAGGTTTGTTCGCGAGCGGCAAACTGCCGGTCGCGCTCGCCGAGGTCTTTCTCTTTTCGATCGAGCAGCTCCAATTTTCGATCGAGCAGCTCTTCCCGCTGGTGCAGCCGCTTTTCGAGCTGGGTCAACTCCGTGCGCCGATCCTTGGTCTTTTCCTCGAACTCCTGACGGATGGTGTGCAACTGCTCCTTCGCTTCGAGTTGCGCTTGCTTGGCAATCGTCTCGGCCTGACGCGCCGCCTCCTCGAGCAGTTGTTTGGACTTGAGCTCCGCTCCGCTGAGCGTCTTGCGGCTGAGCATGACACGCAGGCCGTAGCCGCCCGCGAACGCCATCCCAATTCCAATAAGAGAGAATAGTGCGATCATTGTTTCATCACCTCGCTGGCCTCATCAGCCTTGGCACCGTCACCGATCACACATGACGCAATGCCGCAGCTGATGTGTGACGACGCAGGACCCGGCACCCAGGGTGCGGGGTTAGGCGGTTAGGACTGTCTGGACGGCGTGGTCGTGTGCAGCAACAGGCAGGTGATCGAGCAGCTGAAAGCGAAAGGCCAACCCGATGGTGCGGGTCGTTTTCGGCAACCGAGCGAGAAACCGGTCGAAATACCCATGCCCATGGCCGAGCCGGTGCCCTCGTCGATCAAAGGCGATGCCCGGGACGAGCGCCAGATCGATCTCGCGCAACGCCACCGGCCGCCGCTTTGAGGGCTTCGGCTCCCACACGCCATGGCTGCCGCGTACCAGCTCAGCCTGCAGGTTCCGCACTTCAGAAACCCGCAGCTGTTTGGTGCGCGGCACGGCGACCGGAACCACCACTCGTTTGCCTTCAGCCAACATCTGCTCAATCAAGTCCCACGTCTGCACTTCATACGGCAGGGCCACGTAACAGCAGATTGTCGCGGCCTGCCGAAACGCCGTCAGGCGAATCACGTTCCGCCAAATCGCCTCACTTCGTCGACGTCGTTCGTCCTCCTCTTGTTGTCGTAATTGACGCAGCAGCGTCGTTCGTATCTGACCTTTGGTGACACGACTCCTGAGCCCCTTCCATGAAATGACGGACACCGCCAGCGTGGCTCCACGCCTCCGATGAGGTAACGGACGCGTCACACTCACGGCTGACACCTTGTTGCGATCATTAAATGTGAAAGACATACCGGTGATCGAGCGGTTCTCCCGCTTCGGCGCGCACTTCATCACACAAATCTTGCAGCGTGACCGCCCCTAGTGAAGCCATGAGCCGTTCATGGACGCACCGCCATACGGCCTGCGCGATGCACTGCGCTTGCCGATGCGCGTCCTTGGATTCCACCCGCACGCGTCCTGGAACAACGCGCCGGCGGCCGTGACGGGTCGCGCCGTTTCCGTTGGCACGATCCAAGACGGTCACCACATCCGCGATGGAAATCTTCTGCGGTTCTTTCGCAAGCAGATACCCGCCCCGCGGCCCGCGGATGCTGGTCACGAGTCCCTGCCGCTTCAAGCGATGGAGCAATTGTTCCAGGTAGGCGATGGAGAGATCCTGGCGCTGCGCAATGTGGGCGGCCGAGATCGGCCCGTGCCCGGCGGCAAACGCCAACTCGATCAATGCGCGAATCCCGTATGTGGATCTCGTGGAGAGCTTCATCGTGGTGTCACGCGATGACTATAGTATATCCTACAAATTCTGTCAAGATTTCCGTTTTTCGGTTCTGCTATTCAGTTGATTGGACGTTCTCGCAGAGCCTCGTCGCAGCAGATCCGGCGCGTCAAGCGCAGGAACCGAATCATGTCGAACCCGGTGTGTGACAGAGACGCGTGCGCCGTCTGCCAGGGTGATGATTATTCTCACTCTTTCCACCACGCACCCTTTTGCATTTCCACCGCATAGGGCGTAAACGGCGGCATGTTCACCCCGGTCGAAAAACTGGTGTCGTAATTCCAACTCCGCACGGGGGCCGTGTACTGCGAATTCGACCCCTGCTGCCCGTACTTCCATTGGCCGTTGGCCACTTGCGGCGTCCAGAGCGACACGAACGACCCCATGATGCTCAGCGTTTGATTCGTCCACCGCTCGTGCAGCCGTGGGTAATTCTCCAGCCCACCGTTATATTTCCCCGGCGTGGTCGTATCGACCCCGGCGATGAACGCGGCGTTGTACGTCGTGCTCGACGCGGTCCGCGGGCTGCCCGAGTTGACGTTATTGACGGTGCTGTTGGCGTCGTTCCATGCATTCGAGAGCAGATTGAGCGCATCCGCGATCACCGCGACCGGTTTCTTATTTACCGTGTTGTAGTTCCCTTGAACGTACATGGGAGTGTTCGAGACCACGGTCAGGCCGCCGGAGCGGTAAATTTCCGCCGCGTTGCGCAGACGGATACCGGGCTCTTGCGAGCCGGACGCATCCGTGCGTGTGGCATAGATCAGCCCATTGCTCGGCAAGTGATTCGGGAAGCTCGGGCTGCCCGGCGGGTCGCCGGCCGCGTAGCCTGCAAGCTTCTTCAAGTCGATGTCGGTCATCTTGACGTACTTGCCTTCCCGATTGTTGTAGAACGTCGTGCTGGTCGTCACGGTCCCCGCCGGCACCGTCAGCGGATTGCCGTTCTTGTCGGTAATGGTTCCGTTGACGATCTTGACCGTTGCGTTCGTGTCATAAAATCCGCCGGGCGCGGTCGATCCCACGACGGGCACGGCTCGCTTGGTCACCCCGTGCACGTCGCTCTTCACGGTGCCCAGCCATCGCGTCTGAGAATCCGTCGGCCACGTGGGGCTGCTGCTGTCCAGACCGGCCATATTCGCGTATTGCGCGAGCCCGAGCTTCTTGATTGAGACGTTGCCCGGCGGCATGGCGCTGCTGTCCTTGCGTTTGTTGTAGATCGCGCCGGCCGATTGCAGGTACTCGCTGTCAACGGTCAGTGTGCTCTCTGCCGCAAGATAGATATCGTTGTTGCTGTGAACGCGCCCGCTGAGGGTCATGTTGGGTCCGGGGATCCATTCCAGATCGTTGTCATAAAAGACCGCGTGCTGGAACGTGTAGACCATCCGCCGCTCGACGATCTGATGCAGCCTGACCTGCACCGTGCTGTTGCTGTGATGTGTCGCGGTCGTCGTGACGTGGTAGTTCTTGACGAACACCGTTGTCCCATCCGGATCCACGACGGCCCGCGGAACGAGCTCGGCCTGCGTGATCAGCGAGGAGGCGGCGGCTCCTGAAGAAAAGGTCGTCGTCATCGTCCCGTCGGCGGGATAGGTGGGGATATTCGGATCGATCACGAAATTGGCGATGTCCTGGGCGAATTGGGAGATTGCGTCTTCCAGCCCGCCTTCCGCATAGTAGGTTGCCTCGGTGTGCAACCGCTGGATTTCGCTCTGACGCTGTGTCGAGAGACTGTGGTTCAAGAGGGAGCTGCCGAGCACGCTGAAAATCACCACGGCCAAGTACGCCAAGACGACTGATTGCCCTCGTCGATTGCCCATGGGTCGCCCCTCCTTAGTTGCGCAACTTGACGATCTCCGTCGCGGTGGCCGACATCGTGCGTTGCTGGGGGCTTCGTTGTTGGATCGTAAGCGTCACGCGAATCTCATTCGTATACAGGGCGGCATTGATCGTGCTGTCCTCGAATCGAATGTTGGTCACGCCCCCCGAGAGCGTGACCGGCACGCCTCCGACGACACGCCGCAGCTCCTGCGTGGCGGGCACGTAGACATATTGAATCGCCGTCGCGGCATCCCACTGAATGTTGCCCGAGGCGTCGATGACTTGGCTCGTGGGCAGATAGAACGTGATGGCGGTGTTGTTCGGCGAGGCGGGAATGGTCGCATTGGGCGGACTGGCGGCGGAAGTCCGGGTGCCGTTTTTCAGCTCGTCCGTCAACCGGTTGATGAGTTGCTCGGCGGTCGTGCGGACCTGACTTTGCGTCGTCGACGTCCACCACAGGTCGGAGACGCTCGAGAGCCACATAACGACCACGAGGCCCAACGACATCAGAATCCCGCTGGCCACCAGCGTCTCGAGGAACGTAAATCCACGGCGTGATTGGAAGCGGTTCATCATCAGCTCGCTCGGCTCGCCCGTATCGTCGACACGGATTTTTGGAACGTGCGCCCGCGGTTGACCCACGTCACCCGCACGATCATTTCCCGTGGATCGGCGTTGGTATTGGGTTGATGCGTCACCGTAACCTGTTCGTTGGTCAGCGTGTAGCCGCCGATGATCACCCCGTACTTCTCCGGGGCCAGGCCCACGATGCCGTTGACGGCGCCGCTGGGGAAGTCGTTCGTGAGGGAATTGAACGGGGTCGACTTGATCCGCTCCATCATGTCCCTGAGATCATCGAGGGCCACGCTGGTCTGTTGTCCCAATTCGGAGACTTGGAAGGACGACTGGTAGGCAGTAAGCAGCCAGAGCCCGGCGACCATCAAGATGCCGATGGCGAAGAGGATTTCAACGAGTAAGACCCCGCGTCGATGTTGCCGGTTTTGGCGGACTCGTCTCCGGATAACTCGCATTGCACCCGTCATCTTCGATCCCGCGTTGGCTGCCCCACCATAACAAAAACACGAACTTCCCATCCGAAAGGAAGTTCGTGTCTGACCGAATTCCAACCGGTAACCCGGCTACCTCGTCAGCTCATCGACTCGGTCGGCTCCTCAGCATCATCGACCGCTGAGTGCTGACCGCTGCGGCTGCGAGGCCCGTTGCGCACCCTAAGTATGCCTGATCTGATATCCCGCTGCCAAGCAACGCAGACGTTACGCCGGACAGAGGACCAGCTTACCAAAGACCTTCCGGTTCAATAGGCGCTCCTGGGCGGCCCGCGCCTGAGCCAGCGGAAGGACCGCATCAACCACCGGCTTAAGCGTGCCCTGCCCGATCAGCGCCACAACCTGGTCGAGCTCCGCGCGTGTGCCCATTATCGAGCCTAAGAGCGAGAGCTGACGCGAAAACACGTAGCGCAGGTCCAACGGCACGCTCGGTCCGGTTGTCGCTCCGCAGGTCACCAGCCGTCCGCCTTTGGCCAGCACGCGCACGCTCCGCTCCCACGTCTGCGGACCGATATGCTCGAAGACGACGTCCACCCCGCGTTGTTGCGTCAGCGTTTTCGTCCGCGCCTCAAAATCTTCTTGCTGATAATTGATGACCTCATCTGCGCCAAGCGTTTTCGCTTTGGCGGCTTTCGCCTCTGACCCAACGGTGGTATAGACGGTCGCCTTCAGATACTTGGCGATCTGCACGGCGGCGTGGCCGATGCCGCTACCGGCGGCGTGCACCAACACCGTCTCGCCGGCGCGAAGCTGCGCTCGAGTCACCAGCATGTGCCATGCGGTCAAAAAGACGAGGGGACATGCTGCGGCGGCTTCAAACGAGAGGGCGGGCGGAAGTAGGAGGGCGTCGCGCGCGTCGGCTTTCGCCAGTTGCGCGTAGCCCCCGTCGGTGGCGGCTCCGCGGATGCCATAGGTCGCGCACAAGTTGTCGTCTCCTCGGCGGCACCAGGCGCACTGGCCGCAGCTGAGGCCCGGAGCCAAGACGACGCGATCGCCAGGTCTGAGGCGCGTCACGTCGGCACCGATGCGCTCAACCACGCCCGCAACGTCGCACCCGGAGATGTGCGGCAACACGATCCGATAGGCGGGAATCCCCTGACGAATCCAGATATCGAGGTGATTGACCGAGCAGGCCTTGACGCGAACAAGAATCTCGGCGGGTCCGATGGTCGGATCGGGCACGTCCGCGTACTCAAGCACCTCTGGTCCGCCGTGCCGGCGGAAGATGACGGCCTTCATGTGAAGTCAACTGGACTCAGGGACAAGGGGCGTGGGGCGCGGGACATGAAAAGACCGGCTTCACCCGTCCCGCGTCTCCCGCCCCCTGCCCCTTCTTGATTGCTTCTCTGCGGACTAACTGAGGGCGTTGATGGTCGCTTCGAGATCGTTGGTGCGCAGGACCAAGGCGCCTCCACTTTGCGCGGGCGAGCCGGTACAGTAGGCATACTCGACGTTGATGCCGGCCTGCGTCAATCGCTCGGCAATGCTTGCCAGGGCTCCGACCGCGTTGGGCACGTCCATGAAGATGACGTCCCGTCGCTGCACTACCGCGTGCTGGCGCGTCAGGATCTGCTCGGCCTCTTTGGGCTTATCCACGACCATCCTGACGACGGCGTGATCGATGGTGTCGAGGACGGAGAGGGCGAGAATGTTGATCTTGGCCTTCGCCAGCTCCTGGCACGTCTTCGCCAGCATCCCAGGACGATTGTCGAGAAATACGGCCAACTGAGGCTCGATCTTCATCATGAAGGCGCGCTCGTTATCGTTTGCTCTGCTCGCGCTTGAATCGGGTCCAGGCCGCAAGGGCCGCGCGTTCGGATGGGTAATGGCCGCTGAAGCACGGCACGCTTCCGACGAGGACCACCAAATGCCAGCGCCCGGGCTGGTGCGTCGCGCGCTCCAAGCGAGGCGTAAATTGCCGGCCGCGAATGACCGACGGCTCGAGGGTTTTTTCCGCCGCACCTTGCGCCTTGAAGCGCGTCAAGGCACCGCTCGGCTGGGTCAGGAACTGGCGCAGCATGGCAGGCGGATCGATCAGCTCAATCCCGACGTCGAAGACAAAGGGCGGCATATTCCGCAGATCCAGCCGCTGGATGACCCATGCCACGCGTCCGGTGCACTCAATGGCTCGCCGCGCACGCGCCGAAGCCTCATCCTTGACTTGAAGGCGCACCGTCGAGCGCACTTCGAGCATCTCTTCCAGACGCAGACACATGCCCCCTTCGCTGAAGTTGATGTGGCTGGTGGGTAGCGTTCCCTGAGGTCGGACGAGCGTAATCGCAAGATGGGCAGGACATTCGCTGCGAGGGAACTTTCGGCGTTCCTGTGTCGGTGCCGCATGAACAGGCATGATAATGTATTGTAACGAGCTTCCCTCAGCGTCGCAACCGATTATCATCTACTGATTATCATCTACATGGTGGCGTAAATCTCGAGTGAGCCTAGTTCGCAGGCTGCTTGCGGCCCGGGCAGCGTCCTGTGCCGGCACGCGCTCGGCGGCCCCGCCGAGGCCGCCGGCGCTCGGCTCTCGGGCTCGCTCCCCAGCACGAATTTTCTCCCGCTCGTTACAGGAAAATTCGTGCTGGGTCCATGGCCGCTCGCCCTCCGAGACGTCCGGCTCAGAACCTGCCCGGGCCGTCTCACCTACAAGGGAACTGTCAGCTCTGCTGATCTCGCGCAGCGGTGAGCGGCCACGGTGTCCCTATCGTTTGAGATGAGGGACGAGCGAACCCCGAAGGCCGAGCGAAGACGAACCACGGTGGGGTTCGTCGAGCGTCCCGGCGGAATATCGCCCTGACAGGCCCCGCTATGGATGAGCTGATGACCATGAAGTGTGCGGTGTGCCCGCTCGGTGAGACGCTGTGCCCGTCGTATCAGACAGGCTCAGCGCAGAAGAAATGATGCCGGCTTTACGCGCGACGCGCGGATGTGGAACGTGTTGCGGATGGCGTGGCAGAAGCAGACTGCGCACGTGAACGTAACGCGTCAAGCACCGCCTCGGTGTGCCCTTCGACGCTGACCTTCGGAAAGATCTTCGCAATCCGCCCCCGTTCATCGATCAGGAACGTGGTGCGCTCGATTCCCCAGTACGTGCGGCCATACATCGACTTCTGCTTATAGACCCCGTACGCTTTGCACACCGCGGCATCCGGATCGCTCAGCAGCGGAAATGTCAGGTGAAACTTTTTGGCAAACCGCTGATGTGACGCCGCAGGATCGCAGCTCACCCCGAGCACCACCGCTTGCTCTTTCGTCAATCGGGCGAGGGAATCTTGAAAGCTGCACGCCTCTTTCGTGCAGCCGGGCGTATCGTCCTTCGGATAGAAGTAGAGCACGACGCGCCGGCCGCGCAGATCGGCGAGCCGCACCACCTGCCCATCGCCCGCCGTTAGCGAAAACGCAGGCGCGCGCATGCCTTCCTTCAGCGTCGATACAGCCATGATCGTTTCTCCTGAAGCTGTCCGGGGAACGCGCGCAGAAATTATCGATCGCTTTCCCGCAGCACCGCGAGAAAGTCTTCGAAGATCACCGGGTTAATCCCACCGGCCATGGGGACCCCGTTGATGATATAGGTCGGCGTGCTGAGGACGCCGATCTTCTGCGCTTCGGCAATGTCACGCTCTACCGCTTCCAGCCCTTTGCCGGCGGCCATGCAAGCGTGGTATTGATCCATGTCGATGCCAAGCGTCGCGACATCCTTCTCGACTGCGCCGACATTATAGTCATGCCCTTTGGCGAAGACGAGATCGTGAAACGCCCAGAACTTGCCCTGCAGGTGCACGCACTCGGACACCGCCGCGACCGTGCACGCGCCGGGATGCACCATGTTCTGAATTCTCGAATTACAACTCGTATCGAGCGGATAGTGTTTGAAGATGAAGGCCGCCTCGCGCCGGTGATTCGCCAAGATGATCGGGTTGAGCCGCGAGGACCGCTGGCATGCGGGACAGAGAAAATCGCTGAACTCGACAATCTTCAGCCAGCCGTCCGGTTGTCCCATGGTCGGATCGCCGGCCGTATCGATGCTCACGCGCGGCTGCTTCGCCAGAAAATCGCGCATCTGCTTGCGCATGACTCCCATATCCCCTCGACTGACAAACGTCGTCGAGAGATGCACGCCCATCGTTCCAGCCACGCCGACGAGCAGGATACCCCAGAAGACGCCCACCGCCGGACGCGCACGCGAGGGCACGAGTGCTTGCAGCGACGATCCCGCAGCGGCGAACGCGTGCGGAAGCGGACGGCCAAGCGACCGCGCCGCGCACACGAGCAGTGCCAAGTTCACGGCATAGGTCAACAAACAGAACGCGCAATAGAATTGGATTACGAACGCCATCAGAAAGAACAATCCGACATCGAGCACCACAAACAGAAGGCTGAGGAGGAAGATCAGCGCCGTCACCGGCTCGGCCAGCTCCGCCGAATCCAACGCGAGGACCGCTAACGCAAAGATGGTGAGATAGCCAAGGATGCCCCAGAGAGCCAGCGGCATACCGAGGAAGGAACCCCACGTCCCTGCGGTGACCGCATGACAGTTAAAGGCTCCGGTGCCGCCGCAGACCGCGCCGCCGAGAAGCTCGCCCCGCATGAGGCCGAGGTGGATGAAGAAAAGGTAGCCGGCAAGGCCGATCCCGAGGATGCTGAGGAGGAGACAGAGGAGCGCGCCGCGAGCAGGTCGCATGGGCCTTATTTAATAGAGAAAGCGCGCGAAAGTCAATTGACTCTCATGGACGCGCAGCCGTAGGAGCTTTGGTCTGGGAAGAGCGCTGCAGGATCGACACAGCCGCGCGGTAGACTTCATCGACCTGCAACGACGTCAAACACAGAAACGCGATGTCGCAATTGTGCGCCAGGCATGTGACGCAGCCTACCTCTTTATGCAGCACCACATGGCCCTCGCCGAGCGGCCCCCATCGCTGAGGCGACAGGCCCCGCTGATTGCGCCCGAAGATGTCGACGACCGGCGTGCCCACCGCCGCCGCAATATGCACCGGCCCGGAATCATTCGAGATGAGCAGCGTGCAGCGCTGCAGCAACGCGGCCAGATCACGCAGCGGCAACTGCCCGGCGACATTCAGCGCCGGGTGCTGCATCGCCTCGGCGACGCGAGCCGCATAGACCGTATCGGCCTCGCCGGCAACGAGGCACACGCGAACTCCATGCTCGGTGATGAGGCGGTCGGCCACTTGCGCAAACCGCTCGGGCATCCATCGTTTGGAGACGCAGCTGGCCGAGGGATGAATCGCGACCAACCGTTCATGAGGTTGGATCGACGAGGCGGAAAGCCGTGCAGCGATGCGTTGCGCAGCATCCGCGTGCATCGCGATGCTCGGCCGCGGCGTCGATGGGTCAATCCCGAAGTATCGCAAGAGTTCCAGCGTATACGCCGCCTCGTGCTGAGCGCCCTCCTGTTTGCGGTGCGGTGCTCGATGGGTCAGCAGCCACGGATTCTTGCGATCATAGCCGATGCGCACAGGAATCCCGGCCAGCCACGGAATCCAGTGCGAGCGATTGCTGGGATGAAGGATGAGTGCCGTATCGAACTCGTACCGGCGCAGCGCGCGCGCGAACCGGATCGTGGCCCACGCGCTGTGGTGCGCGCCGTCTTTGTCATAGAGGATCGTCTCGTTCAGCGCCGGATGCCCCTTGATGAGGTCCTGACAGGCTGAGCGCACCATCATCGCGATGAAGGCGTGCGGAAAGCGCTGACGCAGCGCCGTGAGCACCGGGGTCGACAGCACCACGTCGCCGATGCGATCGAGTCGAATCACCACCATGCGCCTCGGAATCAACGGTTGGGGCGAGGGGCGAGGGGCGAGGGGCGAGGAAAAACTGGTTTTCCCACGCCCCGTGTCTCGCGCCCCCTGCCCCAGACTCATCGGGACTGCTCCAACAACTGTCGTGCTGCCTGATAGACTTCCTCCGCGCCGATGAAGCGCATGCACTCGTGATTGAAACGGCACAGCGCTTGCTCGCACGGCGCGCAAAACAGCCGTCGGCGGATGACCTGCGCTTGCGGCGCCGTCGGCCCGTACTTGGCGTCGTCCGTCGGCCCGAAGAGGGCGACCGTCGGCGTCTGCACCGCGGAGGCCAAGTGCAGCGAGGCGGAATCGTTGGTGATCACGAGGGCCGCGCGCTGCATCAGCACGCCCAGCTGCCGAATCGTCGTCAGTCCCACCGCGCTGTGGGCGCGCTCATGCATCAGGCCGATGACCTCTTGGATGACGGATTCTTCATCCGGTTCGCCGGACAATAGCACGCGCGCTCGAAGCTCCGCGATGAGCCGATCCGCGACGCGCGCGAACCCCTCTGCCGTCCAGCGTTTGATGTGGCTGCGCGCCCCTGGTGCGATGATGACGAGGCAATGGCGCTGATCGAATCCCCAGCGCCGCCACAACGTATCCGCATGCGCGTGATCTTTCGGCGTAAACCACAGCGGGGTGGCATTGGCGGAGAGAGGACCGTTCGATGGTGCGAGCGCCGGCGCTTGCGCGCGGAGCTTCCAGAGGTGGCGCTCCCGCATGTGGATGAGCGCCTTCGGAGGCTGCCGCAGATAGCGCCACGCCGACAGCGGCTTCAGCAGGAGCGGATACAGCGTATGGCGCAGGTCGATGACCGCGTGCGGCTGATAGCGCCACAAGATCCATGCGAGCGTCAGTCGTCCTCGTGCTGAATCGTACAGATCCGTGTCGACCAACACCTGGATGCGCGGATCCTCAACGAAGAGCGCCTTGGCGCGCGCGCCGACCGCCAACGTCACGTGGGCATCCGGACATCGCGCATGCACCGACGCCATCACGCCGCCGGCTAGAATCCCATCGCCGATGTTGGACGGGCCGATGATCAAAACTCGTTTCGTCGAGGTGGGGGGTGAGGGGCGAGGGGCGAGGGGCGAGGAAAAACCGGTTTTTCCCTGCCCCCTGTCTCGCGCCCCCTGCCCCTTGCTCATGCGGTTTTCTCCAGCAATTGGCGTGTCGCGACGTACGCTTCCTCAACTGTGATCGAATCCATGCCGAGATGCGCTGGACGTTCCGGTTCGTAGCACGGGATGGAGGGACAACACTCCGGATGGTGCAGCACCGTGATGCGCTTTGGATCGCCGAGCGGACCGGTCAGCGACGGCGAGGTCGGGCCGTACAAGGCCACGACCGGCCGGTGAAGTGCTACCGCGATATGCAGCACGCCGGTGTCATTCGAAATGAACACGCGCGCCTGCTCAAGACACGCCGCCAGCTGGCGCAGCGTCGTCTTCCCTGCCAGGATCGTCGCAGGTTGTCGCATCGCTCGTCGAACCTGCTCGGCTAACTCGATATCGTCAGGCCCGCCGGTGATCACGATCCGCAATCCCAGCGCCGCAAGGCGATCACCAAGTGCCGCAAACCGCTCAGGCGCCCACCGCTTGTGAAACCAGTTCGCGCCGGGGTGCAACACGGCGAAGGGCTGCTCGCCAAGCGTCGTGGTCGTGCGCAGCCATGTGCGCGCGGCCTCGCGCTCCTGTCCGCTCACCGTATACTCATAAGGCAGCAACACGCCTTGGTCGCCGAGGACATCAAGCAGCGGCAGGTAGGTCG
The DNA here is from genome assembly GCA_016198905.1 of Candidatus Omnitrophota bacterium. Classification (GTDB taxonomy): domain Bacteria; phylum Omnitrophota; class Gorgyraeia; order Aquiviventales; family Aquiviventaceae; genus JACQHR01. Next base: position 6,127 of record JACQHR010000021.1, on the reverse strand, counting down.
ACGCTTTGTGCATGGGCAGACTGATCATGGGCACACGATGCGTGAGTGCCCATCCGCTTTTGAGCGAATCAAACCCGATCCGGACCGGAATTCCCGCCCACCACAGCAGCAGCGAGCGCGACAGGCTTCGTCTTAAGATAAAAGCCGCGTCAAACCGACACGTCCGCAAGGTCTCGACGAGTGCGCGCTTGCCCGCGAATGTCGCATGGCTGCCGCGTTCATCATAGTCGAGCAGCTGGTCGACGTGCGGATTGTGCAATAGCACCTCACGGCATTGCGGCCACCCAAGCGTCGCAATGAACGCGCTGGGCCGCCGTGTGCGCAACGCGCGCAGAAACGGGGTGGCAAAGAGCGTTTCCCCGTACCAGTTCGGCAGCACCACGAGGATGCGCTGCATCGAAGGCGAACTCATCGGCTCGCTCCTGCCTCGACGTCACTCAGCATGGCCAACACCGGACGCAGCACGTCTTCGACGCTGATGCGCACCATGCACGCATGCGTGACGGTGCGGCACCGAGGCGAATAACACGGGCTGCAGAAGACGTCCTTCTTGATGACCTGGCCGTTGAAGGCCGGCGGCAAGTGCCGCGCCGGATCGGTGGGGCCAAACAGTGCGACCGTCGGCGTATTCATCGCCGCCGCAAGATGCAGCGTGGAGGAGTCGTGCGCGATGAACGCATCACACTGCTTGATGAGACAGGCCAGCTCCATCACGCTGGTCTTGCCGATCACGATGCGCAGCGGGGCATTCGTCAGCTGCGTTAATTGCTCGCCCAGGGCTTGCTCCTCTGGTCCACCGACCACGACGAGTTCCACGCCGTGCTTCTCGAGCTCGGTGCACAGCTGCGCCCAACGCTGCAGATCCCATCGTTTGGTTTTCCAGCGGCCGCTGCCTCCTGGATGAATCCCGATGCGAAACTGTTTCGCGGATGTCTTCGGGGATGTCAGCAAGTGCCGCGCTTCCTGCTCATCGAACGCCGAGGGCCACAGTTCGAGCGCTTCCCCATCCGGCGTCAACCCCGCATGCATCAGGAGGTAGTGCTGATGCGCAATGGGGGCGAGCGCCACTCGGGGCACACGCACGCCGCGGTTGAGCAGCCAGCCGAATTTCCGATGATAGCCGATCCGCACCGCGGCCCCGGTGAGCCAGGCCATCGCGTGCGTCTTGCGGCTGTTTTGCAGATCGATGGAGAGATCGACACCACGCCGCCGCAGCCGCGCGATGAGGGCCCAATGTTTCCATGGCCCGCGATCTTTGCCTCTCGCATCGTAGATGACAATCTCATCGAAGTAAGGACAGCGCGCCACGATTTCATAGGCCGATCGTCCGACGACCAACGTGATATGGCCGCTGGGGAATTGGCGGCGGACCGCGCGAAAGCTCGGTGTGGCGAGAATGATGTCGCCTAGCGCGCTGAGTTTCCACACCACGATCCGCGGCTTGGCCAGACATTCGTCGTAGACCGCCGCCGTCTGATCGACCATGCGATCCACGGTCCAGCGCGCTTCCACGCGCGTGCGACCTTCCTTAACGCAGCGCGCGCGCAATGCCGCATCCTGCATCAGCCGCTCGATGGCCTCCGCCAACGCGAAGGGATGCTTCGGCGGCACGAGCAATCCATTGTGGCCATCCTCGATAAGTTCGGCCAGCGCACCGATGCGCGAGGCGATCACCGGTCGACCCACCGCTTGCGCTTCAATGACGCTGCGCCCGAACGATTCCGGATAGGTCGAGGGCGCGATGACGCAGTCCATGGACGCGATCAGCGCAGCGAGATCGTGACGAATCCCAAGCCACTCCACGGAGTCTTCGAGCTTCAGCGTCTTGACCAACGCCTCGAGATGGCGCCGGGCCGGCGACTGCGGGACATCGCCCGCGAGACAGAGTGTCACCGCATGTCCGTTGCGCACGAGCTGCTCGCAGGCGCGCACGGCAATCTCCTGGCCTTTGAGCGGGCTGAGCCGGCTGAAGAGGCCGATGCGCCAGGGCCCCTCTCGTGTGGCACGCGCAGGCTGGAAGGCAAACTCGGCGAGGTCGACACCGCGCGGAATGACGCGCAGGCGCTCGCGCGACACGCCGAATCGTTCAACGAGGTAGCGCGCCAACGCCTCCGACGGCACGATCACGAATCGCCCCCAGACCATGACGCGCGAGCCCCAGTGGGGACTGTAGAAGCCGTGCGCCGTCGTCACGAACGGCCGCTGCGTCCATCGGGCCGCGGCAAAGCCGATCCATCCCGGGACGCGCGAGCGCGCATGCACGAGGTCGATCTGCTGGTCGCGAATGAAACGGGCGACGGCGGGCATGCACGCACGAATCGTCAGGAACGATTTCTCATCCACCGGCAACTGGTAGTGCGTCGCTCCAAGCCGCTCGAGAGGCTCGACCAGCGGCCCGCCGGCGGAGATGACGCTCACGCGATGCCCGCGTGCGATCAGGCCTTTCGTGATGTCGAGCACGCCGCGCTCCACACCGCCGACTTCCAGCGCAGGCAACAGCTGAAGGATATGCATCAGGAGGACGAGGGGCAAGGGGCAAGAGACAGGGGGCAAGAGAAAACCGGTTCTCCCACGCCCCACGCCCCCCCGGCCCGCCAGTTACTATCGCCGGAGCGGGCACGCCCCACGCCCCGAAGAATAAAATAAGTCATAGTAAGCGGGCGACGGCGTCGCGGATCGTCGAGAAGGTATCGAGGCGTTTGGCAGGTTCGCGGTGCGTCAGCAGGCGCTCGATCACGACCGCCAGTTCACCGGAGGGTGTGAGCCGGATGTAGCGATCGTCGTCCAGGTCCTGCAGAAAGCGTTGATGCTTGGTGGATGCGCCGTCATGCGCGCGGCGACGCGGCGGCTCCACCACGACGACGTAACGGCCGCTCGCGCAGGCTTCGGAGACCATCGAAATGCTTTCTCCCGTCACGAGCGTAAGATCCGCCGAGCCGAGCATGCCTTCCATCGTGCCGTTCATGGAATCGCGATGGGCCAGCAACAGCAGACGGCATCGCGGAACGCGCGCCAAGGCCGTGGTGAGCCGCTGCTCCACCGCCGGAGAGGTCCGGCGCGACGTCGTCACCAAAAACCACCCGTTCAGTATCGCCGCCGCGGCCATCACGTCGTGGATGAGGTCCTCAGCAAACGCGGGGCTGACCTCATAATCAACCGTATCGCCGCCGATGAAGACCGCGATGACCGGATGGCGATGAGACATGGGCTCATGGCCCCGAAACTGCGGATGCCGCTGCAGCGCCTCACTCGCCTGCCGCAGCTGCTCCTCGAGCATGCGGTTCACTAATGCTCCCGGCGTCTGTACCACGTTGGGTCGCGCGGGAAGTTGATCGTGCCGCGGAGCGATGATGAGCGCAAACCGTCCAAGCGGCAACGGCGCTGGATTCATGATCACGACGGACTTCGCGCGGTTCGCCGCGCTCCACAGTACATTGGCTGGCAAGGTAGCCGCACCGCAGGACACGATGAGATCGGCGTAGCGGCTGAGCAACGCGTGCGCGCTCTCGGGGGTGAGTGTTGATCGCAGACAGGCGGTCGCTCCGGCTCCGCGAGGCGCCCACCAGCTCCAGAGAAACGCCAGTCCGCGCGCCAGCGATGAGCGATACCGAATGTCCACGACGTCATGCGTCATCTGAGCATGCGAAGCGCGCAGCGCCTCGACCATGGCCAGCGATTGTTTGAGATGGCCCAGCTTGCCGTCGCTCAACACGAGCACGCGCTTGGCCGGCGTATGTTTCCACCGCTTGTGCATCCACAACCATTGGCTGGGCTCCTGCCGAATGTGCCGCGCAAGGGCGTCGGCGAATCGCTCAACGCCCTGCCGGATTGCCGCGTCCTCCGCGCCGGCGTCCCCAAACTCAATCGGAGGCTCGACGACCGCGCGGTGGTAGGGCCCTCGCACGCGATGCATGAACGCCGGCAAGAGAACCGCCCGTTTCTTGTGCGCCAGCTCGAAGGGCCCAGTCGCAAACAGGGCCGGTCGCCCGAAGAAGTCGACCAGGATCCCTTGGCGGCTGGCTTGATCGCCGACGATGCCGACCGGGCGTCCTTGATCCAGCGCCGCAATCAAGCGCTTCATCGCGCCACCCTTATGCACGATCGTGCAGCCTTTCGATTCTCGGTACGAGATGAGCAGCTGATAGAGTTTGGGAAGCGTCTTCTGCGTGCGGGCCAACGCGACGATCGGATAGCCGTTGAGCGCCGCCACAATGGAGGACAACTCCCAGTTGCCATAGTGCCCCGTGAGAAACATCACCGGTCGGCCCGAGGTCATGGCCTCGTCGAAATGAACCCGTCCCTCAATCGTCACGTAGCGATCGATGTACGCGCGATCCATGACCGGAAGCCGAAGCAGCTCCATAAATCCCGCGCCGAGCTGACGATAACAGGCGCGGATGATCCGCCGGGCTGCTGAGGGGTCATAGGCGCCTGGAAAGGCCGCGCGCAGGTTAAGCAGACCGATGTGCGTGCGCTGGGGCTGCAGGAAAAAGGCGAGTTGGCCGAACTGCTCTCCGACCCAGACGGCCACCGCCGGCGGCAGCAGACAACACAGACCACCAATCACTCTAACGAGCGCACAAGCGAGCCAATCGATCATCGAGCTCCCGCTCTCCACTGATGAGGGTCATGTGAATGCCCAACACCCACACCGGAACTGGGGCCGCTGATGGACTGCCGACATAGGGACGCAATCGGACCCAGTCTTTTTCCGTCGTCACGATGACGTCTGGACGCGCCGCCGCGCACCGGGCCATGATCAGACGCCAATCCTCTTCCCGATAGCGATGATGATCCGGAAACCTTTGGTGCCACAGCACGGTCGCGTGCAGCCGCTGGACGGTTGCGGCAAACCCTTCCGGATCTCCGATGGAGGAGAGCAGCCCCACCTGCTTGCCGCGCAACTCCGTCACGGCATGGGAATACCTGGTCATCTCCTCGCGCAACGTAGAGGGTTCGTGGACGGCCGTCGCCAGCGTCGCGTCACGATTGACGGCGCGCAGGCGCTCCATCAACGCATCCGCATGGGCCGGCGCATCATTCGCTTTCGTCACAATGATGACGTGGGCGCGCGCGAGCGACGCGAGCGGTTCGCGCAGAGGACCGCGCGGAAACACGTCGAGACCGCTCAGATCCGTGCGGGCAGCGATGAGCACGACGTCGCAGTCTCTGGCCAGCTGCCGATGCTGAAACCCGTCATCCAACACCAGCGCGTCGCAGCCGAAGGTCGCACAGGCCAGACGCCCCATGTGCGCTCGCCGCGCTCCGACGAGGACCGGCGTGCCCGGGAGATGGGTCGCCAGTAATTGCGGCTCATCGGCGAGCCGCTCATCGGCAGGCAGCTCTCCATCGTTGACGAGCAGCTCGCCATGCTCGACGCGCAGCCAATACTCCTTCGTCCGACCGCCATAGCCGCGAGAGAGAATCGCCACGCGCTTGCCGTGGTGTTGGAGTTTCCTCGTCATCAGTTCGACGCACGCGGTCTTGCCCGTGCCGCCGACGGTCAGGTTTCCCACGCTGATCACCGGACACGGCAACCGCGCCGGCGTTGCCCAGCCCCGATCGTAGGCCGCGTTGCGCCATGCCACCGCGCCGCCATACATACACGCACCCGCGTTCAGCACAGCACAGGCAAGGGTATCCGAGAAGGTGCGTGGATGGCGTTGCGTGGCAAGACGCCACCAGGCGTCATATGCTGATGTCCACGGGTGATAGTGACACATTGGAGGCGCTAGATCCGAGACGAGTCCAAGGAGCGACGACGATGGCGTACAAGGGTTACCGGTACGTCGAGGAGGAGCGACGCCGGAATCGGCCGGAGATGGCGCCTCCCAATCGTGTGAAACAATGGGGCGGGGCGTTCTTGGCGCTGGCCGTCGTTGCTCGTCGCTTGCGTACTGGCAGCCCAGTACGCGGCACTCCTCGCGCCTCGGCCATCATCCAAGCTCGCTCCCGCCAATGCGGCCACTATCACCCCGTGGACATCAGCTGGATTGCCACATGATGAACGTTATTCTACGTCGTCGAGGAGGGGGTGTCTAGAAACCAGTTCTTACGTCGTCAAACTCATCGAGCGCGGGTCCACGCACTCCCGGCCCGGCCAGCGTCCCTCGCCGGCACGCACTCG
>JACQHR010000022.1 GCA_016198905.1 Candidatus Omnitrophota bacterium | reverse complement strand
AGACTTCGCCGCAAGCGCTGCACCTGTGGCACGACACGCGTTCCAAAGACCTGCATGGGGACACCTCCGGTGAGATTCCATCATACCGAAGTGTCACCCATCATTCTGAACGAACTCATGCGGCAGGTATTGGTTTGACATTTTTTAAAATGTGCTATACTTATCGCTGACATATGAGCACGGAACTCCCGTACAAGCGTAAGCAGTACCTCGTCGACCGGGGCTACCAGCTTCAATTCGTCACGCGTGTGTTCATGGTTGTGCTGGCGGTCGCCGTCGTCAGTTCCCTTTTCTCGACCGGCCTCATTTGGTTCAATATGTACCGGCCGGAGCTCGACTCGCAAGTCCCGCTGATCGCCTCCATGGTGGCCGTAGCCTCAACACTCCTGATCGAACTCCTCTTATCCATCCCAATCGTCTTCTACTTAGGCATCCGGCAGAGCCACCGTGTCGTCGGCCCTGTCAATCGCATCAAGCGCATGCTCGAAGCCATCTCGAACGGCGATTTCTCGCAGCGCATCACCCTCCGTCAGGGGGATGCGCTGGAAGATCTCGCCAAGACGATCAACCAGATGGCCGAGAGTTTGCAGCAGCGCTACCCGAAGTCGTAACCTCCCCATCCAACATTCCCATGTACCTGCATAACCGCGTTGTCCTTGTTACCGGTGGAGCCAAGCGCGTGGGCCGCGTCATTGCGGAAGCCCTCGCCGCGCGTGGCGCGCACGTCGTCATCACCTATCGCACCTCGGCGCAAGACGCCAAGGAGACGCTCAAGCACCTTGGCCCCCACGCGTTGGCGGTGAAGGTTGACGTGTCCAGACGGGCAGACGTGGAACGACTCATGAACACGGTGCGCAAGCGGTTTCGCCGCTTGGACGTCCTCGTCAACTGCGCGGCCAATTTTGACCGGGTGCCGTTTGCACGATTGACCGAACGCGACTGGGACCGCGCGATTGATACGAATTTGAAAGGGCCGTTTCTCTGCTCGCTCTACGGCAGCCGGCTCATGCGCTACAGTGGGAAAATCATCAACATCGCCGACTGGGCCGGCGTGCGGCCCTATCGCGACTATCTTCCCTACTGCGTCTCGAAAGCGGCAGTTATTGGCTTAACGAAGACGCTGGCGAAAGAGCTCGCTCCAAAGATTCAAGTCGTGGCCATCGCGCCAGGTCCGATGCTGCCGCCGGCTGACTTTACCGCGGCCGATCGGGCGCGCGTGGCGCGACGCGTCCCGTTGCAGCGCTGGGGCAGCCCGCAGGATATCGCGAACACAGTACTGTTCTTAATTGAGGGAACGGACTTCATGACCGGCTCGACCATCTTCGTCGACGGCGGACAGCTCATCGCATGAATCAGACATCAGACCTCAGACTGCAGACATCAGCATGGGTTTACCTGAAGTCTGTTGTCTGTGGTCTGTTGTCTGGAGTCTGAGCCATGTATAGCGTCACGAAGACCATCATGTTTTGCTACGGCCATCGCTTGCTGAATTACGACGGCAAGTGCCGCTACTTGCATGGGCACAACGGCCGCGTGGAGATCGAATTGACCAGCGACTCGTTGGACCAACGCGGCATGGTGCGGGATTTCAGTGAGATCAAGCGGGTGATTCAAGGATGGATTGATCGCGAGCTGGATCACAAGATGCTGTTGTGCCGGGAGGATCCGGTGTTACCGATCTTGCAGGAACTTGGGGAGCCCTACTTCGTGATGGAGGTCAATCCAACGGCCGAGGCGATCGCGCAACGGATCTTCGACTACGCTGTTTCGCAAGGGTTTCCCGTCAGCGCCGTTCGTTTGTGGGAAACCGACAGTTCGGTGGCGACTTACCGTGCCGCTGAGGCACCTCGCACTCGCCCTCGCGCGCGCGCCGTCACACGACGTGCGCGTCCTAGCCGACGCTCGACCTCAACCGCCGCGTAGCCGATCCCGGGCAACGCGCGCTTCTTCACTCGCACGCGCACCGTCTCCAGATGGAAGGTGCTGAGGATTTCTGTCGCGACGCGCTCGGCTAACGTTTCCATGAGCCGGTAGGCGCGCTGCTGCACCACCTCCTGGACTAATCCCACGAGCCGCGAGTAGTCGATCGCTTCGCGCACGTCATCGCGCGCAGCCGCCTTCGCCGCGTCAATCGCCAATTCCAGATCGATCCAAATGGCCTGCGGATTCGCCTGCTCCCACTCGAACACCCCGAGCCGGCACTGAGCTTCCAAATCCTGGATAACAAGCGTGTCGTAGCTCATGGCAATCTCACTTACTCCTCCATCGTGGAGATGTCGCCGACGGGTAGGCCTTGATCCCAGGCTCGTAAGACGCGGCGCATGATTTTGCCGGAGCGGGTCTTGGGGACTTTATCGACGAAGGCGATTTCGCGCGGGGCGGCGTGGGCGGCCAGGGTCGTCTTCACAAAATCCGCGATCTCTTTCTTGAGCGGCTCTGAAGGTTGAAACCCTTTGCGCAACGCCACAAACGCCTTGATGATCTGGCCGCGCACTTCATCCGGCTTGCCAATGACGCCAGCTTCAGCGACAGCCGGGTGTGCGACCAAGGCGCTCTCCACTTCAAACGGCCCGACGCGCTCACCTGCCGTCTTGATGACGTCATCCGCGCGGCCTTGATACCAAATGTAGCCGTGTTCATCTTTATAGGCCGTGTCGCCACTCACGTACCAGCCGGAAATCCTAAAATACTCCTGATACTTGGCCGGGTTGTTCCAAATCTCCTTCATCATCGACGGCCAACCCGGTTTCACGACGAGATTGCCCAGGACGTGCGGCGGCACTTCCTTGCCCTGCTCATCGACGACGGTGGCGTACGTGCCGGGAAACGGTTTGCCGGTGCAGCCGATCGGAAAATCCTTGCTGCGATAGTTGCAGATCAGCTGCATCCCGGTTTCGGTCATCCACCAGGTCTCATGCGGAGCCAGGCCCGTGATCCTCTTGACCCATTTCAGCGCCTCGGGATTCAGCGGTTCCCCGACGCTACAAATGTGGCGCAAGCTTGAGAGGTTGTACTTCTTCGGAATCGCCTCGCCCGCGGACATCAGCATCCGGTACGCAGTGGGCGCGCTGTACCACATCGTCACCTTGTACTTCTCAATCGTTTGAAACCAGCGATCCGGATCGAACCGGCCACCGATCACCACGCTCGTGATCCCCAACGTCCACGGACCATAGATTCCGTACGATGTTCCCGTCACCCACCCTGGGTCAGCCGTACACCAGTAAATCTCATCGTCGCGCAGATCCAGCGCCCACTTGCTCGTTTGATAGTGGCCGACCATCGCGTATTGGCGGTGGAGCGCGCCTTTCGACTTGCCCGTCGAGCCTGAGGTGTAGTGGATGATCAGGCCGTCATCGACGGTCAGCCACTCCGGCTCGACCCAATTCGGCGCCTCGGCCATCGCCTGTTCATAGCTGATTTCATTCGCGGCGCGCGCGCCTGAAGCGCCCACAAGGATCAGCGTCTTCAAGGCAGGAAGCTTCGCGAGCGGAATGCGGCTCTTGAGCGCCGGCGAGGTCACGCAGACGACCGCCTCGCTGTCGCCGAGCCGATCCTCGACGGCCTGTTCCATGAACGCCTCGAAGAGCGGCACAGGAATGGCGCCGATGCGATTGATCCCAAGGATGGCGATGTACAGCTCAGGGGTACGAGGCAAGAAGGTGCCGACCCGGTCGCCTTTCTTGACGCCGGCGCGCTGCAGGACACTCGCGCATCGACTAGTCTGGACTTTCAGATCCTGGAACGTGTAGCGCTCATCGCGCCCCGCGTAGTCGGTGTAATGCAGTGCCACCTTGTCTCGGCGGGCACCGGCTGCATGGCGGTCGATAGCTTCGTGGACGATATTGACCTTGCCGGTCCGGGACCAATCGAACTCACGCTCCACCGTCTTCCAGTTAAACTCTCGGTAGGCCGCGTCGTAGTCTTTAAGATTCGCGTCGATGGTCTTCGGCTTGCGCTCCCATTCAATCGCAGCGGCTTCCTGGGGTGGCACACTGGGCAAACTAGAGGACGGTGAGATCATCGGCAGCCTCCTAGATGAGGCTGCAAGCTTCAAGCTGCAAGCTTCAAAAGGCCCAAGTGACCAGCTTGCAGCATGCAGCCTGAAGCATGCAGCAGGTTATTCGGCGAAGACGTATGTGCGTCGCTGCAAGGGAGCCGGCTTGTTCGCTTGAATGAGCAACCACCATCCCACTGCCAGGATGAGAAAACTCACGATCCATCCGGCGACCGATTGGCCCAGGAACCACCAGCACCCCGCCGCGAGAATGTTCAATAATGCCATGGGGAGGAAAAACTTCCAGGCCAATCCCATGAGCTGATCGATGCGCAAACGTGGGAACGTCCCGCGGAACCACACCAGCACGAAGATGAGTAGGTATGTCTTCGCGAAGAACCATACCCACGAAGGAATCGGCTGCAGGCCCCAGAGCACTCCGGCCCCGATCATGGCGAGTGCTCCAAGGCCACGAACCGGCATGGATAAGAGTGTCGCGGTTCCCATGATGACCGCCAGGAGAAGTGCGAGTATCCAGAACGGGATCGCCGGGCCGTGCCAGCCGCCGAGGAAGAAGGTCACGGTGAAGGCGCAGATCGCAAACGATTCGAGAAACTCCGCCATGTACCATAGCGCAAACTTCATGCCGCTGTATTCGGTGTGGAATCCACCGACGAGCTCGGACTCGGCTTCGGGCATATCAAAGGGCGTGCGGTTCACCTCGGCGACCCCGCTGAGGAAAAAGATCAGGCACGCGATGAATCCCCACGGCGTGAAGACGAACCAGCCGTTCTGGATTTGCGCCTCGACGATGCCGCTCATCTTGAGCGTGCCGGCGATCATGATCACCGTGACCGCCGAAAGCACGCCCGGGACTTCGTACGAGATGATCTGGGCCACCGAACGCATCGCTCCGAGGATGGAGAACTTGCTGCGCGAGGCCCAGCCGCCCATGAAGATCGCGTAGGAGCCGACCGAGGAGATCGCAAAAAAGTACAGCAGCCCGACGTTCACATCCGCCGCGATCATGTTGCGCCCAAATGGGAGCACCGCAAAGAGAAGAATCGCCGGGGCCAAGGAGAGCACCGGGGCGAGCAGATGGATGAGCGGATCAGCGCCCCGCGGCACGATGTCTTCCTTGATCAACATCTTCAACCCATCCGCGAGCGGCTGGGCCAAACCATAGACGCCGACGCGCGTCGGACCGAAACGATTCTGCATCCGGGCGATGACCTTTCGCTCGATCCACGTCAGGTACATCATGATCGCCGGTGCCACGGCCGCGATTGCGCCGATCATGACGAGAATCGAAGCGAGCGGCCGCAGCGACGATGGAAAGACACTCAGGAGTAGGTGCTTGGCGTTGACGAAGAGTTGATCGAGAGAGGTCATGGTGTGGGCGCTGCGGGGTTTTGAGGAGGCGCGCCTGCCGGCTTCGGTGAGGCCTTGGCCGCTTTCGCCGCCAAGCGCTGGTCCACTTCGCCGGCTTCGGTCGGCTTGATCTGTTGGAAGTATTCGTTGGATTTCAGCAGCTTCTCTTTCGTAAAATTCATCGCGTCGAATCGATCCATTCCTGACAATTCATACTGATTATCCATTTCGATCGCATCAAACGGACACACATCGACGCAGATGCGGCAGGACATGCAGATCGACACGTCGATGTCAAACTTCACCGGATAGGTACGGCCATTGGCCTTCAGCGGCCGTCCCTGCTCATCTTTGGCCGGGCCGACGATGTGGATGCACTGCGGCGGGCATTCCTGCTCGCAGATCTTGCAGGACACGCAGCGCAGGTTCTCCGGCGCGCCATCGTAGACAAGGAATGGGAAGTACCGAAATCGTTCGTGATGTTGCTGTTTGACGTCGGGATACTGCACGGTGACGAGGCCGTCTTTTATCGACCGGCCCAAGACGCGCAAGAGCCCTCGACCCCACGGATACGTTTCGAGAAACGTCCGCAGGGTGAGCCCCATCCCTTGCAACACGCCTTTGCCCACCAACGCCATCGCGGTCTACCTCTCTAGCATCATATTTATGGGGCGGATCCTGTCAGGGCGACATTCCCCGCAGAAGTGAATCTCCGTCCACCCACATCGTTAGGTTGGACTTAACGATCAACCTCTCCCAGAACAATATCAATCGAGCCGAGAATGATGATTGCGTCGGCGACTTTTTGGCCAAGACACATGTCTTCGAGGACGGTCAGGTTGACGAAGCTCGGGGAGCGAATGTGATAGCGATACGGCTGCGGCGTGCCATCGCTCACTAAGAAGAAGCCAAGCTCGCCTTTCGGCGCTTCGATGCGCCCGTACGCTTCGCCTTTCGGCGGACGGAACGTGCGCGGCGCCTTCACCATCGCCTGGCCCTTTGGGCTGATCGATGGGCTGGCCGTGTTGATCTCTTTCAAGGCCTGCTGCAGAATCTTCACACTCTCGCGCATCTCGAGGATGCGGAGGTAGTAGCGGTCGTAGACATCACCAATGGTACCCAGCGGCACCTTGAAGGCAAAGCGCGGATAGATCGAATAGCCATCGACCTTGCGGACATCGTAGTTCACGCCGCAGGCGCGCAGCAGCGGGCCGGTGACACTCGCATTCGTCGCCAATTCTTTCGGCAGCACGCCGACGTGCTGGGTGCGCTGCTTAACGATTTCGTTCTCGGTGAGGAGCTGCTCGAACTCATCGAGAAATGTCGGATAGCCATCCACTAATTGACGCACTTGCTCGAGCCAGCCTGGCGGCACGTCCTGCCGCACCCCGCCGGGACGGATGTAGTTGCACATCATGCGCGAGCCCGACGCCGCTTCGAAGAGATCGAGAATCTTCTCGCGCTCCCGGAAGGCGTAGAGTAGCGGCGTGCCGAAAGCGCCCATGTCGTTCAGGAGAAATCCGGTGATCGCGGTGTGATTCACGAGCCGCGTCAGCTCCGCCATGATCACGCGCAAGTATTCGCCGCGCTCCGAGACCGGGATGCCGCCGAGCTTTTCAATCGCCAGCGCTAAGCCCAGATTGTTGGACATCGCACAGAAATAGTCGAGGCGATCGGTGAATGGAAAGCTCGCGATGTAGGTGATGCTCTCGCCGATCTGCTCATGGTTGCGGTGCAGATACCCGAGCACAGGTTTAAGCTTCACGATCGTCTCGCCATCCAGGGTCGCATTCATCCGGAACACCCCGTGCGTCGAGGGATGCTGCGGTCCGAGGCTAACTTCCAACAGTTGAGTCTGAGCCGACGCTGTCGTCGAGTTCATCGCTTCCATGTGTAAAAGTAAAACTGTTTTTGACAGTAACTGTGACTCATGGTAGACTCCAGGCAACCAGGAGGAACCTTTATGCTCGCAAAACTAACTCGTGGCAACCAGCTCACCATTCCAAAAGAAATCGTGCATCGTGTGCATTTACAAGCTGGGCGTGACTATCTAGATGTCACCTATCTGCATGGAGTGATTATCCTCAAACCGGTTGACGTTGAGGAGCGCATCCCTCCGGAGTCTTACGAAGCGCTACTCAAAGATGCCTTCACCGTCAAACCGGGCGATATCGTCGCCGATGAGAAAACCGCTGCCGATGTGCTCAAGAGGCGACTGAAAAAGCGGTAAATGCAATACCTCTATACGAAGCGCTACCTCAAGCGCTTCGACCGTTTCCCCCGGCAGGAACAACTCCTTCTTCTTGAAGCGGACCATCAGATTCGCACGTACTACAGCACCCGCCAAGCGCCACACGGGCTAGGCCTCAAGCTCCTGCACACGGCCGGCAGCAATAAGGTGCTCGAAGCCCGCGTGAGCCTCTCCATCCGCTTACTGTGGGCTGAACGAGGAAACCAGGTCTCATTTCTTCTCGTCGGCTCCCACGACGAAGTCAAACGCTACCTGCGTTCCCTGCGCTAAAACCCACCATCATTCCCCTTCAAGGGCCATGATGACTTCACCGGTGGACTTGTCAATCATCACCCACAGATCCCCACCTCGCATCGGGGTCATCGGCGCATAGTAAACAGCCCAATAGCCTCGTCCATTGAGTTCGGGGGCAGCGGTATTCAGTCCTATGGATTTTCGCCTCTCGACGTACGCGCCCCAAGCTGAATTGAAACCATCGAAGGAGACGCTCGCCTGCTCAATGTCAACTCCATGGCGGCGGGCCTCTTCATCTGCAATCGTGAGCAGCTCCGACCGAGTCCATGCCCGCTCAGCCGCCTGCAAAGGGGTGCTGCAAAGAATCGCTAGCGCTACAGCCGCCAACGTGTTCAATTCCGCAATCCGCATTCCAAATCCCGCATTAGCTCAGGACGTTCTGATCTTCAACCACATAGTCTTTGCGCATGGGGTGGCCCTGAAAGCCGTCCCACATGAGGATGCGGCGCAAGTCGGGATGGCCGTCGAACGTGACGCCATAGAGATCGTAGACTTCTCGCTCTTGGAATTCGGCTCCGCGCCAGATCAGCGTCACCGAAGCGACCGTCGGCGTTGCGCGCGGAAGTTTGACCTTCAGCGCCACCGGCCCGTGCTTCTTGGCCATCGAATAGAGGTGATAGACGACCTCGATACGATCCGGCGGGTAATCAATCGCAGTGAGGTTGGCGAGGTAATCTAAGGTAAAACGATCCTTCAAGTAGCGACACACAGCAACGATGTCTGTCGCCCCAACCACAAGATAGCCGCCTTCCACTTGCAACGAAACACCTGGTAGAGCGGCTTCACACGTACTCTTAATTTCGTCGAGCGTAGGCAGGCTCATTGAATCACGGGAACTACGGCAGCGGGTGACGCGGCGCCGCGGGCCGTCGCCTCACGGCTTCCGGCACTCCCGTCGGCCACCCACTCCGTGGGTGCCCGGCCTCGGTCGCAGGACCCGCTATCACATTTTCGCGCTCGCTTCATGACGCTGTTGGGGTTGTGGGCGCAGGTGAATTGGGTTTCGGTAGCTGCCACACGTCAGGCGTGTAGCGAGGTTCGAGGCCGGATGAACCAAACTCCGGAATCGGATATTCGCCCTTTTTCTGAGCCATCGCGCCGCTAAACGATTGGCTCTTGATCCGCTCCTGCAGCTTCATGAGTCCTTCGAGCAGCGCTTGCGGCGTCGGCGGGCAGCCGGGGATATAGACGTCGACGGGAATGTAGCGATCGATGCCCTTGAGGACGTTATAGCCTTTATGAAACGGGCCGCCGGACGTGGCACACGCGCCCATCGAGATCACGTACTTCGGCTCCGCCATCTGGTTGTAGAGCCGCACGACTTGCGGCGCCATCTTCTTCGTCACCGTGCCCGCCACGATCATGAGATCGGCTTGCCTGGGCGAGGCGCGGAAAATCTCCGAGCCGAAGCGCGCGATGTCGTAGCGCGAGGCGGCGGTGGCGATCATTTCAATGGCGCAGCAGGCGAGCCCAAACTGCAGAGGCCAGATGGAGTTGCTCCGCCCCCAGTTGGCGAGCTGATCCCACGTCGTCAAGTACACGCCCTGCTTCTGTAACTCGCTCTGTAGACCTCGATCGATGGCCATGGGGTTTCGTTTCAGGTTTCAGGTTTCAGGTTTCGCGTCACATCGACCCAACGTGAAACATGAAACCTGAAACGCGAAACGATCCTTATTCCCATTCGAGCACACCCTTGCGCCAGGCGTAGATCAGCGCGACCGCCAGGATCGCAAGGAACACCACCATCTCGACAAAGATCGCCGGCCCCATGGTCTTCCAGACCAGCGCCCATGGATAGACAAACACGATTTCCACGTCGAAGATCACAAACAGCAACGCGTAGACGTAGTATTGAACGTTGAACTGCACCCACGGATCGCCCGTCGACTCCATCCCACATTCATACGGTGCTTGCTTCGACTGTCCAGGTTTCTTCGGAGCGATGAATTGAGCGAGGATCAGCGGGGCCACGCCCAACACGATGGCCATGCCCGTCAGGAGCGCAATAAAGAGGTAGTCGTGAACGTATGGCGTCATGGATCGTTAAGCGGTCAGCGCCTCATCGACCGCGGTGAGGATGCGCCGCAGCGCCGACTCAAGATTGCCGCGCAGATGCAGCCGCAGCGCGCGGCGGCCCCGCTGCTGCATCGCCTGAAAATCGCCCAGCGCCTGCGCCTGCTTGAGCACGCCAAAGCTGAAGGCTTCACCGGGAATCGGCAGATCCTGCCGCTCGTCCGCGGTGAATAAGAGGAAGAGGCCTGTGTCGGCTCCGCCCTTGAAGAGCTGGCCGGTGGAGTGCAGATACCGCGGACCGAATTGGAGCATGGTGGCCTGCGTGAAGCGCCGGCTCAATTGCTGCCGCAACGCGTGCAGCGCGCCATCGAGTGCCGGCGTGCGCGGCAAGAAGGAGAGGATCGCGACGTAGTCGACGGCGCGCACCTGTCCAAGAAAGCCGGTCAGCCCCTGCGTCAACGAGGCCATCTTGGAGGCACCGGCCGCGCCGTAGATCGTCACGTCGGCATCCGCGAGCTGCGGAGTGTCGGTGACTGACAGCGTCTTCGTACGCGTGTATTGTTCCAGGAGGGCTTTCGTACGATCCTTGCTTTCTTTGACGTTGGGTTCATCAAACGGATTGATCTGCAGCACGCCACCCGCCACCGCCGTGGCGATTTCCCATTTCGCGACTTCCCCACCCAAGTCATACCGATCCTGCCACTGAATCCGGATCACCGGATGACCCGCGGCACTTAGCGCATCGGTCAGCGCTGCGATCTTCGCATCGGAGTGGGCCGCCAGCTGCAACTCGACAAAAACACGATCCGCCCCGTAGGATTTCGGCTCGCGCGGCGGCTCGCCATGAATCGGCACGATGCCCTTGCCCTGCTTGCCGATGCTCTCGGCGATGAGTTGCTCCACCCACGTCCCGAAGCTCGCCAGCGCCGGCGCGCACAAGAGCGTCATCTTGTCTCGTCCTGACGCCGCGAGCACGGCCAGGGTAATCCCCAACATCGCCCCGGGATTTTCTGCAAGAGGCGCCTCGGCGCCACAGCGACGGAACATCTCCTCGGCTCGCTGCACCAACTGCGCGGTGTCGACGCCGATGAGTGCTGCGGGCACGAGGCCAAAATACGTCAGCGCCGAGAATCGTCCGCCCACTTCGAGCCCGGTGTCCGGCCCGTGCACAAACACGCGGCGGCACTTCCACGCCGCAGCTTGCGCTTCCAGCGAGGTGCCGGTATCGGTGATCGCCAGGCAGTGCGCCCCTGGCTGCCCGTCGGCCGCCTGAAACACGTCGTAGAAATATGTCGAGAGCGCGGAGATTTCACTGGTGGAGCCGGACTTGCTTGAGATGATGGCGCTCAGCTGCCGTGAGGGGCAACGCTGCTGCGCGGCCCGAATTGCGGCGGGATCGGTTGAATCGAGCACCGTCAGTTCAAGGTGGTCCGCAGCCACGCCAAACGTGTTGCGGCAGACTTCCGCGAAGAGCCCGCTGCCGCCCATGCCGAGCAGCAGCGTGTGCGTCAGGCCCGCTTGGCGCAGCTCACGAGGCAGGGCTTGCAACGCCGGGCAGTGCGGCGCCATGACGCGCGCGATGGTCAGCCATCCAAGCCGCCGGCGAATCGTGCCCTGCACCGTGGCATCTACAGACCACAGGCTGGGATCGCGCGCCCAGAGCCGCTGGATGAAGTGCTGATCCGCAAGCTGCGCGCAGACGCGCGTAACGGCATCCGTTGCGCGGCCGAGTGAAAGGGTCTGCGTCGACGACATCTTAAGGTGAAGGACCTTGTCGTTACTGCTCTGTGGGGAGCGTGCGGATAAACAACGCACGGTAGCCATCGGCGGTCGTGGCCATCCCGCTGACTTGGACACGTTTGCCGATCAGCTCGACGAATCGATCTTTGAGGCTGGTCTGCCCGTCTCGCCGAGGGTGATGCTCTTCAACAAACAGGAGATAGAGGTGTTCATGGTCCGTCACGATGCCGATGGGTTGGCCGTTGCGCACGCACTTCTGTCCGCAGGGAATGTGCGCTTCACCCCGCTTGCCCAATTGCAAGTAACAGCTGACGTCGACCACTTCCCCGATGATGGTCTTCGGACGCGCCTGGTTGAGCACTTTGCGATACTTGGGCGTCGAAGCCGCTTCCCATGTCGTGGCAGTCCATCCCATTTCTTTCGGCGCTTCGATCACGATGGGTGCCGGCTGTTTCTCGCTGCGATACAGATGCAGCCCGGCGCATCCTGCGACGCTGCCAATACCCAGTAGGCCGATCAGGAGGATCGCAACAATACGGCGGATGATCATAAGATGTTACTCCGTATGTGACGGGGTCGATGACGTCGCGGAACGACTCAGCCGGATGTCGCGAAAGTAGGCGAGAGTGTCCGAGCGCGTGTTATCCGTGTCGCTCATGATGCCGATGGCCGCGATCGGTGGCGCCTGTTGCCCGAAACAGCGTCGGTAATCCTCCTCGACGTTGCGCTGCACCGTGCGCCACTGACCGGCGGCGTTGGTCCCGCTTTCTGCTATGAGCAGCTTCGACATGGGAGAAACCGGGCTGGTCACCACGGTCCCGACGGGCAGCGTGGTGGACCACACGTAATCGACACTGCGTTTCTGCCATGGCAACCCGGGCGCTTCAAAGTAGACGTAGAGTCGCGCGGCAGAGTCTGAGCCGCTTTTCTGATCGAGCACCTCGCCATGCACCGCTTGATCGACCCGCCACTGCCACGACAGCCAGCGGCAGTGTGTTGCCTCACCCTTGAACGCATGGATGAGGATGGACACGCTCGCGTGACTGCGCGCTCGCAAGCACGGCTGACCGTCGAGCAGCACGGCATCGTAGAGCGTGTGGCCTCCGAGGACCACTTCCCGCCACTGGGCAGGGTCGAGGTGGTCAAACGGCTCGATCCAACAGGCAGGCGATGACGACGGTTGCACGGCAGGCGCAAGAGTCGTGGCGCGCCGGCTGGCGCATCCGATAACCGTCAACAGGATGGCTGAGGAAGCTAGTCGTTGTGATCGGGCATGTCGCCGGTCGGGCCAGCGACATCCTTGCTGCTCCTGGCCCATGGACGATACCACGCCAGGTGATTACTTGATGGCGGTTTCGGTCGTCGCGGGTGTCGCGGCGTTGCTGCCCGAGAGATCAGCGTAGGTGTTGAGCTTGGCCCACGTCTGCTTGCCGACGATGCCATCGTCTTTCAATCCATGCACGCGCTGGAATTCCTTGATGGCTTCTTTCGTCGCCGGACCGAGCTTGCCGTCCACGGTGCCCTGATAGAAGCCGGCGTTCTTCAGCGCTCGCTGAATCTCTTTTGTCGAGCCCTTCTTGGCCGACATCTTCACCGCCACATGACTGCTGCTCGATGAAGACGGAGCGACGGTGGTCCCGCTCATCACACCTTCCGATGACGGCGCGCCAAAGGACGCGGAGGGCGCCGACCCGCTAACCCCGACACGCTCCAGCTGAGTCACGCGATCATCGATGAGGCTGAGCTGTGATTGCAACCGGGTCATATCCTGCCGAACTTGTCCACTGGCGCATCCGCCCAAGACGGACGCAAAAGCCACACATGCCACAATCCGAACCCCTGACATACCCACCTCCCTGTTCCACACTCACGGACGATTCCACACTGCTCGTCTATGCGAGCTAGTCTAACAAACTCCCTTCGACGCTTCAACCTTCCCTTACACTCGGCGCGCACGCGACATCGGCACGTCAGAGAGCCGCTCAAGGAGCGTGAATCCGCTTCAGATGTTCGAGAAACTCCTCGGGCGGCACAAAACCGCTGATGCGCAGCTCGACCCGCTCGTTGCCGGTCTGATCAAAGAAGAGGACCGTCGGCAGGCCATAGATGTGAGAGCGCTCGAAGAACCGCTGGACGTCGTCGGAGACGTCCTGTGTGGCATCGATACGCAAACACGTCACGGTGCTGAGCGCGTGGACCACGGTGGGATGGCGGAAGGTGATGCGATCCAGCTCCACGCACCCCGGACACCAATCCGCATAGGAATCGATGATGACCGGTTGCCGGTTTTGTTTCGCCTGTGCGAGGGCGGCCTCGCTGTAGGGAATCCAATGCACCGTCGGGCCAGCCGCCGGATGCGGCCACGCCGCAATCACCGCCGCCGCCACGAGCCCGCCGCCCACCGCGTACCGAATCCATCTGAATGTCGAGCCGCGCATGCGTGTCGGTTCCAGCCACCCAAGATACACTCCGGCGCCGGCGAGCAACCCCACCACGCTCCACTCCAGCACTCGGTGCGACAGCAGCGGCTTCAGAAAGTAGAGTGCCAGTCCCCACAAGATGATGCCGAGCCCCTTCTTGCTCCACACCAGCCACGCCCCGGCCTTCGGCAGCGTCGTCACGCGATGGGCCAGCAGGCCCAAAAACACGTAGGGCACGCCCATGCCAAGGCCGAGCATGAAGAAGAGCACGAATCCTTCGAGCGGATTCGCTAGCTGGCTCACCAATAACAGCAACCCCAGCACGATCGGCCCGATGCAGGGTGCCGCGATGACGCCGACGATCAGTCCCATGATGAACGCGCCCCAGCAACCTGCGGAGGCCTTGCCGACTCGCGCCGTGACGGCGTGCGGCAGGCGGATGTCATAGAAGCCGAACATGCTCAGGGAGAGGGCGACGATCATGAGCGTGATGCCGATCAAAACGGCGGGCTGCTGCAACCAGGACCCAAAGAGCGCGCCGGTCTTCGCCGCGATGACGCCGAGGATCGCGTAGTTGACCGCGATGCCGATCACGTAACAGCCGGCCAACAGCGTCGTGCGTCCCAAGGCGCCCTTGGACTGATTGGTAAAGAAGGCGAGGGTCACCGGAATCATCGGATAGACGCACGGGGTGAGATTGAGCGCGAGGCCGCCGAAGAATACCGCGATCAACGCGACCCACAAGCCCTGCTGAGCAATGAGGTGCGTCAACCAATCCAACGATGGCGTCGACGACATCCCTTGCGCCATCACGGCCCGCTGGCCGACGATGCAGCACAAGCCGACACCGAGAAGCGCTCCGTATCGTTTCACGTGATGCGTCACCGCGACCTCGATATTAGAATGCGTAGTTAAAAAGGAGTTTGTCGCCCTTGACGGCTGCGCCCGGCTGGTCTTCCTGCTGCGGCGGGAGGATGAAGGCGACGGTCCGCTCGACGGATTTCAGCGAGCCTTTCAGGAGGCCGAACCACGTGCCGCTCACCGGATCGAACCGCTGCGTCTCTTGGGCGACGGCTTTGATCGGCTCCGTCCAGACCGTGGCCAGGTCCCACACGTCTCGCGGAAGATCTTCCAGATCCTTCTCGCGCGCCTGTGCTACCGTCGCCCATCCCACCAGCAACATCGCGACGAGTCCGATCTTCATCTTCCGCATGAGCGCCTCCGGTTTTTCCGCGTGTGGATCGCAGACATCCGTCATTGTAGCCCTGCCATCACGCGGGTGCAATGGACGGTAGTGGTCACGTTTGGTGGGTCCTGCCGCGGCGCCACCCTTCGTCCGTCCTCGCCCAGCGACTATCGCGCTGGTTCTGCGGGCGGGCGAAGGGGACCCGGCTCCGCGTCACCCACCAAACGTGACCGTCACTGATTAGTTCTGTGAGTTGCATTCACAGATACCCATGGTCTTTGAACCAGCGCACCGCTCGCTCGATGGCTTCTTCGATGGGCGTCTGCGGAAGACCAAGCTCTGTGACGGCTTTCGTTCCATCCAGCCGCTGCCCGATCCGCGCGGCGCGGACCACTTCCATGGGAAGGAAGGGCTCGGTCCGCGTGATCCCTGCCACGCGCTCGCTCAGCCACGCCGCCGCCAGCACGACGCGATGCGGCAGGCGCCATCGCGGAGGCCGCGTACCCGCCGCCCGCGCGACAGACGTGGCGAATGCGCGCAACGACAGGTCGCGGTGCGTCAGGAGATAGCGCTCGCCGAGGCGTCCTCGTTGCGCGGCGCGGACATGCCCGACCCCGACGTCGCCGGTATAGATCGCGCTGATGTCGCGATCCAGATAAAACGGAACCTGGTACTTGGCGAAGGCCAGGATCAATCGGCCGGAGAATGGATGGGCATCGTACTCTCCCACGCACACGCTGGGATTCGTGATCACGACCGGCAGGCCGCCCCGTGCGGCTCGCAACGCTTCCTGCTCCATGGCGATCTTGACGGTCGCGTACAGCGGGCGCCACGCCGTGAGCGGCCATGGTTCCGCGTCCGCCTCGGTCGCGGGACGATCCGCAAGGCGCTGGATCGTCGAGGCGCTGCTCGTAAAGACGATCCGCGAAGGCCGCGCGCGGGCGCACGCCTCAAGGATGCGCGCGGTTGACTCAACGCCCTGCGTAATGGCAGGCTCGCGCCGCTCTCGCAATCCAGGATAGTAGCCGGCGGCGTGGAAGACCCAGTCGCAATCCCGCAAAGCATCGGAGAGCCCCCGGCAGGTTGCGAGATCAACGCAAAGGCGTTCAACGGGCAAATCACCGAGGACGTGGAGGAACGATTCACGGCGGTAGGCGGCGCGGACGTGATGGCCCTCGGCGAGCAGCGCGCGGACGATGTGCGCGCCGATATGACCCGTCGCTCCCAACACGAGTGCGCGCGCCATCACAGATGCGTTCGGGACAGCGAACGTCCTACGCGGAATTCAATTCGATGGCGTTGCGGCGGCACACGTCGGCGTAGCGATGTCCGCTCTCTCGCACCGTGCGCCGTTGGGTCGCGTAATCCACGTTGACGATGCCAAAGCGAGGCCCGTAGCCCTGCGCCCACTCGAAGTTGTCCAGCAGCGACCAGCAACAATAGCCGATGACGGGAGCACCCCGCCGGATCGCCTGCGCCATCGCCTGAATATGACGCCGGATGTAACTCCATCGGCGGGCGTCATCCGTCATGTACGTCCCATTCTCCGTGACGAGGATCGGCAGCCCTAAGTGCCCCCATCGCGACAGCGCGTGCGTGAAGGAGGGCGGATGCACGTCCCAGCCGAGCGACGTGCGTTCCTTGACCTCGCGCGGATAGTGATGCGCCAAATCGCAGCTGCTGCCCGGCCACCCCTGGGGCATCGGCTTCCATCGGATGAATTGCCGCCCATAAAAGTTCACGCCAAGAAAATCCAACGTCTGCCGCGCCTCGGGCAACTCCCACGTCGCCACCCCAGGCACCGTCCAGCGGCCATCGCGCAGCGCATCGACAAACGCGTGGTTGAAAATTTGGTCGGTCAGCGAGGTGATCCAGTGATCCATCGGCCACCACCGGCGGCAGGGCCAGAACTCCGGCAGGTGCTGGGCGATGCTGACACGCGGCGGCGCGTGCCGCATGGACGGCGCGCCATGCAATGCGTAATAGCCTGCGGCGTGCGCGTAAATGAGGTGGCGGGTGACTTGGAGCGCGTCCTTCAAATTCTTCAGGCCGGGCGGCCCCAACCCATCGATGAAGTGCATCCGGATGTAGACGAGCGGCTCATTAATCGTAATCCAGTAGCGCACGGAATCGCCCAACGCCGCGGCGACGCGCTCGACGTAGCGCGCGAAGCAATGCACGATCTTGGGATTCAGCCACCCGCCCTGCTCGACGAGCCACTGCGGCGTCGTAAAGTGGTGCAGTGTCACGATCGGCTCGAGGTGCCGCTCGCGCAGCGCGCGCACGACGTCGACGTAATGCGTCAGCGCCTCGTCGTTCCAGGCGCCTTCTGCAGGCTCAATCCGCGCCCATTCGATGGAGAAACGATGCGCATTGTGTCCGAGCGAGACGGCAAGATCGAAATCCTCTTTGTACCGTCGATAGTGATCGCAGGCAAGGCCCGAGCGTTCTTGCACGCGTCCCGCCTGCTCCCACGCCCACCAGTCGCTATGGACGTTGTTCCCTTCGACTTGATGCGCAGACGTGGCAGCGCCCCACAGAAAATTCTTCGGGAATGAAAATTCGGTCATTTCGTTGATGCACGCTGGAGGGTTCGGCAAATCAGACGAGCGACGTCCGGGCGAGCGAAGACGGCCTCCGGCCCGGTCCAGGAGGAATGCCCGTGAAAATCCGTCAGGACGCGTCCCGTCGCGCGGGCCAACGCAGCCAGCGGCACCAGATCCCAAATCTTGACGCCGTGATCAATGACCGCGTCGGCGCATCCGCGCAGCGCCCAGAGATAACCGTAGCAGTCGCCGTAGGCGCGCTCGAGGTAACAGTCACGCACGACCCGCGCGAATCCGTTCGCGTATCGCGTCCGCTGCCACCACTGCGCTCCGCCGTGAAAGATGACCGCCTCTCGCAGCGACGGCACGCGTCGCGGGCGCGGCAGCGGCGCGTGGCTGCCTCGATCACGTTCATACGCGCTCACGCCGGGTGCGACGCCAATCGTCACGTCGATGACAGGAAAATCGATGAGTCCGAGGGTGGGTGCGCCTCGCTCAATCCGGCCGACCATGATGCCCCACGACGGCAGCCCGCGAGAAAAGGCGCGCGTGCCATCGATCGGATCGAGCGTCCAGTAGCTGGAGCCGAGCGTTCCGGAAACTCCAAACTCTTCGCCGACGATCGGCTCGCCTGGACACGCGCGCTGAATGGCCCGGCGCAAGCGCTCTTCGATGGCGCGGTCCGCGGCCGTGACGGGCGAACGGTCGGGTTTGCGGTGCACGCGCAGCGATGAGGAGGTGAAGTACCGCAAGGCCAGTGGGCGGCAGCGGCGCACTTCCCGCTCGACCCACGCCAGGAGCGACTGTTGTGAGGCGCGCATGAAGGCTATTGTACGCCAGGCTCTCGGCGGTTGACAACTTGAAGCGCGTCGGATATAGTTCTTTACATAAATAGTTAATGCTATGAACTATCATGGAGGCAGACCGCATGGACGTGGAACCCTTTGGTCGACGCATGATCGAGCTGATGCCGCACCTGGTCCGCGGTTTTGCGCGGCATGAATCCAACTACCTTTCGCGCGGCGAGATCACGCTGCCCCAACTCTGGGCGCTGGAGCACCTCTCACGCCAGCCTACGGGCTGCCCGATGAACGCGCTGGCACAATTCCTGCGCGTCTCGCGCCCCGCCGCCACAGGACTCATCAACCGGCTTATTGCGCAGCGCTTGGTGCGTCGCGCCCATGATGTCGTGGCCGATCGCCGCATCGTCCGTGTGGCCATCACCGCCAAGGGACAGCAGATTCTCGACAACATCTGGGAGCAGAAGCGCCGGATGATCATCGATGTCTTTGGCCAGATTTCGCCGCGCGATCGGGCGCAGTACTTGGCCACGTTGGAGCGCGTGGTGGCCATCCTCTGCCACGAGCGTCCTGCGGATCGCTCCGCTCGCGAACTTGCCCGCTCATGACTCGCGCACGATTCGTTTTCTGCAGCGCGTTCTGTCTTAGCTTGCTACTTGTGGCTGTGTCCGGCGTCTGCGCAGCGAGCGAGATGGCGCCACTTCCTGCGGAAATCACCGTGACCCCACGTCCCATGCCGCAACCGTCTGACGCCCTCACGCTCGCCGATTGTTATCGGTTGGCGTTGAAACGCAGCGAAACCATCGCCATTCAACAAGAGCTCATTCGAGAAACCGAGGGCCGTTTTCTCCAATCGATCAGCACCGCGCTGCCCCGCGTGTCCTTTGTCCTCACCGAGAAACGGCAGGATGGGAGTGGCGGCTCGGCGTTTACGCTCAGCAGCCTGCCGGAACGGAAATTTACGTTCAGCCAACCGCTGTTCGCAGGATTCAAAGAATTTGCCGCGATGGCCGGCAGCCGGGCCGAGCGGCGCGAACGCGTCTTCCAGAAGGCCCGCGCGGAACAACTGTTGCTGGTCGACGTCGCTGACGCGTTCTACTTGGTCCTGGAAGAGCAAGAAGATCTCAGCGCGCTCGAAACAACCCGGATGGCATGGCTGCAACGCGTCGATGAACTGAAGCAGCGCGAGCAACTGGGCCGCTCGCGCCGCAGCGAGGTCGTCAGCGCCGAAGCCCAATTGCGACGCACCGAAGCCGAGATTGAGCGAATCCGCGGCGAGACAGCCACTGCGGGCCAGCTCCTCGAGTTCCTCACCGGCCGCTCACCTCTTGGACCGCTCGATGAAATGGACGCCACCCTCCCTGAGTTGGAATCCCAGGAGCACTACGTCGCGCAAGCCGGCGCCAGAGCCGACGTACGGGCAGCCGAAGAAGCGTGGCGCGTGGCCCGCCGCGAGGTCAACGTCGCCCAGGCGAAATTCTTTCCAACCGTCGATCTCGATGCCAACTACTACACGAAACGCGCCGGCGTCGCCGCCGACGTCGACTGGGATGCCACCGTCACCGTCGATGTGCCGCTGTTTCAAGGAGGCCAAGCAACCGGCGCGCTCCGGGAAGCCACCTCCAAGGCCCGCCAAGCGAAGTTGACGTTTGAGCGGACCCAACGCGAAGCCGTGCTGGACATTCAAGATCTGTCTACGAGACTTCAGGCCGCTGTCGCGCGAAGCGCCGCGTTGAAGAGGGCCCTCGATGCGGCGGAGGAAAACTACCGCCTGCAAGTGGAAGATGATCGGTTGCATCTCGTCAACAACTTGGACGTCCTGCTCTCGCTGCAACTCTTGCAGGACGCTCAACGGGAATTCGTGCATGCCCGAGCCGAAACGAAACGGTTCTTCTGGCAGTTGCGCGCCGCCACCGGCCAAGCATTATGAGCACGATGACACAGTGGCAGCGTGGCAACGTGACCGAACAGCCGGAGAGACTCCACTGCTTAACCGTTGAGGGCGTGGCCACATGGCCACTCATTAGGAAGACTCTGATACATGACGCTCTCTGATATCTCAATCAAGAATCCGGTGTTCGCATGGATGCTGATGGCCGCTCTGATCGTCTTCGGCACGATCGGCTTTCGGCGCATGGGTGTCAGCCAGATGCCGGATGTGGAGTTCCCCGTCGTCTCGGTCACGCTCAGTTACGAGGGCGCCGCTCCGGAGGTCATGGAAACCGACGTCGTCGACGTCGTGGAAGACGCGATCACCAGCATCCAGGGCATCCGCAGCATCGCCTCGAGCGTGCGCCAAGGGCAAGCGACGATCACGATTGAGTTCGATCTCGAGCGCAACATCGACGTCGCCCTTCAGGAAGTCCAAACGAAAATCGCCCAAGCGCAGCAGCGCCTGCCGCGCGAGCTGGATCCGCCGGTCGCGCTGAAGCTCAATCCGCAAGATCAGCCCATCATGTGGCTCGGGGTCTCCGGCAACGTGCCGGCCCGGCAGCTCATGGAGTACGTGCAGGATCAGCTCAAGGACAAATTCCAGACCATCAACGGAGTGGGCGAGGTATTTCTGGGAGGATTCCTGGAGCGCAACCTGCGCGTGTGGCTGGATGCCTCAAAACTGGAAGCGTACCAGCTCACCGTCCAGGACGTGCTCGACGCGATTCAGCGCGAGCACGCGGAAATTCCCGCCGGCCGGCTGGAGACCGGCACGCAAGAGCTGAACATCCGCTCGATGGGAGAAGCCACCAGCGTCGAGGAGTTCGGCAACATCATCATCACGCGGCGCGCCGGTGCGCCGATTTATAAACCGATCTATTTGAAAGATGTCGCCACGATCGAAGATGGTTTGTCCGACTTGCGCCGGATCGCGCGCATTAACGGAAAGACTGCGGTCGGGCTTGGAATCCGCAAGCAGCGCGGAGCCAACCAAGTGGAAGTGGCCCATCGCGTGCTGAAGCGCATGGAAGACGTGAAGAAGCAATTACCCAAAGACATTGACCTGGGAGTGAACTTCAATCAGACGCAGTTTATCGAGGACTCGATCAACGAGCTGACGTTCACGCTCGTGCTCTCGGCCATCCTGACCTCCATGGTCTGTTGGTTCTTCCTCGGCTCATGGAGTGCGACGCTGAACATTCTCATGGCCATCCCCACTTCAATCGTGGGCACCTTCATCTGTCTTTACTTCTTTCACTTTACCCTCAATACGTTCACCTTGCTCGGACTCTCGCTGGCCATCGGCATCGTCGTCGATGACGCGATCATGGTGCTCGAGAATATCGTCCGCTACCGCGAGCAAGGGATGGAGAAAGTCGAAGCCGCGCAGGTGGGCGCGCGCCAAATCACCTCCGCTGCCGTCGCGGCGGCACTGGCGATCATTGCGATCTTCTTGCCGGTCGCCTTCATGTCCGGTTTGATCGGCAAGTTCTTCTTCCAATTCGGCGTCACGATCTCCGTCGCCGTCGCCCTCTCGTTATTGGAAGCGCTGACGCTGGCACCGATGCGCTGTTCGCAGTTTCTTGAAGTCGGCGAGCGTCACACCAAGGTGGGCCAATGGGTCGAGCGCAGCTTCCGCCGGCTTGCCACGCAGTACGAGCGCGTGCTCGGTTGGGTGCTGCAACGCCGGCTCCTGGTCATCGTGGCATCGATGGCCGTCTTCTTTGGATCGCTGGCGTTGCTGCCGATGTTGCGCAAGGAGTTCGTCCCTCCGCAGGATCAGAGCATGTTCCTCGTGCGTCTGCAGACGCCCGAAGGTTCGTCAATCGGGTTCACAAATGAACGGTTCAAGCAAGCCGAAGCGTTTGCGATGAGCCGACCGGAGGTATTGCGGTATTTTGGCGCCATCGGCGGATTTGGCGGCGGCGAGGTCAATACCGGCATTCTTTTTATCACCTTCAAATCGCCGAAAGCGCGTCCCATTGTGCCGCCGTCGACTCACCGCCTCTCGCAACAGGAGCTGATGAACCTGTTCCGGAAGGGATTGAACGCGATTCCTGACACGAAGGCGTTCGTGCAAGATCTCTCGATGAGCGGGTTCTCCGCGCAGCGAGGATTTCCCATCGAATTGACGGTGCGCGGACCGGACTGGGAGCAACTGGCCACGCATGCGCTGGCGATCAAAGACCGCATGGCGAAGAGCCCGCTCATGACCGACGTCGACACCGACTATCTCACCGGCGTGCCGGAAGTCCGCGTGCGTCCTGATCGCCAGAAAGCGGCGGAGCGCGGCGTCAGCATCGACACGATTGGCCGGACGATCAACGCGATGATCGGCGGACAGCGCGCCGGGAAGTACACGAAGGGTCAGCGCCGCTACGACATCCGCGCGCGCCTGATTCCAACCCAGCGCACGCAAGCCGAGGACATCGAGCGCTTGTGGGTATGGAACACCCATGGAGAGCTCGTGCAGCTGAAAGATGTCGTCACGATCACGGAGAAGCCCTCGCTGCTGACGATCTCGCGACGCGACCGCGAGCGGGCCATCAGCATCTTCGCGAACGTCGCTCCGGGCCAATCACAGGCGGCGGCGCTCGCGGAGGCCGGCCGCATCGCCAACGCGGCCCTTCCCGAAGGCTACCACGCGGTGTTCAGCGGCAGCACGCAGACGTTCAAGGAATCGTTTCAGAGTTTGCTCTTTGCGTTGGTGCTGGGCATCATCGTCTCGTACATGGTGCTCGGCTCGCAGTACAACAGCTATCTGCATCCCATCACCGTGCTGCTGGCCCTGCCCTTCAGCATCTCCGGAGCGTTTCTCGGATTGTGGCTGGGCAACCAGTCCTTGAACATTTACAGTTTCATCGGGCTGATCTTGCTCATGGGGATCGTCAAGAAAAACTCCATTCTGCTCGTCGACTTCACCAACCAGATGCGCGAGCGCGGCCTGGACGTTCATCGCGCCATCATGCAGGCGTGTCCGACTCGTTTGCGGCCGATCCTGATGACGTCGATCTCCACCATCGCGGCCGCCATTCCTCCGGCGCTCGCCATCGGGCCCGGCGCCGAGACGCGCATGCCCATGGCCACGGCGGTGATCGGCGGGGTGATCTTCTCGACGCTGCTGACGCTCTTCGTCGTCCCGTGCGCGTACAGCCTCTTTACCAAGATCGAACGCAAGGCCTACCATCCCTCGCCGGCGCCGACTCGCTGACATTCCTTCCGGAGACGCGACCTCAGGCGTCGCGCACGCCGAGACTGTGAGACTTGCCGCATCGTCTGCCAGAGCGTATCATGCTGTCCATGGATTTCGAGCGCGTGCTCAAAGCACTTCTCACAGAGTTTGAACGGCAACAACTGCGCTACGGCGTGATCGGGGGCTTTGCGATGGGTGCGCTTGGAGTCCCTCGAGCCACAATGGACTTCGATCTCTTGGTTCACCGGGACGATCTTGGTGTGCTCCATGGCCTGCTGACGTCGCTTGGGTATCAGCGTCGTGCCCTCACCGAGAATGTCTCGCATTACAGCCATCCACAAGATGCCTGGGGCGATGTCGATGTCTTGCACGCGTTCCGTCCTGCGAGTCTGCAGATGCTGCAGCGGAGTCGTCTCGTGCCGATTTTCGGTGGGACTCAAACCATTCGTGTCTTGGCGCCCGAGGACGTCATTGGCTTCAAGGTCCAAGCCATCGCGAACAACCCCTTGCGCAAGGTTCAAGATATGGCCGACGTTGAATTGCTCGCCGCAGCGCATGGAGGGGCCATGGATTGGTCACGTATCCAGGAATATTATGACCTCTTCGACTTGGGTGAGGAAGGACGCCAATTGAAGAAGCGGTTTGGTGATGCTGAGTGAAGAAGAACGACGCGACTGGCTCGAGATGAGCCGCTCAGCACAATTGCGCCGGGACTTTGAGCGGCTCCGTCAGGCGGCCCAACGACGCACCGTGACGCTCGATCAATACGTGACGTTTGCCTCTATGATGGGCCGCTTCGGTCCGCCGCCCCCTCCGCGTCCCTTTGTCCGCTACTCGCGCGTCCTCCTCTAACAAGCAATAGAAACGTCCCCAATGGTTCCCTGCCTCACTCTTGACGGCGCTTGCTGAGTCGTGGCGCAGGGTCCTGCCCTGTAGTAACATAGTTGCAGGTGTTGTTGATAGGTCCCGCGCGAGGTGCACGATGCGTCCAGCATGCGCTGCGCGTCATGGTCGGTTTCACTTGGCGCTGACGGTCGTTGCGACAATCTCCGCGCTGGTGTTGACTGCCCCGCCGCTTTCTGCGCAGCAGCGCCAGATCCGCCAAAAGATGTTCCTCGATTCCAGCACGACCGTCTCTCGCGATGCGGCGGTAGGTAAGGGCGGCCTGATTGTCTGGGCGGAGGGCACCTACACAGATATGGACCTGCAGGGGTGTCAGCTTGCCATCTCAGGCGTACCTCATTACTACTGTGGGGGAAGATTCGTCGTGGATCAGCCGTCCCATCAGGGTAGCCCGGCCACTGACGGAACTCGGATTGTCTGGAGCGATTCGAGAAACGGAAACTACGATCTCTTCATCTGCGACTACGATGTGTCCACAGCAAATTGCCAGGGTGCCGAGCGGCAACTGACGTTCGATACGTCCAACCAGTTTTCGCCCGCTATCGATGGCACGCTCATTGTCTGGAATCAGACTCCATCGGGCGGTGGGGACAGCGATTTGTACTTGTGCGAGTACGATCCGGCCACAGGCCGTTGTCCCATTCAACCGCTGGCGGTTGATCCGGCTGTGAGCGCCGTCAGACCGGATGTGTCCGGAACCAGGATTGTGTGGTACGCGGCGCGCGGCGATGATGCCGATGTCTTCGCGTGCACCTACAACCCAGCGACACGCACATGTCCGCCGAAGCTCATTGCCGGCGGAGCAGGAGTACAGGCTCACGCCGCCATCTCCGGCAAGCGCATCGTCTGGCAAGATGAGCGCCTCGATGGCGATATCTACAACGGCGATATCTACATGTGCGAGATCAATTCAGCAACCGGCAAGTGTCCGCCTCAGTTGATCGCGGGAGGACCACAACCACAGGGTGCTCCTGACATCGATCGGGACTTGATCGTCTGGCATGAATCCAATGTTGGAACCGGCTTGGATATCTATTTCTGCGAGTACGACGCTACCAGCAAGACCTGTCCTAAGCGGGAACTTGAGGTTAGGAACAACCAACAATGGGTTCCAGCGGTTGCAGACAATTTGGTCGTCTGGCAGACCGACCAGCACGGTCCTAATGAGGATGTCTACGTCACGATCCTCACCAGCCCTCCGCTGTTCGATCACCTGGAGGACCAGACGGCCGTCGTGAACCAGACGTTCACCTTGACGGTCAAGGCGACCGAGCCGGAGGGGGAGGCGTTCAGCCTCGCGGCAAGCGGCGTGCCGCTTGAGCGCATGGGGGCGACCTTCACCGACAACGGCAACGGGACAGGGACATTCGTCTGGACGCCGACGCAGGAGCAGTTGGGCAGCTACCCGGTCACGTTTACTGCGACCGATGTGACGGGGTTCTCATCTTCCCAGATCGTAACGGTGAAGGCCAGCGCCTGCTTCATCGCCACCGCGGCCTACGGCTCCCCGATGGCTAAAGAGATCCAGGTCCTGCAGCAGTTCCGCGATGACGTCCTCTTGGCTCATCCAAGCGGCCGAGCGCTTGTGAAATGGTACGAGCATCTCAGCCCGCCCATCGCGCAGGCCATCGCGCGGCATCCTGCTCTTCGCAGCGCGGTCCGTCTGCTCTTACGACCCGTGGTGTCGCTCGCAGGCGTGTGGTCGCGAACAGGGGGTGGAAGATGATGTCCGTTCATGAAGTCTGGAAGCCGCGACACTCCTGGGCTCGCGTCTGTGGCATCCTGGGTCTGCTGTGCATCAGCAGCGCGGTCCTGGCGGGAAACTCCGCCGCAGCAACGGAGACGGCGTGGGATCGGATGCAGTTGGGATACACGCAGCCACCGACACGCGTTGGCGAGAGCCTCCTGGACTACACAGAAGCCCTGGCGGCCCGATACTTCTGGGAACAGGCGTTGGCCGGCAACGGCTTCGTGCGCGATCTGACGAATGCGCCGCAGGCGAGCATCGCAGCCACAGGCTTCGGCTTAGCGACGCTGGCGGTCCTGGCCGAGCGATCGGGCTCGAATCTTGAGTGGACCGTGACGGAATCCCAAGCCCGGGCACGCGTCCAACAGATCCTCGACGCCGCCGTGCAGGCTCAGCAACAGCAGGCGAGCGATCCCGCACGTTATGGGAAGGCAGGGTTGCTCTACCATTTCGTCGATGGGACGGGAGCGCGGGTCGGCGCAAGCGAGGTCTCGACGGTTGACATGGCGCTGCTGCTCGCCGGGGCGTTGAGCGCCGGTCAGTACTTCGGCGGAACGGTTCAGGCGCGCGCGAATGCGCTCTTCAATGGGGTGGATTGGAGTTACTTCTTCGATGCGGCCACCAAGCGGTTTTACCATGCGTGGAAGCCGGAGCTGACGTCAGGGTTCGACGTCGTTCCACGAGATCAACAGGGGTATCTCTCGCGCCAAGAGTGGGATCGGCCGACGGATGAGGTCCTCCTCATCAACCTGCTGGCGTTAGCCAGGACGCCGACGAATCTGGGTTTCAGGGGCAGCCTCTACGCGTGGCCGCGTGTTGCCCGCAGCTATGCCGGCTACAACGTCGTGAACAGCTACTTTGGTTCGCTCTTCACCTACCTCTTTGGCCACATCTTCTTCGATTTCAAAGCCATGGGAGTCGATGATCCGGCTTCAGCGCAATCAACGGTGCAGCCTGTTGACTGGTTTAACAACGCCAGAGACGCAGCCTTGGCCAACCGGCAATTTGTCCGTGACCAAGCCGGCCAGTTCTTAACCTATAGCGAGAAGCAGTGGGGGCTCTCCGCATGCTATCGACCTAATGGATCGTATTTCGGTGAGAACGGTACGAAGCCCGCGGAGGCCAATAACGGGGAGCCGTTGCACGACGGCACGGTCCCGCCCTACGGGGCCATCAGCGCCATGCCGCTCGTGCGCAATTCATCCAGCGAACTGCTGAACAACAACCTGGCGTTTCAGGCGTTGCTCAATTACTACAACACCCATTACAGCGGGCTCTGGGGTCCTTACGGACCGCGTGATTCGCTCAAGACCCAACTGCAAGGTGGGCAACCCGTGACGGCCTACTCGCCGCTCTATGTCGGCATCGATGTCGGGCCTGAAGCCTTGATGATCGAGAATTACCGCACCGGTCTTCCTCAGCGGTACTTCATGAGCCATCCAAGCATCCGAACAGCCGTCTTGGCCCAATTTCCAGTCATGCGGCACCAGCCGGTCCTCAACTTGATCCGGAAAAAAGCTGCCATCGTGGAGCGGTTGTTGAGCTTCACGGTGTCCGCTTCCGACCCTGACGGGGATGCCTTGACCTACGCCGCCAGCCCGTTGCCTTCCGGCGCGTCCTTTAATCCCTCAACGAGAATGTTCACGTGGACGCCGAACTCCACCCAAGGAGGACCCGCACCAAATGGCAAGGACTATCATGTGACGTTTACCGTCACGGATGGAAGCGGCCTCAGCAATGCTGAGACGGTGACTATCACGGTCTTGGATGCTTGCTTTCTTGCCACTGCGGCCTACGGCACGCCGCTGGCGGCTGAGGTGCAGACGCTGCGGGAGTTCCGTGATCAGGTGCTGCTCACGTATCCCGCCAGCCAAGGATTCGTCCAGTGGTACTACCGCACCAGTCCTCCGCTCGCTCGCTTCATCAGCGACAAGCCATTGCTGAGGTTTCTCGTACGGGCGGCGTTGCGCCCCATGGTCGGAGGCGTCCAGTGGTGGATGACTGCGCACGGTGGGCGCGTAGGTGATGTGAGCGTATCGCAATGATGCGTCGGGGATGGCCGGCCAGCGTCTACTGGGCGGTTGGACTCTCCATCACCGCCATAGGGCTTGTGACGATTCTGCGGCCCCCGAAGAGATTGGACCAACTATTCCCACAGCATGAGCCCCAACTCGATGTTTCAACAGTACACGGCGGCCTGCTGAGGCAAGCGCGACCAACAGAGACATCTCCTCGCCCGACAACCGTTCACAAGCCCGCACCGCAGCCGGCAAATGCTTCGTCTCATGGCGAGACGTTGCCCCCGCTCAACGTTCACCTGCTGGGGACGCTGATTGCAGATGGGGTGGCGAGCTCTGTGGCCATCGTCGAGGATGGAGTGACAGGTAAGCGACAGTCGTACAGGGTCGGAGAGACGGTTCAGGGTCGTCAGCTTCTGGCGATTGCGCGCGGTGAGATGACGCTGAGGAATGGTCGGGAGGAAGTCCGCGTCGGACTCGAGGCCGGCTCAGAGGCCAACGAGATGGGCATGTGGGAGTCTCTCGTGGAACAGATCATTGGGCCGCAGGCGCTGAGCGAAGATGAGACACAGACACTCACGGCAGCTATCCACCCGGTATCCGAGACCGAGTGGCGCGTTGATCGTGAGGTGGTCTGGTCCGTGCTCAAAGAGCACCCATTTCAGTTGGCGCGCGAGGCGGCATTGCGGCCGACGTTTACCGGGGGGAAATTGGTTGGTGTCCGGTTCGCTTCGGTTCCAACCGATGGAATCCTCCATCAGAGTGGGTTTCAGACAGGCGATGTGATCCGCGCGGTCAACGGCCAGTCCGTCACGGATCCTGCGCTCATGCTGCGGCTGTCTTCCCAGCTGACGCAGGCCGACGTCATTCAGGTCCAAGTTGAGCGCGACGATCACCCTGTGACGCTGACCTACCAGATGCGATGATGGTTCACGCGATCGCTCGCGTGCTCTTTGGGTTGAGCACCGTCGGACTGCTGCTGTCGCTGCCTGGTGAACCGATGGGACCTATGCTCGAGCGATCGCGAGTCCTCCGATCGATTGATGACGGCATCGTCCGGCTCTCCGAGTCTGAGTGGCGCCTATCGCGCGCGGGGATGATCGCGCGGATGACGCGTGACTTCGTGCCGATCATCTCGTTGGCAGAAACGGCGCTGACCCCGCTCTATGAGGGCGACCGGCTCGTCGGCTATCGGGTGGGGAAGCAGATGGAGCGCTGCGCGTTCTACCGGGACCTGGGCCTGCGCGGCGGCGATCTCATTCAATCTGTCAACGGCGAGCCGCTCCAGAGCCTCTACGAGATGTACCTGAAGTTTCGGTGGCTCGCTCAGGCGGATGTGGCGATTGAGCGGCGGGGCCGGCCGCTCACGTTCCGCTATTGGATCGATTGATCCCGCGCCTTGATGAGCGCCTCAAGCCCCAACGCGCTCACCATGGCTTCTGATCCGAAGAACGACCACGTCAACGGCCCGCCGACCACCCGCGCATAGACCGCCGGGGTTTCCCACCCGCCATCCCGCCGTTGACGGGCGACTAACCAGCTCATCGCTCGCTGAACATCTTCATCCAAGTTACCCGCATTCAGCCACGTCAGTGCGGCAAATGCCGTGGTCGGGGTATCGCCAAATCCTCCGTCTGGCTGTTGCCGGCTGCGGAGGACCTCGCTGGCCTGCGTCACCGCAGGTTTCAGTGCTTCAACGCTTCCATCGCGATAGGCCCTCGAGATGAAATAAAAGAGCGCCTCCGGTTTGAGATAGTAGTGGCTGCAGCCGTCAAACTGCCGGGTCGCCATCACCTCGTTCAAATAGTTCACCACGCGAGGTTGGGGCCGGCCTGCTAATGCCAGCGCATACAGCGCATTGGCCGTGACCGCGCAATCCACTTCGTTCGCTTCTGGAGCCAGATCAATCCAGGTCCAGAACAGTCCGTCGGGTGTCTGCGCGCGCAGAATCAGCTCAGTGCCGTCGCGCAGCGGCTGACCCAGTCGATGCAGAGCTGCCTGCGCGCACGCGGTATCGTCGAGGTCGGGCGGCGTCCAGATATGGCGCGGGCTCTGCTTGGGCCAGTAACTCCACAGGCCTGGGCTATGCTGTGATGTCATGAGAAAAGTAATGGCTGGTCCGCGAAGTCGCTGCGTGCGCTCAGGCGGGAGAAATGAAAGAGTATGGAGCACGAAGGTGGAGACAAACGGCGTGACGTCCTCCACGCAATTCGTGAGCTCGCGCGTCTGGCAGTAGCGGCCGGGAAACGCGCCAGAGGGCAACTGGGAGCGTTCGAGGAATCTCACCGCCCGGGCAATGGCCCGCTCGATCCTGTGCGGTCGAGGGAGATGGACGGAACGACTCCAACTGCTCCAGAGCAGCATCGCGAACAGGCCGATACAGCCAAACCAGACAGCGTGTCGGACCCCGCGTCTTCTGTGCGGTTTACTCATGCTTATCCGCCGAGGTAGGCGGCTTTGACTTGGGGGTTGGAGGCGAGCGCTTTCGCGGTATCCGTCAGGACGATGCGGCCGGCTTCCAGCACGTAGCCTCGGTGGGCGATCTTCAGCGCGAGGTACGCGTTCTGCTCGACGAGTAAAATCGTCATCCCCTCCGCGTTGATGCGCTGGATCGTTTCGAAGATCGTCACGACGAGTTTCGGAGCCAGGCCGAGCGAGGGCTCATCCAATAAGAGCAGCTTCGGCCTGGCCATGAGGCCGCGCGCGATCGCCAGCATCTGCTGCTCGCCGCCGGAGAGCTGTGCGCCCTTGTGGGACGCGCGCTCCCCGAGGCGCGGGAACAGCATGAACACCCAGTCGAGGAAGTCGCCGAGACGCTTGCCGCCGTCGACCGGCAAGCGGCTCATCTTGAGGTTCTCGGAGACCGTCAGGTTGGGAAAGACCTGGCGGTCCTCGGGGATCAGGCAGATCCCGCGCCGGGCGAGGACGTGCGTCGGAAGGCGTGTGACGTCCTCGTCGCCGAGCACGACGCGACCGGAGCGTGGCTTGACGAGGCCGATGATCGTCTTGAGCGTCGT
>JACQHR010000020.1 GCA_016198905.1 Candidatus Omnitrophota bacterium | reverse complement strand
GGCGTGCCCTTGAGGCCCTGAAGCACGATCAGGGCTTTCGTGCGAGCGTCCCACTTGCGTCGTGGCATGGCTGAACCTCCGTTGTTCAGCCATCAGTGTACTCGGTTAGCGAGGCTCATGCCTTAATGGGGAGCAGTATAAACCAGCAGAAATCCTCGATAACACCTTGCGCCTGAAGCTCTGCCAAGCGTTTCTCCAAAAAGTATTCGGCCAGCTTGCCCTTTACGTCAACAACCGCACGATGTCCCTTTTGGATTGCTGATAGAATGTCTACTGCCTTGGCATTTAACAGCTCCTCCAGAGGATGGCCGGTCATTTTCCGTCCCCTGGAGAAAATAGTTCGCGCACAGGCACACCGAACGCCTGCGCAATATCGGCGATGATTTGAAGGGTGGCATTACGCTCGCCTCGCTCAAGACCACCGATATACGTCCAGTGGTGACCGCAACGCTCGGCAAGCTCTTCCTGTGACCAACCCTTCCGCTTTCTAAGCCTCCGTACTCTGGCTCCGAGGGCTGCCTGGATGGTTAGCATACCACCATCCAGCCAGAATAATATCTATATGTCTAGAGCCGATAAGTATTATACCCTAAACGTGTCCCAAGCACTCTTCAGATGCAGTCTTGCTTCTCATGAAAACTAGTGCCGGGCGAAATGGTGTCGGCGCTAGCTAGGCCGGCGCTGGTCTCTTCAGTTTTCCCGTTTTCTCGAGTCACTTCAATGGTCTTACACGAAGCCGAACTTGGCGACAGACACGACAAACAGGATGATGTGTGCGACCTGGGTGATCACAAGATTCGCAACGAGGAACGCCAGCAGGAAACCAAGCACGTACTGGCGCTTGGTTTCTGCGGTCGGAAATTGTCGACCGACGAAACAGTAGGCTCCCGCTGTCAACGCAACCCACTCCAATCCAAAGTCTCGAAAGATTGACCAATCTGGTATCTGAGTCCAAAAACCATTGAATAGACCGTAACGGACTAAGGCCCAAGCAACCGGATGGAGTCCGCTCCATTCAAAATCGCTGTAGCTCAGGCGATGAGACAAGAGGATGTCGATGCAGTTAACGACGACAGCTGCAAGGCCGATGACGAGGGCAATTCCAGACCCCCAGAGGACACCGCTCCGCACAGGATGTTTCCTTTGGATCAGCATGTTAACGAATCCCCCACCATTTCAATGCACCCACAGGGCGGAGACAAGGCCGCCGCCGCGGGAGACGTTGACGACG
Source organism: Candidatus Omnitrophota bacterium (assembly GCA_016198905.1). Classification (GTDB taxonomy): domain Bacteria; phylum Omnitrophota; class Gorgyraeia; order Aquiviventales; family Aquiviventaceae; genus JACQHR01. The sequence continues at coordinate 10,971 of JACQHR010000020.1, read as the reverse complement.
GGCTGGCCTGAGAAGCGCCCGATGAGGCCGATGCCGGAGGAATTAAAGAAGAAGCCTGAGACCACGTGGCGTTCGACCTGCCGCACGGTGCCATCCTTGCTCAACATCGGAAACGTATCCGTCGGGATGTGCGCCAGCTGCTGCACCACGTAGCGGGTTCTTCCTTTGAGCGCGCGGTGCAGTTGCGCTTCCCACTCGCGCTGGCTCACCATGCGCCCGAGCATCACGCCCTCTCCGCCAAAGAGCGTATTGGGTTTCAGCACCAGCCGCTGACGGTTACGCCGGATGAAGGCCGGCAGATCGACCATGCGGCCGGAAAGATCCGTCACGCGCGCATCGCGCACGAGCCGCGTCCATAAGAGATGCTCGCGAAAGAGCCGCCGCTGCGCGGCGGTAAAATATTTCGCGTAGCGCGCGTCGGTGAAAATTTCCCATGCGGATTTCTGATCGAACTCCCACGTGAGCCCTGAGATGAGCCGGCCCTCCTGAATCGCCTGGCGCAGCGCAGTGAGCCGGTAGCCGCGGCGCTCCATGTCGACAAACTCTTCGAGCTCGGAATCGCGATAGAGAAAATCCACCGGCGTGCGCCCGGCCATCAGCCGGCCGCGCACCAGCCGCAGCTCGCGCGGATCCGCAACGACCGCCTTCAAGCCTCGTAGCTTCAAGTCGCGCGCCAGCTCGCGAAACTCATCGGTGCCGGTCGTGAAGTCCGTGTTCTCGATGAGAGCCACCCCGCGCACCGGACGGTGCAATCGTGTCGCCACCGCGCGCAGCTCGTCGATCAACAATTGCCGGGGATCAGGTGTCGCGGTGATGGCGCGTCCGGGAAACGCGCGCTCGAGCACATCGCCGAGCACGTCCATGACGATCGCACAGCTCGTTGGCGCGTAATACACTCCGCCGACGCCGACGGCGTTGGGTTCGAGCATGCGAAAATCCCGCCGCCACCCCGCGTCATCGTAGATCGCCGTGGAATCGAGCCGCCCGACGACCGCCATCGGCCGCGCCCTCGGGTGCGCGCACAATCGCATCCACGCTTCGCGCCGCGGCTCAAAGCGGATGACCTCCTGCACGGATGACAGGCGCGCATACAGATGTGAGACGCGCAAGAGCGCTTCGGCCAACTGCTGGATGACGTGATGGAAGGCGAGGACTTGCTGGTTCGTCAGCACCCATGGCTTGAGCGTGATGTCGATCGTGCGCGGCCGGCCGGCGTCATCGACGTAGCGCACGCCGCACGCGCTGGCGAGGGCGCGCATCGCGTGCAGCCGGTCCGCCAGTTCTCGACGGTCAAGGCGCGCGATCGCGCGGTCGAGCAGACGACGAGGGATGTAGTCCATTGAGCGTCTATTCTATACCAAGCTCAGCGCGCGGCACAATGTGACCTCGTCCCTCGTGTGGGCGGGTGATGGTCAAGTTTGGTGGGTGACGCGGAGCCGAGGCCCCCACGGCCGCCCGCAGAACCGGCGCGATAGTCGCCGGGCGAGGACGGACGTGGGGTGGCGCAGCGGCAGGACCCGCCAAACTTGACCACTACCGTGGGACGCTGGCTACAGACAAGCGCCAGCGGCTATGTTATCATTTTTGACTAATCACACTCTCATGACAACACGCGCCCTACCCCGTGAGCTCGTCGCCCAACTCATCCGCGATCTCAAGCGCCGCGGCGTGGACTACGCCGATGTCCGCGCCGAATCACTCCTCCACGAAAGTCTCGTCGCTGAAGAAGGCCGCGTCTCCTCGATCAGCCTGTTCGAAAGCGCCGGTGTTGGCATCCGCGTACTCCTCAATGGTTCCTGGGGCTTTGCCTCCACTCCGCACGTCACGCGGCAGAACCTGACGAAAACCCTTGCGCACGCGATTGAACTCGCCAAAGCCTGCGCGCTCATCAACAAGCAGCCTCGGCCGCTTACCCCTGTGAAGCCTGCCAAGGTCCACCATGCCTCCCGTTTCGACATCGACCCCTTCGATGTGCCGCTCTCGAAGAAGCTCGATTACCTGCTCTGGGCGAACACCACGCTGCTTGGTCCTGACACCATCAAGCGCGCCACGACGCACATGGATTTCTTCAAGCGCCACAAACTCTTCTGCTCGACGGAAGGAGCGCGGATCGAACAGACCCTTATCGAAAGCGGTGGAGGCCTTGAGGTCGTCGCGCAATCGGGTCATGAGGTGCAAACTCGCAGCTATCCCAACTCGCATCATGGCGCGTTGGCCCAAGCCGGCTATGAATACGTCAAAAGCCTTGACCTTGTCGGCGGAGCGAAGACCGCGCAGGAAGAAGTCCTGCAGCTGCTGCGCGCAGAGCCGCCTCGCGCGGGCGAGACTACGATCATCCTGGATCCGACGCAAGTCGTCATGCAGCTGCACGAATCGTGCGGCCATCCGGTTGAGCTGGATCGCGCGCTGGGACAAGAGCTGAGCTACGCCGGCGGCAGTTTTCTCACGCCCGAGCACCTCGGGAAATTGCGCTATGGCTCCGACCAGGTGACGATCGTCGCCGATGCGACGGTACCCGGCGGCGTGGGCAGCTTTGCGTACGACGATGAAGGGGTGCCGGCGCAGCGCGTGGAGCTGGTGCATAAAGGTCGCTTCGTTGGGTATCTGAATTCGCGCGAGTCAGCGGCCCGATTGCAGTTGGCGGCAAGCGGCGGGGCGATGCGCGCGGATGGATGGAGTGTTCCGCCGCTGGTGCGCATGACGAACGTCAATCTCGAACCCGGCCAGGCCACACTCGATGAGCTCTACCACGGTGTCACGCACGGGTATTTGCTCTCGACCAACAAGAGCTGGTCGATCGATGACCGGCGATTGAATTTCCAGTTCACGACGGAGATCGGCTGGGAGATCGTGAACGGTAAAGTCGGCGCCGTCGTGAAGAATCCGCTCTACACCGGGATTACGCCGAAGTTCTGGGGCCGGTGCACCGGTGTGGGCCGGCGAACAGACTGGCGGTTGTGGGGCGTGCCGAATTGCGCCAAGGGCGAGCCGATGCAGCTCATGCACGTCGGGCACGGATCATCCTTCGCCCGCTTCGACGGGACCACCGTCGCTCCTGCCAAATGATCGGTCACGCGCGTTTGCTTGGCACCTTATCGAAGCTCGTGAAGCGCACGAAGGCCGATGGCGTCAGCATCGCCGCGCACGCCAAAGTCCGGCGCGTGTTTCGATTCGCCTATGAGGCGATCCATCAAGATGTGCTCCAAGAAACTATCGACGTCACAGTCAAGGTCCTCCGCGAGCGCCGCGTCGGGGTCGCCAGCGCAGAAACGTTGACGCCCGATGGGCTCACCCGATGCGTCAAGGCCGCCATGACGATCGCCCAGCATTCGCCGGTGCAGGCCGACCTGCCGGATTTGCCCAGCCGCCATCGCATCCAATTCAGCGACGATTATATAGCCGAGACGGCTCGCATCAGCCCAGTGGCGTGTGTGGCATCCTTGAAGCGGTTGATGCAATTGTGCAAGGGAGCCGGGGCAACGCTCGCGGGCTCGTTCGTCACCGGCGCTGATGAATTTGCCGTCGCGAACTCGGCGGGGGTCGCGTGCTATACGGCGTCGACCGTCTCGGGTGCCAAGCTCGTCACGATGTATCGCAAGCTCTCCGGGTATGTCAGCGGCGTGCATTGCGATGTGACGCGGCTTGATCTGCACGATCTGCTGAAGCGCTCATTGAGCCAATCGCTGTCCCAAGAGGAGCCGGTGACGCTGCCGCTTGGCAACTATGAAGTCATCCTCGAGCCGGAAGCGGTTTCGGAGTTGGTGACGTGGCTGGGCTACACCGCCTTTGGCGCAAAGAGCGTGCAGGAGCGCACCAGCTTCATGGCCGGACGCATGGGCGAGCAACTGATGGCGCCCGAGCTGACGATCTATGATGATGGCATGGAGTCCTCGAGCTTGCGCCTGCCGTTTGACTTTGAAGGCACACCCAAACAGCGCGTGACGTTCATCGAGAAGGGCCAAGCCTCCGGCATCGTCTATGACTCGCTCTACGGCGCGCGGTTCGGCCACGTCTCCACCGGCCATGCGATGCCGGCGACGGAAACCGAAGGGCCGTTTCCGCTGCATCTGGGAATCGCCTCCGGCACTGCGAAAGTCTCCGAGATGATCCGCCGCTGCAAGCGCGGGCTCTTGATTCCGCGCTTCCATTACGTCAACGGATTGTTGAATCCGCGTGAAGCGCTGATGACAGGTCTCACGCGCGAAGGCACGTTTCTCATCGAACACGGCAAACTCAGCCGCCCAGTGACGACGATGCGGTTTACGCAAAGTCTGCTCGAATCGTTTCGCCACGTGCTGGGCGTGTCCCGCGAGCGCCGCCTTATCGCCGACCCAAGCCAGGAACTGGGCTGCGCGATCATGCCGACCCTGCATCTGGCCTCGTTTGCCTTCACCGGACGGTCGGAAACGTGATATGCGAAGGACACCGCAGATAGCACAAAGCACACAGCACAAAGCAAACAGCACAAAGCAAACAGTCAAGAATCGCTCTCAAGGTGTATCACCTTATTGTTCCGTTCTTTTGTGTGCTGTGTGCTGTGTGCTGTGTGCTTTTGACTGGTTGTACGGCGCTGACACGCATCGAGCATCCGCTCACCGCCCGCGCCGGCGAACACACCCAGACACCTCGCAGTGATGGCTACCGTGACTACGTCGGCGCGCTGCATATCCACACGACCTACTCGCATGACGCGCATGGCACGTTTGAGGATGTCGTGCGCGTCGCCAACGGCCAGCGGCTGGACTACGTCATCGTGACCGAACACAACAATCTGCGCCTCCTCACGGAAGGCAAGCAGGGCTGGCATGGGACCACGCTCGTCCTCATCGGCACGGAAATCTCTACTCGCGGCGGGCATTATCTCGCGTTCAATGTGAACCAAGAGATCGACCGCAGCAAGTTTACCACGCAACAAATCATCGACGAGGTCACGCGCCAAGGCGGGTTCGGGTTCATCGCGCACCCGTATTTCAAGAACGGGCGCTGGCGGGATTGGTCGGTGACGGGATTCACCGGAATTGAAGCCTACAACGCGGCCCACGACACCTTGGATGAAAACAAGTTGCGGCTGGCGCTGTGGACGCTGAGCGCGCCTGTCGAGCCGTTTTATCTGTCCATTCTCGATCGCCCCTATGATCCTCTCGCTAAGTGGGACGAGCTCATCAAACAGCATGGCAAGGTCGTGGGCATCGGGGGCGCCGACGCCCACGAATTTCACGCCTTCGGGTTAGTATTTGCTCCTTATGAAATCATGTTTCAGCTGGTCCGCACGCACGTGCTGGTGCCGACAAACACCACATTCGATAAAGACGCCGTCTATGACGCGCTGCGCAACGGCCACACGTACCTGGCCATCGAATTGCTCGCCGAAGCGAAGGGATTCATGTTCATGGCAGAGCGCAACGACCAGGTCGTGGGCATCATGGGCGATGAGGTCGCGCTGGAGCCTGGCCTGCGGCTGACCGCGTCTGTGCCTATGCCGGGGCACGTGACCCTGTTCCGCGACGGACAGCCTGTGGCGACGACGGCGGAGACGCTCTGGCACTTCGATGTCACGCAACCGGGCGCCTATCGCGTCGAAGTCGTCCGTCAAGGCAAGCCGTGGATTTATTCGAATCCGATTTACGTCAAGTCTCCCGATGCTCCAGCACAAAGCACAAAGCAGACAGCAGACAGCAGACAGCAGACAGCAGACCAAAATCAAAAACAGGACAACGTCGCCACGGAACCGACCGCTGCTCCCGGCAACGAAGCAACTACCTCGCCGACGGCACAAGGACAGGATGGGAATCAGGCTCAATGAGCCGCATGAGAGTGTTGCGTATTCTCATCCTGTGGTCTGTTGTCTGTGGTCTGTTGTCTGGTGCTGTGAGCGGATGCGCTCACCTCGCCGGCTCCCGCGCGCTCACAGCGCCTCAGCCTCTGCCTGCCGACATCGCCGCCTACTACGATTATCCCAGCCACACGCATCAGGCGACCATCGAGCCGATCGCCACACATCGAGCGTACCGCGAATTCCTGGTGCGCTTTCCGCTGTCGGTGAAGGATTTTGAGCCCACCGAACCCGTCGTGGAGTTCGAATGGTATGAGTCCACGCGGTCCGGGCGCCGCGCGGCCATTCTGTTTAATCCGATTCTTGGAGGCGATTATCCGCTGGAGCGCGGAGTCTGCCGCTACCTGGCCCGTCATGGGTTTCATGTCGCCCTCGTGCACCGTAAAACGCTGAAAATCTCTCCGGATCGCGACGTCGCGCACATCGAGCTGTTGCTGCGGCAAGGGGTTCTGCGCATCCGGCAGATCGTCGACTGGATGGAGGTGAACGACCGCGTCGATGCGCACCGCATGGGCAGCTTCGGCATCAGCATGGGCGGCATCGCCGGCGTTATGACCGCGGCGGTGGAGCCGCGCTTGCGTGTGCATGTGGTAGCCCTGGCCGGTGGCGGCATCGCCGAGATCATCTGCAACTCGCATGACAAGCTGCTGACGAAACCACGCACGCGCTATCTTACGCATAATCACATGGATTTGTCGACGCTGCGCCGGCGCCTGCACGAGGAGATCAAGACCGACCCGATCCGGCTGGCACCCTACGTCGATGGCCGACACCTCTTCATGTTCATTGCGCTGGCCGATCGCACCATCGGACGGGAGAATGCCTTTCGCTTGTGGAAAGCGCTCGGCCGCCCTGAGGTCTCCTTGCTCCCCCTCGGCCACTACACGTCCTATCTCATACTGCCGTACCTGAAGTGGCGCAGCTGCCGCTTCTTCGAGCGGGAGCTCGCTCCGTCCACTTGAGCATGTTCAAGTCTGTGGAGTTGCTCGTGGCGTCTCTTGTTAGGTATCTTTAAAATAGGTAAAGAGGTTAGGACATGCTCGCCACAATCTATGTGATCGTCCTCATGCTCGTCATACTCAGCAGCAGCCTGCTGACTCAATCCGTCTCCACGCTGCACACCGCTGAGCTCAGGGTCAGCCAAATGAAAGCTTTTCAATTAGCGGAAGCCGGCATTGACGAGGCGCTGGGAGAGTGGAAACAGCAGAGTTTCTCGGCTGCCACCTGCGACACCCTCGCTCAGACTCTGCACCCGACAGGCGACCCCGTCGCTGTGGGAAGCGGCTCCTACGCCGTCACCGCCTCGCTGGTGGATGGGGCGTGCCGCATCCGCGCGCTTGGCGCGACGGGACCGCAGCAGTGCATCGAAGTTCGCGTCGCTCCGGCAGCTTTGCACTTTCCAGGCCAACTCGTGGGTGTGAAGAGCATCGTCGTGGGTTACGGGGCCACCGTCGAAGGCACGCTGGCCATCGGCTCGGAGGAGCAGGTGCGCGGCGATCCGTTCCGTACCTTCGAGGGCGCGTACTTCCGTATGCGATCCGAACTGCAAGCACCGCCTGAGCCGGCAGGCCGCTTGGTGATTCCTGAAACCGCCAACCCCTACCAGCTCATCGGCGTCAGAGGCCTCACGCTCCAGGGCCGGAATCTGGGCAACGCCTCCAAGCAGGCGCGGTGGCGTGAGAAGATGGGCCAAACGCTGGGTGTGCCGGCAGCTCAGGTCTTTGATCGTATTGGCACCGTCAGCGGTGATCGCTTCCAGGAGTTTTTTGATCAAGCCAACCAACTGGCGGTCGTGCCCGAGGGCCTCGATTGCAGCCAAACGCTCGTCGTGGAACCCCACGCAACAGCGGAACTCTCCGGCGCCACACAGTGTTTCTCATCCGTCACCGTCAAAGCATACGGCACGCTGGTCGTGCCTGCTAAGAGCAAGATCTTCGTAACGTCTGCGGACACCGGCCGCTACTCGGTCAGCATCGGCGCCCACGCGGATCTTTATGCCAGAAACACCCGGGGTGAGGCGATGCCGGGCGGGTTTGAGCTGCGCGTCGCTGACGGGCGGCCAATCCTGCTCAGAGCAGGCAGCGACTTTTCCGGGACTCTTGTCGCTCCGCACGCCACCGTGACCGTCGGCTACGACAGCGACACGTTCGCCGATGAAGGGATCGTCGGGGATGCGGACGGCTCCGAGTCTCCCGGTGAGGACGATGGCGGCTCCTCCGACCCCCCACTAGATGACAGCACGATTTCCCGAGTCGTGGGTAATCGCATCGTCGTCAACGCCAAGGCTCAGCTCCACCTTGGCGCGGCGGAAGAGTCTTCCGAGGATCTGGACGCCGGCGTCATCAAGATGTGGCAACAGCCGGTCGTGAGCAGCTGTAGCGGTTCCTAATCCACATCCTCGACGGAATTTCCCCCTTGCGCCTTCCAATCGCCGGTTCCTATAATGACGCCATGCCACCGACGAAGGTGATCTTAGCCAAACCCCGAGGGTTCTGCGCCGGCGTCGACCGCGCCATTGAGGTGGTCGAGCAAGCGCTGCGGCACTTCCCCAGCCCGGTCTACGTGCGCAAGGAGATCGTGCACAACCCGCACGTCGTCAACGCGCTGCGCGCCAAGGGGGCCATCTTCGTCGATGAGCTCACCGAGGTGCCTGAAGGTTCGACCGCCATCTTCAGCGCTCACGGTGTTTCTCCCGCCGTTCACGAAACGGCCAGGACGCGCCGCTTGCGCGTCGTCGATGCGACCTGCCCGCTGGTCACGAAAGTCCACGTCGAGGCGATCCGCTATGCGCGGGAAGGCTACGCGGTGCTGCTCATCGGCCACGCCGGCCATGAGGAAGTGGAAGGCACGATGGGCGAGGTTCCCGCCGCGATTCGCCTCGTACAGACCCTCGAGGAGGCGCGCGCCATTCATGTCGAGCATCCCGACAAGGTCGCCATCGTCACGCAAACCACGCTGAGCGTCGATGATACGAAAGCCATCATCGAGGTCCTGAGAGCGCGGTTCCCCAAGCTCATCGCCCCGTCGAAGGATGACATCTGCTACGCCACGCAGAATCGGCAGAACGCCGTGAAAGCCATGGCGCGCGAAGCCGAAGTGATTCTCGTCATCGGCGCGAAGAACAGCTCCAACTCCATTCGCCTCACGGAAGTCGCGGTAGACGCCGGCCGGCGCGCGCACCTCATCAACGACGCCCGCGAGATTCGCCCGACATGGTTTGACGGCATCCGTTGCGTCGGTGTCACGTCCGGGGCTTCCGCGCCCGAGCATCTCGTGCAAGAGGTGGTCGACGCGCTCAAACGCCTGGGAGCCACTCAGGTCGAAGAATGGGAGCTGACGCGAGAAGACGTCAGCTTCGGACTCCCACTCGAACTCCAGAAGCTGGAAGTCTGAGTCCTCCAGCTTCTAGTTTCTAACATCCCATGAAGCACTTAACCGAGTACCTCTGGTTCAACACGAAGCAGCGTCGAGACTTGGTCAACATGACCGACACGATTGAAGCGCTCGTGAAGAAAAGCGGCGTGCAGGAAGGCTTCTGCCTTGTCTCGGCCATGCACATCACCGCCGGCATCTGGGTCAATGATGACGAGGAAGGACTCTGGCAAGATTTCTGGGAGCTTGTCGAGCGGCTCGCGCCTTCAGGAAAAGACTACAAGCACCACCTCACGGGTGAGGACAATGGCGATGCGCATCTGAAGCGCACGCTGGTCGGGCATCAGGCGATGTTGCCGATTACGAAGGGAACACTCGATCTAGGTCCGTGGGAGCAGGTGTTCTACGCGGAATTCGACGGTCGGCGCAAGAAGCGGGTGATCGTCAAAATCATCGGCGCATAGGACAGGTTGCTCTGTCGAAAAGCTCACTCGTGGGCCACGGGTGACCCGGCGACGGGTCCCCTGTGCCGCCCGCAGAGCCGGTGCGATAGTCGCTGGGCGAGGACGGCGCAGGGTGGCGCCGGGGCAGGCCCCGTGGCGTCAGCAGCTATCGCAAGGGGTTTTCGACGAACCAAGGACAGGTTAGTAAGACCAGGCTTTCACTTGGGGCGCGCTGTGGGACGTGCCGGCGCCGGAGACGTGGGCGGACACATTGACGCCATCGATGTCGATGTTATCCGCCACGATGTAGCCCAGGATGCGCAGATAGGGTTGCATCTCATAGCCTCCGCTCTCAGAGTAAGGATCCTCATCTGTGCGGGCCAACTCTAGATCGCTGTAAGGCGCGTAAATAGAGCCCTCCAAACGGCCGACTTCGGTCCAGTTCATGTCTTTATCGCTTATGATCGTCAGCCCGCGATCATCCGGGGTAGTGCCGATCGTCACATTGATCGTCCCCCAGTTGCTGATTCCTCCCATATGCTGACCCAAATAGACCATCGTCGGATTCCTAAAGGTCAGCCGGGCCTTCTCCCAAAGGTTCAGCTCGCTGGCGCAGACCAAAATACGGCCATCGCCTCTAGGAGAGCGGTCGAGAAGATCGCCGTCTCTGACCTCCAGGATTTGTTCCGCTGCCACCTCAACGTGATCGAGCGCTCTGCCGGCGCAGAGCGCTGGCACCTCGGGCAGCGGAGCCTCGACCGCGGACTTAGCTTCTTTCGTGCCGGTCACGCGCCCGGTTGGTAACGAGGCCCCGTCCTCGACCTCCAAGTAAATGCCGTCCGTGCTCGGGTTGGAACCGACCACGTTGGTATAGGCAGCACGATAACCAGCGGCTTTGGGTGGTCCGATCGAGACATTCCCGCGGATGGTCGTGCCATAGCCTACCCCCACAGTGTAAAGGGTTCCGCTGGCGCTGCGCACATCACCGGTGTAAGTGATGGCGTGTTCATTATCACCATCTGCGTCATCGAGACCCCAGGAGCCGGCAGCCAACGTCACATCCTTATTGGCCCAGAGGCCGGTCATCGTGGCATCGGTGGTCACCGTCGTATGGAGTGTGGTAGGAGCGCTGGAGCCAGTCGCTTGATACGTCGAGGTCACTTGGTATAGGAACTTGGGAATCGGATCTGCCCAGGTCGGGGCGGTCAGGCTCTGCGCAATGGTGACGGTTGACAGAAAGGGCGTCGTCGTGTCGACGTTCATCGGGCTCTGCCGAATTCGCTTGATGGCCTGGTCCAGGCCGGCTTCGGCCAGCCAGAAGGC
>JACQHR010000019.1 GCA_016198905.1 Candidatus Omnitrophota bacterium | reverse complement strand
GCTCCGGCGCCCGCGAGAGCTGGCTGACGGCGATGACCGGGACGGTGAGCTCGCGGGCCAGCGCCTTGAGGCTTCGGGAGATGACGGCGATCTCCTGCTGGCGGTTCTCCACCATCGACGACTCGCTCATCAGCTGGAGGTAGTCGAGGATGACGAGGCTGATGTCGTAGCGGCTCTTCAACCGCCGCGCCTTGGCGCGCAGCTCCAGCACCGAGAGGGTCGGGGAGTCATCGACGAAGATCGGGGCCTCGGACAGCTTGCCGGCCGCCTTCGTGAGGTTGGGCCAGTCGCTCGTGGAGAGCATGCCGGAGCGCACGCTGTGGGCGTTGATGCGCGCATGCGAGCAGAGCATCCGCTGCACGAGGTGCTCCTTCGACATCTCCAGGCTGAAGATCGCCACCCCCGCCTTCTGGGTCAGGGCGACGTGCTCCGCCACGCAGAGCGCAAAACTACTCTTGCCCATTGCGGGGCGGCCGGCGACCACGATCAGATCCGTCGGCTGTAAGCCGGCCAGCTGCTGATCGAGCTCGAGGAACCCGGTCGGCAGGCCGGTGATCATGCCCTTGCGCTGGTAGAGCAGGTCGATCATTTCGATCGAGCTCTTGATGATGTCCTTCATGGCCACCGCGTCGCGTTTGAGCTTTTTCGAGGCGATGTCAAAGATCAAGGTTTCAGCTTTATCGAGCAAGAGGTCCGGCTCGATGGCCTCTTCGTAGCACTCGGTCGCAATGCGTGTCGTGGCCCGGATGAGGTCGCGCAGGATGGCCTTCTGCTTCACGATGCGGCAGTAGTGCTCCGCGTTGGCCGCGGTAGGAACCACACTGGTGAGAGTCGCAAGGTAGCTTGCCCCGCCCACCTCCTCAAGAAGGTTGCGCTTCTTGAGTTCGTCAGTGATGGTGACAAGATCGACCGGGGTGTTTGCCTTGTAGAGGGTGAGAAGGGCGGTAAAAATTTTGCGGTGGGCGTCTTTGTAGAACGCGCCGTCCTGAAGCAGCTCGGCGGCGCAGACGATCGCCTCCTCTTCGAGGAGCATGGAGCCGAGGATCGCCTGCTCCGCATCGAGGTTCTGCGGCGGTAGGCGCTCCAGGGTCGTCAACTCGGGCAGTTCCATATTTCAGTGAGGCCAACGGGGCAATGATTACGCTTTCACAACCCACACTTTCAACGTCGCCGTCACGTGCGTGTGCAGCTTGACCGGAACATCAAAGACGCCCAGCGTCTTGATCGGCTGCTCCAGCTGAATCGCATGCTTCTCGATCGCCACCTGGTCCTGCTTCAGCGCCTCGGCGAGGTCGTGCGTGGTGATGGAGCCAAACGGCTTGTCGTCCGCGCCGACATTCAGCTTCAGGGTCAGCGATCGGCCCTCAAGCTTTTGCTTGAGCGCTTCGGCCTCGGCCTTCAATTGCTCGGCGCGCTGTTGGCGCCGCCGCGCGGTGGCTTCGACGAGCTTCAACTGCTGCGGGGTCGCCGCCACCGCCAGGCCTCGGGGCAGCAAGTAGTTCCTGGCGTAGCCGGGCTTCACATGCATGACCGTGCCTTCTGCGCCTAACTTATCGACATCTTGCAAGAGGACGACGTCCATCATCTCACCTCATTATTGGAGGCTAGAAGCTAGAAGTTGGAAGCTGGAAAATACCGGGCATGTTCTAGTTTCCAGCTTCCAGCTTCCAGCTTCCAGATTCCAGCTTCTGACTTCTACACTCACACCGTCACGTACGGCAGCAACGCCATGAACCGCGCACGCTTGATGGCGCGAGTCAGCACTCGTTGGTGCTTGGCGCAGGTGCCGGTCAGGCGCGAGGGCAGAATTTTGCCTCGTTCCGTCACGTATCGCCCGATCCGCTCCAAATCCTTGTAGTCGACGCGGTCGACCTTCTCGGAGCAGAAGCGGCAGGCTTTCTTGACGAAGACCCTGCGTACGATAGCCATGTGCGTCCTTCGGTTACACGATCATTCGTGCAGCATCTTAAAAGGGGATGTCCGCATCCGCGCCACTCTCCGTGGTGGGTGCCGCGTCCGCATCTTCCACCCGCGCGCCGGCCATGGGCTCGCTGCTTTCCCGTTCCTCTCGGGATCCCCCTGCCTGCGCCGCGTCCGTCGCGGCAGGCAGGCCCGCCTGCCCCCCGGCAGGCCCGCCGAGAAATTGCACACGATCCGCCCGCACTTCCATCGTCGAGCGGGTCTTGCCTTCGGCTTCCCAACTGCGATAGAGGAGCCGGCCTTCGACGAAAATCGACCGGCCTTTCTTCAAATATTGGTTGCACAGCTCCGCCTGTTTGCTCCAGACGACGATCGTGACGAAACACGTCTCTTCTTTCTTCGCGCCGCTCTGGTCCTTGAAGGTCGAGTTCACGGCCATGCGCAGGTTGGCAACCGGCGTGCCGCTGGGGGTGTAGCGCAGCTCGGGATCCTTGGTCAGGTTGCCGATGAGGAGCACGCGGTTCAGGCTCATCGACATCAGTGGTCCGCTCGGTTTGCGACCACGGCACGCGGCTGGCTGGCCTCGATTTCTTCGGCGCTGAGAATGATGAAGCGCACGATCGTGTCGTTGAGCCGAAAGAGCCGCTCAAGCTCGGCGACGCGCTCCGTCGGCGCGTGGAACCGCAGCAAGTGGTAGTAGCCTTCGGTCTGCCGGGAGATGCGAAAGGCGAGCTTGCGTCGTCCCATAGGCTGTGAGCTGGCGATGTTGCCGCCGGCTTTTTTCACTTGCTCTTCGACGTGCGCGGCATGCTTGGCCACTTCGGGCTCAGTGCCCGCCGCCCGCAGAATGATGAGGGCTTCGTATTCTCGCTCTCGCGTCATGACATGGCGTCCTGTGTTCGATTGAATCGGTTCATGGTGACCTCTACTCCTTCTTGCACCCACGTTTCACAGGCATCCGCGGCCTGCTCAATGGCGTGTTTGACGACCGGCCGCTCAGGGCTGCGAAACTGTGAGAGGACGAAATTGGTCAGATCCTTCGGGGCCTCTTCGCTCCCCACCCCGATGCGCAGTCGCGGCACCGTCTCCGTTCCCAACACGCCACAGCACGATTGCAGGCCATGATGGCCGCCCGGTCCGCCGTCGGGCCGCACGCGAATCGTGCCCAGCGGCAGGTTCACGTCATCGCAGATGATGAACACGCGATCCAGCGGCACCTGCAGTCCTCGCAGCGCCTCGCCGGACTCGTTCATCATGGTCAGCGGCATCAGCAGCCGCACGGTTTCAGTTCCCAGCGCGTACTCGCCGTAGACCGCCGCCGGCCGCCCATCCGCTGCACTGAGGACACGACATCCGATCTCAATGCCGCGCCGCTTGGCCAACAGCTGAATCACCGCAAAGCCCACGTTGTGCCGCGTGCCCTCGAATGTATGGCCCGGATTGCCTAAGCCAATAAGAATTTTCAAGACTTTGCTTCTTTCTCTTTCTCTTTCTTGACCTCAGGTTCGCCCTTCGCAGCGACCTGGCCCGGGGCTTCTTCTTCCTTCTTCTCGCGGATCACTTCAGGTTCGGTCGGAGATGCCGCGACTTCCTCGGGCTTTTCTTCCTTCGGCTTCTGGATGGAGGCAATGACGCCCTCGGGATCGCTGGTAATCTTGGTATTGGTCGGCGGGGTCAGATCGCGCACGTGCACCGTATCGCCGATCTTCAACGCGCTCACATCAAACTCCACGTAGGCCGGGATCTCCGTCGGCAAACACTCCACTTCTACCTCTCGGAGGAAATGCTCGAGGATCCCGCCTTCTTGCTTGACACCCACGGCGTCCCCCTTCAACGCCACCGGCACCTTGACTTTCAAACGCTCCGTCAGCGCAATGGCATGGAAATCGACGTGCACCACACGTCCATCGACCGGATCATGCTGGATGGATTTCACGAGCACGGGTTTTTCCCAGGGTTTGCCGTCATCGATGCGCAAAGTCACCAGCGCATGCTCCCCCATTTTCGAGTGCAGGAGCTTCACCAGCTCGCGCTGGTCAACCGTCACCGCCACCGGCTCCATCTGCTTGCCGTAGACCACGCCGGGTACCACGCCGTCCTGACGCAACCGTTTGACCGGCCGCGTGCCTTGGATCACGCGTCGTTTCGCCGTCAAGGTCTGTTGAACTGCCGTCTTCGCTTTTGCCATGATCCCCTCATCCTGACGTTGCTTGTCGCTTGTTGCTGGTTGCTCGCTTCAACCCGGCACGCCGTCAAAGAGCACGCTGACGGATTGCTCGTAGTGAATCCGATGAATCGCCTCGCTCAATAATGGGGCCACCGAGAGCACCGTCACTTTTGGATCGCGCTTGTCCTCGGCCAATGGAATGGTGTCGGTCACGATGAGTTCCTGTAGGCAGGACGAGGCGATGCGGCTGCGCGCAGGGCCTGAGAGCACCGGATGTGTGACGCACGCCGAGACCGTCGTCGCTCCCGCATCCTTGAGCGCCTGAGCGGCCTCCACGAGCGAGCTGCCCGTGGCGATCAAATCATCCACCAGCAGGCAGTGTCTGCCATCGACTTCGCCTAGGATGTGCATGACTTCGGTCGACTCCGGCGTGTTGCGCCGCTTATCGACGATGGCCAAGCCGGCGTCGAGCTTCTTCGCATACGCCCGCGCCATTTTAATGCCGCCCACGTCGGGCGATACCACGACGAGCGATTTGAGCCGCTTGCGGCGAATGTACTGCTCGAAGACGGTGATCGCATACAGATGATCGAGCGGGATGTCAAAAAATCCTTGGATTTGTCCCGCGTGCAGATCCATCGTCAGCACGCGGTTCGCACCGGCCGTCGTGACAAGATTCGCCACGAGCTTCGCCGTAATCGGCACGCGCGGCTGGTCCTTGCGGTCTTGTCTGGCGTAGCCGTAGTACGGAATCACCGCCGTGATGCGCCGCGCCGAGGCGCGCTTGAGCGCATCGATCATGATCAGCAGCTCCATGAGATTGTCGTTCGTCGGCGGACACGTCGGCTGCACGAGAAACGTGTCTTTGCCGCGCACATTTTCGTTAATCTTGACGCGGATCTCGCCTTCGCTGAAGCGCCCGACGAGCGATTCCGTCACCGGAACTTTCAGCGCTTTGGCAATCGCGCGGGCCAGCGCCGGATTGGCGTTGCCCGATAAGATCGCCAGCTGCGAGGAGAGCGAGTTGCGTGTCGATCGTGAGGGCATCACAGCCTGCACTCTTCTGGTGGCCACTAGCGTCTCGCTTTCTGTCTCGTTTTCTGTCTCGTTTTCTTGGCCACTTTCGTCTTCTTTTTTGGCACCGTACGGCGCGCCGGTTTGCGAGCGGCCTTGGCCGCTTTGCGCGCGACTTTCACGCGCTTCACCGCCATCGCTTTACGGACGGCTTGCCGCGCAGGGGCAGGCTTGGCTTTCGATGCCGACCCGTTGCGCTGCGTCTTCTCGCTCGCCTCCGCGGGGACCGCCTTGCGGTGATCGAGCACATGTGCGGGCACACCGACGACCACGCTTCTGGCTGCCACGTCGTGCGCCTTTGGAATCACGCTGCCAGCTCCGGTCTTGGCTCCCGCGCCGACTTTCACCGGGGCAATGAGGATGGTGTCCGAGCCGATGAACGCACCCTTGCCGATCTGCGTCTGGTGTTTCTCTTGGCCGTCGTAATTGGCCGTGACCGTGCCCGCGCCGATGTTGACGTCGTCTTCGACAATGGCGTCGCCGAGATACGTCATGTGGTTGACGCGCACGCGGTGGCCGATCTTGGTGCGCACCAGCTCCACGAAGTTGCCGATGCGCGCGTCATCCGACACGGTCGTGCCGGTGCGCAAACGCGCGAACGGGCCAATCGAGCAGCGCTTGCCGATCGCCACACCCGTGTGGATGACCGTATAGGGATGCACGGTCGTATCCACGCCGATGGTCACGCCGTGATCGATGAACGTCGTCTGCGGATCTTCGATCGTGACCCCGTTGTGCAGGTGCGCGTCGATGATGCGCTGGCGGATCACGCCAATCGCCCGGGCCAGCTCCGTGCGCGAGTTGATCCCGAGGGCTTCGGAGACTTCTTCGACGCGCGTAGCTTGAATTTTCGTGCCGGGCTGGCTGGCGATATGCGAGACGATGTCGGTGAGATACAGTTCTTTCTTGGACGCGCTCGGCGTCAGGGTCGCGAGCGCTTCAACCAACGCTTGCGTGTTACACACGAGCGGCCCGACGTTAATCTCGCGAATTGCGCGTTGAGCCGCATTCGCTTCCGCTTCCTCAATGATGCCGATAATCTGACCCGCTTCGTTGCGGCTGATGCGTCCGTACCCGCTCGGGTCGGCGAGGTGTGCGGCCAACAGCGTACAGGTCGCTCCGGTCTTGAAATGGGATTCGATGAGCTTCTGCACCGTGGTGCGCCGCAGGAGCGGGGTGTCGGCATAGAGGATGAGGACCGCGCCCGCGTTACTGGAGAGCGATTTCTTGGCGACACTCACCGCATCGCCGGTCCCGAGTCGTTTGGTCTGAATCACCGTTTTGGCTTCTTTGGGCAGGATGGGCTTGACCAGTTCGGCCCCATCGCCCAACACGATGATGGGTTGCTTGACGCCGGCGGAGGCAACGAGATCGATCGCATACGCCATCATGGGCCGGCCGCAGATCGGATGCAGCACCTTCGGCAGCTCCGACTTCATCCGCGTGCCTTCACCGGCCGCTAAAATGATTGCGTGAAGGATTCTCATTGGGTGTGTTCATCACTCCATTGTTGAATCCGGCACCCAGAAAAACGCTGGGGAGCCAGGATTCGGCGCCTACGCTCACTACGTTCGCTTCGGTCGCCACCCAGCCCTCCCAAGGAAGTCGCCGCTCCCATCGGTCGCGGCTCACTAACCTTGTGTCGGGCTTCCCTTCGAATCCCGTCTCCACCAAAAAGCTGGGGAGCCAGGATTCGAACCTGGACGGAGAGCTCCAAAGGCTCTTGTGCTGCCGTTACACTACTCCCCAATCCCAAGAACCTTCGTGAGCTCGCCGACAAGCCATTCCCTACATGTCTCGCGAAATGCGTCTTCATTATGAAGGCACAGTATGCATGCGAGTCGAAGGCTGGTCGGTCTGGATGATGTCAATTCGCCACGAGGACGGTGATGCTGCGCGGATCTTGCTGGCAATCTCGGAGGCATGGAGAGCGTCGCGGCACAACCCGAACACCGATGGACCACTGCCGGACATACGAACTCCTATACACCCGGACTCACGTAACGCTGACTGGATACGCGCGATGACAGGACAACGCCGGATCGCTTCAGGTTCAAGATCGTTCCACAATCCCTCGGCGAGCCCCGCCAAAGCGGGGCCGTTGCGTAAGGCGTGTAGCGCTATGGTAATGGACGGCTTCGAGGCTGTCAAGCTGAAATCTGCGCCGCCGTAGACGTCCTTCGTCGAGAGGGTCGCATTCGGTACGACGAGGATATGAGACAGCCGCGCGATCTGGGGCAGCGCCTCGCACCGTTCTCCCCTGCCTCGCCCGACCGCATACGAAGCGTTGGAGAGAAAAAACGGTACGTCGGAACCCAGCGTCGCGGCTAGTTCTGCGAGTGTGGCGTGCTTCAGATGAAGTCTCCACAGCCCATTGAGGCCCAGCAAGGTCGTTGCTGCATCCGAGGAGCCGCCGCCAAGGCCGGCCGCGATCGGAATCCGCTTCGTTAACTGAATGCGCGCGCCGTGCTGAGTCCCGCTCTGTCGCTGAAGGGCTCGCGCGGCTTTGAGCACAAGATTGTCCTCGCCGCATGACAGCGTCGGATCGCTGCACGTCAGCTGCACCTCATGTGGATGCGCCTCAAACGTCAGCTCATCGGCCAGATCGATCCGTTCAAAGAGCGTTTCCAGCTCGTGATAGCCATCCGGCCGCTTGCCGAGGACGCGCAGATAGAGGTTGAGTTTCGCGGGTGCGCGCAATCGTAGCATGATGATCCCGGGTGACCGACGCGGAACTTACAACGCGTGTTGTTTCAGGCGCAGGACGTCTTTGACCGCCTTGACGACATCCTCGGGCATGAGATGGAAGGCCTTCAGCAAATCGGCAGGATTGCCCGACGTGCCGAAGCGGTCTTGGACGCCGACGAACCGCATGGGGGTCGGATGTGTTTGGGCCAAGACTTCGGCGACCGCCCCACCCAATCCGCCAATGACCGAATGCTCTTCGGCGGTCACGATAGCACCGGTCTCTTTCGCGGCTGCGATGACGGCGTCGCGATCGATGGGTTTGATGGTGTGCAGATTGATGACGCGCGCGCTGATGCCTTCTTTCGCGAGTTGCTCGGCGGCTTGCAGGCTGTGCATGACCATGACTCCGCAGGCGATGACCGTCACGTCATCACCGCTGCGCACGACGTTGGCGCGCCCGATCTGTGCCGCGTCCGAGGCTTTTGTGATCGCCGGCACGGGTGCCCGACCTAATCGGAGGAAGACCGGCCCGGGATAATCGGCGCACGCGATGGTCAACCGCTTGGCCTCGAGCGCATCGCAGGGTGCGATGACGGTCATGAACGGCAGGCTGCGCATGTGCGCGAACTCTTCGAGCGCTTCGGCCGTGGCCCCATCGGCGCCGACCGAGAGTCCGCCGTGCGAGCCGACGACCTTCACATTCAACTTCTGGTAGCAGACCGCCATGCGCAACTGCTCGAGCGTTTTGCCCGTCACGAATTGCGAGAAGGAGCAGGCAAACGGAATTTTGCCGGCGATGGCCAAGCCCGCCGCCGTGCCGATCATGTCTTGCTCGGCGATGCCCACCGAGAAGAAGCGCGTCGGGTACTGCTTCTTAAACGCCACCGCGCGACAGGAATCCTCGAGATCGCCCGAAAGGGCGACGACATTGGGATGCGTCGTGCCAAGTTCCAGCAATCCTTCTCCAAACCCGTCTCGTGTGGCTTTGTCTACCATGTGCGGTCTACAATCCTGGTAAGAACTCAGGCTACAATTATCGCAACAACCAACCCATCACCCATAGCAAGATCAAACCACCCGCAGCAACAATCAGACGTTGGTTCCGACGTACAAATACCCCAACTCGATCGAACCGAAAGACTGCATAGAGCAGCAGAAGTCCCGCCGCCACAAGGCTGATGAGCAACAGTACAAACCGGATCGTCATCTTAGCAAGATCGCTATCAGACATGGACAGTACTTAACTCGCGAAGCGCTTTCTCTAATTCATCCGGTTTCGGAGCGACACCGTGCCACGCGGGATTGAGCTCCATGAACGACACGCCTTTGCCTTTGATGGTCCGCGCAACAATGGCTTGCGGCTTGCCCTTGATCGTCGCCGCTTCATCATACGCCTTGACGACTTGCGCGATGTCATGCCCGTTGATCTCGATCGTGTGCCAGCCAAACGCGCGCCACTTCTCGGCGAGCGGCTCGATGTCTTTGAGCTGTTTCACCGGCCCGTTCTGCTGCAGCTGATTCGCGTCGATGATGGCGCACACGTTTTCGAGCTTGTGGTGGTGCGCGGTCATCGCGGCTTCCCACACCTGGCCTTCTTGAATCTCGCCGTCGCCCATCAAACAGTAGATGCGGCGCGCGCGTTGATCGAGCCGATCCGCCATCGCGATCCCATTGGCCATCGAGAGTCCTTGTCCCAACGAGCCCGCCGAAATCTCAATGCCGGGCAGCGAACCGCGCTCGGGATGTCCCTGGAGCCGCGTCGGGTATTTGCGTAGCGTCATCAGCTCTTCTTTTGGAAAATAGCCGTGATACGCCAGCACGGTGTAGAGCGCGGGGCAGCCGTGGCCTTTTGACAACAGGAACAGATCGCGATCCGGCCAGTCTGGTCGTTTCGGATCGTGCCGCAGCTTGTGCCAATACAAGCCGATGAGCAGCTCGACCATCGACAGCGAGCCGCCGGGATGGCCGCTGCCGGCGTTGGCAATGGTACGCAAAATGGTCTGGCGCAATTCGACGGCCAACTTTCTGAAGGCTGCGAGATCCGGTGCAGGTTGTGCGGTCGTCACGGGGCACTCATCGTGGTCGCTTGTTGAGGGGTCAGATGATCCAATTTTTCCCGAATCGTCTCTTGCGCCGGGTCGAGTTCCAGCGCGTGTTCCCAATTGCGGCGCGCCTGCTCGGTGTTGCGCCGCTTGAAATACGCATCGCCTAAGTGGTCGAAGACGACAGGGTCGCTGTCGATCAGGGCCGCGGCCCGCTCGAGCTGCGTAATCGCTTCGTCCACCTTGCCCATCTTGTACAGCACCCAGCCGAAACTGTCGACGTACGCCCCGTTATCCGGATCGAGCTCCAGGGCTTTCTCGATCAGCGCCTTCGCCTCATCGAGATTCTTGTCTTCCTCGGCATCGAGATAACCCAGATAGTTCAGCGCATCCGGATGCTGCGGATCGATCTGCAGCGTCCGGCGCAAATTCGCGCGCGCCTGCTGCCGCTGCCCGAGTTGATCCAGTTGCGAGGCGAGATAAAAGTACGCCTGCGCGTAATCGTGCTTCAGATCGATCGCGCGCTCAAAGGCGCGCATCGCTTCCTGCGCGTGCTTGGCCTCGCGGTAGACGATGCCCAGGGCGACGTACAGCTCCGGCGGGTGATCGAGCTCTTCGAGCTTGCGGCCAAGGAACGTCGCCGCTTCGTCATACCGCTGCTGCGCCAAGCGCACGCGCACCAGCCCCATGACCGCCTCAAGATCCTGCGGGGTCATATCGAGCACCGCCTGATAATTGAGAGCGGCCTCGCGGTACTCTTTCGCGTTCAGGTGCGCACGCGCTGCATGATAGTAGGCGCGCACGTTGAACGGATCCAGATGAATCGCCGACTCGTAGTGCGCCGCCGCCTTGTCAACGGCTCCGCTGAGCTCGTACGTCAACCCCAGCGCGATGCGCACGTCGACGGACGTGGGTGCCAGCTCCAGCGCGCGCGAGAGTTCCTGAATGGCCTCCGCAAACTCGCTCATGCGGCCATACAGGATGCCGAGATTGAAATGCAGTTGGCTCGAGGAGCCCGCCTCGGCGATCAGCTGCTGATAGAGCGTCACGGCCTTCGGCAGATCGCCTTCAAGGACGTAGAGGTCGGCCAGCGTGCTCATCACGAACTGATCGCTCGGATCGACCCTCAACAACCGTTCGTAGGCCGCCACCGCTCGATCGAGCCGGCCCTGGGAGGCGTAGAGCATCGCCACCCACCGTAAGGCGTCCTGCTGATTCGGATCAAGACTCAGCGCTTTCGAAAACTCCTGGAGTGCGCGATCCGTCTGCCCGAGTTTGATGTGCGTCGCTCCCAATCGGACATGCAAGAGGGGGGAGGCGCGATCGTACTCGAGTGCTAGGTGATAGGCGTTGAGCGCCTCCGGCAGCTTCGCCGAGCGCTCCAGCATGAGGCCGCGCAGGTACGCTCCGTAGGCGGCGCGACTTGGCTCGTGGCTGCGGCTGACGCGCTGCGGGACACCGGCACACCCCGTCAGCGTCACTAGGCACGCGAGCCCCGCCAGGCTGATTGCGCGCGTTCGCTGCGAGGAGGTGATCACGACACCTTCAGACGTCCGAGCCGTCCTCAATAGATGACCTTGTTAAGAGGATACTCGATGATGTCCTGCCCGCCGGCTTCTTTCAATTTCGGGATGAGGGCTTTGATCTCGCGTTCCTCAAGAATCGTTTCGACCGCCCACCACGGATCGCGATCATCCCGGGACCACAGCTTGGAAATGGTCGGCCGCTTCATCGCCGGCAGCACGTCGATGAGCTGCTGCAGCTTCCGCTCCGGCACGTTGAGCTTTACTCCGACTTTCCCATCCGCTTCGACCGCGCCGAGCAAGAGCGTCTTGATGCTGTCCATTTTGCGTCGCTTCCACGGATCGGCCGCCGCCGCAGGGTTCGCGATGAGCTGGGTCGTCGATTCGCAGACCGTCTCGAGGATGCGCAGGCCGTTGGCGATGAGCGTCTGGCCGGTTTCGGTGAGCTCCACAATGGCGTCCACCACGCCGGCGCGCACTTTGCCCTCGGTGGCCCCCCACGAGAACTCGACATCCGCGGTGACGCGATGACGCGCGAGGTAGGCTTTGGTGACGTTGACCAGCTCGGTGGCGATGCGCTTGCCTTCGAGGTCTTTGACGCTACGGATCGCCGCTGCCGCCGGCACCGCGATCACCCAGCGCACCGGGTGACGCGTGCGCTTGGCGTAGACGAGCTCGGCGATGCGCTCAACTCTCGAGCCGTTCTCGAGGACCCAGTCGTTGCCGGTGATGCCGCAATCGAGCACGCCTTGCTCGACGTAGCGGGACATTTCCTGGGCGCGCAGGAGCATCGGCTCCAGCTCGGGATCGTCGACGGAGGGAAGGTACGACCGCTCGCTGATGACGACTTTGAAGCCCGCGCGATCAAAGAGGCGCACGGTCGCATCCTGCAGGCTGCCCTTGGGGAGCCCGATCTTCAATCGCCGCCCGGTCAGAGCGTCCGCAAAGACCGCGCGCACTCGACGGCGTGGCATCTTGGGGGTGGCGCGTGCACTGTGTTTGGCAGTCATGGGTCGTCTCGTGATGAACGCGGCGGGCCGCGCGACAAATACCCTCGATGATCAGGAGGACTTCCCGCCCTCCCGATAAAGACGAGGGATCGATAAACGCGTCACGATTGTACAGGAGGCCTCTCAGGGTGTCAATGAAGCGGAGGAGAAACGCGCAAATATTCTGGGCAGGAGGTCTTGGCTTCGCCGCACCGCTTGGGGCGCCCCGGCGCGGCGCCCCCGCGTCCCTCGGCTTCGCTCGGGACGCAGCCCTGAGCGTAGTTGAATGGGCGGCGCTGCGCTCGGCCGGCTCGCTCGTCACTATGCTTAGGTGAAGGTGACACCATGCCCGCTCGCTCGGCCTCGAGCTGCGGCTGCGCAAGCCCCCCTGCCCCCATCAATAAGTCGTTTGAGGTTTGCGCCTCACACTGCGGGTGGCGAGCCGGATGGTGAGCGGCGCGTAAGCCAGGCGGAGCGGGCACGGTGCCGAGCGTCAGCGAGGCGAGCGAAGCCTGGCGCTCGAGCGAACACCGGCCACGCTGGGGCCGGTGGAGCGTCGACGCGAACCACCGGCGAGCGACACCCGCAGTCATGGTCTTGTCGTCTGGATAAACGTAACACGATCGTTTCTTGCTCATCGAAGGTTCTTCCCGTACAATAGCGCCCATGTTCAAGCGACTGATGAAATCGCATGAAGCGCGCCGGCACATCAGCTGGATCATCGCCGCCGTGCTCATTTTGCCTTTCATTTTCTACTTCCACGCCACCGGACGCGCCCCCCTGAAAGGCCCGGGAGGAACCGCCGGCACCATCTTCGGCAAGCCCGTGCCGTGGGACACCTTCCAGCAGCAGCGCATCTGGCTGCAGCGCCAATGGGAAAACCAGTTCGGCCGGCTGCCGGAATCGTTCCAGCCGTTGTTGATCCAATCGACGTGGGATCGCTTGATCCTGTCTGAGGAAGCGCGGCGCACACATCTTCAGGTGGATGATCGCGAGCTGGTTGATGTCATCCGGAAGATCCCCGCATTCCAAGACCACGGTCGCTTTGTGGCCCAGCGCTACAAGCAATACCTCAAAGCCATCAACACCAATTCACAGGCGTTCGAAGCGTTCCTGCGCCAGGATTTGCTGGTCGAGAAGCTGGTGGACACGATCAAACAGACGGTCGTGGTGACGGACGCGGACGTCAAGCGCGCCTACCATGACGCGCATGATACGCTGCGCGCCACCCTCATCATCTTTGATACCGCAACGTACATTCAAGAAGTCGCCACCACATTGACCGATGCCGAGCTGCGCGCCTACTACGACGCGCACCCGGATGAGTTCCGCATTCCCGATCAGTTGACGTTCACGTACGCGGGGGCGTCGCGCGACGATCTGGCGGGCAAAGTCGAGCTCACCGATGACGACCTGAACGCGTTCTACGAGGACCACGAGAAGGAGTTTACGACGCCGGACGGCAAGGTCAAAACGTTCGAGGAAGCGAAAGATGGGGTACGGCAGCGGCTGATGGCAGAACGCGTGCGCAAGCAGCTCACCGCGCTCTCATTGGATCTGCAGGAAGATCTCGAAGCCAAGAAAACGTTCGATGAGATGGTTACCGCTCGTGCGCTGATCAGCCACACGGCCGGCCCAGTCGCGGCCAATAGTCCGTGGGTCTCGGGGGGCCCTGAGCCGCAAATCCTTCAAGCAGCGTCACAATTAGCGAAAGGTACAACCAGCGACGTCGTGGAAACGGATGGCGGCGTGTACCTGGTGCGGCTGACGGATCGCGTGCCGTCCCGCCTGCCCGCATTTGAGGACGTCCGCGCCACCATCGCCGGCACGTTGACGCAGGAGCGCTCGCGCGCCAAAGCCAAAGAGGCCGCGGACGCGTTCCATGCCAAGGCGAAAGAACAGTCACCGACCGGCTTGCGCTACGAAGAAGTGGCCCTGTTCGATCATACGCTCCACGTGACACCGGCGACGTTTACGCTGCAGCAGCCCATTGACCCCATCGGTCGTGTGCCCGAGTTGAATCAGGCGGCGTTCGCCACGCCGTTGGGACATCTGACCGCCGTCGTTGAATTCCCCAACGGATTTGCCATGCTGCGTCCTGAAGAACGAACGATCGCGAACGAAGAGGATGACGCCAAGGAAGAAACGAAGCTGCGGCAGGACCTTCTCACGAAGAAACAGAACGAGCATCTCGAGCAGTGGATCGGCCAGATGCGCGCCCGCGCGCGCCTGCAAGATTTCTCCCAGCACCACGCCTCGGAATCCTAGCTGCCACATTCCCGATAGTTCAGCACACAGCAGACAGCACACAGCACAACACGCTTGGATTGATTCCAAGCGTGTTCGGTGTGGGGGTTTTGCTGTCTGCTTACTGCCGACACGGCTCTCCGTCCCTATTGCTTAGTGCTCACCTTGAATGCCGTATCGGTTTCCGATCTCACCGTGAATTACAGTGGAGGAGTTAAGGCAGATGACCAGGTTGTTTCGGAGAAATCGAAGGGTTTCGTGATGTAGGCAATGGCACCGTATTGGAAGGCTTTCTCACGCAGGTCGCTCTGATCGAGCGCAGTCACCATGATGAACTTGGCGCGGGGATACAGCTCGTGCGCGCGCCGCAAGACCTCAATCCCTGACAGACCCGGCAGGAGAATGTCGAGGAGGATGACGTCGGCGGTGTCCTGTTCGAGTCGCTTGAGCGCTTCTTCTCCGCTGAAGGCCGAGACCACCGAGAAGCCTTTCTGCGTGAAGAAATATTGGAGACACTCTGCGATATCCTGCTCGTCCTCCACGATCAGCATTCGGCGCATGCGCGTCTCGATCCTCCTGATCCGTCCTCGCGTCTGTCAACAACACACAGAACAGTCGGGCCGCTCAAGGTTGCCCCTCGGCAGCCCGACGACCTCACTGACTCCCACGTGCGTGATCGATGAATAGGGTTCTCTGCCTGGGTTGCGTCCTATCCGTCGGCACCCATCATAGGCACCTAAAGTCTGCCTGAGCCCGCGAAGGCTCGTCAAGAGCGCCAACGGAGATGGCTAGAATGTTTACAGACATAGGTGACACTTTTGGCTCTAGAGTTGTACGGTGGGTTGAGCATGGGAGCCGGAGGTGTCACGATGCCGAGGATTCGCAGTTACGCGCCCATTCAGGCGCGGCTGATGTGGTTTCGCCTGGCCG
>JACQHR010000018.1 GCA_016198905.1 Candidatus Omnitrophota bacterium | reverse complement strand
GCGGCCGTGGGGGCCTCGGCTCCGCGTCACCCGCCACACTTGACCGTCACCAACACGAGGCGCGATCGCGCGTTGACGGCGCGCAGGCGCTTTGCTATCGTGAAGCGTCCATGATGGCCGCTTCGAGTGCTCTGCGCGCGTTTCAGCGACGATTGCTCGCATGGTATCGCGTCCATCAGCGCAAGCTGCCCTGGCGCGAGACACGCGATCCGTACAAGATTCTCGTCTCCGAGGTCATGCTGCAGCAGACGCAGGTCGATCGGGTCCTGCCGAAGTACCACGAGTTTCTCCGGCGCTATCCCACCATTGAGGAGTTGGCGCGCGCCCGCACGACCGAGCTGCGGCGTGTCTGGTATCCACTCGGATACAATATTCGTCCCATACGATTGCGGCGGATTGCCCAGCGCGCGCTGCGCGACCACGGCGGCCAAATCCCAGATTCCTATGACGGGCTCCTCGCGATGGATGGCGTCGGCCGCTACACGGCCGGGGCGGTGCTGAGTTTTGCCTTCGAGAAAGATGCACCGATCGTGGACACGAATGTCGCGCGGCTGCTCTTACGATACTTTGGTCTGAAGTCTCAGGGCAGCAAGGGGCCGCTGCAGCGTCGATTGTGGCAGTTAGCCGAGGCGGTGATCCCAACGGGGAAAGGGTATGCCATCAACCAAGCAATGATGGATTTTGGCGCGATGGTCTGCACGGCGCGCGCCCCGCGATGTCCGACCTGCACGTTGCGCAAGACGTGCCGCAGCTATCCTCTGACGCGCAATGGCCACACGACGAACTATTCACGTCGCACTCGCCGTCATTAGCCGGCAAGGACGCTATTTGATTTGCCGGCGTCGAGCAGGCGCGTTCCTCGGAGGGTATTGGGAGTTTCCAGGCGGCAAGTGCGAGCCAGGCGAATCGTGGGAAACGTGCCTGCGACGGGAGCTGAAGGAAGAGTTGGGTCTCGCAGTGACGGCGCTGAAGCCGTTCACACGTTTGCGCCATCGCTACAAGGCTGCGACCATCACGTTCAACGTGTTCCAATGCCGGATTGCGCGCGGCACTCCGCGCCCGCTCGATGCGCAAGCCCTTCGATGGGTGACGCCCGGCCAGTTGCGGCGCTACCGGTTTCCTCCGGCGAACCGTCCGCTGCTGGCGATCCTGTCAGGGCGATTGTCTGGCCCTCAGCGTCGTGGTATAATCGCGTCACTTAACGAAGGAGGGTAAACGATGATTACGCTGACCCAAACTGCTGCGCAGGAAGCCCGGCGATTGATCGAGCAGGAGAGCAAGCCAAACCTTGGTCTTCGTATCGGCGTCAAAGGTGGGGGCTGTTCGGGCATGACGTACGTGTTGGGCATTGAGGACGCCACCCCGAAGCAGTACGACACCACGTTTGAGCAGGATGGGATCAAGATTCTGATCGATGCCAAGAGCCACCTCTACCTTGACGGCACGACGATTGACTACAAGAACGCCATCATGGGCGGCGGATTTCAGTTCAACAATCCGTTGGCCAAGAAGTCGTGCGGGTGCGGCACCTCGTTTACGACGTAACTCCTGCCGATTTCATCACGAAGGCTCTCGCGCAACCTGTGAGGCCTTCTTTTTCTCCCCTGAGATTAGAGATGAGGCGCCATGATTCTTGATTACCTTTCACATCTGCCGGACTGGGCGCAGCAGGGCATCTGGTCGTTGATCGCGCTGCTGGCCATCTATCTCATCGGGCGGTTCCTTGCGCGCACCGTCTGCCGTCGGCTCTCCGCCTGGGCGGAAAAGACGGCGTGGAAATGGGATGAAGTGGCCGTAGAGATGCTGCGCAAGGGCATCCCGATGTGGAGCCTGCTCTTTGGGCTCTACATCGCCCTGGATTTTTGGAGCCTTCCCGAGCACGTGCATAAGATCCTCAATAACGTCATCTATGTGCTTGGTTGGACCTCGGTGACCTTGCTCTTTGCCGATCTAGCGGGGCGGCTGACGCTGCTCTACAGCGCGCAGTTCCAGCACGCGCTTCCGGTGACGAGTCTGACCAGAAACATCGCCTCGCTGCTCGTCCTCATCCTCGGCGGGCTGACCATTCTGCACGGGCTCGGGGTGTCGATCGTGCCGCTCTTAACCGCGTTGGGGATCGGTGGGTTGGCCGTTGCGCTCGCGCTGCAAGATACGCTGACCAATCTGTTTTCCGGATTTTATCTGACGCTCGCCCGTCAGATTCGCGTGGGCGATTACATCAAGCTCGATTCGGGGCAAGAGGGGTACGTGGAGGATATCGGGTGGCGCGCGACCCAAATCTTATTGCCGCCAAACAACATGGTTTATGTCCCCAACAAGAAACTTGGAGAAGCGATCATCACGAACTATGACCGCCCGACGCGGGAAATGGTCGTCACGATTGAAGTCGGCGTGGAGTACGGCAGCGACCTTGCGCGGGTCGAAAGCGTCACCATCGATGTTGGGCGCGAGGTCATGCGTCAGGTCGCGGGAGGCATTCCGACCTTCGATCCGATCATTCGCTTCAATGCGTTTGGCCCATCCAGCATCAATTTCACCGCCGTGCTCCGAGTGAAAACGTTCGGGGATCAGTACCTCATCAAGCACGAGTTCATCAAGCGGCTGCATGTGCGGTATCAGCAAGAGGGCATCGTCATTCCGTATCCGACGCAGGTCGTCTACTCCAAGAGCGTGTGATGCACTATTCGGTGATTTTTTGCGATCTCGGGGGCGTGGTCGTGGAGTTCGATGCGGATCGCCTGGTCCATCAAGTGGCGACGCTGCTGGGGCGCCCCTTCGACGAGGTGCAGAAGGCCGTGTACGACCAGGAGCTGTTGCTGCCCTTTGAGTTGGGCCGCATCCGCCCCCAAGCGTATTACGAAGGGCTCAAGCGGAAGCTGCAGCTCTCATGGACGTACGAGCAATTCGTGCGCTCATGGAACGACATCTTCACGGAGAATCGCGACGTCACCCAGATCATGCACCGGCTGCGAAAACGGCATCAGATCATGGCGCTCTCCAACACCAACGAGCTCCACATCCAGCACATCAAGACGACGATTCCCAACCTGTCCTTTTTCAATGATTGGATTGCCTCTTGCGACGTCGGTCTGCGCAAGCCGGACCCCCAGATCTACTTCCTGGCGCTTGAGCGGGCGAAGGCAAAAGCGGGCGAGGCGGTCTACATCGATGACCGGCCCGAGCTCGTCGATGCGGGCCGCAGCGTCGGCTTGAAGGCTATTCGGTTTGAAAACAGCCAACAGCTCGAGCAGGATCTGCAATCCATCGGGCTGAACCTCTAGCTTCAATGGCGCATGCTGAAGAATAGCGTTCCATATCAGAAGATCGTCTTCGTGTGCATCAACAAGCGCGAGCCGCACGAAACGTGCTGCTCGCATCGTGAGAGCGAGGCCATCGCCGCATCGCTGAAAGCGCGCATCAAGGCGCTGGGATTTTCGCGAGCGGTGCGCGTCAGCAAATCCGGCTGCCAGGACGTGTGCGCGAAAGGCCCCAACGTCATGGTGTTTCCGGATTACGTTTGGTATCATGGCGTCACCCAGGACGATGTCGAGTCCATCATCCGCGACGTCACCCAAGATCTCCCGCCGACCACCGCTACAGTGTGAGTTACCGACCGCCCACCCCCGTTTGATGCAAGTGTCTATTATGAACGTCGAGCTATCGCCGAAGGAACGGCTGAGCAAGGTCACAGAGATTTTTGCGGAAGGCGTGTTGGCGCTTCTCAGATCGCTACCGTTTGCCTGGGCGGTGAGTCGTATCAAAGCGTCGGAGTGGGCGAAGGCGCGGGTTGTGCCTGCGATAGAGGCAAACCAGGCGGAGGACACATGAAGCAGGCTTCAAGACCAGTGGGGAGTGCGGAGTCGGTGTCCGGCTTGCGTTGGGCGCTGTTTTTGTTCTGCCTGTTCTCGGTACCTTCGGTGGTATACGCCAATGCGCCCGTGCCCATGATTGCCGTGACGTTCCCAATGATGTGGGCTGTATTGTTGCCGATCATCCTGATAGAAGCTGCCGTGTATCGTTCATCGTTCAGCACAAGCTACAAGCGAGCCGTCATTCCGTCGGTAGTTTCCAATCTTGCTTCGACGGTAGCGGGATTTCCGTTCGCCTGGGTTCTGTTGTTTGCCGTCCAGGTTGTGTTCTGGTTGGTCGTATTTGGGTTGGAGAAAGTTGGAGCCGTATCTTCGGACTGGACGAACGGCGTGCTTGGCGATGTGTTGATGATCGTGTTCTCAGGTGGCTGGATACTACCTGGGGGCAGGGATTGGACGTATCGCTGGGTTCCTGTTGGAGCAATGATTGGGTTGATCCCAGCGTATTTCCTGACAGTCGCTATTGAGGTGCGTGTCCTGCGTAGATTTTTCAAAGAGATGGGCCAGCCAGAAATCAGACAGGCGGTTCGACGAGCCAACAAACTCACATACGGTTTGCTCTTTGTTCTCCTTCTCAGCATCCTGATCGTGAGCGTGAAGGTAGGTTATGTGAACCTACCGTTTTGGAACTTTTGAGCACGAACCGCTTCTCCCCGTGAGCGATCCTGACCACTCTGAAGCGGAAGGCATCTTGGAAGGCGGTTTGATCGGTGGGCGGATCGGGGAGCCCATCCTTTGCCGACCTGATTTAGGTACGTCGCAGGGCCTGGAAGGCTTCGGCGAGGACGAGCAGGGCCAGGCCCATGAGGATGAGCGCGATGAGAGCCATGCCGTTGAAGGTGCGCAAGCTTAAGGTGAGCGACCACAGCGTCATCACCAACATGAAGGCTGCGGGCAGTGCGCTGATGAGCCAGGGTTTCTTGGTACGCTTGAGCCACACGGTGATGGTCAGCAGAGTGAGTGCGGCCAGTAATTGATTCGACGTCCCAAAGAGCGTCCAGAACACTTTCCAGGCCGGCACGATGTTGCCGGCCGCGTCTTTCATCACCCAGCTCATGCTGATCGCAGGCCCGGCCAGCGTCAGCAGCGTGGCACAGACCCCGCCCCAGCGCCCTTTCCAACCGGTCAGCTCCTGCAGGACGTAGCGCGCCAGGCGCGTCGCCACGTCCAGCGTGTCGTAGATGAACGTGGCGAAGGCCAGCAGCGCAAAGGACCGGGCGAAGTCCTGGTTCACCCCGAAACGCTGCACGAAATGGCTGATGCCGTTGGCGTAGATTCTATCCGGCGACTGCTGCGTGGCCGGATCGCCCGGAGCCAGCAGCATCACCGTGGCGAGGGCGAGCACCGCCACGACCCCTTCTAAAAGCATCCCGCCATAGCCCACCACCCGGCAGTCCGATTCTTTCGCGATCTGCTTTGATGTGGTGCCGGAGCTCACGATGCCGTGAAACCCGGAGCAAGCGCCGCACGCGACGGTCACGAACAGCAGGGGAAACAGCGGCAGCCCCTTTTGGCTGGTCCATCCCAAGAACGCCGGGTATTGCACCGTGTCGCCCCCAAGCAGCAGCCCGATGAGGCCGGCGGCCAGCGTCACGTACAAGAAGAAGCCGCCCAAATATCCGCGCGGCTGCAGCAGGATCCACATCGGCGCGATGGAGGCGATGAAGCAGTAGAAGAGGATGATGCCGTTCCATAACAGCTGCGGCCGCACCGAGCCGATCGTCGGCAGCACCAGCGGCGCCGATTGAGCTCCCCAAATCGCCAGCCCCACCAACGGCAGGAATACCGCCGTGGTCCAGCCCAGCGGCATCCGCAGGCGGTAGAGGCAGAGCCCCATCGCGATCGCCAGCATGAGATACAGGCTCGACGACGTCGCAACGGCCCCGCCGTAGGTCGGCTCCACAAACGAGCTGCTGGTCAAGTCGGCAAAAGCGAGGATGACGTAGATGAGCGAGAGCCACACAAACGCGAGAAAGAGCACATACGCGCGGCGGCTCAGATGCTCATGCACCAGCTCGACGATGGATCTGCCCTCGTGCCGCACCGAGCTGACCAGGCTCGAAAAATCGTGCACCGCACCTAAGAAGATCGCCCCCACCACGATCCAGATGAGGGTCGGCAGCCACCCGAACCAGAGCCCGGCCAGGATCGGGCCGACAATGGGCCCTGCGGCGGCAATCGCGGAGAAATGCTGTCCCAAAAGCAGCGGCGCTTTGGCCGGGACGAAGTCGACGCCGTCATTGATGCGCGTGGCCGGGGTCGGGCGGCTGGAGCTGAGGTCAAACCAGCGGGCCAGCAGACGGCCGTAGCCAATGTAGCCCAGGAAAAATAAGACGCAGGCTCCGAGGGCGACGGCAAAGAGGCTCATCGCAGGCGCTGTGACCACCAATACAGCGGCACCCCTACGGCCATCCAGACAAAACCAAACGCCGTGTCCTTCGGCGCTTCGATCCAGAGATTGGCAATAAAGCCGATCATCGTCACGCAAAAAAGGATCGGCGTCACGGGGTAGCCGAACGTCTTGTACGGCCGCGCCAACTCAGGATGCCTGCGGCGCAACACGATCACGCCGAAGACCACCATCGCGAAGAAAATGGAGATCGCGACGGTCGAGTACGTCATGATCTGATCGAACGTCTTCGTGAACACGAGCACCACGGCGATCGCGGCGTTGACCCAGAGCGCCAGCGCCGGCGTGTGATGTGTTGGATCAATTTGACCCAGCCGCGCGAACAGCGCATGGTCCTTCCCGATCGCGTAGAGGATGCGCCCTCCCGTCAGGATGTAGCCGTTGAGCGCCCCGAAGGCGGAGCAGGCGATCATCCAGGCGATGAAAGTCGCTCCCGCGTTGCCCCACGCATCGTACATGACGCGCGAGGCGACAAGCGGCGTCTTCGACAACTGATCTATCGGGACGAACACGAGGTAGCTCCAATTGACGAAGAGATAGAGGATCGTCGTCAGGATGACGCCCCCGATGATCGCGCGCGGCACGCTGCGGATCGGATCACGCACCTCTTCAGCCACGTATGCCGCCTCGGTCCATCCCCCGTACGTCCATAGCACGAACACCAGCGCCACACCGGCCGACTGCAGCGTGCGCAGGCTAAGCGGGGGGATGGCCCAGTCCGCTGCGATCGCGTGATGGCCGAGGAGGGCTCGCGCGCCGGCGATGATGAGGCACAGCAGGGCAAGAATTTTCAGCGTCGTGAAGACATTCTGGACGTATTTGCCCCATCGAACGCCGGCGACGTTCACGAACGTTAACAACACGATCGAACCGGCGGCGACCCAGTGCAGGGTGGCGTCGCCGTACGGGAGCACGCGGCGGAAGTATTCCGCAAAAACGAATCCGAGAATCGCAATCGTGCCCGTCCGTTCGATGAACAGCTTCGTCCAACCGAACAAGAACCCCCAGAACCTGCCGTAAATCTTGGTCGTGTAGACGTAATCGCCGCCGCTGGCCGGAAACATTGCGGCCAGCTCCGCATAGCACAGCGCGCCGCACAACGAGAGCAGCCCGCCGAAGACCCACAACGCCAGAATCAAGATCGGGGACTGCAGATGGCCGGCGATGGAGCTGGCGGTCCTGAAGATCCCCACGCCGACGATGCAGCCGACGACCAGCATCGTGGCATCGTAGAGCCCGAGGGAACGGATAAGAATGGGGCGAGGGGCGTGGGAAGCGGGGGAGGTCACGGAATTCCCACCCCCCATCTCCTGCCCCCCGTCCCTTCTTCATAATGCCAGTGCCAAGGCTCGAAGGAGGTATTGAGCGTGTTGTTGCGAGGGTAGGAGAGGAAGAATCCAAACTCTTTGGCGTGCTGCTGCAGCCACGCATATTCAGGCAGCGCCTCAAACTCTTCCGGATGATCTTCGCCGTTGATGCCCGCTTCGTTGATGAAGTCGATCGCTTGGCGAGCCGGGTTGCCATGTTCGCTGTAGCCGGGCAAGGCCACAAACCGGTTCGTTTCTTTGATCGAATGCCCGTGCTTCGGGAGATAAAACATAAAGAGGTAGAGTTGATACGCCGGCGAGCGATAGCCGGATTCCACGAGGAGTTGCTTGCCGAGATCCTTCTGCATGGCGTCCATCATGCGTTGATAGGCGTCGAGCACGCGGCGCGGCAGATATTGGGGATCCAACGGTGTCACGAGACCGTCTTTCACCGTCTGCTGCGTGCCGACGGGAACGATCTCAGACGTCACGGGCTCTTCTCCAAAGTAGTGACTCGTCGCACCGAGCGCTTCGGCTTTGAGCGCTCTGAACGCATCAATGAACGCTCGCTGAGACGAATTCAGCGGCGTGTACAACTGCTCCCACGCGAGCAGATTCGCCCTCCCATCGGACTTTTGAGCGGCAATGGAAGGCTCAAGGACCTGGAGCACGGCGTGGAGGGTGTCGATGTCGTGAGGCTCGAGCTGCTGCACATGCAGCGCGAGCGCCTCAGAGGAAAAGAGAAACCCGGCGATAGCCGCTGTCAGCCACCACCGGGTTCTCTTGACGATGTGCACTACGGCACGCCCTACCGTTTGCGGACTTGCACTTGCTCCACGATACTCGCAATCCATTTGCCGGCGAGATCCTTGCAGCCAAGACCAAACGCCAGCGCGCACCCCAGGCTGATCCCTCCCAGGATGATCAGAAACACTTCGCCCACGAATCGAATCTGCAACTGTTCCAGGGCCGCGACCGCGGAGAAGATGACCACCACGATCTGCACGGCTTGCCCCAAGAGGGCGGCTTGCTGAATCCCGGAATTGCTCGCCGCCGTCCGGAACGTCGTGGACAGAAACGCCGCGGCAAAAACCCCAACGACCAAAATGAACACCGCCGCCACCACGTTCGGCAAAAACGCCACCACGTTCTGGAACAACTGCGCCGCCACGGTGAGCTGCAGGACATTGAAGGCGACCATCACCACGGCGAGCATGACGATCCAGTACACGATCGCGGCGAGCAGCTCCGAGAACTTGCGTCGGATCCCGCCTTTTTCGAGGACGTCGGAAAGCTGAATTTGATCGGCGAGCTTGTCGAATGCGATCGTCCGTAAGATTCTGACCACAACGGCTTCAATGCCGCGAGCTATCCACCAGCCGATGAGCAAGACGAGAATCGCGCCAAGCAGTCGTGGAAGGAACGTGAGCAGTTCAGTCAACAGCGATTGCACCGGATTCAGGAGCAGCGAATCCCACCAGCTTACAGGTGCCGTTTCCATCCTCCTCCACCTCCTCTGTTGTGCGCCCCACTCACCACACGTGCCCCGCGATACAGACTGCTGTGGAAAGCGACGGAGGATTATTTCGTATACGTGTGCGTCCTCGTGGTGCCGACCGATTCATCGGTGAACACGTACTCAGGTTGGATGACCGGCTCGTAGCTTGGTGGGGCGGGAAACGGGAAGGTGACGACCTCGTAGAGTCCGGCGGCGGTGCGGATGAATCCATGGCCGATGCCTCGCAGCAATCCCCACGTAAACCCGGCTGCGGCTCCGGATTCAACCGTTGTTTCGTGGATGCGCTTCGGGAGTTCGACCCACCCGGTGATGGTGTTGATGGCGCCGCGGGTGAGCTTGACGAAGGCTTTTCCAGGCTCCATCGGTTCGGCGGCTTCGGCAGGCGTGCTGCAGCAGGCAACCAGGATTCCAAGGACCACGCCGATGTTCCAGCGAAGAACTTCTCTGGCCATGAGTCTCCTCCTATGGTTGCACCTCACTTTAGCAAGTCAGGCGGAAAAACTCAAGCCTACATCGGGGTCAGACCCCAATCGGGTGATCTCCGTGATTTTCGTGCTTGGGGACTGACCCTGATACGGTACAATAAGCGCTCATCATGAACGCGCACGAGTACCGCATGGTTCAATTTCTCTCCAAGCCGCGCGCGTATCCGCATCCTGTGCAAGTGATCGAGCGGCGGGAGACGCACGTCTCGCACGTCTTCCTTGCCGGCGCGTTTGCCTATAAGTTGAAGAAGCCCGTCAAGTTTCCTTTCCTCGACGCCTCTACACTTGCTCTGCGCAAGAAGTACTGCCTGCTCGAGCTGTTCTTGAATCGGCGCCTCGCCCCGATCATCTACATCGGCATCGTGCCCGTCGTTGAAACGAGTCGCGGTTTGCAACTTGGCGGGAAGGGCACAGTGGTTGAGTGGGTGGTGAAGATGCATCGGCTGCCCGAAGGACGCATGTTGGATCAGCTTGTCGCCAAGCATCAGATTAAGCGTCGCGACATGGCCGATGTTGCCGATCAGCTCGTCCCGTTCTTCAAGAAGGCGGCGCGCAGCCGGGCGATTGATCATTATGGGCAGCCATCTCAAGTCGCCGCACTGGTGCTGGGAAATTTGAAAGAGTGCGGCCTCTTTCTCGGTACGCTCTTCTCCGAAGCCGATCGCGCCTTCCTTGAATCGTGTTACCGCCAATATCTCGCGCTGCATGAGCCGCTGCTGGCGCGGCGGGTGCGGCAGCGGCGCATCATCGACGGGCACGGCGATCTGCGCTGCGAGAATATCTGCATGACGACGCCGGTGAACGTGTTCGACTGTGTGGAGTTCGAGCCGGCGTTTCGATGCGCTGATCTGGCGAACGATTTCAGTTTTCTCGTGATGGACTTGGAGTTTCGCGGCCGGACGGATCTCGCGGAGGCACTCGTGGCGCGGTACCGGCAGACGTTTCGCGATCCGACGTTCGATCGCGTGCTCGCGTTCTACAAATGCCATCGCAGCCTCGTGCGCGGCAAAGTGCGCGGCTTCGCGTGGCTGCAGCATCCGACGACGGCGCAAGGACGAAAGATTCGCGCGCTGGCTCGCCGGCATTTTCAACTCGCGAAACGTTACGCCGCAGAGTTTGCGCCGCCGCGGCTGGTGGTCGTTGGGGGCGTGATCGGCACAGGCAAGAGCACGCTGGCGCGGACGCTCGCCGAAGGACTCGGAGCGACATGGCTACGTACTGATGAAATTCGCTTGCAAGAGTTCGCGCACCTGCGCCGCCGTGGCCAAGGATTCTCCGAAGGACTCTATGCGCCGCGAGTCTCCGAGCTGGTCTATCAGCGGCTCATGCAGCGCGCGCGCACGTTGTTGCAGCAGGGCCGATCGGTGGTCTGCGATGGGACGTTTTCACAAGCGGTTGGGCGGGAGCAGCTGCGCCGTATCGCGCGGCGCCATCACGCCTCGTTTCATTTCTTTGAGTGCGTCGTGCCGCGCGCGGTGGCCCTTCGACGGATCGCCAAGCGCGCCGCGGCCAAGAGCGACATCTCCGAAGCGCGCCCCGAACACTATGATCGGCTCAAAGCCGGCTTCGAGCCTGTCCGCGGTTGGTCGACGAAAGATTGGACGCGCCTCTCGGATGACCGCGCGCCGTCAGCGACGTCTCACGCGGCTCTGGCCCACCTTCGCCGCTCCTGGTTATAACCGTTCATCGTCGTACCTCGCTTAATTCTGCGTCATTTTCTCATCACGTCGCATAATTTTCTGTCTCTTGACGCCTCGCCGCGACGTCAGGCAAGGTTGTAATACAACTTGCTATTCCCGATAAAGGTAAACCCACGGTAACGTGGGGACGCAAAGCTACGGGTCCTCGTTTAAGTTCGGCGTTCGGTGTCAACGAACACCGAACAGGGAACAACGAACTCGCAGGACAGCCGGGCTACCGAACGACAGATGGTAGTCCGGTTTTTGCTTGACGGACAGTGGAGCCAAGACAACATCACAGGAGCGGATGGCGCGAGTCAGTCGAATCGTCACATCGTTCGTATGCCTCGTGTCACTATTCGGCCCGGTCGTCTCCCCAGCCGAGGCGGTGGTGTCTTCTGAGGAGGACTCGCGTGGACCAACAGGACAACAGGCGCCCTTCGACACGCAAGGCCGCTTAATCGCTCCCCCCACAGTCGAATCGCTCGCCGTCGCAATCAGCCCTACCGATCGGTACGTTCCAGGCCAGCTTATCGTCAAGTATCGGGACTCCGTGACCCAGTGCGTCCACTGTCTCCTCAAGATGCGCCGCTCCGGGGTGCTGCAGCAGGCGACGAGTGATCGCTCAGCTCGCTTCGAACAACTTCATGCGCAGCACCGAGTGATATCAGCTCGTCCGATCTTCCGGACGGAGCGCGCGGAAGCCGGCCTGCGCGCGAGGGGTGGCGTGGTGTTTGCACAAGCGCTGGCCGAACAGGAGCAGGCCCGTGTGGCGGCCATCCGAACTCGGTTCGCCCGTCGAGCAGCGCGGTCGCGCGGAGTTCCCCCACCGGATCTTTCCCAGGTTTATCTGCTGGAATTGCCGAAGGACACGGACGTTCTTAAGGCCGCCGAGGAGTTCGCCCGCGATCCGCATGTCGCGTATGCCCATCCGAACTACAAGGCCGAAGTGTTGGCGGAACCTAACGACCCGTCCTATGGCGAGCTCTGGGGCCTGCAGAAGATTCAGGCCTCGTCCGCATGGGATGAATTCACAGATCCAATCGCTGGTCCTGGTCAGGGTGTCCTCGTTGGTGTGATTGATACCGGCATCGACTACACGCATCCGGACCTGGCGCAAAACATCTGGACGAATCCAGGTGAAATCGCGGGTGATGGCGTGGACAACGACAACAACGGCTTCGTCGATGACGTGCACGGCTACGACTTTGCGAGCAACGACGGCGATCCCAAGGATGGTCATAGCCACGGCACCCATGTAGCGGGCACCATTGCGGC
The DNA here is from genome assembly GCA_016198905.1 of Candidatus Omnitrophota bacterium. Lineage (GTDB taxonomy): Bacteria > Omnitrophota > Gorgyraeia > Aquiviventales > Aquiviventaceae > JACQHR01. The sequence goes on along the minus strand of JACQHR010000018.1, from coordinate 22,893 downwards.
GGTGGGGCATAATGCGCTGGGCGTCGTCGGTGTGGCGCCGAACGCCACGCTGCTTGCCGCTAAGGGCCTCAGTGACGGCGGCTCCGGGTCGCTCGATTGGCTGGCGTCGGCGATCCAGTATGCGGTCGACCGCGGGGCGGACGTGCTGAATAACAGTTGGGGCTGCCGGGGCGGGTGCCCATCGGATCCTGAACACCCAACGGTGACTGAGGACGCGGTTGCCTATGCACACAGTCTGGGGACGGTCGTGGTGTTCGCGGCCGGTAACGACGGCCGTGATGTGGCGGATTACTCTCCCGCCAGCCAACCGGAGCCCATCACCGTCTCGGCTACGACCGAGGAGGATATGCGCGCGACATTTTCCAACTACGGCCCTCGGATTGACGTGGGTGCGCCAGGAGTGGGGATCCTCTCGACCGTTCCCGCAGATGGCTACCAGTCATTCAGCGGCACTAGCATGGCGTGTCCTCATGTCGTTGGAACCGTTGCGCTGATCCTGAGCATCCAGCCGACGCTGACGAACGAAGACGTCCGGGATGTCCTCTCCCTGTCGGCGGACGATGTCGGGGTGTTGGGATCGGATGAGGACACCGGTGCCGGCCGCATCAACGCGCTCAAGGCCGCGCAGCTTGCCAAGCAGTACATCCCAGGCCAAACTCCACGCATTCTTCGGCTCGGCCGAGTCGGCAAGGCGGATTCCACAGGGAACCCCAACGGCTTCATGGAGCCAGGCGAAACACTGGATCTTACCATTTCACTCATCAATGGGCAGGCGTTGCTCACCGGAGTCTCCGCCACCCTCATCAGTCAGGACCCCTTGGTCAATGTGCTGTCCGGGACCGTGACGTATGGCGATTTCGAGACGCCCAGGACGCCAAAGAACGGCACCTTCCACGTCGCGCTGAGTTCCTCCATCACCCCTGGGACGACTATACGGCTGCGGCTGGCCGTAACGGCCGTGGACTATGCCACCGAGCTGCCGATGTCGCTGGGGACCGTGCTCAGCCCGCAACGTACCGGATGGCCGGTCTTGCTCTCAGCGGGCGGCATCATCCAAGCCGCAGCCGCCGTTGAGGACCTAGATCGAGATGGCGAACAGGATGTCATCATCGCCCCGGATTACAGTACGATCCATAAAGCTTACCGTTTTCGTCCGGACGGACGCCTTGCCGAAGGCGCGTGGCCCGTGTCTCTCTTTGGCGGATCCGATGATCAAGCCCTGGCAGACCTTGACCGGGACGGCCGCCTCGATATTATTCTCAACTCGTATCAGGGTGGCCGACTCTATGCGCTGAAACCAGACGGCGCGTCCTTGCCAAACTGGCCCATCGATATCCCGGAAGGCGGTGTGCAGGGTCCAGCTGTGGCGGACGTGGATGGTGATGGTATACCTGAAATCGCCGCAAATGCCTACACCCCGTTTGGCGGATGGTTCAATAAACCTGGCGCTGCAGCGATCTATCTGCTCAGTCCCAGCGGGCAATCGAAACCGGGTTGGCCGGTTCGTTTCCCCACACTCACATGGGAAGTCGCCAGCCTGGGATTTCTGCCGGAAGTTATCGGTTACTCAACCGCGTGGCTCTCTGACGGCATGACCATTGGCGATCTGGATCGAGACGGCAAGGCCGAGCTGGTCGTGGCCACCTCACGCGATATGCCGGGCGTGACACGCGAGGGAAGTGACGAATCCATTCTCTACGCCTTCCACTCGACAGGAACGGTCATGAACGGCTGGCCGCGGATGATCCTGGGCACAGTGTACCAACCCCCCGTCATCGCCGATCTCGAAGGAGACGGTTCGCCTGAGGTGCTCGTGCACGTCCAAGGCGTGCCCGCGTACCCGTCCATACGCATCCTGGCGTTTCGAGCTGACGGCCGATCGGTGGAAGGCTGGCCGAACACCATCTCTGCTCGTGGCTCTCCGCCTGTAGTGGGAGATTTGGATGCGGATGGGGATCTCGAACTCGTGGTTCCACAGAACCTGTGGGCCGACCCAACACGCACCCGCGTGATCGGGGTGTATGACCATCGAGGGCGGGAACTGGCGAGTGCCACCATGCCGGAGTCCGGCCTGGCCGGTTCCCCCGTGCTCGGCGATGTGGATGGGGATGGAACGATTGAGATCGTCAGCTCCAATGCGCGCGGTAATGAGGTGTGGGCATGGCATGCAGATGGTACCTCGGTGGCTGGCTGGCCGAAGATCGCTCCACCCGACGGCACCATGGGCCGCCTAACGCTGAGCGATTTGGATCTCGACGGCCGCGCCGACCTGCTCGGCAGCGGTGTGTGGAATGGGCGCCTCAACGCCTGGGCGCTCGAGGGTCTCACAACGCCCAGCGCCGTCGAATGGCCGACGTCGCGTTTCGGCATGGCCAGGACTGGGTTCTACAGTAAGCCACGGGTGGTGCAGGTCAACCAAGCCCCATACTTCCGCCCACCAGTGAGGACCGAGTACCTGCATGAGGGGCGGCGTTCTATACTTCGCCTGAGAGCTATTGATCCGGAGCGGCAGCCGGTGACGTATACTGCGGTTGACCTGCCGCCCGGGGCGACATTTGATGCGACACAGAAGACGATGACCTGGACCCCGAGCCTGACCCAATCCGGCGTGTATCGCGACGCGCATTTTTTGGTAAGCGATGGCCAGGCCGAAGTCGGCACGGGTGCCACGTTCGTCGTGTTTGATCGGGAAGAGCCCTTCCATATCGTCCCGCCTGGAGCGAAGACGATCATGCAGGGACAGCAGCTACGGTTTTTCGTGACTGCGGTGGATCGATCTCGCAGGCCTGTCTCGCTGTCAATGCCCGGCTTGCTGCCATTCGGCGTCCGACTGCACCCGGTTGCCTCCGGACCCGGCTGGGCGGTGGCGGTATTCCGTTGGACGCCTTTACCCCGCGAGTCGAGGCGGAACCGCGCGGGTCAAGTCGGCGATTATACGCTTGAAGTCCAGGCCAGTGCAGGCGCATCCACCCGTACCGCCACGATTCCTGTTCGCGTGACCCCGTTAAGCACCCCGCCAGAGCTTCGGATCGACGGATCGTCTCATGCGTTTGAGGGATTTCCGACAGAAATCTATGTTAAGGCTACGGATGAAGAGTTCGACGACATGACGTTGGAGATTGAGAACTTACCCGCGGGCGCTCAATGGAAAGTTGACGTGGATCAGCCTGGAGAAATTCGTGGGCGTCTGACCTGGACCCCGAGGTTCGATCAGGCCGGCACGTATCCGCTGAAGTTCATTGCGACCGACCTCTACGCGAAGGCTGAAGAGATCTACCCATTGGAGGTCATCGACCAGCCGCTTGTGACCCTCCCAGGACCTCAAACGACGTCCGAAGGTGTACAGTTGGCCTTTAGCGTGTTCGGAGCAGACGGTGATTCGGTGACATTCAGCGCGGAGCCGATGCCGATCCGGGCGACCTTCGTGCCGCTGGGCGATGTCAATTTTAGTTGCGATCAGAACGGCGCTGCCTCGAGCTGCGCCGCGGATATCGGGGATGCGCTGCTGATCGGACGACACGTCAGCGGGCTTGCCACGCTGACGGCGAAGCAGTTGGCCGTGGCGGATGTCAATGCGGACGGAACCGTCACCATGGCCGATGTAACAATGCTTCAAGAGATTGAGGTCGGACTGCAGCCACCCCTCAATACCTTCCGGTTCGTCTGGCGACCGGACTATCGGCAGGCGGGCAGCTATCCTATCACCTTCCGTGTGTCGGACGGCTCCTTCGAGGATGCAGAAGCCCTGAACGTCTCGGTGCAGGATGCCGTTCCGCCTCCTCCTGAGATTGTTGTCGTTGTCCCTGCAATCGGGTCCACAGTGAATCGCGTGCAGCCGATTGCGGTCAGCGGGACCGCAACAGCCGACATCGGCGTGACGATCACCACGATGACGGTGCGAGTGGAGGACCGCAGCGTCAGTCCGCCGCGTGTCGTTTTCTCCCAACCACTAACTGTCACACCTGGCCGCGTTGTCAACTGGTCGACAACCCTACCGGCGAATCTGGCGTTATGGCACCGATTACGCGTTGAGATCCTGGCGACGACAGATCCCTCCGGCACCACGGAAGGGCGGGCAGCCTTCATCATCAAAGCCTCCGGCCAGATCATCGCGGCACCCTAATGGCCGCGACGGCTTGACCGGCTCCTCCAAGCCGCCCTCGCCAATCTGCGCTGCGCGTGGCTCTAACTTGAAGCGGATCGCCCGCGCTCCTATAATGACCTCGAAGGTTACGTGTCCCACCTGAGTCACTCACCGGTCAACCGATAGGAGGCACCATGGCACTTGCGCAGCGTCTGACCCGTCTCATCGATCGGCTCTTCGGCATCGAACCCGTCTACGCCCACTGTGATGTGCCGTGCGGGATTTACGATCCGCATGGCGCAGCGATTGCGGCCAAGACCGTCCATACGATGAATAAGAAAGTCACCGACCTGCCCGTGCCTGCCGCGACCGCTCCCGCCCACGATCATCTCGAATATCGCAACACCGTCGTGCGCATGACGACTACTAAGGAAGAGCATGCGCGGATCTGCAAGCAGGAACTCTTGATCCTCTGGACCGACTACTTCAAGCCCGAGCACCTGGCGATGTTTCCCGATTTGCACGAGACGTTCTGGAAAGCCGCAAAACTGTGCTCGTACAACAAGCAGCACGTCGATCTTGCGAAGTCGCAGGAGCTGATGGATGCTGTGGCCAAGATCAGCGAGATGTTCGGCAAGGCTGAGGCTGCAAAGAAGAAATAACTCGAGCACACAGCACTAAGCAATAAGCACAAAGTAAGAGTTACAAACATGACGTTGTACAAGCTGATGCGGGTAGTTGGACCCAGCATGATACCGACGCTGCGCGCGGGCGAGCTGGTATGGATCAACGCGCGCGCCTACCAGAAACGCGTCCCGCAGCGAGGCGAGCTCGTCGCGGCGCGTCCTGCAGCGCTCGGGGGGCGAGCCGTCGTCAAACGCCTCATCGGCGTGCCGCACGACGTGATCCAGCGCGACGGGCGGCAGTGGCGTCTGCGCGACGACGAATTCTTCCTCGCCGGAGACCATCCCGCCGACAGCCTCGATTCCCGGCAACTAGGCCCCGTTACGCGTCAGGACCTCATCGGACCGATTCGAGTGCGCCTTTGGCCTTGGGCTCGCCGGCCGGTCCCCATCACGGCATAGTCTGCAACGCCGACGCTGATTCTGCTCGTCTAAGTTCACGCATTTCCCCCAAGATCTTCGTTAGGAATCTCCCAGAAGTCTTGCTACAATGCTGAGGCTTTCATGCCAATCTCCTGGATGTGCGCGCTTGCCAGCGTCTTGGTCGTCAGCGGTGTGTCGTTTGCCGGTGTCGCAGCCCTGGCGCTGAATACGCAACGACAGCAGCAAGTCATCTTCCTGATGGTCAGCCTGGCCGTCGGAGCCATGTTCGGCGATGCGTTCATCCATCTGCTGCCGGAAGCGTTTCGCACGGCGGAGTCGAGCCCCGCGATTTCTGTTTCGATTCTCGCCGGGCTGCTTGCGTTTTTCCTGCTGGAAAAGTTTCTGCTCTGGAGACACGAGCACGTGCCGCATTACGGCGACTGCATCCAACCCGTCGGCTACGTGAACGTGATCGCCGAAGGGCTGCATAACTTGATCGATGGGCTACTGATCGGGGCCAGTTACCTCGTCAGCATTCCCGTGGGATTGGCGACGACCATTGCCGTGCTGCTGCATGAGATTCCGCAGGAAATGGGCAACGTCGCCATCTTGCTCCATGCCGGGTTCGGCACAACTAAGGCGCTGAGCATGAATTTTCTTTCCGCCTCGCTCGCCATTGTCGGCGCACTCCTTGCGCTGACGGTGGGGACGTACGTCACGCAGTTGCCAGCGATCCTGCTGCCGTTCACCGCCGGCGGATTCATTTACATCGCAGGCTCGGACCTCGTGCCGGAGCTGCACAAAGAACGTGAGCCCATCAAGTCGCTTCAGCAAATGGCTGCGATTGGCGTCGGGGTCGGGCTCATGCTGCTGTTGCTCTTGCTCGAGTAGTACCCCCGTCGGATCTGGCTCCCCCGGCCCGCCTTGCGTGGTCGCCGGGGCGGGCGCGTCACCCGTGGCCTGATGAAGCGTTCCGGTTTTTCTTCACGACGTCGTTCCTACGCATCACGCGTCCTGCCTGCCATCTTCGCTATAGTCAAACGGTGCGGTGAGGAACAGACCGCGTCTCGACAATTGGCATGCGGTGTGCTCTTACATGACGCGACGCATTGCCGTTGGAACGGCCCTATAGAAGCGAGCAAGTCGACAAGTCATGGCGCAATAAGGAGGATGCGATGAAGCATCTCATGGGCGCGCTGCTCGTCTCGATGGTGGTCTCGGCAACGGTGTCTGCGGCAGAGGCAGGCAAGGAAGAGCTGGCACAGAGTCCGGCGATGTCCTCGACGGCGCTCTCGCCTTCAAGTCCGTTGCCGTCGGAAGTGCAGTCGCAGGAGCAGGCGCCGAAGAGGCGCAAGAAGTCGAGCAAGGCCTCGCGCGGCCACAACCGAAAGAGCGCGTCCAAGAAACGTTCCGGGAAGGCGACGACCGCCTCCGGTCATCACCGCGGAGGAGCTCGCAGCACTCAGACCGACGCTTCACCCGTCGCGTCCGACCGCCAGTAAGTCTCTTCGCAGAATCGAACCCTCTCTCGCCATCACGGCGAGAGAGGGTTCTTGTTGGAGTGAACGCATCGAAGGTGGCCCACGGAAAACCGCCTTCGAAGATCCCATTGTCATACGATAACAGATATGTTATCATCACCTCGGAGTTGGTAAGTGCTCGTGATTTTGTATTACCCTGACGGTCACTGTGGACCGGTGAGCAACTATCTCGCTGGCCTGGCGAAGGAGCGCCCCAAAGCGTTCGCCCGGCTCGCGCTAGATTTGGAAGTGCTGGGAGCCGAAGGGTTGCGGTCGCAGCAGATTACCGTTCGGCCGCTTGGCGACAAGTTGTGGGAATTGAAGCGGCTCTATGATGGGATTCAGTACCGGTTATTTCTTGGCATTTGGAAGGAAGCGGTGTGGCTCGTGCATGGCATCGAGAAAAAGAGCCCCAAAACACCGAAGAATGATCTGGCCCTTGCAAGGAAGAGACTGAGGGAGGTGATGGCTCGATGAAGGGATTTGACAAGCACTTGCAGGAGTTGCTTGAGGCGAATCCGCAGGCGGCATTGGAGCATGCCAAGCTGTTCGCCGAGCTACCGCTTCCCACACAGCTGGCCATCATGCGTCGGCGGCGCAAACTCTCTCAGCGGGCATTGGCTAAAAAACTGAGGATTCCTCAGCCGCATGTCGCTCGAACAGAAAGTCTTCGGCACGATCCCCGCATCTCGTCCATCATGAAAGCGGCCAAAGCCGTCCGTTGCCATGTCCTCCTTGTACCGGATGAGGAACTCAAGCGCATCGCAGTGGCGTAAGTAAAAAGTTGGTGGTGACCCCAACCCGTCTTGGCGCTCGTCAGAGGCTGGTCGGGAGGAGCGCCTCCGAAAGTCCTGCCGAGGATGAGGGGATTCCCTACAAGAAGTCTGAAAAACCGATGGTCAGCAGATTCGTGTGATGGTAAGCTCGCGTCGGTGCATTTCTCATACAGTCGAGCGAAGCAGGGGGAGTGTATAAAGGTGCAGCGCAATCAGTCCAGAAGAATACAGGTTGCGGGTATTCTGAGTGTCGTCATCGGTGCCAATTTAGTGCCGATGCGGGCGGGGCAACTGGTACCGGGTACCAGAGGGACAGGTTGCGCCTTTGAATGAGCGGGATTTTTGGAAAAAATCCAGCGCGGTTATGACGTGCTTTTCATCCAATGTGTTGTGCAGGCTGTCGCATCGCGTATCGATCTGCTTTCGCTATAGTGAGGCCAGGAGACGGCAGGGTGAAGCTGAAATGACGATTGGCATGAGGTGTGCTCTGTCATGATGTAATGCATCCGCCGTCAGGACGGCTATAGCAACGAGCAAGATCACAACTCAACACGCAGGAGAGAGACGCTCTCTTCTGCGTGTGTGTTTTTAGGGGGAGGATGGTATGAGGAATCGGTTCGTGTGGATCATTGGAGTGATGGCTCTGGCGGGCTGTTGGCAGCCGCAGGCAGGGGCGGCGATCTTTATTAACGAGATTCTGGCCGATCCGCCGGCGGTGATCGGCGATGCGAATCGTGATGGCGTGGTGAGCACGACCCAAGATGAGTTTGTCGAGCTCATCAACACGGATTCGCAGGCGATCTCGCTGGCCGGGTGGACACTGTCGGATCAAATGCAGGTCCGCCACACGTTTGCTCCGGCAACCTCGATTCCGGCGAATGGTTTCTTCGTCATCTTTGGAGGAGGTGTGCCGCAAGGGTTCAGCAGCGCGGCGATCGCTTCGACAGGGACCTTGAGCCTCAACAACGGCGGCGATACGGTCACGCTGCGCGATGCGGTCGCCGGACTCATCGACACCTTCACCTATGGCGCGGAGGGAGGCATGGACGTGTCGCTGACGCGTTCGCCGGACGCGACCGGTGCCTTCGTGAAACACACGGCGGTGAATGCGCAGCGTTTTTCTCCAGGGACAACGGTTGATGGGAACTCGACATTGCCATCGCCGTCGATCTCTTCGCCGCCGGATGCCGCGCGCACGCCGGTGACGACGCCTGAGCCCGCATCGTGGTGGCTGATGGGGTTCGGGCTGCTTGGCTGCGCGAGGAAGCGCCGCGTCACGAGTTGATACGCGCGAGGGTTGTTGCGCTATAATGGGCGGCAGTCATGAAGAAACTGTTGCTCATCCTGGCCGCGATTGTTCTGCTGATCGTCGTTGGAGTCGGCATCTTCATTGCCACCTTTGACGCGGACCGCTATCGTCCGCAGCTCGTCAGCCAGCTCGAGAAGGCAATCGGCAAGCCGGTGAAGCTGGAGCGCATCTCGCTCGGCTGGCGAGGTGGCGTCGCCGTCCAGTTGCGCGGGCTGGCGATCTACGAAGATCAAGCGGCGCTGCACGAGCCGCTCATTGCGATCGACTCCGCCAGCGCGGTGGTTCGGCTGCTTCCGCTGCTGCACAAGGACGTCCAAATCTCTTCCGTGCTCCTCGATCACCCCCACATCCACGTCTCCCGCGACGCGCAAGGCGTTGTCACTCTCACCGGATTAGAAGCTGCGGCCAGTCCGGCGGCGGCATCGGGTCAACAAGCGAAAGTCGGCAAAAGTGCAATCACGTTCAACATCGGATCGCTCAAGATCGCATCCGGCACGTTGCATTGGACCGATGCGATGGCGAGCCCGCCAACCGATCTTTCGGTGCAGCAGGTTGACGTGCTCCTTAAGAACATTTCTTTGACGCAGCCCATCGATATTCAGGCGCGCGCCGCCCTCTTCAGTGATGAGCAGAACGTCCGCCTCGTCGGCCGGCTGCAGCTGCCGACGACCACTCATCCGGCGGCACTCGACGCGGTTCGTCTTGAGACGGACTTGAGTCGATTGGGAGCAGAGAAAGCCGCATCCTCGTTGCCGTCGTGGCAGACGCTGGGCCTCAAGAGTGCCCCAACCGGCAAGCTGCTCGTGACCATCGATCACTGTGTTTTGGATGCATCAGGACTCGCGAAGCTGGAGGTGGCGATTCATCTCACGGACGCGAAACTTGCGCCAGCTCAACTGGGCGGCCCGATTGAGCATCTGACCGTAGAGGCGCTTGCGAAACCCGGCCACATTGACCTGACGCGCGGCACGGCTGATGTTGCGGGAGGCTCGATCACGACAACCGGAACAATCGATCATCTCGATACAACGCCACAGATGGCGCTGCAGATCAATCTTAAAGAGCTGAAGCTCGAGTCGCTCCTGCCAACACCAGAATCCAACGAGCCGCACCTACGGGGCACACTCTCCGGGTCATTCCAAGGCACAGGTCGAGGGATTGCCTGGCCGCAACTGTCTCAAACCCTCAGCGGGACCGGGCGCCTGACGCTGAAGGATGGAGCGATCGTGAATCTCAATATCCTGCGCGAGGTATTTCAAAAATTGTCGATCATTCCCGGCGTGATGAAGAAGCTCGAAGCGCGTTTGCCGCCGGAGTATCAAGCGAAGTTTCAGGCGAATAACACCGTGTTCTTGCCAATTGATGCGCCGATGCGGGTTGAAGGCGGGGCGTTGCGCTTCGAGCAGTTGCCGATCGGCACCGACGCGTTTCGGTTGAATGGAACGGGCAGCATCGGGTTCGACGGGTCGCTAGCGATGCAATGGATGCTCAGCATCGAGCCGGTCCTCTCCGATGCGCTCATCAAGAGCGTGAAGGAGCTACAGTATCTTGCGAACACGAGCGGTGAGCTCGAAATGCCGCTTGTCATTCAAGGCCAAGCGCCGCGCGTGGCCGTGCTGCCTGATTTGAACTATGTCTCCTCGCGCTTGATTGTGCCCGCAGCGGAGGATTTGTTGAGCAAGTTTCTTGAGAAGTCGCTCAAGAAGAACGCGCCATCGGAACCTGTTCCTCAACCGCAATAGGTCAATCGGTGAAACAGGCGGCCGCACGTCAAATTGGGGAAGAACTCCAAGCCATCCTTGCGCGATTACGCGTCCTCGCGAACGAGGCACGTGCCGCCCGCAGCCCTGATGCCGAAGCCATCGAAATCGTCATCGTAAACCTCGACTCCGCCATCGAAATTCTCACCGAATAACTCGCGTGACGAAAGGGCGTTAAGGAGGAGCAATGGCGCACACGACATCAACGACGCGCATTCATATTGAGCAGCCCACCCCACAAAAGCTCGAAGCGCTGCGCATCTCCACGTGGCCGATTTGGACCAAGGAGCCGTCACAGTTTGATTGGCACTACGACGAGCAGGAAATGTGCTACTTCCTCGAAGGGCAGGTGATCGTAAAGACGAAGGACGGGGAAGTGAGTCTCAAGAAAGGCGACTTTGTGACATTTCCCAAAGGCCTGGATTGCACCTGGCACGTCAAGCAGGCCGTCCGCAAGCACTACCGCTTCGAGTGACACGATATTTGCTTCAATGCGTTCGAAAACGGAAGGTGGGTGGCGCGGAACAGGGCCCCCAGGCGCCCGCAGCCGACGACGCCGATAGTGCGGCGCGGCGAGGACGCATGGGGTGTTCCGCAACAGGACCCACCCCGCTTAGTCAAGTCGAGATAGCTATTCTTGACCGAGGCGGCTAAGTCGGCCGGCAGCGCGGGCATCCTGGAAACACCAAATCAGACAGCCCAATCCCAGTGCGAAGTAACTGACGTTTAATCCCACGATCCATCCCCACACGCTCCATTCCACCGTCCCGCCGCGCAAACTAGCCCGCAAGGCTTCAAACGCGTAGGTACTGGGCAAGCATCGCGCCATACGCTGCGCCCAATGCGGCAAACTCTCGACGGGATAAAAGACGCAGCTAAACGGCTGCAGCAGAAACGGAATGCCCCAGATCAGCGCCTCCGCCGCGTAGCCAAATTTCAGCAGCAGGCCTGCCGTCAGCAATCCGATAGCCCATCCAAAAAGCAAGAGGCTTGCCGCCAGCGGCACGAACGTCCATCCCACGCGGACGATCTCGAAGGCATAGAGCGTCTTCGCCAGCACGCAGAGGATCAGTGTGACCAGGCCGACCTTCAGTGTTGCGTAGAGAAAGCTGGCGGCGATCCATTCCCAGAGTCGAATCGGCGCAATCAGCATGTTGACGATGTTGCGCGTCCAGATTTCTTCCATCAGCGAGATCGTCACCGCTTGCTGGCCGCGGTAATGGATGTCCCAGGAAATCAGCGCGCCAATGAGAAAGACGATCACCTGGGCCGCCGATCCTCCTGCCAACTGTTGCAGGTACATCGTCACGAATCCCCAGATCAAGAGATCCATGACCGGCCAGAAGCAGATGTCGAAGGCTCTGATGAGGCTGCGCCGATGCAGCAGGACGTAACGTTGAAAGATCGCGCTGATGCGTCTAAAGCTTTGACTCATCGCACTTGAAACAGCTCGCCGCTGACCGCGACCCGGATGAAGAGCTCATCCAGCGAGTGGCTCTGAAACCGCGCCAGGATGTCGCGCGGGGTCCCCTCGGCCAGCTTCTTGCCATGATGGAGAAATACGATGCGGTCGCAGAACGTCTCAACTTCCTGCATGTTGTGCGACGTGTGCAGGATGCTCATCCCGCGCTGCCGCTGAATACTCTTGAGCAGCTCTCGCACCTTCTGCGCCATGTAAGGATCCAAGTTCAGCGTCGGCTCATCGAGGATGAGCAGCTCCGGCGAGGTCAGCAGGGCTTTGCACAGTTTCAGCCGCATGTGCTCGCCGGCCGAGAGGCTGCCGACCAAGTGACGCTGAAGTGATCCGAGCTCAAACTGTGCGATGAGAGCGTCAATCTGGCGGGCGGCATCGCGCACGCCGTAGAGGCCGGCAACAATACGCAAACATTCTCTCGCCGCAAGGTTCGAGGGCAAGTCCACGTCCACCGAGGCGAAGTTGATGCGCGGCAGCACGTGCGTTCGGTCAGAAAGCGGCGAATGGCCGAACACGCGGACCGTTCCGGATGCGGGCTGCAATAATCCCAGAACTGCCTGGAGAGTTGTCGTCTTCCCGGCCCCATTGGGCCCGAGCAGCCCAACGATCTCGCCAGGTTCGACGGTCATCTCGAGGCGATCAACAGCCGGCGCGCCGGCGTTCGGGTAACGGAAGACGAGTTGAGCAATCTCAAGCGGTCGAGTCGACATAAATCCCATTATAGTCACGCAACGCGCTTGCGCACAGCAGTGATCTGCGGCATCATGGGCATCATTCCCGCAGACCTTTGACAGGGGCGTCTATGGTGTCACTGAAGAAACAGCAAGAGCTGCAGGAAGCGATGCAGCGGTTTGGCATCGAAGAGCGCGATCTCGAGGAGTCGTTCATTCGCTCCAGCGGGCCGGGCGGACAGAACGTGAACAAAGTCTCGACGTGCGTGGTGCTGCGGCATCGCCCCAGCGGCCTTAAGGTGCGCTGCCAGCAAGAGCGCTCGCAAGCCCTCAACCGGTTTCTTGCTCGTCGATTGCTCGTCGCTCGACTCGAAGCCAAGCAGCTGGGAGAATTGAGCGCCGAAGCGCAGCGCGTCGCGAAGCTCCGGCGTCAGAAGCGCAAGCGCTCCAGACGGACGAAAGAGAAATTGCTGCGGTTGAAATTTCTTCAGGCGCAGAAGAAATCGTTGCGCAAACCGGTGGGCTCAAGCGACATCGAGTAATACATCGGCATCGCGATGACATCATCACATCTTGTAGTGACATTCACGGGTCCTGCCGCGGTGCCACCCCACCTGTCCTCGCCGCGCCGCACTATCGGCGTCGTCGGCTGCGGGCAGGTGGGGGCCCTGGCTCCGCGTCACCCGTGAATGTCACCACGATTCGAGACGATGTTGTTACGACCATCGTCTTGCTCCTACCGAGCATTGTGCTAGACTGACAACCGCTCACGATGAAGACGGGTGACACAAACCGAATGGGAGGATGACATGAAGGAGGGGATCATGCGGTTGACGACGAAGATTACTGGGATACTGACCGGGGTCGGCATGCTGGCTGCCACGTCGTGCGGCGCGGATAATCATCGGCCGCGCGCCACCATCGGCACGACAAAGGGCACGATTGTCATCGAGCTGTACAAGGAGGAAGCTCCGAAGACTGTCGAGAATTTCATCAAGCTGGCCAAGCAAGGCTTCTACAACGGCATCATTTTCCACCGCGTCATTCCCAACTTCATGATCCAGACCGGCGACCCGACAGGGACCGGGACGGGCGGGCCTGGCTACACGTTTGATGATGAGATCGCGCCGAACTTGCGGCACGAGGCTCCGGGGGTCGTCTCGATGGCCAACCGCGGACCCGGCACCAACGGCAGCCAGTTCTTCATCACCCTCGCCGCGACGCCCTGGCTGGATGGGAAGCACACGATTTTCGGCCGCGTGATCGAAGGTCAGGTGATTGTCGAGCAGATCGGCGCCGTTGAGCGCGACGGCAACGACCGTCCAGTTGAAGAGATCAAGATGAGGCAGGTGACAATCCAGGAGTAATTGCGCAGCGAGATGCGAAGCGCCGGCGCTCACGACGCTGGCGTTTCGGTCCGGCGTGCGTTATACTAAGTGCGTTCTGATGCACGTCTCCACCACCCGCCACGCGTCTCCCATGAAGTCATAGCACAGGGATAGGGTTATGGCCAAAGCTCCCAAGGATAAGTTGTTTGCGAAGAAACGGCGCCTCGTGAAGGATTTTACCTTCCGAGGAAAGACCGCGGTCGTCTTCGATGATATGCTCAACCGTTCGGTGCCGTTCTACGCCGAGATGCAGCGGATGGTCGGGGAGATCGCCACGGATTTCGCCGTCGAAGGCACCAACGTCTATGATCTGGGTTGCTCGACCGGCAACACGTTTCTTGCGCTCGATCCGGTGGTCGCCAGCGGAGTGCGGTTTGTCGGCGTCGACTCCTCTCCCGAGATGCTGCAGAAGGCGCGTGAGAAACTCTCGGCCTACGGGATGACGCGGGACGTCGAGTTCGTCTGCGCCGACCTCAATCAAGGGGTGCAGATCACGAATGCCTCGATGGCGATCCTGAATCTGACGCTGCAGTTTGTCAGGCCGCTCAACCGGCACCGGCTCATCAGCAGCATCGCCAGCGGCATGAACGAGGATGGCTGCCTGCTCCTCATTGAAAAGGTGCTCAGCAAGGACTCGATGCTGAACCGGTTCTTCATCAAGTACTACTACGCCTTCAAGGAGCGCAACGGCTACAGTCAGATGGAAATCAGCCAGAAGCGGGAAGCCCTCGAGAATGTCCTCGTGCCGTATCGGGTCGAAGAAAATATGGACTTGCTGCTGGAAAACGGCTTCAGCGAATGCGAGCCGTTCTTCAAGTGGTACAACTTTTGCGGCTTCATTGCGCTGAAATGACCCCCGTCATGGCCGTCGAGGAGCCCTCCGCTCATTCGTCCGCGTGCGGTCCGTGGCTGCACCGCATGAATGTCGCCATCGGGAACTTCTTCTTCCATTATCGCAACGCGTTCTTTCCGTTGGTGATCGTGTTCGTGACGCTGTGCACGCGGCCGAAGGTGCTGTGGGGCGATCCGGCGACGGATCGGCTCCTGACCGGCCTCGGCGCCGTGGTCGCACTGCTCGGCCAGGGCGTGCGACTGGCGACCATCGGATTTGAATATATTGAGCGCGGGGGAAAAAATAAGCGCGTCTATGCCAGCCGGCTCGTGCATGGAGGCGTCTACGCGCTGACCCGCAATCCGATGTATCTGGGCAATATCCTGATTGCAACGGGGATCATCATGGTCGCCGGGGCTCCACTGGCGTATGGATTGGTGCTGCCGTTCTTCATCTTCGTCTATCAGGCCATCACGTCCGCCGAAGAAACATATCTGCGGCAGCACTTTGAACGCGACTACGAGGAATACTGCGCGCAGGTGAACCGTTTTCTTCCATCATTGCGCAACGTACGACGCGCCTTCTCCGGCTCGCGATATAACTGGAAGCGCGCGCTGCGCCAGGATCTCAGCACGATTGCCGGCCTGCTGAGCGGGTTGGTGCTCTTGCCTCTCTGGCGGATGGTCTTCCTTCACGGCTGGGATGCGGCCTGGGTCGAGGCGCCTCGCACGATCGCGTTGGAAACCGGTGTGGGGTTACTCTACGCGGCCGGCTACTTCCTGAAGAAAAGCGGTCGTTTGACATGAACCGGATGTCTACCGTCGCACAGGATGGCCCTCGCTGCGATCTCTTGCGTACCGCCCCTCGCCTACTGACTGATCCCCTCACGGGCTGCGCGCGTTAGCGGCCCGCGGCGTTTCTCGTCACCTCAAACACGCATGCAGCAACAATTTCTCAGAAATATCGCGATCATCGCCCACGTCGACCACGGGAAGACGACCCTGGTCGATGCCATGCTGCGCTACACGAAGGCGGTGCGCCAAGGTGTGCCTGAGGGCGGGCTCATCATGGATTCCATGGACTTGGAGCGCGAGAAGGGCATTACGATCCGCGCCAAGAACGCGAGCCTGCGCTACGGCGACTACAAGATCAACTTGGTCGACACGCCGGGCCACGCCGATTTCGGAGGGGAAGTCGAGCGGACGCTGCGCATGGTCGATGGGGCGCTGCTCCTGGTCGACGCGAAAGAAGGCCCCATGCCGCAGACGAAGTTCGTGTTGCGCAAGGCCATCGGGCTGGGCCTGCCGGTCATCGTCGTCGTGAACAAGATCGATCGGCACGATGCGCAAATCGACACGGTCGTCAACCGGACCTTTGATCTGTTTGTTGAGCTGAATGCCAGCCCGACGCAGCTGGACTTCCCGATCGTCTATACCTCTGCCATTAACGGGACTGCGACGATGGATCTTCACCAACCAGGCATGGATGTCGCACCGCTCTTTGACCTCATCGTGTCCAAGATTCCTTCTCCGACCGTGTCGCCGGATGAGCCGCTGCAACTCTTGGTCCTCGCCCTGGCGTACGATCCATTTAAGGGCAAGATGGGCATCGGTAAGATTCACGCCGGATCGATCAGGAAGGGACAGTCGCTCATGCGCCTGACGGTCGATGGGAACCGTCAGACCGGCAATGCGCTGGCGATTCTTGCGTATCAAGGGTTGGAGCGGGTCGAAATCGATGCGGCGGAATCTGGAGAGATCATCGCGATCGCCGGATTCGACGGCGTCAGCATTGGTGACACGATTACCGATCCCGAGCAGCCGAAAGCCTTGCCCGCGATGGTGATTGAAGAACCGACGCTGCGGATGGCCTTTGCGGTCAATAAGAGTCCCTTTGCCGGACGCGAAGGCAAGCACGTGACCTCGCGTGTGTTGCGCGAGCGGCTGCGCAAGGAACTCGAGACGAATGTGGCCCTTCGCGTGACGGATACGGACAGTCCTGATACGTTTTTGGTGGCGGGCCGCGGTGAGCTGCACCTTGCCATTCTCGTTGAGACCATGCGACGGGAGGGCTTCGAGCTCGAAGTGTCTCAGCCGGAAGTCGTCTATAAAGAGATCGACGGGGTCAAGATGGAGCCCTACGAGTTTCTCTCCATCGATTCGCCCAAGGAGTATCAAGGTACCATCATCGAGGAATTGGGCAAGCGTCGCGCAGAGTTACAGGAAATGGCGCAGACGCCGACCAAGGAAGTCCATTTCGAATACCTCATCACGACGCGCGGGCTGCTCGGGCTCAAGAGTGTTCTACTGAAGAAGACGCGCGGGACGGCCATTGTCCATCACATGTTCGATGCCTATGAACCGATCGTGGTGGACTTGCCGCCCCAGGAGCCGCACGGTTCGCTCGTGGCAACTGAGGACGGCGTGAGCAACTCCTACGCGATTACGAACGCGCAGGAGCGCGGCGAGCTCTTCATCGGGCCAGGGGTGCCGGTTTACGAGGGCATGGTGGTGGGACAGGCTAGCCGAGATCGAGACGTCGAGTTGAACATCTGCAAGCAGAAGAAGCTGACGAACGTGCGCTCCAAGGGGGAAGAAACAACCGATAGCCTGGTGCCCCCCCGCGAAATGACCCTCGAGCTGGCCCTGGAATACATCGGGCCCGATGAGCTGTTGGAGGTTACCCCAAAATCGCTGCGCATCCGCAAGCGCATTGCCGATGCCAAGCTGCGCCTGCGAGCGCACCGCGAAGGGGCTTGAGGCGCGAGTCCAAAGCAAAAAATTGAATCCTTAGGAGGCGTCATCCATGTTGACGGGCTTGTTCGTCGTACTGCTTGGCGTGCTGATCCTGCTGTACCCCCACATCCTGGTGGTGATGATTGCCAGCGTCTTCATCCTCTTTGGGTTTGGCATGATGGCGGCGAGCTGGCAGTTCCGCCGCCTGCGAAGACGCTCGAACTCCCCGTTCATGAACTGGATCATTCGGTGGTAATTGGCCATGGCTTCCCGCAAGCCTCGGATTCTCGTCGTCTATAAGAAAGACGCCTACCAGCAGTACATCCAAGAGCAGCAAGATCCGCACCTGCTCCAACTGCTTCAAAAGAAGCACCCCGACCTGCTGGATATGCAGCAGGCCCATTTGGTGCATGAGCAGGCCATGGAGGCGGTGATTCACGCCTTAAGGCGGCTCGACGTGGTGTTTGACCTGGCCTACCGGGCGGATGTGCGCGTCACCAGGCGATACGACCTTGTCGTGTCGGTTGGCGGGGACGGGACGTTCCTGCAAGCTGCGCGAAGCGTGGCGCAAACGCCGATGCTTGGCGTCAACTCGGATCCGGCGCGCAGCGAAGCGGTCTTCTGCGCGGCGACCCACCGGACGTTCCAAGCCATGTGCCGCCACGCGCTGAGCGGCCGGTTGCGGGAGCTGAAGCTCTATCGGCTCGCCATCTCCTTGAATGGGCGCCGATTGGCCCAGCGGGCGCTCAATGACGTCCTCATTGTTCATGATGACCCGGCAACGATGAGCCGCTACCGCTTGAAGATCGCAGGCGCGGCAGAGGCGCAGAAAAGCTCCGGCCTCTGGGTGTCGACAGCCGCAGGATCAAGCAGCGCGGTCTTGGCGGCCGGCGGGGTTCGGTTGCGATGGGCGACCAAGCGGTTTCAGTACCGTCCGAGGGAGGTGTACCGGGGGCGCCTGTCTCATCCCCGGTTGCTGGGAGGAGTGCTGGGTGCCGGGACGTCGGTCCGCGTGACCTGGCTCATGCGCCGCGGCAGCGCCTTCATTGATGGCCCACACGTGAAGGTTCCGCTGCGCTTCGCAGACCAGCTGGACATTCGCCTCTCCTTGTCAGACCCTCTGCGCGTCTTAGGTCTGGCGTCCAAGTAGCGCGCGCCATCGTCACGTCAGACAAAAACAGACGACCCCGAGCATTTGCTCAGGGTCGTCTGTGTGTCTAGGCCAAGCGGCCTAGCAGTGGATCCGCGGCGTTACGCCTTGGCGACGTTTGAGGCTTGTGGTCCCTTTGGGCCTTGGGTGATCTCGAACTCAACCGCCTGACCTTCTTTGAGGGACTTGAAGCCATCACCACCGATAGCGGAGTAGTGGACGAACACGTCCTTAGAGCCATCATCCGGAGTAATGAACCCATACCCCTTCTGATCGCTAAACCACTTCACGGTTCCCTTTGCCATACGAACACACCCCCCTTCCTTTCCTGTTACACAAACACAAAAAACCGCTCAGCAACCTCTTCGGCTACCTTGCGGCTTCCAACGAAGATTCGGTTTAGTGCTTTACGCGTGCCTACTTGCTTGATCTTGTGGTTCACGAACAGGTAAATTCGCCGTACCTCGTACGCGCTGCGTCTTCATAACCACAAGGTTTACAAGTAGTTGCAGCGCCCTTAGTATGAACCGGCCTGGACATTCTCTACCAAACCGCCCATACTCGACTCCAAACATTTACAAGGATACCAGAAAACGCTCGACGCTGTCAAGGTGGAATGTTGTCGGGTGCGCAGCCTGAACTGCCTCCCCGTGGGCTGATTTGATGGTACAATGACAACGACTCGAAGCGTACGCTTATAAGAGCAGCGGAGAACCGATGACACGATCTCAGCGGATGGTGCGGCTGGTTGGCGTATGGGGTGTTTCGTTGGTGCTGGGCTTCGGGTTGGTCGGTTCGGCGTGCGCCGAGCCTAGAACCCCGAAAGTTGCCGACAAATTCTATCCTGGAGATCGGGCGGAGCTCCTTGACTTGGTTAGCGAGCTTCTCAAGCGCCAGCCTCAGCCTGTCGCTGCGAAAAAACCTCGGGTACTCATCGTCCCGCATGCCGGCTACCAATACTCAGGGTTGGTGGCGGCGAATGGGTTTCGCCAGCTTCAAGGACGCCATTACGACGGGGTGGTGGTTGTCGGATTTACCCATCAGGCGCAGTTTGACGGAGCCTCTGTGGATACCCGCGAGGCCTATCTCACGCCGCTGGGAGAAATTCCGGTTGATCAGGAAGCGGTGGCGGTGCTCCAGACCTACCCCGGCATGACCCATGTGGAGGCGGCACACGAAAGCGGCGAGCACTCGCTGGAGGTTGAGCTGCCGTTTCTGCAGGCTTCGCTGGATCAATTTCGATTGGTTCCCATTTTGATGGGAGGCGATGGGTTGCAGGAAGCCGGCCAGCTTGCCGACGCGCTGGCCGGACTTGCGCGGCTAGGTGATTACCTCTTCGTGTTCAGCACGGACCTCTCCCATTACCATCCCTATGATGACGCCGAGCGGATCGATGATGGAACGATCAACGGCATCCTTTCAGAAACGCCGCAAGCCATGCAACGACTCTTCGCAGCCGGCCAAGCCGAGGCGTGCGGCCGTGGTCCGATCCTGACGAGCCTGCTGCTGGCCCAGAAGCTTGGCTACCTCAAGCGAGAACTATTGTATCGCGCCAACTCCGGCGATACCTACGGAAACCCCTCAAGCGTCGTCGGCTATGCAGCCATTGGGATGTTCGATCGGCCGACGGCGACGAAGCAGCTGCTTTCATCGAAGGCGGGTCACGCGCTTGTGACGGCTGCGCGTGCGATACTCGAGGAGGTGATCGGCGCGTCAAAGACGACGCACGCACCGGGCTTAAAAGGCTTCTCTGAGCTCGCCGTGTCTCGCGGGATGTTTGTGACCTTGCGGAAAAATGGGCAGCTGCGCGGCTGTATTGGCCGGATCGAGAGCAATCAACCGTTAGCGGTGATTCTTAGGGATGTCGCAATAGATGCAGCGACTCATGATCCCCGGTTTCCCCCTGTGACGGCAGGCGAGCTTCCAGATCTTGAGATCGAAGTCTCGGTGCTGACGCCGCCAACGCCGCTTGCCTCGATCAATGAGTTGGTGCCAAGCCGTGATGGCGTGATCCTCGACGCTCAAGGTCATCGTGGAGTCTTCCTGCCACAAGTATGGGACGAAACCGGCTGGACGCGCACAGAGTTCTTACAGGAACTTGCGAGTCAGAAAGCCGGACTTGCCCCCGATGCCTGGCAGCGCGCGACACTCCTGATCTTCCAAGCGCAAGTCTTCGAGGAATCTCACGTGGCAGCGCGCGAGGCGCAGTAAGCCCAGTTAGTTGCTGCTCGGACCGCTGTGCGGCGGCAAGGCGCACTGGTTCGTTTGACATGCCGCATGCGTGTGAAGGAGATCGCGGTGGGCGGCGATCCATTGGTAGACGCGCGTGCCGATCCACTGAGCGCCAGGCAGATGCACGAGCGGCCAGAAGCCGATGAGCAGCGGTAGATGGCGCGTCATCCGAGCAAACGCAACGAACCCGCCCGAAAGCCGTCCATTCGGCTCAATGAGCACCATCTCGCTTCGACAGCGTTCTGGTGTGAGTGACGCGTGCAGCCGCGTCAGATCCGGTTGTACATGGAAGTCGAGCGGATCAATCCAGCCAAAGAGATCAAGAACCCGTAACCGTTTAATACTCTCCAGACAAAAGCCGCACTTGCCGTCATAGAGCAAGATCGCCCGCCCCTGTGTGGCATGCCGGGCCCGGCGCGCGTCAATCCACTCCACCAACGATTCAGGTCGAATGAAGAGCAGCATCATCGGCGGAAACAGGAAGAGGAAAATGGTCGGAACATGCAGCGTGGCCCACAACATCAGCTGGAACGCGATGCCCAGAGGAATGCCAATGATTCGCGTTCGGGGAATCAGCCAGAGGATCGGCATGAGGAATTCCATCACGATACAGGCGATCCCCAGCTCGTAACACACGGCCGGGTGCTGCGCAAGGAACGCTCGGCCGGGAAAATTCCTCACCACCCCAATGGCTGGGTAGCGCATCAAGTAGTAGTAAGGATTATCCGTCAGCCAGGTGCCGCCGGCGGTGATCTTACTCAGCGCGGTATACCAGAACGTCCACACCAACTGCAACTGGAGCAAGCGTTGGATAAAAAAAGGTTGAAGCCGCTTATGGCTGCCGTCCTTGCCGCGCCGCAGGCTGTCGACTGAAAAGAAGTCGCCATGAAAACCGGTCGCGCACATGAGAAAGAGCGTGACCAGGAGAATATCGAAACTTAGCGTGCCGATGTGATAGTTGTTCAGCGCATAGAAGTAGTAGCACGAGCACGTCATCAGGATGCAGCTGCGTTGCGAGCGCCATCCCAGCGCGAACGTCACTAGCGAGACACAAAAGAGCACGACAAATCCCCAGACGACCCAATCCGGACTGCGTGCCACCAGTTGAAGCATCCACATCGGAAAGAAAAACGCGTTCTGCGTTTTGAAGGCCGTCGAGAGGTAATTGTCATCCATATGCAGGAAGGAAGGCATCATATGACAGCCCACGGTCCAGGCCACGGCGATGCGAAACAGCCCCAGGCCGAGCGAGGGACGCTTATCCAAAAACGCGCGCTCCCATAACTGCGTGAGCGTCATCTGATTGTGCGTCATTGTCGGCAGCGATACGCGGGTTGGCGCAGCACGACGGTCGGAGCGTCTACGACATCCGGATAGTCAGCATGGACGATGAGGAAATCATCGTACGCGGGAAACTTGCGGTGCAAAAAAGCGCAGAACGCCGGGGCGTGGTCCCGATAGAGGACGCCGACCAACACGTTGCGCCGGATATTGTCGTAGCCGACAGCCTTCGTTTCAAACATGCGGTGCGGGTCGATGAGCGTCGGCGCGTTCTTGTGCAGGCCGTAGACTTCGGCAAACCCGTACGATTTGCCGACGTTATAGAACATGATCCATCCGGAGGGAGGAAACAGAAGGGCGAGTTTCGGCAGCTCGCGCTTGAAGAGGGGATTGAGGTAGTTGGCCCTCAGCGACTCATAGTGGAAGGCCAGCGTCCAGCAGAGCACGAACCACGTGATGGGAATGCTGCGGCGCCGCATCGCAGCTATTATAGCGGCTTGCGCGCCCAGGCGCAGCATGAGTTCGTTCAGAATGATGGGTGACACTTCGGTATGATGGAATCTCACCGGAGGTGTCCCCATGCAGGTCTTTGGAACGCGTGTCGTGCCACAGGTGCGGCGCTTGCGGCGAAGTCT
>JACQHR010000017.1 GCA_016198905.1 Candidatus Omnitrophota bacterium | reverse complement strand
GCCCGATGCCGGGCGTTGGGCTCCAGGCTGGCGGGATGCCGCTGAGCCGTCCGCCCTTAGAGTTGGTTTCAACACCTCGCGCGCACCGCGTTGCGAGCGCCAGCGGGCCAGATGCAAGGAGAGACGACGATGACGTACTCACAGCAGTACGTCGAGGAGGAACGACGTAGCAGATGGCCCGCTGCCGCCGCAACCCCAGCGGTTCACGACGGGGCTGGGCCGATCCGTGGCGCGGCGCGGCGTTGCTCGTCGCTCGCGTACTCAGCTTTGCGCACGCCACGCTCCTCGCGCCTTGCGCCGCTGGCGTCTCGGCCCAGCGCGGCCGCGGGAGGTTTAGGGACGGGCTCTAGGCAGTCCGTCAGGCTCGGATGGCGTGTGGGATTGCTGTCATGACGGGGGTTGATGGGCAGACATCAGGATCGGCGGGCAGGGCAGGCGGCGCGCGGGGCCTTTACGCTCGTTGAAATTTTGGTGGTCGTGGTTCTTGTCATGCTGCTGGCCACCATCGCGATTGTCCAAGTCCAACGTGCACGCATGGCGACCAATGAACAACTGGCGCTGACGAACCTCCGGTTACTGGCCAAATCCGCTCAGTTTTTCTATTTGTCGAATCAAACCGTGTATCCGACAGACCTCACGGCGCTTGGTCAGCCGACCTCGAATCCGCCGTATGTGGCGGATGCCTCGCTGCTGGTCGTCAGCCCCCTAAAGCAAGGCTATCAATTTACGTACAGCCGTCTCACCCCGACGACCTTCACGTTGCTCGCTGACCCGATCGCCTACGGTTCGACGGGCAACCGTCACTATCTCACGGATCAAACCATGGACGTCTACTACACCGATTCTGATCGCAACGCGAACACGGCAGATCCAACATTACCATGAGCGATGCAACGCGTAGGAGGAGATGCGCATGACGGCACCAAAGCGGCCCTATCGTCGGCGGCAGTTCATCGTGAATCGTCCGCTCCAATTCCGGTTCGTCAGCATCATGCTGGCGATGTTCGCCGCGCTGACCGTGCTGATGTTAGGCGGCATGTACTTCGCATTGTGGATGACGCTCTACACCTTTGACCTGCTCCGTGATCCGGTCATGGTCTCGCTGTTTACGACGACGGAGCTGATTCTCGCCCTGGAGTTTGTGCTCCTCATTCCCCTGGTCATCTGGATCGGGATTTGGCTGACGCACAAGGTCGCAGGTCCGCTCGTACGCATCCGCGCGGCCCTTGCCATGCTCGCCGAAGGCCGGTTCAACGTCCAGGTGACCCTGCGCAAGGGCGATGCGCTCATCGAGCTCGCCGAGGACGTCAATCGGCTGGCCGGAGCACTCCGGCGTCGCGGCTAGGTCTCCTGCGGCACGAGGAGCCGTTTCCTCGCAACCCACCGACTTAATTTCGCGTAACCGCGCGTAATTCTCTTCGGGTATACTTGTATCCGATTCGTGCCTGGTCACAGGCCGATTCCCTCCCATGATTCTTGCGATCGATCAAGGCACAACAGGGACGACGGTCCTCATCGTCAATCGCCGCGCGCGAGTGATCGGGCAGGCGTATGCGGAGCTGCCACAACACTATCCGAAGCCGGGATGGGTGGAGCACCGTCCCGACGAGATCGTGGCGGTGACGTACGCGGTGATCAAGCGCGCGTTGGCACACGCACGGGTCGCCGGCTCACGCATCCAGGCGGTCGGCATTACGAATCAGCGCGAAACCACGATCCTGTGGGATCGCCGGACGGGACACGCACTCGCCAACGCCATCGTCTGGCAGTGCCGTCGCACCACCCCTCTGTGCGACGCGCTCAAACGTCGTCGCCTCGAGCCGACCTTCCGACGCGCCACCGGTCTGGTGCTGGATGCGTACTTTTCCGGTACCAAGCTGCGCTGGCTGCTGGATCATGTCCCGGGTGCGCGGCGCCGGGCCAGGCAGGGCACGCTCGCGTTTGGCACCGTCGATAGTTGGCTGTTGTGGCACCTCACCGACGGAGCGACCCACGCGACGGACTACACGAACGCCTCCCGCACGCTGCTGTACAACATCAGGACGCATCGCTGGGATCCAACACTCCTGCGGCTCATGGGCGTGCCGTCGAACGTCTTGCCCAAGGTGCTGCCACCGGTGGCAGCATTCGGCGTCACGAGCGGACGCGGTCCGCTGCCCGCAGGGATTCCGATTACCGGCATCGCCGGTGATCAGCAAGCCTCAATGGTAGGACATGGCTGTCTGAGTCCTGGCACCGCGAAGAACACCTACGGCACAGGCTGCTTTCTACTCCTCAATACCGGATCACGCATGGTGCAGAGCCGGCATGGACTCATCACGACGCTGGTGTACGGAGGCGGCACGAGGTCGGCGTACGCGCTTGAGGGCAGCGTCTTCATCGCTGGGGCGGCGATTCAATGGCTACGGGATGGCCTGCGCATCATTGCGCGTGCGGCAGACACCGAGGCGATGGCCCGGCGCGTGAAGGATACCGGCGGCGTCTACGTCGTGCCGGCGTTTGTGGGGTTGGGCGCACCATATTGGGATATGCAGGCACGAGGAGCCATTGTCGGACTGACGCGCGGGGCAGGGCGCGACGTCGTCGTGCGCGCAACGCTGGAATCGCTGGCGTATCAGACACGCGACGTCGTTGACGCAATGGAACAGGATAGCGGGGTGCATCTGCGCGCGCTGCGCGTCGATGGGGGAGCTGCGCGCAACAATTGGCTCATGCAGTTTCAGGCGGACATCCTTGGGATTCCCGTACTGCGGCCGGCCATGGTGGCGAATACGGGCAAAGGGGCGGCACTCCTGGCCGGAATCGGTATCGGATGGTGGACGCCGCGGCAACTGGCGACATTCGCCGGCACGCCGGAACACCGGTTTCTTCCTCGGATGCGTCCTGCGGAGCGCGCGCGACGGTATCAAGGCTGGCAGGATGCCGTGGCCAGGATGCGCACATGAGCGTCATGACGAGCACCCGGCGCACGCTGACTGCGCAACTCAGTGCGCAGCGCTTCGATGTCCTCGTCGTCGGCGGCGGCATCGTGGGGGCCGGCATTGCGCGCGATGCGTCGATGCGCGGGTTGAAAGTGGCCCTCGTGGAGCAAGACGACTTCGCCGGCGGTACGAGTTCCAAAACATCGAAACTGATTCACGGCGGGTTGCGTTATCTCGAGCACGGCCATCTGCGTTTAGTCTACGAAAGCTTGCATGAGCGCCAGACGCTGCGGAGCATCGCGCCCGCCTACGTGCATCCCATTTCTCTGCTGTTGCCGGTGTATGCGGGCGATGCGCGCGCGTCCTGGACCATCAACGTCGGGCTGTGGCTCTATGACCTGCTTGCGGGCCGGCGCAACATCCGGTCGCACCGGATGCTCTCGGTGCGCCGCACGCTGGCCCTCGAGCCTAGGTTACGTGTGGATGGCTTGCGGGCCGCCGGTCTGTACGCCGACTGTCAAATGGATGACGCGCGTCTGTGCCTGCTCAACGTGCTGCAAGCGATCCAATTTGGGGCCTTCTGCGCGAACTATCTGCGGGTGGAAACCTTTATGAAGACGCACGAGCGCGTCTGCGGCGTAGTCGCTACGGATGTGTTCACCGGCGGTTCCATTGAAATTCAAGCCGACGTGGTGATCAATGCAACGGGTCCGTGGTCTGATCGCGTGCGCCGACTCAGCGACACGGCGGCTGAGCGGCGTCTGGCGCCGACCAAGGGCGCGCATCTGATCCTTCCACGTCTGGCGCAGGAGCCGCTCTTCGTGCAGGCGCGCGATCGGCGCATGATCTTTCTGCTGCCGTGGGGGGCAGAGTATACGTTGGTTGGCACGACCGAATCGCCCGTGGATCAACCCTTGGATCAGCTGACGGCCAACCGGGAAGAAGCGGGCTACTTGTTGGAGCAGATCGCGCGGATCCTCCCGGGCAGCCACATCGACGAAGAGAACGTGATCGCAAGTTTTGCCGGCGCACGTCCGCTGCTAGATTTTTCAGGCTCCTCGACGCAGGCCTCGCGCGAGCACCGCATCGAGGTCGACCGGCGGGGGCTCATCAGCATTCTCGGAGGCAAGTATACGACGTACCGGCTGATGGCGCAGCAGGTCGTGGACCTCGTGCTGGCGCAGCGCCGCTGGCGCTCGGAGCGCTGCCTCACGGATCAAGTCAGCTTACTGGAGACCATCCAGCCAATCTCGCTGGAACGTTGGAGCGATGTGACGCGCCGCGTGGACCCCGATCTGCTGGCCGGATTGTTGACGCGCTATGGTGCGGGAGCATTTGATGTCCTGCAGGTGCTTGAGCAAGAGCCTGCGCTGGCGCGCCCGGTCTGCCCGCATCACGAATATTGCGCCGCCGAGCTCGTGCATGCGCATCGCCGCGAATTTGGATGGACCATCACGGACATCCTGGCGCGCCGCACCCGGATCGCCTGGAGTTCGTGCCAGGGACTGGATGCGCTTTCCACCGTGGCGGATGTGTTGGAGCGCTACGGAGGCCTCTCGCGCGATGCCATCGAGCGCCAGATCGAGGCGTACCATCACTTCCTCGCCTCGAGCGTGGCGTTTCGCTCGGCAGATGTGACATCACGGATGACCGCATCCCGCCCGGCATGACCGCTCAAGAGACCGACGCGGCACGCGCCTATGCGCGCATTCATCATCGACTCCTCCTGATTGATTTGACCCTCGGGCTGCTCTTTCTTGCCGTGGTGCAATGCTCAGGCGTGTCCGCGCTCCTAGCTCGACGCTGGTCCACGTGGTGGCCGCAGGAGACGCTCGCCATCGCGGGGTATCTCGCGGTCTTTGGAGCCCTCTATTACGTCGTCATGTTCCCGCTGCACTTCTACGGCAGCTTCCTCCTCGAGCATCGCTTCAAGCTCTCGCGGCTCACAGTAAAGGGATGGTGTGTCAGAGAAGCGAAGCAGCTCGCGGTGAGCGGCGTGCTGGGACTCTTGCTCGTCGAAGGACTCTACGCGCTGCTGCGCGGCACGCCCACTCACTGGCCGATTTATGCGACGATCGGATGGGTCGGGGTCAGTGTGATCTTGGCTCGCGTGTTTCCGACGGTCCTGCTGCCGATTTTCTATAAAACCACGCCGCTGACCGACGAGGCGCTCGTGAAACGCCTGCTGGCTCTTTGCCACCGCGTGGGGCTTTCCGCGCTTGGCGTGTTTCGCTTCGAGTTGGGCGCCGAGACCCGCAAGGCGAATGCCGCGCTGGCCGGGTTAGGCAAGACGCGGCGCGTGCTGCTCTCGGATACGTTGATCCAAGAGTTTACCCCCGAAGAAATCGAAGGCGTGCTCGCGCACGAGTTGGCGCATCATCGCTATCATCATATTACGAAGATGCTCGTGATCAGCGCGCTGGGGTCATGGCTGGCGTTTGTCTTGACGAGCCTGATGAGCGCGCGATGGGTGGCGGCGTTTGGCTTGCGCGCGCTATCCGACATCGCCGGGTTTCCCATGCTGGCATTATGGCTTTCGATTCTTGGCCTCATCGGGTTGCCGCTGCAAAACGGACTCTCGCGATACTTCGAATGGCAGGCGGATCATTTTGCGGTTGCGACGACGAAGCAGCCGAAGGCCTTTGGCGATGCGCTGCGCCGGCTGGCGGCGCTGAATCTGGCCGATCCGAATCCGCCGCGTTGGGTAACGTGGATCTTCTACGATCATCCGCCGATCATGGAGCGGATTCAGGCGACGGAGCGCGCGTCGTAGCGCATGGAGCAAATCACGGAACTATGAACGAACCACCGGTGTCTTACTTCTCGGGATCTGCTGATGCGCGAGAGGCGGCACTCATTGCGCAGGCGCAGGGTGGTGATCTCGCGGCGTTTGATCAGCTCGTGCTGCAACATCAGCAGGCGGTCTTTGCTGTGGCGATGCGGATGCTGGGCGATCGCGATGAGGCGCAGGACGTGGCGCAGGACGTGTTCGTGCGCGCCTATCGCGCGTTCGGCGCGTTTCGGCGCGAGGCGAAGTTGTCAACATGGCTCATCTCGATTACGATGAATCTCTGCCGCAACCGGCGGCGATGGTGGGCGCGGCGCAAGCGGGTGATCGTGGCCTCGCTCGATGATCCGATCGAGACCGAAGAGGGCACGCTCGCGCAAGAGATCGCCGATCCTGCGCCATCACCGGCGCATGCCGCCCAGCAGAGCGAGCAGCGCCGGCAGCTCATGGCGTCGCTGCAATTGTTGAATGAAGCAGATCGGACGGTGATCGTGTTGCGCGACATCCAGGGATACGCGTATGAAGAGATCGCGCAGATCCTTGGGTGTCGATTGGGGACGGTGAAATCGCGGATTAATCGCGCGCGACTGCAATTGCGCGCGCTCTTGGACGGGACGCTCTCATGACCTGCATGGACTACAAGCGATGGCTTTCAGCGTATGTGGATGAGCAACTTGAGCCGGCACAGCGCACGCAGTTGGACGCACACCTAAAGACCTGCGCCGCGTGCCAAGCCGAGCTGGCTTCGCTGAAACAGATGCTGCAGTCGTTACGCACGATGGAGGCTCCAACAGTGCCGGATCTTCTTCCCGATATTCACAAACAACTCACCTCGCCGAGTTTTGCGCAACGTTTTCTCGCGCCGTGGCCGGCGAGCCTCCCACTGCATGGACTCGCCTTAGCGGCAACCGCCGCAGTGGTCCTCATCATGGTGGGATTGCCACGGGCCTCACACCGCGCATCACTCGAGCCGCCGATGCAGCTAGCCCTTGATAAAGTCGTGTCGTCGTCGGATATGAAGTCAACGCCGCAACCCTCGCAAGAAGAGCAACGACAATATGCCGGCAGCTATCGAAGTGATGCAGTCACCCGATTAGGAGCTCTCTCCGAGATCGAACAACGAGCCAAGGACTATCAGAACAAACGCGGAGCGGATGCTGATGCAGGGCGAAGCGCGGAAGAGAAAAGCGCGGATGCAGCCACAACGCTGACGCAGAACTTGTCGGCTACGAATCAGTATGAACCGTACTATGCTCACAAGGAGACCAGCGGCCCCACTTCTTTGGAAATACCTTCGGGCAATGAAGAGCGCGACACGGTTCCTGCCGATTCGGCAGGAGTCAGCTTCGCTGCAATCGCAGCGGGTGGTGCAAACGTGACCGGAGAAGTAAAGCAGGAAGCAAAACCGGCGGACGCAGCGCCCATCGTTCCTGAAAAGAAAAAAGTGGAACTCCCGCAATCGGTGCCGACGCTGCTTCAAGTGCAGTGGAAGATCGAGAGTCTTCAGGAGGCCGGCGCGCGCGTGAGTGAGTGGGTCAGCGCGCAGGGAGGATTTGCGATCGCGACCAATGACCATCATCTCTCCGTGAAGCTGCCACCGACACAGGTCCAAGCCTTCTTGCAACAGTTCTCGAGCGATTCCTCGCTTCAAGCTCCCCCGGCAAGTCCGCAAGCGCTCTGGGTGACCATCTCCCTCGAGCTCGTCCTCTCCGAGTAAGTCTCTCGTTTTTCTATCGAAAAGCTTCGCGGGGCAGCAGGGCCTGCCGCGGCGCCACCCCACTCGTCCTCGCCGCGCCGCACTATCGGCGTCGTCGGCTCCGGGCGAGTAGGGGCCCTGGC
>JACQHR010000015.1 GCA_016198905.1 Candidatus Omnitrophota bacterium | reverse complement strand
CGAACCACCACATCCAGTCGCTGCCTTCGGCGATGCCGAGGCTCTTCCAGGCCAGCGCTCCTTTCGGGTCTTCCCTGCTCACATGGGCGAGTGCATCTCGCGCGGCGGCAAGGTACGTCCAAGCGACGTTCTTCTCGGGATGCCCAATCCAGGTCGCAAAGTTTCCATCAATCCATGAGCCGCTGAAGAGCTCCGGCAGCGATTCCTCGTGCTCGTGCGGGTGCTGGTGCAGGAATTCGCTGACGGTGACACAGCGGAATCGTTCATCCGAAGCGAGTGCGTGATAGAGAGCCATCAGGAAGTCATGCGCATCATTCGGGTAGTATTCCCAGGCATTTTCCCCATCGAGGATGATGCTGATGAGCGCAGCAGATGAGGAGGTCGCAAACTGCTCATGAATGGCGCCGAGTCGGTTCACAAAGTCCGACACCGCCACGCGCGGCTCCCACTGGCTATACACGAAGCCGATCAAATCTGAGAGTTCCCGGTCGCGAAACACGATGGCGAGCCGGCCTGCCTTGCGTCGCAGCAGGTGCGGGCGGTACAGCTGTGATGCGGATCGCGGACACTTCAGCGTCCGCCAGAGGATTTCCTCGTCCGTGGCGATCCACTGTAGCTTGGCTTCGATGGCCAAACGCACGACGTCTTCGCTCACACTGCCCTCTGAGGGCCAGAGGCCTTGCGCGGCAGCGCCGAAGGCCTGTTGATGGCGTATGAGCCCTTCGTGCAACTGCCAGCGAGCGTCCTCAGGATGGCGGAACAGATGCGCAGGAAGCGGCAGGTGCGGCAGGGCCATGTGCGCGGCGCGCGAATCGCACAGCAGCGGCATGATCGGGTGATAGTACGGCGAGGTTGTCAGCTCAATTTGCCCGCGGGCTGCCATCTCGCGATACGTAGGAATCACGCGAGCCATCAAAACGAGATGGTGATCGAGAACGTAGCGTTTCTCGTCCTCAGTGAAGTGGCTGCCTTTGCGCTCAAGCTCAGCCAGACGTGGATCTTGGCTGCGCAGCCACGGATCGATCCAGGCCAAATTAAACCAGACCTGCAGGTCCAGATAGTCCTGGACATGAAACCGTTTTTGGATTCTCGGCCAGTCGTCTTCATTGAAATGGATCCCGCGCTTGGCTAAGAGATCGTGATAGCGCGGGTGCGGTTTGATCATCCGATCCACATGCGCCAGGAAGAACCATCGCAGCACGAAGTATTGTTCGCGCTCTGTGAGCTCGCCGGCAGGTTTCTTGGACAACTCAAGAAACTCGTCTGAACGCTTGTTGGGCGGCAGGTACTCCTCGAGTTGATCCAGCAGCGACGGCACGATGTTGACGGTCTGATGAATCGACGGGAAGGGCTCAAGGCGCGTGAGCATGTCCACATAATCTTTCGTGGCATGCAGCCGCACCCAAGGCATGGAGCACTCCCCGGTCACCAGGTTGCGGTAATAGGGTTGGTGCATGTGCCAGATGAACGCGAGGTACAAGGGTTGAGCCATTGTTGTGCCGGTTCAGCCTGTTTGCCGGTTTAAAAGAAAGCCCCCTGCCTCTTGCGAAGCAGGGGGCTCGAAACTCAACAACCCGATCTTAGAACTTCACGCCGACGCTGGTGATCAACTCCTGTGCGGGGCTATCGGTCGGGTGACGGAATGTGTTGCCTGGCGCAAAGAGAGCGTAGATGACCCCAAACTGCACATCGTCCGTATAGTCATAGGTCATCACCGTGTCCCACTCCGTTCCGGCAAAGCTTCTACGCTTGGAACCTGCAACCGGAATTGCACCTTTATCAAGGACAAACCAGCTCAGCCGAGGGGAAATCGTGAGATCTTCGAGCGGTTTGAGACTCCCGTAGAGCGAGAGTTGGTGCTGGTTCGTCGTTGAACCTGTACACGCGTTCGCGGCTGTCCCATTGGAGAAACAGGTCTGGTCAACCGGGTAGAAGCCTGTTACCGAAGAGGCAGTGGAGAACTCGCGCAGGGCGGTCGTGAAATAGCCACGCGCAATTGGATCCCACCCACCCACCGCACCATCAACGTCTTTGCCAGAAAAGAAGATCCATTCAGCACCGATCTTCGGGCTGGTGGGAACTTCCTTGGCCGTGTACTCCGCGCCAAGGTCGAAACCCCAGGCTTGCTGAGCGTCACCCGCTGCCAACACACCACTAAAGTCCGTCGCCCGTTTGCCGAATTGGTAGGCAAGTTCTGCATAGAGAGACGATCCTTCGACTGGTGCTGAGCTTCCTCGCACTCCAATGGTACTGACGGAGCCGAAGTTGTCGTTGGTTGAGGTTCCGGAACTTCGATCCCGCTTGTTAAGGTAATAGGCTTCAACTTCTGAATCGGCCGCGGCGATCTTACTACCAACGTTGACTCCCAGCAGGTTCACGTCATCTGCCGAGCCGATCGCATTCTCATTTATCTTGATGTAGACCAAGTCGAGCGTCAGCGGAAGATCGATCGCTCCCTTTCCCTGCAGATCTACGGTGCCTCGGATCGCATCAAACGCTGTGAAGTCGGTAAACTCATTTGCCGTGATCGAGGCGTGAACGTCATCACCACGGTTAACGACGTTTGGAAGCAAACCACTGCCAAGGACAAACCCGCGGCCCCACACGATCGGTTGTCGCCCAATCGTGACTGTCAGCGGGGAGTAAAACAGGTCCCTGATCTTGACATAGGACTGGCTAATGGCCACATCACCCCCAGCGGCGGTGGGCGCGTTCCAATCTCGCTCATTCGCTAACCGGAGCACGGCGCTGATGTTCTCGGTGAGATCAGCCGCCACGTTGAGCCCCGTGGTCGTCATGAGGAAGTTCTCATGACTATTCAGATCGGTGTCTGAAGGATCAATGCTGCTCTGATGGAGATCTAGGTTGCTGCGGAAGAACGACCGGACCGTCACATCCCCACCGACTTTCACATTTTGCACTTCGGCAAACGCTGGAATACTCGAGCCGAGTAATCCCAGGGCTGCCAGCCCCAGAAGGACCGCGCTTGTTCGCGTAGCCTTCACCATCGACTTGCCTCCTTGTTGTACCTCCCCCACTCCACGGATCATCTACCGAGTCTCTTCTTGTTTGGAGCCGTACATGGGCTCAGACTGCTCACAGATTTTGAAGGAACATCTTCGCCTGATCCATCCACCGGTTCAGGTGATCTAAACTGTTCCTCCCCTTTCCCGGGAGTCTGAGTCCACCCCCTTTCAAAGTTGCGATTACTATAAGTGGTTGTGTTTGTGCTTGTCAAGCAATTTTTAGTGTCTGTGATATCTCTTACGTGGGGTTAAGGAGTTTTTACTGGATTCAGAGAAGTGCGCCCCAAAGAGAAATGCGCCTGGCAGGAGTCGAACCTGCAACGCAGGGCTTAGGACGCCCCCGCTCTATCCAATTTGAGCTACAGGCGCAGAGGGTGGTGAGGCATCGCAAGGTCGCGAGGTGGATCAACGAACGCGCCTGGATTTCCCCGGCCGGCGTTTCATTTTCATGGCCGAGACAGGCTGTCGCGTGCCGTGATTCGTTTTGACCGCGCGCGCGTTCACGGGTGCTTGGGTGGCGGCTTTGGCAGGTAAGGTGGCGGATGTAAACGACGTGCTGGCACCAGGATGAGGTTCTTCGGCGGCAATCAACGCGCGCAATTTACGGATGGCGACCACTTCGATTTGCCGCACGCGCTCGCGGGTGATGCCGAAGAACTTCGCGGTCTCGCCCAGCGTGCGACTGATCCCGTCCTCCAAGCCGTAGCGCAGGGTGAGTAATCGCCGCTCGCGATCGTTCATCTGTTTCAGCAGGGCTTCAATGCGCTCGTGCTGGAGAAAGTGCGCAATGTCTTCCTGCGGAGAGGGCGTGTTTTCATCCTGCAAGAGATCGATCATCTCGGTCTCGCCTTCTTCCCCGACCGGCGTTTCCAATGACGTCGCCTGCGAGGAGGTGACGAGCTCTTGCAACCGTTCGACGCGCTCGATCGGCAATCGCATACGCTTGGCCAGCTCAAGCGCGCTGGGCTTGCGCCCGAGTTTTTGCGAGAGCTCTTCCGTGATACGCTTGAATTTTGACAGCAACTCGGTCATGTACACCGGGATACGAACTGTTTTACCCTGATTGGCGATCGCGCGGGTGATGTATTGCCGAATCCACCACGCCCCGTACGTGGAGAACCGAAATCCCTTGTTCGGGTTGTATTTCATCACGGCCTTCATGAGGCCGAGATTGCCTTCCTCAATCAGGTCGAGCAGCGGCACGCCCAGATGCGAATAGCGCTTCGCGATGTTGATGACCAGGCGCAGATTGGAGATCGTCATCTGCCGCTTGGCTTTGGCATCGCCTTTGCGGATTTTCGTGGCGAGCTCGATCTCCTGCCGCGCGGTGAGCAGCGGGATCAACCGGATGTCTTTCAGATAGGAACGAATAGGGTCCATCACGCGATCGTCCAATGAGCACGCATTTTAGATTTTGGATTTTCGATTTTGGATTGACGATCAATCGCAAACGCCCAATCCAACATCCAAAATCTAAAATCCAAAATTTCTCGCGTCATCGTTTCTCGCGGAGGACCGCTTGGGCCGCGGCGAGGCGCGCCACCGGCACGCGGTACGGCGAACAGGACACGTAGTCCAGGCCGGCGCGGTGACAAAAGTCGATCGACGAGGGTTCGCCTCCGTGCTCGCCGCAGATGCCGACTTTCAGATGCTTGCGCGTCGCCCGCCCTTTTTGCACGCCCATGCGCACCAGCGCTCCCACGCCGTCCTGATCCAGTTTCACGAACGGATCGGCGGGCAGAATACCTTCCTTTAAGTACTGCGGCAGGAACTTGCCGATGTCATCGCGCGAGAACCCGAAGGTCATCTGCGTGAGATCGTTCGTGCCGAAGCTGAAGAACTCCGCCTCCTGCGCGATGATGTCCGCGACGATCGCGGCGCGCGGCACTTCGATCATCGTGCCCACGAGATACTTGAACGTGACCTTCAAGCGCCGCATCGTCTGCTGGGCCACGGCATCAATCACCTGCTTGGCGATGTGGAACTCTTGCGGGTGTCCGACCAGCGGGATCATGACTTCCGGGATCACCTTCACACCGTCACGCAGCAGCTCGCCGGCCGCTTCGAAGATCGCTTGCGCCTGCATTTCGTTGATTTCCGGATACGTGATGCCCAGCCGGCAGCCGCGGTGCCCGAGCATCGGGTTGAATTCATGCAGGCTGCCGACCGTTTCACGCAGCGTGCGCAAGTCGATGCCAAGTTGCTTCGAGACGCGCTCCTGATCCTCCGGTGTATTGGGGAGAAACTCGTGCAGCGGCGGATCCAGCAACCGCACGGTGACCGGCAACCCCTTCATCACGTCGAAGATCGCCTTGAAGTCCTGCTTCTGAAATGGCAGCAGTTTCGCGAGTGCCGTTTTGCGCGCGGCGACATTCTTGGCCAGGATCATTTCACGCACGACAGGCAGGCGCTCTTCTCCGAAGAACATGTGCTCGGTGCGGCACAGGCCGATGCCTTCGGCGCCGAACTCACGGGCGACCTTCGCATCTTGAGGCGTATCCGCGTTGGCGCGCACGCGCAGGCGCCGCGTCTGATCGGCCCACTCGAGGATTTGTTTGAAGCTGCCCGTCACTTGCGGCTGCACCAGGGAGACCTCGCCCAGCAGCACTTCACCCGTGGTGCCATTGAGCGTAATGGCGTCGAATTCCTTCACGACGACGCTGCCCGCTTGGAAGTGATGCTCCTCTTCGCGGACGATAATCTCCTGGCAGCCGGCGACACAGCACTTGCCCATGCCGCGCGCCACGACCGCGGCATGGCTCGTCATCCCTCCGCGCGCAGTGAGAATCCCTTGCGCCGCGGCCATGCCCTCAATGTCTTCAGGCGAGGTTTCTTCTCGCACGAGGATGACGCGCGCAGCGCCCTCCTCCGTCAACTTCACGGCCTTGTGCGCGGTGAAGACGACTTTCCCGACGGCGGCACCCGGAGACGCGGGCAGCCCTTTGGCGATGACGTGAGGCTTGGCTTTTGGATTGATCGTCGGATGCAGCAGTTGATCGATTTGCGCGGGATCGATGCGCAAGAGAGCTTTATCTTTTGAAATCAGCCCTTCCTTGACGAAGTCCGTGGCGATGCCGACCGCGGCGCGCGCGGTGCGCTTGCCGGTGCGGGTCTGGAGCATGAAGAGAACACCCTCTTCGACGGTAAACTCCATGTCCTGGACGTCTGTGAAATACTTCTCGAGCTGTTGGCCGACTTTGTGGAGCCGCTCGTAGATTTTCGGAAACTCGCTCTTCAGCTCTGCGATCGGCTTCGGCGTGCGGATGCCGGCGACCACGTCTTCGCCTTGCGCATTCACGAGGTACTCGCCGTAGAAGATGCGCTCACCGGTGCCCGGGTCGCGCGTAAAGCACACACCGGTCAGTGAGCTCTGGCCCATGTTTCCGAAGACCATCGATTGAATCGTGACCGCGGTGCCCAGGTGGTGCGGAATGTTGTTGAGGCGGCGATAGATGTTCGCGCGCTCGTTGTTCCAGGACGAGAAGACCGCGTTGACCGCACCGCGCAGCTGCTCCATCGGGTCTTCCGGAAACTCGACGTGCTTGGCGCGCTTGACGAGCTGCTTATATTCCGTGATGAGTTCCTTGAGCGCATCGGCGGAAAGCTCCGCATCCGTCTTTGCATGGAACTTCAGCTTCTTTTTGCTGAGGATTTCCTCAAACTGCTTATGCGTAACGCCCAGCACGACGTCGCCGTACATCTGAATGAAGCGGCGGTACGCGTCGTAGGCAAAGCGCGGGTTTTCCGTTTTGACGATCAGGCCATGGACCGTCTGCGTGTTCAGGCCGAGGTTGAGGATGGTGTCCATCATCCCCGGCATCGAGACCGCGGCCCCGGAACGGACCGAGACAAGCAGCGGATTGCGCGGATCACCGAAACCCTTCTTGGTGATGCTCTCGAGCCACTTGAGCTGTTGCTTCAGCTCAGCTTCGAGGCCATCGGGCCAGCGCTCGCCGAGTTCATAGAATTTGCGGCAGACCTCG
This sequence comes from Candidatus Omnitrophota bacterium, assembly GCA_016198905.1. GTDB lineage: Bacteria > Omnitrophota > Gorgyraeia > Aquiviventales > Aquiviventaceae > JACQHR01. The sequence continues at coordinate 4,159 of JACQHR010000015.1, read as the reverse complement.
GTGGTAATCGTGATGCCCGGCGGCACCGGCACGCCGAGGTTCGTCATCTCGGCAAGGTTGGCACCCTTGCCTCCAAGGAGCTGCTTCATATCGGCGCGGCCATCAGCGCGGCCGGCCCCGAAGACATAGATGTACTTCGTCTTGGACGATGCGGCAGGTTTGCCACTCGTCGAACGCTTCGAGGCGACAGCGGTGGCCGGCTTACGGGCGGTTTTCTTCATCGTGCGGACTCCTGTTGTTGTTGGACGATCGTGAGTTTCGAGAGGTCGGCAATGCGATCAGTATACAACGTGTGAATGGCGCGCATCAAGGCGAGCCGGTTTTGTTGCAGGGCTTCCTCCTTTACATTGACGAGCACGCGGTCGAAAAATTCGTGAAGCGGTTCGAAAAATACCGCGCCAAACAGCGTCGTGGCGTCGGCATAGGATTTTTTGTTGGTCAGCTCGATAACCCGTGCCTCGTTCGAGCGGTAGAGGTCCCAGAGGGCGCGCTCGGGCGCTTCTTGCAGGCGCGCGGGATCGACCTCGGGCTGGCGCAGCGTGGCCCCTTTGAGGATGTTGCGCGTGCGCTCGATGACCTTGGCGGCTTTCAAGAGATCCGGATGGCCGAGCATCTGGTGGAGGCTGCGGACGCGGTCCATCACGTCGATCAGATCGCGGCACGGACTGCTGAGGACCGCATCGATGCAGTCGGTGGAAGGCGCAGGAGGCGGCCACGCGAACATGTAGAGCCGCTCCAGCAGATATTGGCGGATGCGATCGCCGGCTTGGCGCATGCCGTTGCTGTCTTTTCCGGCGAAGGGTGGAAGGGTGAAGCGCGCCTCAAGCAATGCGTCGATGGGCAGCGGCCGATGGATGGCCCAGGCGACTTCGACGATGCCCTGCGCGGCGCGGCGCAACCCAAACGGATCTTGATCGCCGGTGGGCATGATCCCGACGCCGAAATAGCTTGTCAGCGTGTCCCATTTATCCAGGATCGCGAGTGCGCTGCCGATGAGCGTCTTCGGGGCGCGATCAGCGAGTGGAAGGTAATGTTCTTCGATGGCGTCGGCCACGGCCTGCGATTCGCCGGAATCCTTCGCGTAGTGCTTGCCCATAATGCCCTGCAGCGTCGGGAACTCTTTGACCATGGTGCTCACGAGATCGGCCTTGGCCAATCGACACGCCCGCTCGAGCTGGTGGCGTTCCTCGCCGGTCAGCTGCCAGGCGTCCGCGAGTGGGGGGATGAGAGCGACCAGGCGCTGCGTTTTGTCCGCCATTGAGCCAAGCTGCTCGTGGAAGGTGACCCCTGAGAGGGCGGTCGCCATCTGCTCGAGCGGCAGCCGCGTGTGGTCGTCGTTCCAAAACATCAGGCTGTCGGCCAATCGCGCGTTGAGGATGCGCTCCACCGTTTTGCGGATGCCGTCAGGCTTGGTCGGTGTCCCCTCGAGAATCGCCACGCATTGAGGCAGCAGCGCATGACTCGACGATTGAATCGCGAACACGCGCTGATGCTTGGCCATGCTGGCCAGCAGCACTTCTCTGGGCAGTGCTAAGTACTTCTGATCGAACACTCCGGTCAGCGGCGCGGGAGACTCGACCAAATACGTAACTTCCTCTAAGAGGCCATGGCTGGCCGTTTCGATGGCCGGCTTGCCGCGCGCTCGCGAGGCGATCTGCGTTACGACCTTGTCGATGGCGGCACGGCGTTCCTCCTGGTTCACGATGACTCCGGCGTGTGTGAGCGACTTCAGATATCCCCCGACGGAGATTACCTTGACGCTGCGCGGATGCAAAGGCCCGCCGACCCAGGTGCGCGCAGCACTGGTCAGCGTCCCGAAGGTGCAGCGCAGAGGTTTCCCGTCGTAGAGCGCGAGCAACCAGCGAATCGGCCGAGCAAAGCGCACGCCGCTGGAGTCCCACCGCATGCTCTTCGGTGAGCGCAACTTCGCAATGAGCTGAAGCAGCAGTCCCGGCAGCACCGTGGCCGTGGGGACCGTGGTCGCGCGCTTGGTGAAATAGAGGTAGTCTCCCTTCTCGGAGGAGACGACTTTGATGTCAGCGGCCGTGCCGCCCTGCGAACGCAGAAATCCTTGCAGCGCCGGCGTGGGCTTGCCTTCTTTATCGTAGGCCGCGCGCTTTGAGGGACCGCGAATCTCTTCAGCGGGGTTGTGTTGCGTGGTCGCGAGCCCTCGCACAATGACGACGAGGCGACGGGGCGTGCCGTAGCTCAGCACCCGCTCACACGTCAGATGCCGGCTCTGAAGCAGTGCGGCCGTCTCGCGTCCGAGTTGCTCAATCAGCCCTGGCACATACGCCGCCGGCAGCTCCTCGGTGCCGATTTCAAACAACATCTCTGCCGATGCAGGAGCGCGGGGCAAGGGGCGCGGGGCGCGGGATTCCTTGGAAGTCTTTCCATAGCGTTTCATGAGGCCTTCTGGGTTTCCCCCGCCCCCTGTCTCACGCCCCCTGTCCCTTCCTGGCGTTCGAGGTACAACTCGGCGCAGCGCTTAGCCAGCGTGCGGATGCGCATGATGAAGCGCGGGCGGTCCGCCTGGCTGATCGCTCCGCGCGCGTCGAGGATATTAAAGGTATGGCTGCATTTGAGCAGCTGTTCGTACGCGGGCATCAGGCACTGCGCTTTGAGGAGGCGCTTGGCGTCGTTCTCATAACTCGTGAAGAGCTGCTGGTGCAGTGCCACGTCTGCGTGCTCGAAGTTATAGGAAGAGCCTTCGCGCTCATTTGCGAGGTGCAAATCTCCGTAGCTGGTGTTCGGCCCGTATGCTAACGAGTAAACGTCGCTGGTGCCTTGCGCGAACATCGTGATGCGTTCCAGGCCGTAGGTGATTTCGCAGGAAATATGCTGCAGGTCCATCCCGCCGACTTGTTGGAAGTAGGTAAACTGCGTGACCTCGAGACTGTCCATCCAGACTTCCCAACCCAATCCCGACGCGCCAAGGGTCGGCGATTCCCAGTCATCTTGGACGAAGCGAATGTCATGGTGATCGAGATTCAGCCCGCACGCGCGCAGGCTCTCGAGATACAGCTGCTGGACGTTGTCCGGCGTGGGTTTGAGCAGGACTTGATACTGATAGTAGCGCTGCATGCGCAGCGGATTCTCCCCGTAGCGGCCATCGGCCGGCCGGCGCGAAGGCTGCACATACGCCGCGCGCGACGGCGCAGGCCCCAACGCACCGAAGAAGGTCGCGGGATGAAACGTCCCTGCCCCCATCTCCATGTCGTAGGGCTGCACGATCACGCACCCTTGCTTCTCCCAAAATGTATCGAGTGTACGAATGAGACGTTGAAAGTCCATAACCTAGCTTTCGTCGATGGTGAGACACGAGACAGGAGACACGAGACAGGAGACCGGAGCTTGAACTTCTGTGTGCTGTGTGCTGTGTGCTGTGTGCTGTCTATGCGTCATGTCGTCAACGTCCGCAACGGTCGATCAAGACGCCATCGGAGGAAATCGTCGAGCCGCTCGCGCAATCCGGCAATGAGCGCCGGTTCGAGCGTCGGGGGCTGCTCGGCGTGCGCCAGCGTCTGCAAGCTCTCCAGCGTCTGCGGGGTGGCCACGTCGGCCTTGGGATCCTCGTGCAGGCAGCGCTCGCACAGCAAGCCGCCTTGCCGCGCGCTCCAATAGCCGGTGGCGTGGATCTCCGCATTACAACTGGTGCATTGATCGAGTTGCGGTTGAAACCCGATGAGCCGCAGCAGCCGTACGATGAAGTGGATGCGTACGGTTTGCGCGTCCGTGCCGCCGAGTGCGAGATGCTCCAGCGTGTGCTTCAGGAGCGCGTAGACCGTCGGGTGCGGATCATTCAGCGGCACGACCGTATCGACGAGGTCCACGAAGAGCGCGGCCAGCCGCGCGGTCTCCAAGTCGCGCTGCAGCGCAGCCAAGGGATTGAGGAGCTCGCACTGGCTGATGAGATGCAGCTGGCTCGTGCGCGTGTCGTAAAACACGATGCGATTGACGGTCATCGGTTCCATGGCGCTGCGATAGCGGTTGGGCTGCGTGCGAATTCCTTTCACGAGTCCTTTCAGTTTGCCGAACTGATCTGTCAGACAACTGAGCGTAATGCTCGTCTCGCGAAACGGATAGCGTCGCAGCACGATCGCTTCTGTCGTGTGAATGCCCATCAACGTGAGACAGGAGACAGGAGACATGAGACAGG
>JACQHR010000016.1 GCA_016198905.1 Candidatus Omnitrophota bacterium | reverse complement strand
GCACAGCGGCAAGCACGCGCTGTGCCTCTACGACGACCTCTCGAAGCACGCCCAGGCGTACCGGCAGCTCTCGCTGTTGCTACGCCGCCCGCCGGGGCGTGAAGCGTACCCGGGCGACGTGTTCTACCTGCACTCGCGCCTGTTGGAGCGCGCCGCGAAGATGCGCGACGATTTGGGCGGCGGCAGCCTCACCGCGATCCCGGTTATCGAAACGCAGGCTGGGGACGTGTCCGCCTACATTCCGACCAATGTCATCTCGATCACCGACGGGCAGATCTACCTGGAAGGCGACCTGTTCTACGCCGGTGTGCGGCCCGCTATCAACGTGGGGCTCTCCGTGTCCCGTGTCGGGGGCAACGCCCAGACCAAGGCCATGAAGAAAGTCGCCGGCCGCCTGCGGCTGGACCTGGCGCAGTACCGGGAGCTGGTGGCCTTCACGCAGTTTGGCTCGGAGCTCGACAAGGCCACCCAGGCGCAGCTGACGCGCGGTGAGCGGATGGTCGAGATCCTCAAGCAGGGCCAGTACCAGCCGATGAGCCTGGCGCATCAAGTGGCGATCATCTACGTCGGCGGCAAGGGGCATCTCGATGATGTGCCGCTGGCCCAGGTCAAGCCGTTCGAGGAGGCGTTTCACACGTTTCTCGAGGAACGCTACCCGGACATCCTTCACGAGATTGAGCGTACGAAGGAGCTCTCGGAGGCCATCGCCAATCGGCTCGACGATGCGGCGGCCCAGTGCAAGCCGCAGTTTCTCGCGGCGGTGAAATAATGGCGTCATTGCGGGTCATCCGCCGCAGCCTGCGCAGTGTCCAGAACACCAAGCAGATCATGCGGGCGATGCAGCTGGTCTCCGGCTCGAAGTTCAAGCGCGCGCAGAGCCGGTTGCTGCAAGGCCGCCAGATGCTGGAGTTTCTCGATGGGCTGTTGCAGCGCGTGCTACCGACGGTGCCGAACTTGCAACATCCGCTCGCCGCGACGCGCGAAGACGCGCCGAGTGCGCTGCTCATCGTCACGTCGGACGCAGGCCTGGCCGGCTCCTACAACACGAATCTTATTCAGCTTGCCGAAGCGGAGCTGCGGCGTGACAGCGCGAGGGCAACACAGATCAGCTACGTCGGCAAGCGCGGCTATCGATATTTCGCGAAGCGTGGCTACGCGGCGCGCGATGCGTATCTCGATTTCGCCGGACGGCCCGACGTGACAAAGATCGATGCCATCGGCAAAGTCTTGATGGATCGGTTTCTCGCCGGCGAGATCAGCTCCGTGAAGCTGCTCTACGCGAAGTTCATCTCGCCGAGCGTCTCGCGCCCGACGATCAAACAGTGGCTTCCAATAGCACTCAGCACTCAGCACCCAGCACACAGCACGAAACTGAACTCTCCGAACTCCGAACACCCCAGGCCCGCCTCTGTTGAGCGCCGGGGCGGGCGAACACCGAACCGCGCTGCGGATGAGTATATTTTCGAGCCATCGCCGACACGCGTGTTCGAGGATTTGCTGCCGCGGTGGGCCATCGCGACGTTCCGCCTCGTCCTGCTCGAGGCGTTTACCTCGGAGCATGGCGCGCGCATGATCGCGATGAAGAACGCCACCGACAACGCGCAAGAGCTGCTGACGAGCCTGACGATGCAGCGAAACAGGGTGCGCCAGGCCGCGATCACAAAAGAATTGAGTGAGATCGTTGGAACTGTGGAAGCCCTCAAATGACAGACCAGAGACATGAGACAAGAGACCTGAGACCGCGAAATGAGAGGGTGTTGATCTCCAGTCTCCAGTCTCCAGTCTCTGGTCTCAATGCAGCGCTGGAGTCTATGTATGAGTGACAATTACGGAACGATCGTCCAGGTCATCGGCCCGAGTGTCGATATTCGTTTTGACGCCGACAAGCTGCCGCAGATCCTCAACGCGATCACGATCACTGACGAGGATAAGCACATCCACCTGACCCTCGAAGTCGCGCAGCACGTCGGCAACAACACGGTGCGCTGTATCGCGCTCGATTCGACCGAGGGGCTCGTGCGCGGCACGAAAGCGCTCGATACCGGTACACCGATTACGGTGCCCGTCGGTAAGCAAACGCTGGGTCGTATTTTCAATCTCTTGGGCAACCCGCTTGACGAGCGCGGCCCGGTTACGGAACCCGGCAGGCGGTCTCCCATCCATCGGGCCCCGCCCTCGTTCGAAGACCAGTTACCGGTGCGCACCGTGTTTGAGACCGGCATCAAAGTCATCGATCTCCTCGCGCCATATCCCAAGGGAGGTAAAGTCGGCCTGTTCGGAGGCGCAGGGGTTGGAAAAACCGTCATCCTCATGGAGCTCATTCGCAACATCGCCACCGAGCACGGAGGCGTGTCCGTCTTCGCCGGCGTCGGCGAACGCACGCGTGAAGGCAACGATCTGTGGCTGGAACTCAACGCGTCGGGCGTCGTCAACAAGACGGCCCTCGTCTTCGGGCAGATGAATGAGCCGCCCGGCGCGCGTCTGCGTGTCGCGCTCTCGGCGCTGACGATGGCCGAGCACTTCCGCGACGAGGAAGGCCAGGACGTCTTGCTCTTCGTCGACAACATCTTTCGCTATGTGCAGGCCGGCTCCGAAGTCTCCACCCTCCTGGGCCGCATGCCCTCCGCTGTCGGGTACCAGCCGAACCTCAGCACCGAGCTGGCCCAATTACAGGAGCGCATCACGTCCACGAAGCGCGGCTCCATTACTTCGGTGCAGGCGATCTACGTGCCGGCGGATGACTTGACCGACCCAGCGCCCGCCACAACCTTCTCGCATCTGGATGCCACGACCGTGCTCTCGCGCCAGATCTCGGAGCTGGGGATTTATCCGGCGGTCGATCCGTTGGAATCTACCTCGCGTATGCTCGATCCGCACATCGTCGGTGAAGAGCACTATCAAGTCGCCCGCCAGGTGCAGCAAACGCTGCAGCGCTACAAAGATCTGCGCGACATCATCGCGATCCTCGGCATGGATGAACTGTCCGATGAAGATAAGCAGACCGTCAATCGCGCGCGCAAAATCCAGCGCTTCCTCTCGCAGCCCTTCTTTGTGGCCGAGCCCTTCACCGGGCGGCCGGGCAAGTTCGTGCGTCGCGCGGACACGGTCAAAGCGTTCCAGATGATCATTGACGGCACACTCGATCACGTGCCCGAGCAAGTCTTCTACATGCAAGGCGGCATCGAGGACGTGCTGGCCGAAGCCGAGCGGCAGGGTGTGGCCACGCCGTAACACGGAGCTTGCATGGCGAAGGTGTTGACACTGCGCGTGGTGACCAACGACGGTCAGGGAGTGACCGAGAATGTAACGTCGGTGCGAGCCCCTGGAGAGGCCGGGTCGTTAGGCGTCCTCTATAACCATGCGCCGTTGGTGACGACGATCGTGCCGGGCAAGCTCTTCTGGCGCACGCCGGGCGGCGAACAGCACACGGCCCGGATCGGCAACGGCCTCATGGAAGTGGCTAAGAACACCATCACGGTTCTCACCGAATACCTGACGCAGTAGGCATCTCACGGAGGGTTGATGAGCGGCGACGGTACACCTTCAACGTCGTGGCGGGACTGGGGCTGGTATGCGCTGGGAGTCATCGGCACGCCCTGGCTGCTCTCCTTGCTGGGGTTGAGTGTTTCGCAGACGCTGTCCGTCGCGGGGTTTGCGGTCGTCCTATTCGGGGCGATCTTCTTCTGGCAATACCGGTTGGCGTTTGCGTGCTTTGGCATCTCGCTGCTGTTGAGCAAGGGGTTGCTCGACATCCCGCACCTCATCGAGTTTGCGGGCCTCGACATCATCCTGTTCCTCGTCGCCATGATGACCATCATTGGCTTCATGGAAGAGCGGCAGTTCTTCGAATATGTCATTGAAAAGCTGCTGGAGCTCGTCGGGCCGCACCCCAAACGCATCCTCGTGGTCATGATGATCATGGCCTGCGTTTCGGCCGCCCTAGTCGATGAAGTCACGTCTATCCTCTTTATGACGGCGGCACTTCTGAATTTGCTGAGTCGCTCGAAGGTCAACCCGATTCCCTTTATTTTGATGATCGTGTTTGCCACCAATATCGGATCGAGTGCCACCGTCGTCGGCAATCCCGTGGGGGTGATCATCGCCATGCGCAGCGGGCTGACCTTCACCGATTTCATCCGCTGGGCCACCCCGGTAGCGATTGCGTGTCTGGCACTGTGCATCCCGCTGTGTCTGGCGTTGTTCCGCAAGGACATCGAAGGGTTGCAAGGGGTGCTCACGGGCAAGCGCGGCGAGGAACACATCGAGCACATTGTGTCCGATGAGCGCAAGGCCAAACGCGGCGTCGCACAAAGCGGCTGGCTCTTCGGTCTCGTCGTCCTCGGCCTGGTGCTGCACCATCAACTCGAGCACTGGCTGGGCTTGCCGGCGAATACGATGCTGCTCGGGGTCGCCCTGATGGGGGCCGGGGTGGCGTTGGCGATGAGCGGTGCGCAGGCGCGTCAACTCGTGGAAAAACGGGTGGATTGGTGGACGCTCGCATTCTTCATCTTGCTGTTTGCCTCGGTGGGGACGCTGAAGTACACCAACGTCACCAGCGTGCTGGCCCAGCACATCGTGCAGCTCTCCGGCGGCCATGTGCCGGTGCTGGCCACCCTCTTCGTGTGGTCGTCAGGACTGCTGACGGCTGTGATGGACAACGTTCTCGCCGTGGCCACGTTCGTGCCGATCGTGAGCGATGTGGCGCAATCCGGCGTCCCGACGTTTCCGCTCTGGTGGGCCATGCTTTTTGGCGGCACCTTGATGGGCAACGCGACCTTGATCGGCTCCACCGCCAACATCGTCGCGGCGGGGCTGTTGGAGCGGCGCGAGATGGGCACGATCACCTTCAAGGAGTGGCTGAAGCCCGGCCTGATCGTGGCGATTCTCACGACGGTCTTAGCCAACCTGCTGCTGTTGGCGCAGCTGTCGCTGATGCCCGCGCACCCTGCGGCCATGCCGCTGGCGCACTAGCCATTCGTGACGCCGACGGAACAAATGAAAACGGCCCGCCAACATTGGCGGGCGCAGGAAATGCCGTCTTGAGCCGCACTTGCTCGTCGGGTATAATAGCGGCTGTTCATTCGGCGTCCTCGACGGATCCCTTCGACAGTTGCGTGTTTCTGGCGGTTTCCGCCATGTCGGCTCGGGCGGTTAGCTCAGTTGGTTAGAGCGCTTCCTTTACACGGAAGAAGTCGGGGGTTCGAGTCCTCCACCGCCCAGTGTTCTCATCGGGGAGGACTCGAAAGGAGCCGAGTTCTCCACCGCTTTCTCATTTCGAATCTCTTGCTTTTCGGGGGCGTAGCTCAATTGGTTAGAGTGGCGGCCTGTCGAGCCGTAGGTTGCGGGTTCGAGCCCCGTCGCCCCCGCCAGATGAGAAAACAGCCTATCCTTACTGTTGGATAGGCTGTTTTCGTTTCTCTAGCGGGGGCCTAAGGGCTCGAAGGGAGCGCCGACCAAAATAGACGGAGCCGCGAGGAACACGAGCGGCGAACCACTTCGGGAGGCGCGGGCGGCTACCGGAGCGCCCGGAGGTTTTGATAGACGCGGAGGAGCCAAACCCCGTCGCCCCCGTTTTCTTCTTTACGGTTCTGTAGTACAATTGGTTCCATGATTCCTATCTCGCAAGTTGCGAGAGGGCCACGAACGGTAGCCAGACTCGTGTGGATACCGTTTCTTATTTTTACTACAAGAACGCCGGATGCCCACCCCTTAAGGTGCGAAGGATTCACGGTCGGAAGAAATCTGAAGTAGAATGGAAAGATAATCATTCGGGGTAGCCACTAGTTATGGTGTGGGAAATGAGTGGCTGGTATACTAGAACCGGTTTCATAAATCCGCGCGAACCGCGTTGCGAGCGCCAGCGGGCCAGATGCCAGGAGCGACGACGACGGTGTACCCCCTGTGGTACTCCGAGGAGGAGCGACGCCGCAGCGGGCCCGCTGCCGCCGCAACCCATGGGCGGCCCAGGGGCTGGGCCGATCCACGGCGCCGCGCGGCGTTGCTCGTCGCTCGGGTACTAGGCTGCGCTTCCGCCACGCTCCTCGCGCCTTGCGCAGCTGGCGGCTCGGCCCAGCGCGGCCGCGGGGATTGATGAAACCGGTTCTAGGTTCTTCGCCGGTACAGCGTGGGGCATAGGGCTGACCATTGGCCTCTGCGCAGCAGCCAACACCGGCATCGCCGCACCACAGGAGTCTCGCGAGCGCGGGACTCCGGTCGTGCTGGAGCTGTTTACCTCGCAGAGCTGCTCCAGCTGTCCTGCGGCTGACCGACTCGTCAGTCAGCTGGGGCGCGACGGCACGCTGCCGTACGTCGTGATTCCCCTGGCGTACCACGTCGACTATTGGAATCGAACCGGATGGCGCGATCCCTTCGCCAAGAAACAGTGGACCGCTCGTCAAGAAGCTTATGCGAAAACGCTCCGGACCCGGCAAATCTATACGCCGCAAGCCATCATCAACGGGCGCATGGAAGCGATCGGATCTGACGAAACGCGGCTGCGAGAAGAAATCCGCAACGCGCAACTCACGCCTCCGGCGGGACGCGTCACGCTATCGATCGCGCGTCCCATGGCAGGCGACTTAGCACTTCGCGTGAGAGTGACGGCGGAATTGACGCGCAAGCTGAATGCGAAGGCCGTGCAAGTCGTCGTCGCCCTATTTGAGAATGATCTGACGACCGAGGTAGCCGATGGGGAGAATCGCGGTCAGACTCTGACGAACGACTTTGTGGTCCGCCAGCTAGTACAGGTATTTTCGCTCTCCAAACCGTTCATTGAGCAGGAAGGGCTTGCGGTGTTTGATCTCGATCCGCGCTGGCGCACGGACGCGCTCGGCGTGGCTGCCTTTCTGCAAGATCCCGCCACCTTGGCGATCTACGGGGCAACTGTCCGATCGGTAGGAGGCGCGTAACGTGCGAGCGGGTGTGAGGATCGATGGGATTTAGCTGCGGCATCGTCGGGCTGCCCAACGTCGGCAAGTCCACCATCTT
>JACQHR010000004.1 GCA_016198905.1 Candidatus Omnitrophota bacterium | reverse complement strand
CGTCCTCGCCGCGCCGGACTATCGCCGTCGTCGGCTCCGGGCGGGGTAGGGGCCCTGGCTCCGCGTCACCCGCCAAACTTGACCACTCCCTCCTCACGAGCGTTTCTCAATCGCGTCTGTCCAGCGCACGACGCGGTCGCGTCCCTGGCGCTTGGCTTCATACAAGGCTTGGTCCGCCCGCTCGATCAACGCCTCCACCGTCTCTCCATCCTGCGGGAACTCCGCAACCCCCACGCTGATCGTCTGGCTCAACAACTCGTCATAGGCGCGGATGGGATGCACTTCCACCAGCTGCCTGAGCCTATCCGCAATGGGCATCGCCTGCTCAGCGGAGAGCTCGATCAGTAAGAGGATGAACTCTTCCCCGCCGTAGCGGCCGATGAGATCCACCTCGCGCAGATTGCGCGTGAGCAGCCGGGCCACATCCCTGAGCACCACATCGCCGACGAGATGGCCGAACGTGTCGTTCTTTTCCTTGAACCGATCCAGATCAATCATGAGCAGCGCGCACGAGAGATCATGGCGCTTCGACCGCAGGAGCTCCTCGACGGCCAGCTCGAGGAAGTGCCGGCGCACGAACACGCCCGTGAGCGCATCCGTCACCGCGAGCGCTTCCACTTGTTGATAGAGCTGAATCCGCGACAGCTGCAGGGAGAGCTGGTTGGCCACGATCGACAGCGTCTTCACTTGCGAGGCGGCCAGATCGTCCGCCACCAAGAGCCCCGCGCGCTGCTGCTTGCGCCACAGCGGCGCCCAGGCCACGTGCGAGACACCCTCAGGCAACGCGCAAGCGAGCGTCTCGCTCGTGACGAGTGTCGGCTCCCGGGTCATCGCCGACAGGCGCACAAGGGCCTCCTCCATCTCCAGCAGGCGGCGATCGTCGTGCACGACCATTTGGCCGTCGCCGGCGCGGCTGGCCCGCAGGACATGCGGGGTCGACTCGGAGAGGTCGATCAAACGCAGCGTCTTGGCGTCAATGAGCCTCGGCGCGATATCGAGCGAGGCCTTGAAGAGTTCGGGCAGGTGCAACGTTCTCACGGTCGCCTTCGTGACGTGATACAAATCGCTGATGTCCGTGATCTGCGCTTCCATCTGTTGATTGGATGTCTGCAAAGAGAGGAGGGATCGCGCCGCCTCGCCTATCTGGGCGAGCTGCTTTGCCTCGTTGGCGTGCAGCTGGTCGCGTTGCGCGGCATCGCGCGTGCGCTGGGCCGCCAGCAACCAGGGGGTCACGCCGAGTGCCGCCACCTGTACCCAGCCGGTCCATCCCGCAAGACTCGATCCTTGAATCAAGAGAAAACACAGGAGCGTCGCGGCGACACAAGCCATGGTGTAGCGCCGCTCCCACGACAGCGCAGAGATCATCGCCAGCGCCCAGCAGCCGATCACGAGCAGCATACGAGATTCCTCCCCGCTCGCTTGGCTTGGTAGAGCCGCTGATCGGCCACGCGCACGAGCTCCACGTCCGCCTGCGCGTCATCGGGAAAGGCGGCCACCCCAATGGAGACGGTCACACCACCCACCGCCTCGACGCGCCGCCTGCGGCTCGGTTCTTTGGGCGACGCGCGTTCGGATCGCGCCTGCACGTCGTGGCCGGACGCCGCCATTTCGTCCGAGAGCGGTGTCGCGGCTTGCCAATCGCCGTGCCGCTCGCTGCGGACCTGCGTTTCCACCAACCGGCGGATCGTTTCGGCCGCGTCATTGGCTTGCGGACGCGCCATGCGCGGCAGCAGCACCGCAAACTCCTCCCCGCCGTAGCGAGCGCTCACGCCCTCGGAGGGCACCACGGCCTTCAGGACCTCGGCCACCGATTTCAGGACGACGTCGCCCGCGCTGTGCCCGAACTGATCGTTATACGCCTTGAAATGATCGACATCGAGCATGAGCACCGACACCGGCTCGCGGCTGCGTCCTGATCGGGTGATCTCGCGCGCCAACTGTTCAAGAAACGGACGGCGCAGGGTTAAGCCCGTCAAGCCATCCGTCATCGCCAAATGCTGCGTCTGCGCAAAGAGCTTGGCGTTCATCACGGCGGTGGAGACGAGATCCAGGAGAATATCCAACAGCCGCAGGTCGTCCTGCGTGTAGGCGCCGGCCTGCGCGCTGTCAAGCCGCAACACGCCTTCGGGGTTCTGGTCCAATAGGAGCGGACACGCGATCACGGAGTTGATGGTTCGCTCCGTCGAGACTGTCACCGTAAAACGAAAATCCCGCCGGATATCGTTCACCAGCAGCGGCCGATGCGTGCGCAGGACATACCGATCGAACTGATCGCCGTGCTTGGCGCGGATGCTGGTCATCGTCTGGTGTTTCTCCGAGGCGACCAAGGAGAGCTCCTGCCGCTCCGCATCAAGCAGGAACAGCAGGCACACGTCCGACTTGCCGATCAGCGCCAACGCCCGGGTCACGGCCAGGCGCGCGATGGAGTTCAACTCCGTCATGTTGCTGAGTTCTTCAGCGATTATTTGGAGCTGCGCATAGCGCGCCAGTTTTTTCTGAAGGGCGTCATGCGCCTGCCGGGCGAGAGCGATCGCCTGCTCCTGTACGGTCTGCTCTTCCCGCACATCCTCCAACCGCTGCTGCATCTGCTGCGTGCGGCGGTCGCGCAGGCGTCGCTGCCATCCGGCGGCGATCAGCAAGACGGCGAAGGCTGTCAGCTCCACGCCAAGGATCGCCGTTTGGCGCACGGCCCACACCCAGAGCAAGAGTGCTCCCGCCAACACGCTGATCACGACGTTCCAGATGAACGGATAGAGCACCCAACTATACACCGCCAGCGACAGCATCAGGAGGGCCAAGGTGTGCAGGATCTCGGAGGACGCAACGGCACCACTGGCGAGAAGACGAAGCAGTGAGATCAACACCACAAGAAGACTGAGGGCAGCGGTCGCACGGAGGGCTGTGGGGGGGGTCAGCTTCGTATCCCTCGGAGAGATTTAATACCGCCTCGAGAGCCCCACCATCACTTCTGCGCCATTCACATACGTCGCTTCGATAGCGAGGACGGTATCCTTATGTTCGCCAACATCCCAACTCATCCCTGCCACCGGGCCCACGACGCCTTTTGGCTTATAGGTCCCGTCGCTGGAGAACTTATCACTCCGGAACTTATAATCGAACTGGACGGCCGAGAGCTCGACCCCCAGATACGGCGTGAAGTCTCCAAAGGATTTTGCAAGTGTTGTGGCCAACCGCTCCTCATGCCAGCCCGCCTGATTATTGTCGCGTTTGTGGGGCACGCCCGCGTAGAGATACTGCGCGCTCCCATCCCATTCCAATCCGTGACGGACATTCTCCCACAGCTTCAGCTTCAGCTGCACCGCGGCAAACAGGTTGGCCCCAAAACCCTTCTCCACAGTGCTCGGAACAGCGCTGTCATTGACGGTGATGTACGCAGCGCCGATGTCCCCATAGAGCGTGAGGCGGTCTGTCAGGCCGTATCCTCGAAAGTGCGTGACTTCGTAGAGCGAGGCATCCGCCCCGCCCTTCATGCGCCTTTTCCGAAGCCCCCCGCCTCCGAGCCCCAGGACCCATTGCCCTTTCTCGACCTTGGCAGGACCGCCAATGGCTTCCGCGTCGCTTCTTGAAGGCTCGCACAACAGCACCAAGGTCACCGCGCACAGTCCGCACACAATCCCCCGTCGGGTCTCGCAGGATGTCATCGGCAGGCCTCTCTCGTGGAACGTCCTTCACACATGTGCTGCGACATCACGCACGGAGCCTCGCAGTAGAACCGTGCGCTCTCCCTTTCCGGAGGGGAGTGCGGGCGCGCGCTAGACGATTGCCGCTTCGGTCTCCGGATCGAAGAAATGGGCTTTGCCCATGTCGAAGACCAGATCGATGTCCTGGTTCACTTCGGGACGGTCATGCGGCCCCACGCGCGCGATGAGCGCATGCTGTCCGATCCGCAGGTGCAGGTACACCTCGGCCCCGAGCGGCTCGACGAGCTCGACCGTCGAGGTGACGATGCAATCGGAGGGCGCATCCGTGATGAAGAGCTTGTCGTACAGATCCTCCGGACGAATCCCGAAGATGACGGGTTTGTTTCCATAGGCCAGCAGCGGGCTGGTCATCTCTTCCACCACCCGCAGCTTGAACGAGCCTTCCGTGAAGAAGAGCTCCCCGGCAACTTTGATGATCTTGCCATTGAGGAAATTCATGGGCGGCGAGCCGATGAAGCTGGCCACGAAGCGGTTGGCCGGATGCTCGTAGACGGTCAGCGGATCGTCGACCTGCTGGATGATGGCCTTGTTCATGACGACGATCCGGTCGCCCATCGTCATCGCTTCGGTCTGATCGTGGGTCACGTAGATCATCGTCGACTGCAGCCGCAGATGCAGCTTGCGAATCTCGGTGCGCATCTGCACGCGCATCTTGGCATCGAGGTTGGAGAGCGGCTCGTCGAAGAGAAACACGAGCGGCTTGCGCACGATGGCGCGCCCCACCGCGACGCGCTGGCGTTCCCCGCCGGAGAGCTCCTTGGGCTTGCGTTGCAGAAGGGCTTCGATGCTCAACGTGCCGGCCGCATCGCGCACGCGCTGATCGATCTCGCGCCGGCTGTACTTGCGCAGGCGCAGGCCAAAGGCCATGTTGTCGAAGACCGTCATGTGCGGGTAGAGCGCGTAGTTTTGGAACACCATGGCGATGTCGCGGTCTTTCGGCGGGATGTGATTGACCAACTTGCCGCCGATCCACACCTCCCCGCTGCTGACTTCCTCGAGCCCGGCGATCATCCGCAAGAGGGTCGACTTGCCGCAGCCTGAGGGACCGACGATCACCAGAAACTCGCGGTTCTCCACGCTGAGGTTGGCCTCTTCCACGGCCAACACATCGTCGGTGTAGCTCTTGGAGACGTGTTTCAGCACGACTTGCGCCATCGTGCTATCCGAGCGTTCCGTCACATGCGTTGCTGATCATATCTTCCATCCTGTCCTAGGCTCGTGGATCACTCGCGCGAGGGATCATGCTGCGGGCTCGTCAGACGCGGAAGAGATCGATCAGCCGAGCGATGGTGGCTTTCATCTCGCGTCGAGAGACGATGAGGTCGATGAGACCGTGCTCCAGCAGAAACTCCGAGCGCTGGAACCCTTCCGGCAGCTTTTGGCGAATCGTCGACTCAATCACCCGCGGACCGGTAAACCCGATGAGCGCCTTCGGCTCGGCAATGATCACGTCGCCGAGCGTGGCAAAGCTGGCCAGCACGCCCGCCATCGTGGGGTGCGTGAGGATCGAGAGAAAGAGCCCGCCTTGTTCATCCAATCGCATCAGCGCGCTGGAGGTCTTCGCCATCTGCATGAGGCTTAAGACCCCTTCCTGCATTCGGGCACCTCCCCCGGAGCCGGAGATAATGATGAGCGGCAGCCGCGTGTCGGTGGCCCGCTCGATGGCCCGTGTGAGCTTTTCGCCGACCACCGAACCCATCGAGCCCATCATGAACCGCGAATCCGTCACGCCGAGCACCACGTCGCGCCCTTCCAAGCGCCCGCGGCCGGTCAGGCACGCGTCAACCATCCCGCAGAGGCGCTGTTCCTCCACGATCTTCTCGGCGTAGGGCTTAGGCACCGTGAAGTGGAGCGGATCGACCGGGGACAGCTCCGCGTCCCATTCTTCGAAGGTGCCTTCATCAAGGGTCAGGGCGAGGCGTTGGCGGGCGGTAAGGGGAAAATGGAAGTCGCACTTCGGACAGACGCGGAAGTTTTCTTCCAGCGCCTTATGGTAGAGGAGTTGCCCGCAGGATTCACACTTCGTCCAGAGGCCGGCTGGGATGTCGCGTCTGGACTTGCGCGCCAAGGTTGCCGGACGTCGGCTAAAGAGCTTCATCCCCCCACCTGCGCCAGCTCCGCCAGGGGCGGAGCTTCAACGCAAAGGTTCGTATGATATCTATACACTTTCTTCACCCCACACGCGTTGATCACGGTGGCTCGCTTGCGTAACAACTTCCAGGCCACCGTGAGGCGCAGGTGGAGGGACCTCCTGTAAAACGCAGGGCGTTATGGTAACACAGGCTTGAATAGATCGTCAATGCAGCCTTCACTGCGCCGATTCACGCGAAGGAGTTGATCGTCAGACCTGAGGGGACCTTCGGGTAGAAGTAGGTCGATTTGGGCGCCAGACGCAGCCCTTGAGCCGCAAGTGCATAGACTTGCGTCAGCGGAATGCCGCGCAGCAACCAGGCCGCGCGTCCCTGGCCGGTCTTCACCGCTTCGAAGGCGCCTGCGGCATCGGCCGTATAGCGGACCGCATCATTGTTGAGCCCCATGCCGGGCAGGATCAAGCCGTGCAGCAAGGACACGTCGAGTGCCGCCAAAGGCAGCGGCACCGCCGGAGCGATCAGCCATTGCGCCAGCTGATCAGAACGCACCTTGACATTATAGAGCTGCTTACCGTCCGTATACCCGAAGACCCCTTGACCTGTCTCCTGTGCAAGTTGCGTCAGCAGCGCCGGCAGATGTGGCGCGGGTTCCAGCTGACACAGCTGACGAAGAGCGCGATCCCCGTTCGTGGCTTGCGCCGTCACAATGCGATGGATGGGACGCACGACGAGCGACGGCTCAGCCATGGAGACGAAGTAGCTCATGAGCGCGCCGTACTGCCGGCGATGACCGTAGGCGACTTCGAATCGGTGATGCCCATCGGCAATGAGCACCGCAACCGAGGCAAGATGGCGCTTCACCTGTTCAATCAGTGCCGGATCGGTGATCGCCCACACCCGCACCGATTCCCCATTGATCGTCGCGCGCATCGCGCCATCGCGCTGCGCGGTCACCTGCTTCAGCGCGGCCTGAATCGCGCCCCCCTCATCCGGATAGACGCAGAAGATCGGCTCCAGATTCGCCGGCACCGCTTCCAGCAACCGCGTGCGGTCGGCCTTCGGCGCGGCCAGGGTGGCTTCGTGACGGTACACGTGCTGCTCGATCCCATCGACCAGCTCGAGCAGCGCGATGAATCCTAGGCGCGTGCGCGGCTGTCCCTGATCCTCAAACGTGTGCTCGATGAGGTAGAGCGCGGCTGCCGCATCGCGCAACAAAATCCGGGCGTCGCGCCAGGCCGTGAAATCCCGTTGCGCGCGGGCATAGCGGTTCTCCTGCGCGGTGTCGTTGGGATACTCCTTGCCGAGGATGAGGCGGATGACGTTGTAGGGGGAGGCGCGGTAGAGTTGCTCTTGCTGATCCGGATCGATGACATCGTAGGGCGGCGAGATGACCGCGGTCAGATCCGGAATCGTCTCGGGGTTATACCGCAGCGCCTTGAAGGGACGGATCGCGACCATCAATTAACTCGGCACGCGCTTTGGAACATGCTGCCCCACCCAGACGCCGATCGCCGCGCCCGCCGTATTCGCCACGACATCCAGCCATTCGGCAGAGCGCCACGGCACCATCAGTTGAACCAACTCCATCAACACGCCATAACTGGTGGCGTAGATCCAAGCCCACCACAGATAGTCTCGCTCGGGCATGCGACTGGCTCGCACCGCTTGCACCAATATCCACGCAAAGAGCAGATATTCGCAGAGATGGACCACCTTGTCAAGGTACGGCAGATCCGCCCCGGGCCATTCCCTCGTCGGCATCACGGAGAGAACCAAGACGAGCGCGGCGTACGTTCCGACCGCGATCCACCATCGACTACGTCTTAGTTTTGTCACCAGAGGAGGAACCAGACGAGCTTGAGGTAGGCTGGTCTTTCTTTTTCGCATCCTGATACTTTTTGCTACGGTAGTCGGTGATATAAAAGCCGCTCCCCTTAAAGATGAAGCCAGACCCCCTGCCGAGCAATCGCTTGAGCCGTCCGCCGCACTTCTTCTGGGGGCATGTCGTCAGCGGCTTGGCCGTGATCGACTGAAAGGCTTCATGGGACTTCTTGCACTTTTGACATCGATACTCATACGTCGGCATTCGCGTCCCCCATCGACATTTGCAACTTGGACGCGGGGCAAGAGACAGGGGGCGTGGGGTACGGAGATGTGTTGAACACGCCTGCCCCTCGTCTCCCGCCCCTTACCCCAAACATCAGAGCTCTCATTTTTTCAAGAGCCCCTTCACTCTTTCAAGGAATGATCGACGGGAGGGATGCGCTTGCTCGCCAAGGCTTCTGGCCAATTCCTCGACCAGCTTGCGCTGACTGCCGCTGAGGTTCGTGGGCGTCTCCAGCGAGACGCGCACCAGCAGATCGCCGGTGCCGCGCCCGTTGACATCGGCGAGCCCTTTGCCGCGCACGCGAAACACGGTCCCGCTCTGCGTGCCCGCCGGAATCTTCATCGAGACGCGCCCGTTCATGGTGGGCACCTCGACCTCGGCGCCCAGCGTCGCCTGCGCGATATCCACGGGATACTCCACGAGCAGGTGCGGTCCCTCGCGCTTAAAAACCGGATGGGGGCTTACGGTCAGATGCACGTACAAATCGCCGCGTCCCCGTGTGCCGGCTTCCCCTTCACCGGAGAGTCGCAACCGCATCCCCGATTCGACGCCGGGCGGCACGGTCACTTGCAGCTTGCGCTCCACCGCCACGCGCCCTTCGCCGCGGCACTTGGGGCAGGCTTTCTTCACCGCGCTGCCCTGCCCGCCGCAGCGATGGCACGTGCGCGCGATCACCATGAATCCCGCTGATTGACGAATCTGTCCCGTGCCGTGGCAGGTCGAGCACGTCGCGCGCTCACCGCCTTCGCCCCGGCATTCGGTGCAGAGCTCGCGGCGCGGCACGGTCACCGTCTTTGTGATCCCCTTGGCCGCTTCTTCGAACGTCAGCGGCAGTTCCATCTCGAGATCGCTGCCGCGGCTGCCGCGACGCCCGCCTCCGCCGCCCCCAAAGATGTCGAATCCACCACCGCCGAAGAGATCCTCAAAGATGGAGCCGCCCACACCCAAATCTTGAAAGATGCTCGAGAAATCCGCACCCCGGAAAATGTCTTCGGTGGAGTAGCGCTGATCGAAGCCGGCGTGGCCGTACTGATCGTAGACCGAGCGCTTCTGCGCATCGGAGAGCACGGCGTAGGCCTCGGAGATTTCCTTGAACTTTTCCTCGGCATCCTTCTTCTGCGACGCCTCCACCCGATCCGGGTGATGCTTCATCGCCAGCGCGCGGTAGGCGCGCTTGATGTCGTCCGTCGTGGCCGACTTCTGGATTCCTAAAATTTCGTAATAATCACGCTTTGTGGTCGGCATCTCGTTCAGACGTCAGACAACAGACATCAGACCTCAGGTAAAACACGGGACGTGTGGTTGTGTTTCCTGTAGTCTGAGGTCTGTTGTCTGCTGTCTAGTCCTCAATCTTTTTTCTTATAGATCGCGCCGATGGCGGCGCCGGCGAGCACCGTCTGAAGCAATCCGCCCAACCCCCAGACGATCAACACCGAAACCGGGTAGGGGTAGACGAAGTACAACATCAGCTGCTTGGGCAAGTGAAGGAGCACGCCCATCAGCACGCCGAATCGCACGCCCTGGCCGATTCCCTCTTTCTTTTTCGATTCATACCCTTTGGCATAAATGACCGTCAGCAGGATCGCCAACACCATTTGGCTGGCGAACATGAACGGCATCCGAGCCTGCATGACCGCAGGAGGCAGCCACCACGTCGGGTGCGCGTTGTAGAAATCGCTG
Source organism: Candidatus Omnitrophota bacterium (assembly GCA_016198905.1). Taxonomy (GTDB): domain Bacteria; phylum Omnitrophota; class Gorgyraeia; order Aquiviventales; family Aquiviventaceae; genus JACQHR01. The sequence goes on along the minus strand of JACQHR010000004.1, from coordinate 96,596 downwards.
AGCAGCACGTCGTGCGTCATGAAATCCACCGCGACAATCGCGATGAACGCTCCCAAAATCGCCAACACCCGCCGCTTCGTGTTCATCCCACCCCCATGGTTAGAGCGACGCTCCACACAACTTCAGCACACAGCACAAAGCACAAAGCACAAGATCGCGAACTTCCTGTGTGCTTTCTGCTTTGTGCTTTCTGCCGGTTGCTTATTTTTTATCGTCTTCGACTTTGAACTCGGCGTCGACGACCTTATCGTCCTTGCCACCGGATTTCTGGGCTGGTTCTTCTGCTGTCTGCTGTCTGCTGTCTGCTGTCTGCTGGCCCTTCGCCCCTTGCGCTTTCTTGTACACCTCCTCGGCCAGCTTGTGCGAGGCCTGCATCAGCGCTTCAACGCCTCGCTTAATCTTCGCAGGATCGTCGGACTTGACCAACTCCTTGAGCTCTTTCAACTTTTGCTCGATGGCCTCGCGATCCGAGGCGCCGATCTTGTCACCGAGATCTTTCAGACTCTTCTCGGTTGCGTAAATGAGCTGATCGGCCTCGTTCTTCGCTTCGGCCAGCTCTTTGCGCGTCTTGTCCGCCTCGGCGAACTGCTCGGCCTGCTTGACCATCTTCTCGATCTCGTCCTTCGAGAGCTTCTCAGGCGCGGTGATCTTGATCGACTGCTCCTTGCGTGTCCCGAGATCCTTCGCTGAGACATGGACGATGCCGTTGGCATCGATGTCAAACGCCACTTCCACTTGCGGCACGCCACGCGGAGCCGGCGGAATGCCCATGAGGTCAAAGCGGCCCAGCTCCGTGTTGTCGGAGGCCATCGGGCGCTCGCCTTGCAGCACGCGCACCGTCACGGCCGATTGATTGTCTTCCGCCGTCGAGAAGATTTGGCTCTTGCGCGTCGGCACCGTCGTGTTGCGCTCGATCAGCTTGGTGAAGACGCCACCGAGCGTTTCGATCCCCAGCGACAGCGGCGTCACGTCGAGCAGCAGCACGTCCTTCACGTCGCCCTTGATGATGCCCGCTTGGACCGCGGCTCCCATCGCCACACATTCCATCGGGTCGACCCCGCGCTCGACTTTCTTGCCGGCGACCTCCTCGACGAAGCGCTGCACGATCGGCATGCGCGTGGGTCCGCCGACGAGAATGATGCGATCAACTTCAGAGGCTTTGAGCTTCGCATCGCCAAGCGCATGCTCCACCGGTCCGCGGCAGCGATTGATGATCGGCTCAATGAGGCGCTCAAGAGTCGCCCGCGTGAGTTTCATCGTCAGGTGCTTCGGGCCTGAGGCGTCCGCCGTGATGAAGGGCAGGTTCAGATCCGTCTCCACGACATTGGAGAGCTCGATCTTCGCTTTCTCCGCCGCTTCGCGGATGCGCTGGGCCGCCATCTTGTCGTTGCGCACATCGATGCCGGACTCTTTCTTGAACTCACCGGCAATGTAGTCGACCAGTGCCAGATCCATGTCGGTGCCGCCCAGCTGCGTATCACCGCTCGTGGCCTTCACTTCGAACACACCCTGCGCCATATCCATGATGGTGACATCGAGGGTGCCGCCTCCGAGATCGAAGACGAGGATCTTCTGCTCTTTGCCCGCCTTGTCCAACCCGTAGGCCAGACATGCGGCGGTCGGCTCATTCACGATGCGCAGCACTTCCAATCCGGCAATCGCGCCCGCGTCTTTCGTCGCCTGGCGCTGGTTGTCGTTGAAGTACGCCGGCACGGTGATGACGACCTCCTTGACCGGCTCGCCGAGATGCGCCTCCGCATCTCGTTTCACCTTCTGCAGGATGAACGCAGAGATTTGCTGCGGCGTGTATTCTTTGCCGTAGATGCGGTAGACGTGATCGGTGCCCATCTTCCGTTTGGCCGCTTGCACCGTTCCTTCCGGATTCGTCGCGGCCTGCCGGCGCGCCGGTTCCCCGACGAGCAGCTGGCCGTCCTTCGTAAACGCGACATACGACGGAAACGCTTTGCCGCCGATGCTGGTGCCTTCCGCCGAGGGAATAATCGTCGGCCGTCCGTGCTCCATGACGGCGCACGCCGAGTTCGATGTTCCAAGATCAATACCGATCACTTTTGCCATTGTGTCCTCCTCACTCTATCGTTCAGACTTTAAACTACAGACGTTAGACATCAGACTACAGACGTCAGACATCAGTTCAAGCCTCACCACCTGACGCGGATGAATCGGTCTGCTCATTTTTTCCACCTGATATCTGAGGTCTGGTGTCTGATGTCTGGTCACTACTTTGTGCTGTCTGCTGTGTGCTGTGTGCTTTCTTCGCGACTTTCACCATCGCCGGCCGAACCACTTTCCCATTCATGGTATAGCCCACTTGCACTTCTTCGACGATCGTGTCATCCGACGTGCCATCCGTACACTCGATTTGGGCCACCGCTTCATGCTTGTGCGGATCAAATGGCTCGCCCACCGTCGGGATGCGCTTGACCCCTTCTTTATCCAAGAGGCCGAGCAGCTGCCGATAGATCAAGTGCACGCCTTTGATGATCGCCTGCGGATCGGATTGTTTATCGACCGCCACCAGCGCTTGATCCAAACTGTCCACGATGGGCAGCAACTCCCGCACCATCGATTCCGCGGCGAACTTCACAAACTCTTCCTTCTCGCGCTGAAACCGCTTGCGCGTATTCTCAACGTCGGCCAGCGTGCGCAGGTATTGATCCTTCGCCTGCTGAGCTTCTTCGCGCAGCCGCTGCGCCTCATCCGCCCCAGGCGCGCCTGATGGACGCGATGCCTGATGTTCCCCATCTTTAGGCTGAGCGTTCGTCGAGGTGTGACGTTCCGGCTTTGGCTTCTCGTGCATCGCTCAATTGCCTTCCCATCGCGTCAGCAACTCGGTAATGCAGCGCGCCATCCCCTCGACACAGGACCGAATATGCGGATAATCCATGCGCTTAGGCCCGAGGACGCCCACACCGCCGACCATGTCCTCGCCGATGGCAAACGGGGTCGTCACGTAACTGCACTCCTCAAGCCCCGGCATCTGAATCTCGCGGCCGATGCGCATCCGCACCCCGCCCACGCCGAGATCGTGATGGAGGCGCGCGAGCAATTCGTGCTCCTCGTCCAGGCTCTTGAGCAGCGTGTGCGCTTTGCGCGAGTCGCGGCGAAATTCCGGTTGGGCCACCACGTAGTTCATACCTTCCACGAACAGCCGCTCGTTCGGCTCCGTGGAGAGCGCGTGCTGCAGAATATTCAATGACCGCTTCACGAGATGATAAAACGAATCGTTCTGGGCCAGCATGCGCCGCTCCAGCGAGTCGAGCAGATCGCCGAAGGACAGCCCCGCCATCTCCGTATTGATGAACCGCGCCAGCGCCGTGGCTTCGTCTTTCGTCATCGGCTCTTGAATCTCCACGACGTGCGAGGCGATCATCTCTTCGTTCGCGATCAACACGCAGAGGATGCGCCGCACGCTCAGCGGCACCAGCTCGATCTGCTTGACGGTGCTCTGCTTGACGGTCGGAGCCACCACAAACGCCGCCTGTTGCGTCAGCTCGGAGAGTGCCGCCCCGGCGCGCTCAAGCAACTGGTCCACATCAAGCTCGGTTGGCTGAAGCATCAGCTCCATCTGGCGCATCTGCTCCGGCCCAAGATGCCGAGGATCCATCACCGCATCCACGTAATAGCGGTAGCCGCGATCGGTGGGCACGCGCCCGGCCGACGTGTGCGGCTGATGCAAGAACCCCGCCTCTTCCAGATCGACCATGATATTGCGGATCGTGGCGGAACTGAGACTTGAGCGCAGCTTCTTCGCCACGTACTCCGAACCCACCGGCGAGGCGGTGACGACGTACGCCTCGATGATGAGCCCAAGGATCTTGTTTCTTCTTTGTTCTAGGTCACTTACGTTCATTTGAGATCCTGAGTTAGCACTCTGTATAGTTGAGTGCTAACGCAAGTCTATGCGAAACGCCTGGACTTGTCAAGCGGGAATTGTGTAGCCGGAGAGGTCGGATTTGAGCTTGCTTGGCAGCCGGGCCACCAGCTCCGTCATGCCGTCAATGTCTCGGCGCTGGAGCACCTGCCCTGATTGGTAGATGCTCGCCACGAGGTCGGCGCGCTCGGCGGGCATACGAAGACGCGTGGGTTCAACCAGCAGGAGGTCGAGTTGGGCGCCGATGACGGTCAGCAGTCGATCGGTTCCTTCCCCGGTCTTCGCCGAGATCGCCACGGCAGGATCATACGCCCGCTCCAGGGCGGCCAGCTGCAGCGCATCCGTCAGCTGATCGCGTTTATTGAGGATGACGACATTGGGCTTGTCGCGCAGCTTTAACTCTTTGAGGACATCATCGACCGCCTTGGCGTGCTCAGAGAGCATCGGGTGGCTGGCATCGAGCACGTGGAGCAACAGATCCGCGTCGCGCGCTTCTTCCAGCGTCGCCTTGAAGGCTTCGATGAGCCCATGCGGCAGATGATGGAGAAATCCCACGGTATCGGTGAGGACAATCGTTTCGCCGTTTGGCAGGCGCAGGCGTCGAGCGAGCGGATCAAGAGTTGTAAACAGTTGATTCTGCGCGGCGCCCACCGCACCGGTCAGACGATTGAGCAGCGTGGTTTTGCCGGCGTTGGTGTAGCCCACAAGGGCTACGACCGGCACCTCGGTTTCTCGACGACGCTGGCGGATCGCTTGGCGGCGGCGGCCGAGCTTCTCGAGCTCATCGCTCAAACGGCCGATGCGCGCGCGAATGCGCCGCCGGTCGAGCTCGAGCTTCTGCTCCCCAGGGCCTCGCGTGCCGATGCCACCGCCCAACCGCGAGAGCATGATGCCCTTGCCCACCAAGCGCGGCAGCAGATACTGCAGCTGGGCCAATTCAACTTGGATCTTCCCTTCCTGCGACTTCGCACGCTGCGCGAAGATATCGAGAATGAGCTGCGTGCGGTCGATCGTCTTCACGCGCAACGCCTCTTCGATGTTGCGTTGCTGCGCCGGCGAGAGCTCCTGATTAAAGACCACGACCTGCCCTTGCAACTGTGCGACCGTCTGCGCGATCTCCTCGAGCTTGCCGCTGCCTAGGAATGTGCCCGCCATCGGCTGATGCCTTCGCGCGAGGACTTCGCCGACGATGCGGCATCCGGATGACGTTGCCAACTCTTTGAGTTCTTGCGCCTCATCCTCCAATGACCACGACGCGCTGCCTTTGGAGAAGCGCGGATCCAATTGAACCGTGACTAAGATGGCTCGTTCAGTCGACATGCTGGAGGTTCAGATCAGATAGCGGATCGAGAGACAGAAGGCGATGGGGGGGTCAGCTAACTGCGCGCTTCGACGGTTTGCAGGCTCGCGTGGCGGATGATGTCGAGCAAGTGTTCGGCAGTCTCCCATGCGTGCTCCTCCGCTGGGATCAGCCGCCAGTGGATGTTGGGGGTTTGCCGAAACCACGTGAGTTGTCGTTTGGCGTAGTTGCGCACCCGCTGCTGCCACGCCTGAATCGTATCCTTCAAGCTCACGCGACCACTGAGATACGCTTCGATATCGGCGAGCCCATGGACCTGCCGCACCGTCCGCGACAGCGGCAGCTTCAGCAAATTGCGCACCTCATTGATGACGCCCTGCTCGTAAATCATATGGAGCAGTCGCTCATCGATTCGGGCGTACAGCTCGTCACGATCGCGATCGATCCCAATCACGGTCACGTGGCCCGGCAAGAGCTCGGCGCTCGCCTGCCGCCACCAGCTCGAGATCGGCTTGCCGGTGAGCGCGTAGACTTCCAGCGCGCGGATGATGCGCCGCGCGTCGTTGGGATGGATGCGCGAAGCGGCAAGCGAATCCACACCCAGCAGCCGGTTATAGAGCTGCTTGCTGCCCACACCCTGGCATTCGCTCCAGAGCTGCTCGCGGATGCGCACGTCCGCCGGCGGCGCATCGCAGAGGCCTTGCGTCAGCGCCTTCAAGTACAGTCCGGTGCCGCCGACGATGAGCACGCGCTTACCGTGCGACAGGATGTGTTGAATGATTGGGACGGTCATCTTGTGGTACTGGCCGGCGCTGCACATGGACGTAGGCTCGATGCAGTCAATGAGGTGGTGCTGAATCTGGACGCGCTGGGCGTGCGTGGGAGCTTGCGAGAGGATCGGCATCTGGCGGTAGACTTGCATCGAGTCGCAGGAGACGATTTCGGCTCCCAGCGCCTGGGCAAGCTCCACCGCAATGGCCGATTTGCCAACGGCGGTTGGTCCGACGAGAGCGATAACGCGCTGCATACTCCGCTCGGGCTATGCGGCAACTGCGCAGGACGCTGCAGCCTCGTGCGTACCGAACAGCGTGTGCGCCGTCGCGCGGGTGATGCGCACTAGAATCGCCTGACCGAACAACTCCCGGGAGCTTTCTACGATGACGCCGTGGTTTCCCCGGGTCCGACCGAACCATTGTCGCGCAAATCGGCCCCGCTCTTCAATAAGAATTTCGACCACCTGCCCCTCAAACGCCCGGTAGTACCTGGCTTCAATCTCCCCCTTGAGGGCCAGCAGGGTTTGGTTGCGCTGCTCCTTGACCTCTTGCGGCACATCATCTTCTCTGGCAGCGGCATCGGTGCCTGGACGCGGCGAATACTTAAAGATGTAGGCGTTCTCGAAGCGCACTTCCTCTAAGAGGTGGGCGGTGGCCTGGAAATCCTCGTCGGTCTCCCCTGGGAACCCGACGATGATGTCGGTGGATAGACTAATGTCGGGTATCAGCGCGCGCAGCTGCCGGATTTTGGCCAGGTACTGCTCGGCGGTGTAACCGCGGCGCATCGCTCGCAGAATGCGGTTGGAGCCGGACTGCACCGGCAGATGTAGCTGCTCGCAGACTGAGCCACACTCAGCCATCGCGCGAAACAGCCGCTCGTTGGCATCGAACGGGTGGCTCGTGGTGAAGCGGATACGCAGCGATGGCGAACGTGCGGAGCGCCCCAGCGACCGGCGAGCGAATTGCGAGCTCAGCGAGCCGGCAGCGAATTGTTCTTGAGCAGCGGCCACCTGTTCGATCGCGCCCCTGCCGGGCGCGGAGTTGGTGGCCGCTTCGCTGCAAGGCGAGCGCCCGGAGCGAGCATCTGAGCGAGCGGATGCTGCGGGCGCGCCGCATTGGATCTCGCGATCAATCATTCTCAGCAATGTCGGAAAATCAAGCAGGCTGTCCGGGTCTTCCTCTAATAGGCGCATCCGTCCCAACGGTCCCCGATAGCCGCTGCCATCGGGAAATCGCTTGCCATACGAGTTGACGTTCTGCCCGAGCAGCGTCACGTCTTGATAGCCGGCGCGATGAAGCGCCTGAATCTCGGCGATAATTTCTTCGGCTGGGCGCGAGATTTCCTGCCCGCGCGTCTTGGGCACGATGCAGTAGGTGCAGGCTTTGTCGCAGCCTTCCATGATCGCCACAAACGCTCTCACGCCCGGCTTGCGATAATCCCCCGCCGGCTTCTGATCCAGCGGCCTGAACTGCCGCCCCACCACCAGTGTTTTTTCTGAGTGCTGGGTGCTTAGTGCTGGGTGCTGCCTCTTCTCTTGAATCTCCGCCAACAAATACGGCAGATCGTATAACTCAGCAGGCCCCGCTACGAGGTCAAGACGAGGCAACCGTTTGAACATCTTATCCTGACGCAGCTTCGCCATGCAGCCGATGATACCCAGCACCAGATCCGGCCGCTCTGTTTTAAGCTCCGAGAGCTCGAACATTTTTCCCATCGCTCGGTCTTCGGCATGCTGCCTCACCGAACAGGTATTCAGCAGAATGACATCGGCCGCTTCCGGCTGCTCGGCAATCTCATACCCCTGCGCCGTCAGCATCCCCAGGACCTCTTCCGAGTCCCGCTCATTCATCTGGCATCCGTAAGTAGCGAGGAAAACGCTCTTTCTTATCATCCAATTATTGCTCATACAGTTACAGAGGCTTATGCATCCCGAGTTTTTATAACGTACGGTTCAAAACGTCTCGCTCGTTCATCGGTTCCACTGGCCCTCTACAGGATCTTACCGGACTGGCTAAGGGGAGACGTACGAAAAGCCTCATCTCTCTCAGAATATCCAATCTCTTCTTCGATCAAAGGTAAAAGCCAAGTCTGCAAGCTATGCAGATCCTTGGTGTCAGGGAATGGGTTGTTCCTCCAGGGATCGTTTTGCAGTGTGGCATCAGCAAACGAGTCACAGGAACGTCTAGGATGGCGAGCAAGCCAGCTGTCCTCAAATCGCCGCATAGGACTCACATGATCACGAACTATGAACCGTTCCCATCTTGGCAGTAATTCCCTTGACGGTCTAATGTCTATGATCTCGATCTGTGCTAACTCTTTATGGGGATTATCTCGCCAAACGCCGTACATAGCCTCCACTGCTTCCACATCTGTTTCCGGAGCGCTGTAGCCAAAGATAGTCACCAAATACGCTGCTCCCAAGTACGTCTGAAATCCTTCCCACTGATTCTTGATGAAAGGGTCTTCTGCGTAGTTCTTCTTCTTGATCGGATAAAGAAGTGGAGAGGTGGTAAGAGCCTCGCCGCACTTTGGACACCGCGTTCCAACATAATCCCTGATCCGATCAGCTCCACAATATCCCGTTGCGACGTCTCCGTGTAGGTGAACGATTTCTGGAGTGTTCCCTTTACACGCCGTTCGATTACGAACATATGCTTGAACTAGGAACGGATCCCAATTGAAAGTCGCTATTAAGTCCTTTTTCCGAAGAGAGAGTAGAAGCTTGTCGTAGACAGTAACTTCGTCAGGAAGAGCCATCGAAGAAAAGTACCGCCGAACGGCATTCTCTAAATCGATTACGATTCCGGCACGTCCTCTTTCTTCATAGAGATCCGAAAATAGCTCCTCAAAGTTCTTCCCTTCATGATCGATACCAACCTTTGCTAGCATCGCCTCAAGTCTTATAACTTTTACCAAGTCATGCATCAGCGGAAGTTGTCTTCCACTCTTATCCCCAAGCGGACACGCCGCCTTGCTCGCACCCGAACCAAGAATCACGACCTGGGGAGACTCATTCACGTGCTTACTAGGACGCATCCTCGGCAGTGACGCGGCATACCTATCCCCGAAACTGGGAAATCCGGAGGCGTTACTGCACGTGCCATGCTCTCTGGTCATTGCTCACTCAGTCTGGCACCCACAAGGACACCTCCGCTTCATAACCCAGCCGAGGCCATCCGATGCTAAACACCTTCGGTGTTCATTTTCCCGTACTCGCCGCACCGTTAACGTTTGCGCCACAGCAGCGCGTCGAGGCTGAAATCGCCGCCGCCCTGCGCGGCCATATAGAGGAAGATGAAGCAGAACAGGACCGCGGGCTCGCCGTGGTTCAGCACCGGCCACGCGCCGTGCGGCGCGTGAAACTGCCAGTACGCGACCGCCATCTCGCCGGAGAGGATGAAGGCAACCGGCCGGGTGAAGAGCCCGAGCATGATCGCAAGGCCTCCAACGACTTCGAGCGCTCCGCCGATCCAGAGTTGGGTCGTCATGGACGCCCCAGGGGGCATCCCACCGAACCAGCCGAAGAGCTTCATCGCCCCAACCTGGAAGAACAACAACCCCGCCACCACGCGAAGCAAGACGTACGCGACCTGCTTGGCCCGCTCCATGCTCATCGACTGCCTCCTGGGTTGACGTGTGGATTTCCGAGGACAGGATGCATCAATGTCTCGTGACCGTATTCTGTCCCCCGATTCCGATCACCTGCCGCGCCCACGATGCCACGATGTCTTGAAAGGCTCCCGGCACTTCGAGATTGACCAGATGCCCGGCCTCCGGGATGACCTTGATCTGTGCGCCCGGGATGGCCTGCGCCATCACCTCGCTCTCCTTGGGGGGAATCAATGCATCTTCAGCTCCTGAGACAACCAGCGTCGGACAGGAGATCGTGGGCAACAACGGCTGCGCGTCTCTTCGTTCAGCCATCGCGCGCACCGCATCGATCACTCCCTCGCGGTCGGCGGCGCGGATGGACCGCTCAATCTCCGCGATGACCGCCGGCCGTCGGGCCGTGGTGGAAGCACCCACCAGTTTGGGCAGTGTCGTCTGCAGCAGGACCTCAAGGCCTTCGCGGCGGAGGCGCTCGATGAGCTTGACACGCCCCTCGCGCTGTTCCGGCGAATCCGCAGCGGCTTTCGTGGAGAAGAGTCCCAGCGCCTTGACCCGTTGAGGAAACTGCCTCATGCACTCCAAGACCACGTACCCTCCCATCGACAGCCCGGCAAGGATGACCGGCTCGTGAATCTCCAGCGCATCCAGCAGGTCTGCGACCGCCTGCGCCATGGCGGGGATCGACGGCTGCGGCTGACGCGCTGAGCCGCCGAATCCTGGCAGATCAGGCGTGATGACGCGGGCCACGCGCGCGAAATGCCCGGCATCGCGCGTCCACATAACGCTGGACAACGGAAAGGCGTGCAGCAGCACGAACGGCGTGCCTGTTCCCTGTTGAGCGTACTGGAGGGAATGCTGGGGACACATGACCTATTTCTGAAAACTTGGTGCCATGCTAACTGGTGTCGACGCGCGTAAGGCCGGCCTGGGCCTTTCTGTCATTCAGCATGACGTCACAGAACCAGAATCCATCCCGCTCGACCACCTCACCCTTGATGATGGGGATTGGCTGGTGAAAGATCGGGCCATCGTACACAAACGTATGGAACTCGCCATTCTCCCCGCAGGGATCGGCCGTGGGTGGCAGCTCGGCGAGTAAGCGGTGATCGAATGCCCGCCCACAGAAGGCAGGGTCGATTTGTTTCGGGTCAATGCAGACCAGGATCGCTCGAAAGCCCGCCGCGATGAACTGATGCGCGAGCTGGCACGTATCCTTCAGCCACAGCGGAAAGATGCCTCGCATGTTCAGTGTGGCGAGGTTCGCCTCCCGATACCGGCGGATATCCTGTAAGAAGAGATCGCCGAAGACGACGCGCGAAACACCCTGCGCATGGTAGCGCAACAAACAGTCGCGCATTCTCGATTCATAGATGGCATTGGACGCCTGAATGGGAATGCGGACTTGCTCCAACGGCAGGCCGGTCGCATGGCCCTGCGCTTCAAGGAGGGCGCGCCGGACGCCGTGCATGCTAATCCGCTCATAGCCTTCGGTGACCGTGGTCAGGAGGGCTTTCACATGGAGGGTTGGATCTTGCAGGACGGCGTGGAGTGCCAGGGAGCTATCCTTGCCTCCACTCCAACACATCAGGACGGGTTCTGCCCTCGCGCTCTCGTTGTGTGTCATCGCCCTAGGGGATTTCCGGGACAGATTTCCCCTGAAGACGTTTCATGTTGAGCGGCTCCTTGGATGGGGGTGTCCGGCCTTGCGTCGGGCTGCCGCGGCGGTCGCAGGAGCCCGAAGCACAAACAGGCTCACCACGCCGGCGATGATAATGAGAAAGCCGGCATAGACCAGCGGCGTGCCGGGATCGTTGCGGACGGAGAGCACGGTCATCTCCGTCCGGCCTGGGATGTAGCTGGACTGATAGAAACTAAACCCGCGGTAGCGCAGCGGGTTGTTCATGCTGATCTTGCGCATCACCATGATGCCCCGCTGCGGATCGGTCAGCTCAACATCGCTTTCAAATCCGGCGGCCATGTCGGTCCCTGGATAGTCGATCTTGCGAAAGTCGAGCAGCTTGATCGTCATCGGAAGCTCACGCTGCGCCGGCCGGTACTCGAGATGGATCGGCTCCGCTCCCAGCGTCAGGTGGGCGCTGCCGCGCAGAGTCAGCCACGTCGCCGCCGACTGCTCGCCTTCCCGCGCCACGACGTGGATCGCCTCGGCACGGATCTCATCTGTCCGGTTCGTAATCCGCTGGGTCACCCTCGCCCGTGGATAGTACGCGGCCACTTCAACCTGGTAGCCCAACGACGGGTGCGTATAGGAAGTTCCGATGCGCACCGGATTCACGACGGACCGTTCGGTTCCGCTGCCGGTCAACACGGCCACGAGCGTTCCCGATGGATCACGGATCAACCCGATGCAGTTGGGCGGCAGTGAGGCGGCCGTGGGGTGGGTGTAGCTGATGTGCGCGGGGATTTGGTGCGCGAAGCCGTGGAGCGTCTGGAAGTCCGGGTGCAGCGCAAAGAGCATATACGCATCCGCTCCCTCCGGCCCGGCGAGGACGAAGGAGACGGCGGGGTTATTCGGCTGGGTCGATTGGCTCCTCGGCCCTTCCTCCGTCATGGCGAAGTCAGGAAAGTAGTCCTTGAAGGTGATCCGATAGGGAGTGCCGCTCACCTCGACGACATGGTTGGGCTCGTCGGGAACCGGAACCTCTCGCGGATGCGTCATCCCGGGCAGCGTCAGAGCAATGACCCCTCGCGGATGGGCGTCCTGAGCAGGGCTGCCGAGGAGCTGCTTGAATTGTTCCGGAGTCTGCGGCTCAAGGAACAAGACGTGCGCCTCGCCCCACCCGACCCCGAAGCGCTCCGGATCCCGGCTCATGAACCAGATGACATCCTGGTGCTCCTCATGCGCCAGCCGAACCTGAACGGCGGGATACTCCTTTGCCCCGTCATCGGTGATCTCTTCGTCGGCCACCGCATCAGGATAATACCGATCCACGGTCAGCGAGATCATCCGACCGCCCAGCGAGACGGGGATCGTCAGGTTGGGTTCATGGACCCAGGCCCGACTCTCAAACTGCATCGGAATGACGTGCTGAAGGTCTGGGTTGGGTTGGTGCACGACGAGGACGTTTTGCGGCAGCTCCAGGGTGCGCTCGGCCTGCCCCTCCGGAATCACGAGCTGGCCTTCGACGCCGAAGCGGCCGCCGATGATGCCGCCGACGAGGATGAGGATGATCCCCAGGTGGGCCAGGAGAAACGGCAGCTGATGGCGCTTCCATGGGTAGCGCGATGCCGCCGCGATGGCCAGGTTGACGGCCAGAAACGCCAGGAGCGCTTGAAACCACCAGCCGTGATAAATGAAGCGCTGCACCGCCGCCGTGCCGAAGCGCATTTCGTAGAGGGTCCCCCAAGCCAAGACGGCGGCGATGGCGATCAGCAGCGGCACCGCGAGGGTCAACGATCCCAGCAATCGTATCCAGCGTCTCATCAGAGGAAACATAGTATCACATCAGTACCGTTGACGGACATGGTCGTTGCCGTGGCATGTCAACGAACACTGCCCGTGCCCGGCACCGGTTGACGTGAACTGGATCAGCCCGCTGCGATTCGGGCTGACCACGACTTGCCCCGCGGCGTCGCGGAGCATGAAGTTGATCAGGGCCGGGTTCTGGCGCGATCCATGCGCATCATGGCAGACGGCGCACGAGGTCTGTTCGTTCTCAACATGGTTCTGGTGTGGAAAGCGGCCGCTCGCCATCAGCGTGCCGCGCGTATGGCAGGTATAGCACAGCGTGTAGCTTTGCAACGGCTCGGTCACCGGATCGCCCTGTTGATAGTCGTGCGTAAGAATCGGCCCAATCCGTGATCCGTGAGGTCCGTTCGGTCGGACGGACCCGTTGGTCCAGTCATCGTTGTTGTGACAATCGGTGCAGCCAATGAGGCTGGACGCGCTCAGGCCCGGCTCAAGCCCTTGGATGGTGGGGTTCCGGCCTACCGCAGTCACCGGATGATAGGAGGCGTTGTTGGAATTGATCTCCAGGCGGATGTTGCGCGTGTTGTCCTGGCGGACGATCCCCGGTGTCGTCTGATCGGAAATCCCGTGGCACTTCAAACAAACTTCGTACGCATACCGCGCTTCAGGGATGGCCGCACCCGACACATCTACACCTGACACCCCCTGGAGATTCCCGGAGACCATCGGAGGATTGGCGGCTGTGGCGAGGACCTGATGCGGATTGTGGCAATCCACGCAGGAGACATGCCGGCTCATTGTCGATGGATTTTCCTGCGGCGTATGGACCCAGTCGCTGGAGCCGACCGGATGGGCGCTGAACTTCACCAGCTCAGGCTCCACGTTCTTCACGGCCACGGAGCCGTTGTGACACACCAGACAGACCTCGCGCTCCTGGGCGCTCGCGAGTAAGGCGGCTGGACGCGGTGCCGCATGCGGACGGTGGCAGTTCTCGCAGGCGTTCTCGGCGACGGTGGCGGCGGGGGCCGTGGGCCAGGGATTCGTCCCGCTGCGGGACCAGGCAGCCCGTGAGGTCGCATGCGCGGAATCCGCCCAGTTCTTCAGGTGATGGCACGACGTGCACAACGCCCCGAAGCGATCGTCCATCCGGAGGAACTGACGGTACCTCGCATCGTGCGGATCATGGCAGGTCGTGCATTGGAGTTGCTGGGAGGCATCCAAGGGTGTGGCGGTCGAGAGTGTGGCCGGATCGGCCAGTTCGCCACGCCTCAGGGCCAGGGCCGTGTCATAGACAAATGAAATGGGATGGTCGTCGGAAAGATCGGTGCCTAACGAGGCTCGGCCCGTCACCGGACCGAACGTCGAGGCTCCGGCGCTCGGAGGCATGCGCAGATTGCCCAGGGCCAGTGTTCCGTCGTGGCAGGACAGACACAGCCGCGAGCTGCCGGTCGGCTGCTGCAACGTCGCTTTGAGCGTCACACTCGTGTAGAGCGTGTACGCAGCACCCGGCAACGCCTGGTTCCACAACGCCCGTGAAGGGTTGGCGTTGTGCGGCGTATGACAAAAGATGCACACGTCATCCGACGCGCCGGGTGCTTTCACGCTCCCAGGCCCGGAGGCGGACAGGTTGTGCTTTGTGCCGGCGATCCCTTCCCTCGCGGCCGCCGGGCACACCCCGAGCGCGCAGGCCAGCAGCCAAGCGCCCCAAAAGCTAAGGGTTATCTTCCCGAAGATATTCAAAGATTTGGATCCTCCGGTTGTACGAATCGGCGACGTAGATGCGATCCTGCGCGTCAATACACACGCCGTTCGGCAGCCAAAACTCTCCCTCGGCCGTGCCCGATCGGCCGAAGCTCAAGAGCAACCGACCTGACCGGTCGAAGATCTGCACCGCATCAAACAGCGCGTCCACCAGGTAGATGTGTCCGTCGCGATCGACAGCCACCCCTTTGGGGCGCGCCACATCTCCCGAGGCATCGCCGTGCCGACCGAACTGCCCCGCCACACTCCCATCCGCGTTGAAGATCTGCACGCGAAAGCCCAGCGCATCCGTCACGTAGAGGCGGCCATCCGTACCGACCGCAAGATGCGTCGGAAAATTGAACGCGCCCGGCTCGGTCCCTCGGTGGCCGATGCTCCCTATGGGATTGCCGGCACCGGTGAATACCCAGATCCGATGGGCTGCGCTGTCGGCGACATAGAGGCGATCTCGAAGGGCGTCATAGGCGACACCGGATGGTCGGCGGAATTCCTCGCGGGCTATCGTGGCGATCAGGCGCCCCTGAGCGTCAAACGCAAACACCTTGGCAAGATACGAGTCCGCCACGTAGACCCCTCCGGATGCGCCGAGGGCCACAGCGACGGGAGAGACGAAGCGCTGCCGTCCCGCCTGACGGATCCGTCGACGCCGTCCCGCCTTCAGATCAAACACTCGCACCTGTTGCGCCCCCGGATCAGCCACATAGAGGACTTCATTGGTTGCCGCGATCCCCGTCGGGCGAATGAATCTCTCCTCTTGATCTTTGCCTGCCACACGCTCCACCATGCGCTGCCAGAGCGTCGGCCGGATCCCCGCATCTTCAGGACGCGAGATGGATTGTTTGAAGCGAATGCGGGCAGGCTGCGGCGGCTCGGGCCAGACCAAGGACGCAACCGACGTCTCGCGCGAGCGCACGTGTTGGGTCGCCGTCAACCCGCAGGACACGGTTCCAACAGCCATCACCAACACACTCAAGATGCGCACTTTCTTCATTGTGGTCATGTGACGCTAGAAGCGACGGATGACGTGCAAGAACAGCCGGTACTCGTCCGACAGCGTATCCCCTCGCCGTCGGTTGAACCAGTCGAACCGCGGGCTGATCTCAAGCGCGCGGAGTATCCAACGCAGTCTGGCGGTGGCTTGCGCATGGCGCTCGTCCGGCAGCACGGTATCGTTGAGCCAGCGCGTCCCGACCGAGGCCTCCGCCAGAAGATTGGCTGAGGCGGCATAGGTCAGGCTGACCTGCCCCATGACGGTGTGGATCTGGTGGTCGGGAGTGTCGAAGTTGAGCCGCCCCTCTTCCCCGCTGACATTGAGGGTCACCTCAGGTAGGGGCGAGTAACTGAGAAATTGGGTGCTGCGCAGTCTGTCATAGTTGAGACGGGTGGAGGTAAACCGGCTGAGCTCACCGACGAGATTCGCATGGACGCGTTGGCCATCCTTGCGGAACTCAATCCCCACCGCATCCGATTGTTGGTCGTCCAGCAACCCCTCATCACGTCCGGAACGCAGGTGCTGCGCCGTTTGCTGGTACGCCACGTACGGTCTCACCCACCGGTAGTCCACGCTGAGATCTGCCCGCCAGCCCTCCGTGTTGAACGCAAGCGCGGGCGAAACTTTAAAACGATAATCAACCGCAATCGTGTCTCCCGGGTTGATGCCCGGCGTCGCTCCCACGCAAGCGACCGGCACGACTTGAATGACATCGCCAACCGTCAAGAGTGTGTAGTCCCGTCCGAGGACCAGCGGCACCGGTGGGCCTGACGGCGTCAAACACCCGGGGGGCAGCGGGCCGAGCGTCACCTTGGTCACGACGAGCGAGGAGGTGTCGATGAACGGGTTGCTCAACGTCACCGGCACGGCGTTGGGGGTCGCAAAGGTGTGCGTCTCCTGGGGCACAAAGCTCTCGGTCCCCTCAAAGCGGTTGTCCTGATATTCAATCCGTCCGCCCAGTCCGGCGTTCAGCGTGCCCGCCCCGGGCAGGCGTTTGGTGTACGCGGCATCGAGCTGGCTGCGGAAGATATCTTCATCGCCGCCGGGAAGCGTCAGAAAGCTCGCATCCCCACCGAGTGTCGTGCGGAGGTTGTCATAGAACTGCCGGTGCGCCCGCAGGGTCGCGGTGTGGGTCGTGCTGGTGCCTCCCACGGTCTCGGTCGACAGCAGGAAGTACCGACCCTCGGTCTGAAACTGCTCGGAGTGTTCGAACCGCAGCCCCTCATCGACGGTGAGAGTCGTCAAATCAGTCTGGCCGGCGCGGGTGAAGTAGCGCGCTTGGGAATCCCAGTGCCGGTTCAGCTCGGGCCCGAAATCGGAGCTGAAGAGCACGCTGCCCTCGTGACTGTTGTAGCTGAGGTTTGGCAGGACCTCGGCGGTGAGATCGACGAACTCGTACCGAAGGCTCAGCTCGCGATCCACCCATCCGCGCGATCCTTCATAGGTGAAGATGTTGCGCCGATCGTCGCGACGTGAAAACACGTCCCCGGTGCGGGACTCTTCCTCCTGCAATTCCTGCCGCCAAGTCAGCGTCGAAGGTAGAGGCAAGCGCCTGGCAAAGAGCGTCATCCCCCGATCCTCGTTGATGGCTTCACTGCGGCCGGCAAGCTCCCGCAGCAGCAGCGATTGGTCACGGCTTGCAAAGAGGTTCAACGACGTCGCCTGCTCCCCCAGCACGGCTAGATCCGCTTCGTAGCCCCGCAAAGTCCCCTCGCGCGAAACCTGACTACCCGGGCTTGTCAGCCACTCCTGGGATAGCCCGAAATCTCCGGCCAGCGAGAGCTTGAACAGCCGAGGGTCGAACACGTACATGTTCGTGCTCGCAAGTTTGAGCCGCTCTTCGATGAGCGCGCTGTTGGTGCGGGTGCGTTCCGCGTTCGTGGCGGTGATCTTCTGGCGAGCCATGACGACCGCGATCTCAATGGCCGCGGTCCGCTCTCCGGCTCCGATGAGCTGAGCGTGCACGGTTTCAGCAGGCGCAAGTGCTAGCGCCGCGAGCCAGCTTGCCGCCCACAGCAGACGAAGCCATTGCTGTCTCATTGTCCCTTGTGGCATCGCGCGCAGGTCTCAAAGGTCACCGCCCACGCGGTCTTGCCGTTATGGCAGACCCCGCAGAACTTGCCGGCCATGATGTCGTCCATCGTGATACGAACGGCACCCGCCTTCATCTCAAACAGGGACGCGTGGCAGGCGTAGCAACGATAGCGGATGCGATGGATCCAATGCGGGAACACGGCTGGCGGGGTGGTTCCCTCTTGGCCCTCACGTTTGAACACGACATCTCCGTCCGCCGCGACGACACAGCCCGCCCACAGACTTGCCAGCAGGAGTGTCAGCACGAATCGTTTGAGCGACATCACGGTGTCGCCATGGCTTGGTGGCATCGCGCGCACGCATCCGCGGAGAACGCCACCTTGCCGTGGCACACTCCGCAGTATTTCCCTTCGGTAATCTTGTCCATCGTGATGGTGTCGGCGCCACGCTTCATCTGAAAAATTGCCGGGTGACAGTTCGCACACGAGAGCCACGCCGTGTGGGGCTCATGGCGAAAGAGTACGGCGTACGTCGGATCATCCGCCGGCACCAGCTCCACGTCCAGCGGCAGCACCGGCTCGCGAGCCGCCTGTGGATCAAGCCCGGGCTTCGGCGCGATCACGCCGTCGGAAACGGCCTTGACCCAATCCGGCATGTCGTCACTGGATGGAAGAAGTTTGGCGGCCTCGTCCCACGTGCGGGCCTGTTCGATGGGCCGTGCCGGCGCGGCGGGCGTCTGTGCCTCTGCCGCACGAGCAGGTCCCTGTTGAGCGAGTGCCGATTCTTCCCGCGCCTGGCGCAGTTGCTCCTGCAGCGTCTCGATTTCGCGGAGCAAATCCCGACGCAGGCGACGCGTCGGCGGCGGCGGCGTCGGTGTGGCCCCATCGAAGACAAGAGACAACATTTTCTGTCGGGTGGCGGCCTGGCAGCCCGTCAGCAGCATGACCATCAAGCAGCCGACCATCATGACGATTGGGCGCCGGGGCTTCACTGTCACGTCCCACCTCCACACGATTCACCCTTGTGTGGGCCTTGCAAGACCTCGCAGAGCTGACGGCTGAGTCCCGAGCCGCTTCGCGCCATGGCGATGCGTCGCTGCAGCAGGGCGGCCGTATCCCACTTCACGCCAAGCGCCTTTGCAAGCTCGGACGTCCTGCCCCCGTGCTCCATCCAACGCAGGTAGAGCGCCCACGTGCGCAGCGGCAGATTCGTCCGAGCAAACGGCGTGCCGGTCAAATCCGTGAAGGTTCTCCGGCACTGCAAGCAGAGATATTTCCGTCGAGGCGACTGCGTCGACTTCGAGTGGATCGTCACCCTCCGTTCGCTGCACCGCGGGCAGGTCATGCCGTGAGGCCAGCGCAAACGTCGCAGCGTCTCGTAGCACCACAGCTCTGTGGGATCAGGCATCATATCACCCTAATCTGGAAAATATAGGCCGCGCAACGGCCTGGACGTTAAAGCCGGTGTCCAGGCCGTATGCGAAGGTTACTGCGACACTACTTGGTGTGGCAGTCCAAACACAGAGCACTGCCTGACGTGCTGTCGCGAAGGTAGTTCGGGTTCGCCGTGCCGTGCGGATCGTGGCATGAGGCGCATTCAATGCCTCGGTTGTTCGCCCCACCGGCCGCATCGATGTAGATCTTCACCTTGGTGGGAGTCGCGACCCAACCGGATTGCATCGCGAGATCGCCCGTCGTGATGCCGTTGTACGTGTTCTTCACCCTGTTATAGGGGTACGGGATCGCCACCGGGTGGTTGCCCTTCAGGTCGCCTGAGGGGGTGGTGATGAGATTGTGGCCGGTCATCTTCCTTGTGTCAAACACGGTGCCATCGGCCAGCGCGCCGAGTGCCACGGTCCCATCATGACAACTCAAACACATCTTCGTGCTGCCGGACCAGCTTTGGATATTCGTCGGCAGCGTCGTATCGCCGGTTGTCTTAACCCAATCGCTCCAGCTGTAGTTGTTCGCGGATAACACGTGGTTCCACAACAGCGGGCTCTTGGGCACGCCATGCGGCGCATGGCAGACGATACACACCTGGCCGCCCGGCGCCTTGCTGCTCATGTTGTGGCTGCCGGTGACCGCCTCTGCGACCAACGGCAAGAGCCCCCAAGCCCCTACGACAGCCAGCGCTCCAAGCTGCAACCTCCATCTCCTGTTCATTCTGTGTCACCTCCTCGTCTGCTCGTGTCCCATTCGCTACGGTTTCGTCGTGCCGGCCGCTGACGGCTTCAGCGATGCGAAACTGTCCTCGGCCTTGGTGTTGATGAGCTGATAGATCGCGATCCGCGCATTGAATGCATCAGCCACAAAGATGCGGTTGTCCTGACTGATCGCAATCCCTGTGGGGTTGAACAAGAGGCCGGGGACTTTGCCCCGCCCACCGAAGTAGAGGAGCACTGCTCCTTGTTGGTTGAAAATCTGCACGTTGCTCCAGGAGGAATCGACGACATAGAGGTTGCCAAACGAATCCAATGCGATGCCCTTAGGCTTGTCAAACATTCCGAAGGCGTCACCGCGCTCGCCAACGGTCTTCACATAGCGGCCTTCGGAGTCAAACACCTGCACTCGCCCGTTGACGGTATCCGCCACATACAACTGGCCCTGCCCGTCTACCGTCAGATAGGTGGGAAACGCAAGGGGACCCCCGGCGCTTCCCTCACCGCCTAACGCGTAAAGATACGTTCCGGCAAGGTCGAATACCCGGATCACATGCTGCTTTGCCGACGCTGTGGCAGAATCGGCAACGTAGATCCGGTCTCGCGCGGCATCCACCGCAATCCCTGTGGGTCGCTCCAGGCTTTCATGGCTAATCGTACGCAGCGCAGCTCCGCTCGGGCTGAACACGCGAATCCGTTTGGGCGTTGAATCCACGATATAGAGGTTGTCGGCCGCGTCGACCGCCACCCCTAAGGGGCTTTGGCAGCCGCCCCCGTTTCCACCAAGTGATCGGACGTGTTTCGTGGCGAAGTCAAAGACCAACACGTCGGGCTTGGCGTAGTCGGTGAGATATAATCGCGTGCCGTCCCGCGACAACGCCAGCCCCATCGGCTGCAGAAGAGCGCTGGTCACCTTTTTCGGACCCAGCAGGGCCTCCTCAAACCATTCGCGCCCGCTCTTGCCTCCCTGAAGGGCACGCAGGTCCTCTTGGTTGCGGAGCACCCCCACAAACTTAATACGTGGCGTCTCCGGCGGCGGCGGCCACAAGATCTCTGCGACCTTTTGCGGGCCTGTCGTCGCGCAACCCGACAGCAGCACCAGCAGGCTAACGATGCTCGCCGCCTTCCGCCCGATACCGCTCATCCGAATCTCCAGCGCCTCTTTCCGATCTTCGAGGATCCGACGTCACTGTTGTGGAACCGACGCGGGATCGCCTGGGGCTGTTCCCGCATTGATCTCATCAAGGTTGGACATCCCGTCGCCATCCGCATCGTCCTTCTCAATGGCCCGCAGGTCGTCTGCCGTCAGCACCTTGGCATTCCCCTCACCTTTAAGCTTCTGCAACGCCAAGCCATAGGCGTTGAGCTCGCCCTTCTTCCCAATCGCATTGAGGTGGCAGATTTTGCATGAATACGATTTGGCGTCCTTGCCAGGGTAGGCTTCTTTGAGCGTCTTGAAGTTACCCAATGTGGCCCAGGCAGGGCGCGCCAGACTACACGCCACCACTACGCTGAAACCAACAACGACAAAGCCTCTGTACCCTGACCCGCGATGCGACATGCCATCTGCTCCTTGTGTGATGCGCCGCTCCACCATCTGACAAACTGCCCCACTTGCTCGTGAATGAGTGTTTCGCAGGAAATCAGTTCACCCTGACGCTGCGCCACCGCTATTTGGGCAATGGACTGTAGATCATCGATGTTGTACAGCCGCACCCCGGGGTGCTGCCGCAGGATAGGATCAACGTTGCGCGGCACCGCCAGGTCCACGATGAGGAGGGGCCGACCGCCCCGCTGCGGCCAGACGGCTGCAAGATCCGCTTCATCAATCACGTAGTGCGGGGCCTGGGTGCAGACGATCGCGACGTCGACGTGGGCCAGATGTCGCAGTGCTTGCTCCCACGAGAGCCAGCCACCCTGACACAGCGCGGCCAACTCCTGAGCTTTGCCGGCGGTGCGATTGACAATCCACAGCTTTTGAACGCCCTGCTTGATGAGATGGCGCGCGGTCGTCTCCGCGGCTTTACCGGCACCCCAGAGCAACACCTGACGATCTTGCAAACGATTCGCGAACAGGTTTCTGGTAAGCGCGACGACTACCGAGCCGATCGACGCCTGGCCCTCGGCGATGCGCGTCCGGAAACGCACCACCTTCGCGCTGTGGATGGCTTTCTGGAAGAGCCGATTGAGCACCACTCCGGTGGCACCCGCCGCATGCGCCACGTGGTAGGCTTGTTTGACCTGCGCGGCAATCTCTGATTCGCCCAGGATCATGGAATCCAACCCGGCAGCGACACGAAAGCCGTGCTGCACCGCATCGACGTCAGTGAAACCATAGAGTCGCGCGTGAACGCGTTCAACGGCAAGACCCGCTCGGCGTGCGAGAAATGCTGCCACGTGCCGGTAGGCCGTGGTGGGATCCTGGGTCACCCCGTAGCACTCTAACCGATTACACGTGGACAGGATGACCACTTCCTCCAAGTCTGCGGCCGTCCGCAGCTCAAAGAGAGTAGCGGGAAGCTCGCACGAGGAAACAGCCAGCCGATCGCGCAAGGCGAGTGCGGCGGTGCGATGATTCACTCCGACGACGATAAGCGACATGACAGGCGTTGAAACCCACGATTGTCTTCTTGCCGAAAGATTGTGAACTTTTTCACAATGTAAATCTTTAAAAAAAACCGTCTATCTCTACATCATCTATGGACGGATTGGGGAGAGTTTATTAATGATTTTACTGCAATCTTAGGGTGTTAGTCTAGTCACTAATCGGTCGCAAGTCTGTGATCGCGATCACATCTGCGGCAAAAAGACCCCTCGCCTTACCTTCCCTTGAGGCCACGCGCACTCTTCAGCAGGCTTCTCCCCACCAGAAACTAGACGTGTGCTGGACGAGTTCCCATGATATCATGAGATATTTGCATCTAAGCCATTCATGAACCCAACCAATCTTCCGCCAACCTGCATCACGTGGAGATACCGCATGACGTTGGCTGCGCGAGTCGCAGGCTTCGCGGGGGTCGGGTTTATCCTTTTTGGCGCAGGGCTCCTGGCGATGCTTCATCAGCGCCTGGGCCTGGGGTATGCGAAGGACCTCGCGGCGCTGAGCGCCCTGCAGGAACGGCTGCCCACGACCCTCTTCGCGGCGGGGATGATCTCCGTGACGGTGGTGGGGGGAATGGGATTGTTCCTCTCGCTGTGCTGGACGCATGCGGTGTCGGGCCCGCTCGTGCGCGTACGCCGGTACCTGCAGGAACTCGCCACGAATCAGCCCATTGAGGAAGTGCGGTTTCGCAAGACCGATCAACTGCATCGCTTGGCCGACGCGTTCGAGCACCTCATCGCCGCCCGGAGCCGACGACGAGCCGCCTGGGACACCTCTCTGGAGCGGGCAGAACGCTTACTCCAGGACTGCGAGCACTGGAGTGCTCGGCATCCCGATGATCCGTCAGGACTCCGGCAGCCTCTGCGCGATCTACACGACGTTTACGAGCAGATGCATCAGCTTTTTCAGGGCGATGCCTCCGGATACGATCGTTAATGCGCGTCGGCCGCTGGACGTGGGCAGGCGCTCTGGCGGCAGCGTTGGGGATCATCGTGGCAGGTCGTTTGTTGGGCGGGACGGCAAGACGGCATCAGTTCGAAGGCCGCTGCCAGGACTGTCACGTGGGCATGCCGCATCTTGGCGCACCGTTTGAGGAGGTTGTCCTAAAGGAGCCGGTCGATCAATTGTGCTCACGCTGCCATCGTATGAATCCCGACGCCTCGCACCCTGTGGGGGTGAAACCCCACCTCCCCATCCCGCTGCAACGGTATCTGGATGCGGACGGTCGGCTGACCTGTGTGACGTGCCATGATGTGCATAAAGAGGAACACGCCGTGGGCGCAGAGGAGCTGACGGGTCTGTTGCGCGGGCACGTCCGCGGCGAGGCGTTTTGCGCGACCTGCCATCGAGAGGAATTGCTCGGCGCAGGATGGCGGCATCAGTTCAGCGTCTCTTACGCGCATGCCTCCGGCAGGCTGACGCAAGCGGCTGACGGCGCACCGCTCGATTCATTTTCTGTGGAATGCCTGAGCTGCCATGATGGGACGATTTCGCGACGTGGCGCTATGGACGTGCGGGCCGGAACGTTCCAGCATGGCCAGATCGGACCGAGCCATCCGGTTGGCGTCGACTATCCACGGGGCGCTGCGGCCAGCGCGTATACGCCTGCGGAGGCGCTGCCTGGCAGCATCCCGTTGTTCAACGGCCGTGTCGGGTGCTTGTCCTGTCACAGTCCATATAGCCGGCGTCCCGCGCTGCTCGTCATGGAGATGACGGGAAGCGCCTTGTGCCTGGCGTGTCATCGGAAGTAATGCGATGAGACGGCGCGTCCCCTTTGTGTGGCAAGGCAATCTTCAGTTGGGGTGGTTGCTCCTACTGGTGATTGTGGTGGCCCTTGGACTCTTGGCGGCCGCGTGGTTCAACTATGGCGCCTTGGAGACGATCTTCAAGCAGGAGGTGTTTTCCGCGCATCTCTCAGCCGTTTCAAGTGAGGCCTTGGTGTGGCGCGCCATCGTTGAAGTGACCCTCCTGAGCGCCGGAGCAACCCTCTTCATTGGCGCGATCGTGCTCCTCGGCGCTCTCTGGTATCTGGAGCGGCTGTTCCGAACGCTGTCCGCAGGACTGGAGCGCTTGGCCTCTGGAGCGTTCTCATACCGCATTCGGTCTGCAGGGATCTTGGGGGGCAGCACCTTAGTGCAGGCGTTCAACCGCGCGGCTGAATCGATGCAGCAGCGCGCCGACACGCTGCGCGCGCTGATTAAGACGGGCATCACCACCGCTGGCGCGGAGGACCCGGCGCGGCTGGCTCAGCTACGCACCCTACAGCATCAGTTGCGGCAATCCTCTGCAGGATAGCGGCAGCGCTGCCTACGATCGCAACTTGGCAGGATTCCGGATAACCAGTCGCTGGAAGGCCAGCTTCACGACACCCTGCGCTTGGAGTTTCAAAAGAATCCGGTTCGCCGTCTCACGGGAAACCCCCACCAGCTCCGCCACCTGCTGACGGCCCAACGGGATCATCGGTCCGAACTCATCGAACAACTGCGCGAGTGCTCCCAGGAGGCGTTGCTCCACGCGCTCCTGGCTGGACGAGCACAACGCATGCGCCCGGCAACACTCCTGGCAGACCACCTTGAGCGCTTCGCATCCAAACGCCGGATAGCATTTGAGGAGCTGGTGGAAAGCCGACGCGGTGATCTTGAAGAGCACGGTATCCGTATCCGCCACCGCGCGACACGGGTACGGACATTGGTTCATGAGGCCGGCGATGCAAAAGACGCTTCCACGCGTCGCGATTGGAAACGCAAACACGCGCCCCGCCGAGCTATGACGCAGTAATCGCACGCGCCCTTCCTTCAGGATCCACAGCTGCCGGGGATGTTCCAGCTCATTGTAGATCGTCTCGCCCTTGGCGTAGCGCACCTGGCTGATCGCACTACCGAGGCGTTTCAACGCCGCTGCGGGCAACACCCTCAGCAGGGTCTGCGTACCCAACCACGCCAGCGCACCGCTACGCACTTGGGGGGTCATGGTCGTTGGGCCCGCTGAAGGGCATCCGGTGCTGGGTATCGACATCGGAGGATCGCCAGGCACGCCAAGATCGCTTCATAGCCGGCTGCGACCACGAGGATCATGAGGAGGGGAATCGCGATGCCGATGACGAGCGAGAGGTCTTGCTTGCGATTCATGGTGTTCGGTGTGGTCCGGGTCGCATGTTTCTCATTATAGCAGTTGTGTTACAATAACGCGCATCTTGGCGATGACCACGCGACGAACCACCCACACGCACGATCAGGCTTGGTGGCGCTTTGTCGATCAGGACCCGCGCGCACCGGCCACCGGCATCTTCCAGGCGACTCGGACACAGCAGCTCAATCGCCTGTATCTTCCGCTTGTGAATGAGGCCGGAGGGCTCTCCTGGACGTCGCCTCGGCTGCAGGGTGGGCCCGCCATCAGCCATCACGAATACCTCGCTCCTCCCTTGACGGCTGAAGACCTTCCGCATGCGCTCGCCCATCGGGATCTGTGGCTCGTCGAACCCGGAAGCGTCCCCTTCTCCGTCGCCGGATTGTCTCCTGAGGGACTGACCGCTCACGTCAACACCTCGTCGGCGGCCCCATCGCTCGACGCTGGGCCTGGATGGGTCAGCCTCACCACTACTGATGCGCGCAAGCACTTCCGCGTGCGGGCCACGCTGTGGTGTCCGGCTGATGTCAACGCCCCGCTTGAGTGCCTGTGGGTGGAGGTCCACAACGTCTCGCGCCGGACGCTCGTGTTTGACCCGTATGCCGCCCTGCCGATATTCGCACGCTCGGCGGATAATGTGCGCGATCATCGCCATGTCACCGCACTCTTGCATCGCACCACGATTCTGCCGCACGGCGTCATGGTCTGCCCGACGATGTCGTTCGATGAGCGCGGGCATCGGATGAACGCAACCCGCTACGCGGTGTTGGCCTTCGGACCCGGCGGGAGTCCGCCGTCAGGCGTGTGGGGTGTTGAAGAACAGTTTGTGGGCGAGGGGGGCAACTTCGCAGCACCCGCCGCGGTCTGGAACCGCGAGACGGCACCTCCCACGTCACAGGTTAAGATCGCCGGTTGTGAAGCCATTGGAGGCTTTCGCTTTCCTCGACGCACACTGGCCCCTGGTCAGCGTGCTAGCTACCTGTTGCTTTCCGGCATCACACGTGACTCGCGTGACATCGCACGGTGGGTGCGCTGGGGGCGACGCGCGACGAACTGGACGCGTTCGCTCGCCCGCACGAAGACCTTCTGGCAGCAACAACTCCATCGCGTCGCCTTCTTCACGGCCGATCGCAGCCTCGATCACTGGCTGACGTGGGTGATGTTTCAGCCGAGGCTGCGCCGTCTGTACGGCAATTCGTACCTGCCCCAGTTTGATTATGGCCGGGGCGGACGCGGCTGGCGCGACCTGTGGCAGGACTGCCTCGCCTTACTGCTGTCCGATCCGACATCCGTGCGACCGCTGCTGTTGCACAACTTTGGCGGCATCCGCATCGATGGCTCCAACGCGACGATCATCGGCAAGGATGGCGCATTCATCGCCGACCGCAACAACATTCCGCGCACGTGGATGGACCATGGCATCTGGCCGCTGTACACGACGCGGCTGTATCTTGACCAAACCGGCGACGTGGATATCTTGCTGCGTCAACGAGCGTATTTCCGCGATCCCCAACTTTTCCGATGCCGCCGGCGCGACCCTCACTGGAATGAGTCGTACGGTTTTCGATTGCGGACGCGGCAGGGCCGCATCTATCGCGGCTCGATCTTCGAGCATCTGCTCGTGCAGAATCTCACGGCGTTTTTCAACGTGGGTGAGCACAACGTCTGCCGCCTCGAAGGAGCCGATTGGAACGACGGGCTCGACATGGCTAGCCGCCGCGGCGAATCGGCCGCCTTCAGCGCGTTCTACGCCTGGAACCTCGCACGTCTGGCTGAGCTCGCTGACCTGTTGATCTCGCGCGGCCACCGGACGGTCGATCTTGCCGCAGAGCTGCGCTTGCTCCTGGATCGCGTGCCCGGGCAGGCGCGCGTGAACTATCGCTCCGCGGCGGCGAAGCGGACGCGTCTCGAGCGGTATCTGACGACCGTCGCGAAGGATCTCTCAGGACGCATGATGCGCGTGCGGCTTGCGGACCTCATCCGCGACCTCCGGGCCAAACATGACGACCTGGCCGGTCGCATCCGTCGACAGGAATGGATCGCGTCGGCGGCAGGGGCGTTCTTCAACGGGTACTACGACGACCGTGGCGCACGCGTGGAAGGCCCTCACCCGCGCGGCCTGCGCATGACCCTCACGGGGCAAGTCTTTCCCTTGATGAGCGGCATCGCCAGCGATACGCAAGTCGACGACGTGATACGCGCGGTCAACCGGTGGCTGCGCGATCCGCAGCGTGGCGGGATCCGCCTGAACACGGATTTCGTCGGCGTGCAGCCCACGCTCGGACGGGCGTTTTCATTTGCATACGGAGAGAAGGAAAACGGTGCGGTCTTCAGCCACATGGCGACCATGTACGCGTATGCGCTGTATGTCAGGCGTCGCCCTGAGGACGGTCGCAAGGTTTGGCACGCCCTCTACGCGATGGCGACCGATCAGCCCGTCGCGAAAATCTTTCCTGGGCTGCCGGAATACTTCAATGCGGAAGGACGCGGTCTCTACTGCTACTTGACGGGATCAGCATCGTGGCTGATCTATCTGTTGCTGACGCAAGCGTACGGGATTCGAGGAGAACTGGGGGATCTGGTCGTCGATCCGCAGTTGACGCGGGAGGATTTTGGGACGCGTCGCGATGTGTCGCTGAGCGTTTCGTTCGCCGACCGGCCGCTGAAGATTCGGATCGTCAATCCGCACAGGGCCAACGCCGGCCGTTACTTCGTCAGCGATGTGCGCCACGGCACGACGTCACTCCCCTGCGCGCAACGTCCGGAAGGAGGCGTGCGGATCGCCCGCCGAGTGATCGCGCGGCTCTCGCCACGCACACCAACCCGCTTGGATGTTATTCTTGCTCGACACGGGTGACGCGGCAGGACCCGCGTCAGAGACAGTGCTGGGGTGGACGCTACTTGCGCTGAAGTCGCGCGGCCTGCTCGCGCAAAAGTGCCAGCATCTGCGGATCGTGGACGACATGCTGCGCGATGACCCGATGGCCGGCAGGCGTCATGTGGCCATCCCAGTCGTAGAACAATTTTTCCGACCGCGCAGCCGTGCGAAAACTCGCATAGGTATCCACCAGCGGGATGTGCTCGGATTCTGCAAACGAGCGAAAAACGGCTAGGGCAGCACTTGGATCGTACGTCTTGCCTTTTTCAAATCCCCAATAGACCCGCCCATCCGCCCATTGCTGTGGCCCGACGACCATTCCGTACGGGTAGATGCCCAACACGAAGGGGATGTGCCGCTCGGCCAGCAGGTCGCGGATCATCCGCACGTACATCGCACTCAGCTTCCAATAGGGCATAAGCGACTCCTTCGTCGAGGACTCGCGGACAAAGAGGAAACGATCATAACCCGCGAGGTCTTCGGCTTTCTGCTGTGTTTTGAGTCTGGCGAGAGCGACTTTCGCCCGCTCGCCTTTAAGCTTCGTCTGAACGAATCCCCAGAATCCGAGGTGGTGGATGTACTTCGTGGTCCGCACGAGTTTGCGATCGAGGTAGCCGGCGATGATGCTGTGATTTTTCAGCCACTCCCACCGATCAAAACGGCCGTTGGTGTAGCCGGGGTCGCATCGGAGGATGCGGCCGGAGGCGTCGTACACCAAATTTTTCTGGAACCATTGGTCTTCCTGCAGATCGCCCAAGTCGTACCACAGGATGACGAGGTCCGGCTCGAACGTGAGGAACTGATCGCGCAGCGAGAGGTACTCAAGCGTCGGCGAATACCCGGAGACCCCGCCGTTGACCACCTCCACAGGAATCCCTTGAGCGTTGAGCTGCCGTTCAATGAGCGACGCGAACGTCTCGTCATCGCGCACGGGAAATCCGAACGTGTAGGAGTCGCCCAGGACCAAGATGCGAAACACACCCGGTGGCTTCGGGATCACAGGATCAGGACCTCGAAGGCTGAATCGATTGGTGCGAACCGTCACATCGAACTCGGAGGAGGTAAAGTGGTACGTGGTATTCGGCTTGAGTCGATGATGGTAGTGCGGATCGCCGATGCCGGCTTCGATCGTCAGGCGATGGAATTTGAGCACGCGCCAGCCGAATTCCATCGCCACGAGGGCGAGGGCCAACGACAGGACGAGACTGAGGATCCGGCCGACCCACTGCATGAACGGGTTAGGCGTCGTCCTGATTGGGACGCTGAGGGGGCGCGTCGCGACCAGGAGAGATCACCGGCCCTTCTCCGGCGACACGAATCCATCGCCCGCCCATGTAGACCTCTTTCACCCGGCTACGGTGGTGGCCGTGAGGACGTCGATCAGGCTTGGCTGGCCGTGGCGGTTGGGCTTGGCTCGCCGGTTTCTGAATGGGCGGACGACCAGGGCCACGGTCCCTTCGAGCTCCTCTGGGAAATTTTGCGCGGTCGGATGTCGGTCGCACAGCGGGCGGCAGCGGTGGCGTCGGCTGTTCCCCAGTCGGCGCAACGATGGCAGGAGGAGGTTGTTGAGGCGTTGCGATCGCGCTGGGCGTTGTTGGCGCAGGAGCAGAAACCGGTGCTTGGGTGGCTGATGCCGGCGGCGAGGACCGCGGATAGCGCCGCGGGCGACTCCGACGCCGGCCGCGAGGTCGACCGCCCTGGCTCGCCGGCTGAGCCTTCGCGCCCTCTGATTCCGAGCGCAGCTCAAGATGGTAGGCCGCGGCCATGACCTGGAAGGCTGCGGCCTCCATGGGCTGGCTCAGACGTGAGAGTTCACGGAAAAATCCTTCAATCCCTGCAGGAGTCGCGGTCCAGGTGATCTGGAGAACGCCCGTACCGGTATTGCGCAGCCCATACCAGCACTCGCGCGGGACGTGCACCAGCATGCCGGGCAGCACCGTCACCGCCTGCTGGTCCACGGTCGCTCGCCCCTGCCCCTTGTGAATGAAGAGGACTTCGTCGTGATCGTGATGCCGGTGGAGCGGAATGCTGCCGCCTGGCGGGATGGCGTGCGTCCCGACAACGAATGAACTCCCCGACGGTTGGGGAACGATTTTGAGACGAAGTTCGCCGGACCAGGGCGGCTTCAACGTGAGGAGCTCGCCCTCGTCCGGTTGAAGAATGTGTTTCAGGGCGGATTACCTACTTCTTTGTGTCGCAGGATCCTGCGTTGCACGGACAACACTTGACCAACGAAATCAGCTTGAGCGCACCGGCCACCCCAATGAGGCCATAGACGATACGCGCCGGCATCGTCATGTCGCCCAAGAGCGTCGCCACCAGGTCCATCTGGAAAATCCCGACCAATCCCCAGTTCAGTGCGCCGATGCCGACCAAGAGCCCAACGACCTTGCAGATCCCACAACAGCTCTTGCCACCGCTCATGCCCACCCCCCTGTTTGCTTCCACGGTCCCCAGGCACCGTCAGACGTCGCCTGTGACGACGCTTGCACGCATCGCCCTATTATCGCGTGGGCGAGGAGAGAGTACCACCATTTTCTCGTGCACAGACAGAGACGGGGGGAACTGTCAGCGAAGCGGACGAGATGGAATGACCCACGGATTCAGTCCGACTTCAGCAAAGTACGTCCACGTGGTCCCATTGAGGGCGGGTTCCATGGATGGACGCGCGACCCAGCCATCGGCAAAGGTGCGGACCGGCTCGGGCGCGTCGGTATTCGGAATCGCCACGGCGCCGCGCGACAGCAGGCTGCACCGGATGACGTGGGCGTGGGCGAAGCCGGCTAAGCGACGCAGCCGCTGCGCAAAGAGCCGATCGCCCTGCGATTCAAAAAATGGCGCCCACGTTTGATACGCTACGATCACCTGTTCGGTGCCTTCCAGCCAACTGCATCGCTCGCGCCCCGCTGCCTCAGCTTCGTCGGCATCCGTGTAGTCATACCCTGGGATCTCAGGGACGCGGAAGAGATCCTCAAGCTCCTCGATCCAGGTTCGCGCCCAGCGGGCCAGTGCCGCTTCATCGCCCATCACCTGATCCTCGAGGTGCGCGTGTGGACCGATGAGCAGCGCATTCGTGTACACATCGAGCGCTTTGACGCCATCATCGGCGCCGCGGTCGCGCTCATGGCGCGCCAGCCACCGCCGCACGCCGGTTGTCTCCTCGCGAACGAACTCGCGCAACACCCCATCCGGCACCCACACAAGCGCCATGCGCAGCGCGGCGTAATACGCCCAATCGTTTTCCACCGACATCCGCAACGACCACGGCTCGCGAATCCCCATCGCCACTCCGCCATCTCGATGCGGCATGGACTGACGGACCCAATCCAGCAAGGTCACCGCCTTGTGAAAGTAGATGGCTTCGCCGCTGGCATGCGCAAAACGCATGAGCGCAATCGCCATCCACGACAGGGGGCCAAGCTGAAACGCCGATTCGAGCGCCGGGGCGCCACCGGCGGTGCCGTACGCCACATTGTATGTGGGCGTGGAAAGATCCGGGGGAGGCATTGCCCGGTAGAAATCCAGGATGCGTCGCGCCGCGTCGAACGACTCGCCGTGCGTAAAGACGAGAGCGGTCAGGGCCAGATCATAGGTGAAGGTTACACCGTGCAATTCGGGATCTGCGCTATCCGCGAAACTTTCGAGCAACCCCGTGGCGGGGTGTCGGATGGCGTGCAGGTACTGGGCGAGCACTCGTGCCATCGTTGCAAGCCTCCAAGGAGGAGGTCTGGGGGATTAGCGATAATTCTCGAACTGCAGCGGGATGCCGAAGTCTTTCCCTTTGAGCGTCTGGATCACGACCTGCAGATCGTCGAGCTGCTTGCCGCCGACGCGCACCGCATCCCCATCGATCCGGGGCTGGACTTTCAGGCCAAGGTCCTTGATCGTCTTCACGACCGCTCGTGCCTGGTCTGAGTTCAGCCCCTGCTGAAGGTTCGCGGACTGCTTCATGCCGCCGCCGGGCAGCTGCTCAGGAGGAGTCCAGGTGAACGCCTTCAACGACACCCCGCGCTTGGCAAGCTTGGTTTCCACCACGTCGATCACGCTCTTGAGCTGCACCTGATGGTCGGCGCTGACCTTCAGCGCCGGGGGGGATTCTTCGTAGACGATCGAGGCGCGACTCCCGCGGAAATCAAACCGAGTGCTGAGCTCTTTCTGAGCCTGCTGGATCGCGTTGCGCAGTTCCTGGAAATTCACCTTCGAGACAATGTCAAAGCTATGCTCGTCAGCCATGGCAGCTCGCTCCCGTCCCCGTTACGCCGTAAAGTGCCCCACCTTGATGGTCACCCGCATCGGGTCGGACTCCCACGGCCAGAGGAGCGCATACGCCACCACCGACGCGTCCATCGCCTTGAGAAACAGGCACTGATTGCCCCGGACACCGCCGAGCTTATTCACGCTGTGCTGGTGGGCGGGTGCCAGTGTGGCCGGACGGCCAAACGCTTTGACCGGCTGGCCCAGCGACGCGACGAGCACGTTCTCGCACGTCGGCAGATCCCCGCGCGAGAGCACGGCTTCGAAATAGTCGCCGCGCTGCGCCGGCGTGCGAACCTCGAGGAACGTCACCTGCCGTGTGAGCGCTCCAATGAGTGCCGGCAGCACGGCATCAGCCATTACGATCGCTGTCGACGAGGCCCACCACCGTACGACGACGGCCCCTGCCGCCGTCCGCCGTAATGGCGCTGGGGCTCATGCGTTCGCGGAGCACCGGGTTTTTTATAGTCAAAATTCGGCAGGGTCACGCGCGGCAAGGTGCGACTGAGCGCGCGCTCGATGTCTTTGACCATCGGCTCTTCATCTTTATCGACCAACGTAAACGCATCGCCGGTGGCATCCGCCCGCGCCGTGCGCCCGATGCGGTGAATGTAATCATCCGGCGTATTCGGAATGTCGAAATTGATGACGTGGCTGATCTCTTCGATGTCAATGCCTCGGGCGGCGATGTCCGTCGCCACCATGACTTGGCTGCGGCCATGGCGGAACTGCTCGAGGGCACGCAGCCGCTGGCTTTGACTGCGATCGCCATGCAGCACCGAGACTTTAAATCCGCGCCGCTCAAGCGTCTGAGCTAATCGGCTGGCATAGTGCTTCGTGCGCGTAAAGATGAGCACCGAGGTCATGCTTTCTCCTCGCAGCAATTCGACGAGTAAATCAGTCTTCAGATGCCGTGGCACCGGATACACCGCATGACGAATCCCCACGGCCGGGGTCGAACGCTGGCCGATTTGAATCATCACCGGATGATGCAGGATCTGTTGCACCAGCGTCATGATCTCCGAGGGCATCGTCGCGGAGAAGACCAGGTTCTGCCGCTTCGGCGGCAGCACGTTGAGGATTTTCTTGATATCCGGCAGAAAGCCCATGTCGAGCATGCGATCGGCTTCATCGAGCACGAGCACCTCGAGATCGACGAAATCGATCCGCCCTGAGTAGATGTGGTCGAGCAGACGGCCCGGCGTGGCGGAGATGATATCGATCCCCTGCGCAAGCGCTTTGATCTGCGGCTCCATCGGCACGCCGCCGAAAATGGCAGCACCCTTGAGGTGGACGTGCCGCGAGAGCGCTTTGAGATGGTCCATCGACTGCAAGGCAAGCTCCCGGGTCGGCGCGACAATGAGAGCGCGCACATGCCCGCGACTGCGGCCCTGCAGGAGTGTGTGAAGAATGGGCAGCACGAAGGCGGCCGTCTTGCCGGTGCCGGTCTGCGCGCAGCCAATCACGTCGCGCCCCGTCAGCACCGCTGGAATGGCCTGCGCTTGAATCGGCGTCGGGCGGATGAACCCGAGATCGTGGATGCCTTTCAGCAACTGCGGGTGCAGGCCGAGCGCATCGAACGTCGTCTCCGGCTCGGGTGCGTGAGGCGCCGGGGTGGGCATGCCGTGGGCCGGCTCGTGCGACGAGGGGGTGCCGTGGCTTTGGTTCGATCCATGGGATTTTGAGGTCTCGCTCATATAGACTCCATCGCTGTCATCGTGATGCGGTCGGGTGCTGTGTCGCCGGACGGGATCGTTTCGAGAGCCGCCACTCGTACACGATAGGCAAGATCGATAAGAGGATCACGACGCCGATCACCCAGTGCAAGTGCCGCTCGATGTTCGGAATGGAGCGGCCCAAGAAGTAGCCGGCCAGCGTCATGCCTGTGGCCCAACCGATCCCTCCGATGATATTGAAGAGGAGGAACGTCCGGTAGTGCATCTTTCCCGCTCCGGCGACGGTCGGCGCAAACGTCCTGACGATCGGCACGAAGCGCGCCAGCACGATGGTTTTCGCTCCGTATTTCTGATAGAACCGCTGCGTACGCGCGAGGTGATCCTTGTGAAATACTCGTGAGTCCTCCCGATTGAACAGACGCGGGCCCAGATGATAGCCGATCGCGTAGCCGGTGCTATCGCCCGCAATGGCGGCCGCACTCAGCAACACGACGAGCATCCACACATTCAGCGCGCCTTCGCTGCTCGCCAGCAGCCCTGCCGTCACCAGCAAGGAATCTCCGGGGAGGAAGAATCCGGCGAGCAGTCCGGTTTCCGCAAACACGATGCCCACCAGCGCGGCATACCCGCCCAAGCGGATGAGCTCGTCAAAATGATAGAGCTGCGCAAATAGCTCGCGGATCGTCTCGATCGGGCTACTCCACGATTCTGAAGACCTTGTGGCGGCCGTTGCGTCCTTTCACGAGCCGCAGCGCCTGAAACGGAATCTTCAGCGTCTTCGCCAGCAGCCCGATGAGGGCTTCGTTGGCGCGCCCTTCCATCGGCTTGGCTTTGACCCACGCCTCAAACCGGCCGGGCCCAACGCCAACGAGCACGTCCTTGCCGGCATTAGGGTGCACTTTCACGCTGATCCATCCGTGATCCATGTCGAGGGGGTGGCTGGACGTCGCCGCACAACGAAGAGGTATTGTCACACAATCCGAGACATCGGTCTAGCAGAGAAACAGTCGAGAGCCCAGCCCATCACCCGCGAGATTGGGTCGCTTGTGAATCATCGGGCAACACGCGCGCGGAATAGGATGCGAGTGCCGCTTCGAGTGCCGCTTGCAGGTCAGGATAGATGAAGGCGTATTGCCCGCGCGTGGCCGCATGCGGGATCACCCGCTGCCCGGTCACGAGCACCTGCGCCATCTCTCCAAGCCACAGACGCAGGGCCCACGCAGGAACCGGCAGCCATGAGGGACGGCCGAGCACGCGCCCGAGCGTCTCGCAGAACTCGCGCATGGTCACCGGATGGGGCGCGGTCACGTTGACCGCCCCGCTCACCTGGGGATGCGAGAGCGCCCATTCGATCATCCCCACGACGTCCTCACGATGAATCCACGATACCCACTGTCGGCCGCTCCCAATCGGGCCGCCGAGGAACAAGACAAACGGCGGGACCATCTTCGCTAGCGCGCCTCCGGATGGGCCGAGGACGACGCCGAGGCGCAAGCGGACCACGCGCACGCCGAGATCTTCAGCCCGCTGGGCCTCCGCCTCCCAAGCCCGGCACGTCTCGGCGAGGAACCCGTGTCCTGGAGGATCAGCCTCGGTCACTTCCTCCTCGCCGCACGGCCCATAGTAGCCGATCGCCGACGCATTGATGAGCACCGCGGGCTTCTCCAGACGCGAGGCCATGCGACCGACGAGCTGCCGGGTGGCGTGCACGCGGCTCTCTCGAATACGCGCCTTCTGCGCTGCGGTCCATCGTCCCTCGGCAATCGGCTCGCCGGCGAGGTTGATCACCGCCTGCGCCTCTGCCAGGGCGTGCTCCCACTCCTGGCCATCCCAGGAGAGAAATTGCACGCCTGCTTGGCCGATCCGCGCCAATGGATTGCGCGTCAACACGCACAGGTCATGACCGGCTCGGACAAGACGCTCGCAGAGGCGGCTACCGAGAAATCCGGTTCCTCCGGTGATGAGGACCTTCACAGGAGACTCCCCGCTTCATAGAAGACGAAGATGGTCGTTACGCGCGTCGACTGCGTTGCCGCTGCCGCACGATCTGCTCTGCCTCGAACCAGTCCTGCTGATCGCTGCCGTGGCCGCTGCCCCGCTTCAGGAACAGCTCGTAGGCGACGCGCGCAATTGCCTCCTGATCGATCGACCCGCCCGACACGTTCCCGACGCGTTTGCTGCGCGTCTGCATGACACTAGGCATGTACGCCTCCTCTCCATTCGCATCGCTCCTAGCGATGCATTCTCCTCACGTGAATCCAGTAGAACACGCCACCGAGTGCCGTAAATGACAGCGCATTGAGCGCGAGCAACCACAACCAGAGACGGCGCCGACCTTTGAATCGCTTCCAGAAATACCAGGATCCGGTCCATGTGGCAAGCCGATTGGCCAGCCAGAGCACAACCTTGACCGGAGTGCCGATCCACAACCACGACGGCAAGAGCATGTTAATGAGGAGGAGGTTCCGGCTCTCGCCCGGCCCATTCCTTGACGCGGGATGACAGCTGCTCGAGGGGCAGCTCGAGCGCCTCCATTGTGTACTTCATGACGGCATCGTGCCAGGGCAGGATCGCGCCGTGCAGCTCGGCCAACAACGGTTGATGCTCCATCCCCAGCGCATTGGTAATGCGATGGCTGAGTTCGTTGACGTCCTCCGCGAGCGTCGAGAGTTCGGCGTAGCGCAGGCCGCTGCCGTCGCGCGCCAGCTTGAAGCCTTCCGTGAAGAGCCGCAGGACCGCCAGGTTCAAGCTCTTCGCATCCTCTTCCCGCGCATCCAGCTGTTGCCAGACCTGCCGCGTAATCCAGTACCGGAACAGCAGCCCGAGCTCGCGCTTCAGCGATCGCTCCAACAGCGGCCGAACCGTCAAGGGCGCCGAGGGAAACGTGGCGATCAGCCGGGCTTTGAACTGATCGACCGCCTGCGAACACGCCAGGAACAGGTATAGCGCGCGCAGACGAGTTTCTTCCTGTGTCATCGACATGGCACGGTTAGTTCGTAGGCTCCAGCCGCTCGATCAACGCGTTCACGTCCGTCGCCGGACGCGCGCAGACGAAATTCTCGCAGACGTACGCCGTCGGCCGTCCCTGGAGCGGCTGTTGGGACGCGACAAACGGCGCGAGCGCCTCAATGGTTTTCCCGGCCTCGCCCGCCGGGTGCAGGAGCGTCACCGCTCGCGGGAGAAATCGCTCATGGATCGCACGGCGCATCTGCACCGTCTGTGGAGCCGCCGGATCGCCGGCCACCACAATTTCTTTGATCGGGCCCAGAGCCATGTCCACCGCGATGAGCAGCTGCGGATATCCAAACGGTGTGCGCTCGACGGTGTGCGCCACCCCTTCCAGCGCACGACGCGCCAGCTCTTCCAAATGCCGATCGCCCGTCATGCGGCCGATCTTGAGCAACACCAGTGCGGCCATCGAATTGCCTGATGGAGTCGCGCCATCGTAGAGGTCCTTTGAGCGCACAATCAGCGGCGCCTCATCCTTGTCCCGCAAAAAGAATCCGCTGCCGCTGCCATCCCAGAAGCGCTCGACCATGGTGGCCGCGAACGACTTCGCCTCCTTCAGCCATCTGGCCTCGCCGCTGGCTTCATACAACTGCAGCAGCCCTTCGCAGAAAAACGCGTAGTCCTCGAGCGTCCCCGCGTATCGCGCATCCCCGTCTCGATACCGGCGCAACAATTGGCGATCGCGCCGCAGGTGCGTGAGGATACATTCCGCCGCGCGAGTCGCCGCTTCGAGGTAGCGCGGCTCCGAGAGCGTCGACGCGCCATAGGCCAGCGATGCGATCATCAGCCCATTCCACGACGTGAGCACTTTGTCGTCGCGATGCGGACGCACGCGCGCATCGCGGGCCGCCAGCAGCGTGGCGCGATCTGATTGGAGTTGAGCGACCACGCGCTGCGCATCAAGTCCCTTCACCTTTGCAAACATGTCGAGCGGTTGCTCGATATGAAGCACGTTGGTGTGGTGCTCTCCGCCAGAGGCGGATCCGCCTTCGGCGGAGAAGTTTCCCTCTGCGGTCACGCCGTAGAAGCGGTTGAACAGTTCCGCGTCGGCCCCAAGCGCCTGTGCAACCTGCTGCGGCGTCCACGCGTAGAACGTGCCTTCCTCGCCCTCGCTATCCGCGTCCTCCGCCGAATAGAAGGCCCCCTCAGAACTCGTCAGGTCGCGCAAGACGTAGTCGCAGATGCCGCGCGCCACCTCGGCGTAGTCCGGGCGTTTCGTCACCCGGTAGGCTTCCAGGTACGTCTTGGCCAACAACGCCTGATCGTACAACATTTTCTCGAAATGCGGGATGAGCCATTGGCCATCGGTCGAGTACCGGTGGAACCCGCCGCCGAGGTGATCGTAGATTCCGCCGCGGGCCATGTGATCCAGTGTTGTGGTCACCATCTCAAGCGCTTGGCCCGTACGTGTGCGATACCAATAGGTGAGGAGAAAGGATAGTTCGTGGCTGCGAGGAAACTTCGGCGCCTCGCCAAAGCCGCCGGTCGTCGCGTCAAACATGTTCACCGCTTGGCTGAACGCGGTGTGCAGCAACTCGGGCGTGACCGCGGTTGGGGGTGCGGTCGCGG
Source organism: Candidatus Omnitrophota bacterium (assembly GCA_016198905.1). GTDB lineage: Bacteria > Omnitrophota > Gorgyraeia > Aquiviventales > Aquiviventaceae > JACQHR01. Next base: position 57,533 of record JACQHR010000004.1, on the reverse strand, counting down.
CGAGTTGTTCGCTCAGCGATTGCGTCAGATGCTCCGCCGACGCGAGCAGCTCGGCGCGCCGATGCGTCCACGCTTCCGCCACGGCGGGGACCACCTCTTTCATGCCGGCCCGTTCCCCTTTCCGCTCCGGAGGAAAATACGTGCCGCCGAAGAAGGGCTTGAGGTCCGGGGTGAGGAACACCGTCAGCGGCCAGCCGCCCTGGCCGGTCATCATCGTCACGGCGTGCATGTAGACTTGATCGAGATCCGGATGCTCCTCGCGATCGACCTTGATGCACACGAAGGAGCGATTGAGCAATTGGGCGATGTCCGGATTTTCAAACGACTCCCGCTCCATGACGTGACACCAGTGGCACGTCGAGTAGCCGATAGAGAGGAAAATCGGTTTGTCTTCCCGCTTCGCCCTCGCCAGCGCTTCCTCGCCCCACGGGTACCAGTCGACGGGATTGTGCGCATGCTGCAAGAGGTAGGGGCTCTTCTCCGTGATGAGTCGGTTCGTGTGCTGTGAAACGGCCGTCGTTGAATCCATAGTCTGCGTTGCTGTCGGCATCCGAGGAGTGATCGCGGCGCGCGCGTCGTGAGAAGAGCCGGCGCAGCCAAGCGCGTGGCTTGCCATGATGATCAACGTGAGAGCGCTGCAACGGGCGATCGCTGGGACGACGCTTGCGCTCGTCGACGACGAACGGCGCGCTGGATCAGCCAGAGGCCCACGATCACCGCCATCGCCACTCCAACCTTCCAGAGTTGCGCCGCGCTGGTGACCGCTTGTCCCAAGTACACCCATACCGCACCGCCCGGAATGGCGCCGACAACCGTCGCCGCCACGAACGTCCCAAATGACACCGCGGAAAGCCCGAGGCTGAAATTCTGGATATCGTACGGGACGGGAGCTAACATTCTGATCCACAGCAAGGTGCCAAACGTCACGTGCCCCACGCGTTGATCCCATCGAGCGAGCCGACCGCGCAGGAGCGTCTCAATGGCCTCGCGGCCGCAGAACCGCGCCATGAGGAATTGGCCGCACCCTCGGATGGTCAAGGTCGCCAGCGCCAGCGCCAAGCCGCCCAGCATCCCGAACGCCAAGCCCGCCGCCATGAGCATCACGCTGGCCGGCAGCGGCACCACCGGTTGGCCGTAGATGACGAGGTAGACGACCGGCGCCCACCAGCCGAACGACAGCACATACGTGCGGATGCGCTCAGGCGTGAAGTCCGAGAGATGAATCCCGCAGAGATTGAGGACCGCAATGATGCTGCCAAGACCGAGCAGCCACAGGCCGAACTTCAGCCACTTCCGAACGATCGCACGCATTGTAACAGGGTAGCGGACGTCCTCTGGAGCGTCAAGCCCCGATCGCACGAATGTCAACGCCCAATAGTCTGCTCATTAGAACTGTCCGCTTCTGAGAAAGAGAAAAGCGCCGCCACGGATGACCGGGGGCCGAGGTGCGACAGCGGAAGCTGATCAGTGGCCAGTCTTTTCCCGCAGGTCTACTTCACCGAAAAGCGGCTCCGGCAGCTGGTGAGGGAGAACCCGGATGAGGCGGCGATCCTACGGGAGATTGAAGAGGTTGTCCAGGGCCGCGCCTGACGCGATCCGGCCCACTTCAGCCAGTCTTCGTCATCCCTGCGGCCCCAGGATGAACCGAGCGCGCTCGCGTCGAAGCATCTCGAACGGCGTCATACACTTGATGCCGAGGCCGATGCAGGCGTCAGGAATCTTCGTCTTCTTCGTGGTCGACGATGTTCCGATCACTTTACGCATGCCCACGTGAAGAGACGAGGTGCTCCTAGATGACTGACTCGTACGCAGCTTCAGTGTGACGCCAAGGCATCAGCTAGATCCCGCCCACTCAAACCGAATGGACAACTCTTTGAGCATAAGAAACGTATCCTTGTGGGTTACTTTGAACTGATCGCAGACGTCGGGAAGGAGGATACGATTTCTCGATTCAGGGCGCGGCTGCTCGTTGGTCACAACAATAGAACCATGTACCAGCGCAAACGCTACCAGCCAGCCGTCCGCTTCAGTTGCAAATTTCGCCTTAGCATAGTCGAAGTATTGCGGGTTGCGCTGCACCCAAAGCATGATTTCCGCATAGGCGGAAGTTACAGCTTCTTCCTCCGTATTAAGGAAGAAACCACCCGGCAATTTGTTCTTGACCCACTGAACAAGGTCTTCGGTTTTTCGCCCGGCAAGCAGTTCGCCCTTAACCCTGTCGATGCTGTAAACATTGCCTTCGCCATGGTGGTGAATCAGACTGCCCCAAAAACCTGGGCATATCGCGAAGGCATAGTAGCTATTTTTCGCCGCTATAAACACGTCCGAGTCCAATACGTAGGAGCTCGTGGCGCTCATGGCAGAACGATCCCCAGGCGGTTCGCGTATTCCTGAAAAGCGCCACCGTGCAACCCGGTCAGATCATAAGCCTCTTTAAAGCCTATCCGACCTTCTTTCGCCGCCCGGACTACCTGGGTGGCGAACAGCGCGCCAACGCGCGTGTTCTGGTTATTATAGAAATCGCCTCCACCCGTGCTCTTTTTTCGAGTGCGTTCCCGCTTAACGTACGCCCGGTAGAAGTCAAAAAATGTTTCACGGTCCACTAGACGCAGATCCATGGCTCGGCGGCCGACAACGATGGGGCTGACCTTAAACTTCTGGGCAAGCGTCTCGAACGGCTGTGGCTCATCTTTCACACTGCCCCAACGGGCATTCAATTCCTTTGCCGGCACAAGAAATTCGGCCGCCGCCCTGTCGCAGAAGTCCTCGACTTGCGTCCCTCCGGGGAATATGGACTCAAATCCCGATAGCCCTTCGCCTACGGAGCCCAACCAGATGTGCGCCAGTTCGTGGGCCAGAGTGAACATCTTTCGAGACTCATAATCTGCGCCGTTTACGAATAATAGCGGTGCGTACTTGTCGCACAATGCAAAGCCTAGAAATTCTTCGGTATCCAGCGTTCTGTGCGTGTTGTTCCCGACCACGCCGTTGATCACCGTCATGACACCCAGTTGCTCGATGGCGCGACGCAATTCTCCCACGGCTTGCGTCCATGTGCGGACTTTGGCGGCCCATCCCTCCTCGAAGCCGATAATGCGCCGCATCTCGCGCCCGACGGCATCCGGGTCATCGGTCAGCCGTGCGCTTCCCACAAACTGCAGCGGTTCCGACTCGCATTCGACACGCTCCTCGCGCAGCCACGCCTGGCGTCGCTGCATCGTGTAGATCGTATCCAGCAGATTTGGGCTCGGACGCACCCTCCCTGCACCCGGCGCGGTGCGAAAATCAGGAATCGGAAGTGGTTCCTCCGGCGGTTCAGGGAGAAACAAATAGCCGATGGGAACCAACGTCGCCTTGGCAAAATCTTCGAGTTGTCTGAACGTCGGCTGAGCGGCACCGCGCTCCCAGGATCTGAACTGAGGAAATCTTCTGGTGAGCACATCTGGATCGATCCCAGCCCGCTCTCGCGCCCAGCGTATCAGCTCCGGCTTTACTTCAATGCGCATCATGGACCTATCTCAATTCCAGGTTATTCCTTCTGATAAGGACCCGCGCTTTTGAACATTACCCTGGCCTTCCCCAAATGTCTCGCTATTTCCTTATCCAACTCTTGGAAGTGCTGATTGTCCGCAAATGTCTGCTTGGTAAATATACGATCTCCCTCCACATAGAAGCTACATCGTTTAGTGTAGCCCTTCCCATCAGTATCTCGGTAGAAACTTAGATCAAACAGTAGCACCCCGATTAGATCGGGCTCGTTACGAAGAAGCATGTCCCCCGTTAATTTTGACGCTATCTGATTTGGCGCGAGCTGAGAGAGATAAATCCAGCGCACACCTGGGTCGCTATATGCATATCCACCTGCACCGCTCATACGTATCTGGTGCTTCGATTTTTCATATCGGAGTTGATAGTGGTCAACTGAGACGGTGCTAGCGGTCATCGGACCGTCATTTCGAAGGGAGAATAAAAGAAAACCGGGTTTTGTTGGATGGTGATCTAAGATGCATGTGATCGTGGGATCGAGATGGGTCTTCAGGCTCCGCTCCTGCCAGTAACATCCCCGGACTGCCACGAGCAAGCTTATGAAGGAAATAGCGATGGCAAGGATTGACTGAATCCTGCTTACTGGGTCCTCCACTCGCCTTTTCCGCTTCTTGACCCGTTCTGTCCTCATAGAGCAACGCTGGCATTTTTCTCAACCTTAGCCTTAATTGCTTCAAAATCTTTGCCTTTAGGCATGACGAAGAGGCACTTGCCGGAGCTGCGGGCTTCCCAGAGGCCGCCGATGTCGCGCTTCTCTTTGGAGTCGTCGTTGCTCCAGCGATCTTCGCCCTTGTACTCGACAACGAGGAAGCGGCCATCGTTCAGGAGGCAGACGAAATCCGGGTAGAACTTATCGCTTGAAGTGGGCAGCCAGAATGAGTGTGATGGTCGGCGCTCGATGTTTCGCACCCAGAATTTAACTTCAGGCAGCGTATCCAGAAATTGGGCGCACTCGAATTCTTCGCCTTCAGCCTTCAGGTCTACCTGCGGATAGTAGTGCTTCTTGAATTTGTAGGCCCCTTGGTAGAGGGTTCCATAGGGGTATAGCAACAGGTCGAAGGAAAAGCAGATTTCAGGGCTGACCGTGACAGAGCTTGCCCCATCGGAAAATAGGAGCGCCTGGTACGCAGAGACATGTGCGTTCCGCCGATGGCTGTCGATCTTGGCGGCAACTGCCTCCCGAAGCCGGTACTTGTCGTGAACCAACCGCTCAAGGTTGATGCCCCGCTGCTCAATGACCTGTCGCACAAGTCGCATCAGGAACACGCCGGATTCTTCGGGCGTGATATCGCGATGTGAAATCGTTCGGTCTAACCAGTGCGCCAACGTTGGGACAGTCCAGCGCTCATCAAAGTCGAGGAACGTGACCTGTTGATGCAGGTCGCCCAAAAAGCGCGACTCGATGCGGCCTTGATCGGTAACGGTGATTTCCCCTTGCTGGCCCTCGGAGCGATTCGATGGAAATTCCTGCTCTGACAGGAGACTGTCACATTCAGACAACCGCCAGGGGGTCTCTAGGAAGTGCGTTTCGTCAACGGGCTCGAATAAGTCGCGTTGCTTGATCGCCAATAGCGGAACGGCCAGTCGCTCGCCCCGCTCAGAGGGCGTCCCGGCATCCTCCGATGGCAGTCCACGGGACCTGCGATATACGCGCTCAACCGCCGCCTTCCCTTCATCGGTCGTGAAACAGCCTTTCAATTGGTCACGCTCTCGGTCGTCCATTACCCCTTGGAAAGTGAGCGTGCCGGTTCCAGCGTCGTACTTCACTTTCTCAGAGATATCCCGAACCAAGCCTTCCGTTCGGGGAGCTTCGGACACCTCAGCCGTCACCATGCCCATGAAGACGTCTTCATCGCCCAATGGCAATTCAGGTTGGATGGCCGGCATTGGCGTAATGAGTTCTTTCGCCTCTTGCTTATTGAAGCCGTTTTGTACCAAGGCATCCGTCAAAACGTTTGCCGCCTCAACAAAACTCTGGGAAGCGGAGAACGCATACGCCATGTTGAGCTCTGCGCGGCGCTTCCAGTCCGCCTTCGGCAGCCGCATCAGCCGGCCAAGGATCTGCTCAACCGCCGTGGAGGATCTCAGCTCCGCCACCGAGCACAAAACATACGCAAACGGACAATCCCAACCTTCCCGCAGCGCCTGAATCGTGATCACGAACCGGACCTCGCAATCGGGCCGCAACAAATCCACTCCATCCAATTCCTTGTCCTCTGCGGTCGCCACTGCAATCTCCCCATCCCGGATATGGTGATCCTCTTTCAAGCATTGCTTGATCACGTCAACAGTGAGCGTGTCTTGGTGTTGGCGTCTCGGCTGCGCCTGAATCAGCATGATCGGCCTGATGTATTCCCCGGTTTCCTGACGCTCGGCATTTGCAACCGTTTCAAGCCGACTCCGAATCGCGACCGCGTCAGCCAATAGCTCTTTCCACGAAGGCCGCGTCTCAAGCCGAATTGGTAGCTTGATCATGGCTTCTGCCTTGAGCTCGGCAGCCGACACGCTGTGGAGCACGTTACTGGGGCTCTCGTCAGTATCCGGCGTGGCCGTGAACTCGATAATGCAGGACGGCTTGAAGCGCGCCAACGTGCCGAAGGAGAGCGGGGTCCGGGCATTGTGGGCTTCATCGACGATGATGACCGGCCGACGGATGCGAAGCACGTTCGCCAACGAGTACTCAATCGAACCGTCCTCTCGCTGCTCAAGACTGCACCGCTGACCATCTTGGAGCTCTGCGAAGTGCTCCATGAGTGCTCCCGAGGACTCGTACACTTTCCGTCCTTCAGTGTCCTCAACGCGGAATGCCTGCATCGTCGAGACGATGATTGTGGTCGTGGCATCGAGTACGCCGCGTTTGACGTACAACGCTTCAGTGACATCGAGAATCGTCACGGAACCCATCGCAGCGTCCAGCGCCTGACGGTAAGGGTGCGCCCGATCTCTGAGCGCCTTCAGCGTCTGCTCGCGGATAGCATTGGATGGCACAAGCCAGAGGACAACGCAGCGGTCGCTCTTGAGCAATTCTTTCGTGGCAACGTTGACCGCATGGCAGGCGACAAACGTCTTGCCGCCTCCCGTTGGGATGCGAAGACAGATGTACGGCAGTCCGGGGAGCTCGGCGACAGACCGATACGGAATGCCGGTTCCCCAACTCGCGCGCGTCGTCTCATAAAATGCCGTATCGGCGTTTCCAAGACTGACGCAGATCTTGAAGTAGGCGCTGAGCGCATCCAGTGTCCGCTGCTGGTATTCTTTGAGCGCCAGCATCAGCTCACCTTGACCTCATAGGGAACCTGTCGAAAGGTGATGCCTTCACGTTTCAAGCGCTGTCGGCTGAGCAGACACCCCGTCCCATACACCACCTTCGGCCCATCATGAGGAGGAAGCCCGGCAAGAACTCCTCTGGTGAGGACGTTCCCGCCACGCGGCGCTTTGTCACCCAGGATGCCGTTGTAGAGGAGATACACGGCCGCTCCGTCGTGAGTCCCAAGAAGTGGGCTCTTGGTCGTCGCGCGCTTTGGAATGGGCGCGCCTGTTTCAACAAAGAAGACATGTGATGCCAGATCCGAAAAAGCCACCGCCTCACGAATGCTTCCGTTCTCATCGAACAAGGGCTCACTGAGCATGCAGAAGCGAAAACCTCCACCGAGACCTTGAATTTCGACTGGCTTGCCTTCAACTTTGCGATTCGTATAGCCCTTAGCGACACGGCTGAGACGCTGTGCGGCAACGTTCCGGCAGATATTCTCATCCATCTCCACCAGGATGAAGCGCCGGTTGCCTCCGTCAGCCTTGTTGAGGTCAAGCACTGCATGGCCGGTTGTGCCGCTGCCGGCAAATGAATCGAGCACAAGCGAGTCTTTGTCTGTGGCGATTTCCAGGATGCGCCGGACTAGACGCACGGGCTTGGGTGTAATGAAGACCGACGCCGAGTCCTCAAAATCACAAATTGCGACCAGCTCCTTCTTAGCCTCCTGCGTGTGACCAACCTCTCCGTAAGTCCACAATGTCTGAGGCACAACTCCTTGCTTGACCTCTGAAAGGAACCGTTTAACAGAGGGGTTATTATTTCCGTCCTTGCCCCACCAGATACGGCCATCCGCATCCATTTCCTTAAACTTCTCCTCTGAAAAACCCCAATACCTGCCCTTGGGTGGCCCAGAGATCAATCTGCCAGACGGACATCGCACCTGGTAAAGTCCCCTGCTGTACGGGTTTCTTGCCGACATTCCATCCGCACGCCAAAGACCTCGCGGATCATTGTCTGGATTTTTGTAGGCCTTATCTTGTTTACCACTTCGAGAGATTAATTGCGGCTTCCACTGCTCAGCGCGTTTTGCATAGACGATCACGTAGTCGTGATCCTCCGAAAAATGTCTTGCAGAATTCTTCGGAGCATAGACCTTTTGCCAAATGACAGATGCAATGAAGTTCTGCTGTCCGAACACTTCATCCATAAGCATCCGCAACGAATGAGCCTCATTGTCATCGATGCTAATGAAGATTGCTCCATCCTCCGTGAGGAAATCCCGTAGCAAGGCGAGCCGGGGATACATCATGCAGAGCCATTTATCGTGCCGGGACAGGTCTTCCGCTTCCGCTCCCACGACTTTGCCCAGCCAACTGCGAATTTCGGGGCTGTTCACTGCATCGTTGTAGACCCAGTTCTCGTTGCCAGTGTTGTAGGGCGGGTCAATATAGATGCATTTGACCTTGCCGGCATAATAGGGTAGCAGCGCTTTCAGCGCGATGAGGTTATCGCCTTGCACCAGCAAATTCTCGCTCTCCGGTTCGCCAGCAGACAGGCTTCGGTCGCATCGAAGCAAATGGTACGGAACCTCTCGATGATGGTTGAGGACTGCCTTCTTGCCGATCCAATCGAGCGTTGGCATTGTCCCTGCTACTTGTTCCTTCTACTCACCACAAACTCTTCCAGATCATCCGGCGCAATGCGCCACCGCTTGATCTTGGTCGCGCGAATCTGCTTCAATCCGATGAGCTCACGCACCCGCTCCTCGGTCAAATCGAGACGCTTGGCAGCTTCACGGACGGTTAGGAGTTTGCTGACGTCAACCATTGGCTCCCCCTGAAGGACAGCGATTGAGGAACCGGAAGAAATCCTGCAGCACGAACTCCAGATGCGGCACCTCTCGCTTGTACACCACACGGACGCCAAGCTGCGAGACGTCGCGTTTGAGAAGGTCATAGAGCAGCTTGGAATTTGTCAGAAGCTCGCGAGGCAATCCCGGTTGCTGCATGGCGTTTTGGCCGTGAAAGACTCGCAACAGCGCGGCGAGGAGATCCCGCGACATTTTCGGGCGTTCTTTCAGAACACGAGTATCGAGGACCTTGTCTGTCGTTTCATCAAGCATGACGAGCAAGCGAGGAATCTCTCCCTGGATGGAGAGCCCGCCGGCATGGAACGCGGCGAGATAACGCGTCTGAAGCCGCGGGAGCGATTGACAGGCGGCGCGATCTGCTTCAGTCAACTGTTCAACTGGAGGCATCACGGGCTCGGGAGGAATCGCAAGCCACGCGGGCTTCCATGCCCCGGTTTCCCCACGCTCAAACACGCGCGCCTCGCGGGCTCGTAATGGTCGCCTGACGAGCCGGAGGTTGTTGTCGCGAGCCAGCTCTACGAGCGCACCGAGCGACTCGCACAACAGCGCTTCATCAGCCGCCGTCGGCGTCTTGGCGATCATCCTTGACGTCTTGACCATGACCAATGGCTGGCCCATTCCCTTGACTGGGTGCAAACCTCGCCGTCTGGCGTACGCGGTAAAACGCGGCGGGTAGTCTTCGGGACGCTCGATCGATAGGGAGAGCATCTCGACGTTCTGCATGGCGTCGGCATCGCTTTCACCCTCGACAATTCCGCGCAAGATGCGGTAACCCTCCCACCCCTTGAGGAGGAGTACTCCGAATTCCATCCCACTGCTTCCCATGATGCTGGCAAAGCGCAGGCCGCAGTTTCCTCGCAATCCAATAATGTGATCCTCCGCCTGTTGCCACGGTTGGAGCACAAAAAACTCCTCGACCAATGCCGAGAGTTCGTCAGGAGACCGTGGTTTCATCTAGTATGGGTGGTCGATTGCTATGTGATGGCAAAATCTTGAATGCAGTCTCAATGATGGTCATTCATATCCGTCTTGTAGCAAGGACTCGTACCCGCACATTCCTTTCGATTCCATATTGTTCCATATTCTACATCTGAGCGGCGGTGAAATCACTCAAAACGCTTCCGATAGGCTACGACGTGTGGCTCCAGCGGCGTACTCAGAGCAACAGAGTATGATATGGGGTAGTGGTGAAGTTTGGGTGGGTGACGCCGCGGGTCGTCGCCTCACGGCTTCCCTGGACCGCCGATCATTATCGCTGGGGTGGGCGGGCGCAGGACCCACCACACGTGACCATCATAAGGGGTGGCCCTTCGTTGACACTCTGCAGACACCATGTTACGCTGCTGGTTCTTCGATGCGACGTGGCGGACGACTCGCCAATCTGCTCTATCCTCCTGCGTGCCTGCTCTGCCATGCACGGCTCGATGCCTCATGTCTTGTCTCTGCAGAGGACGCAGGCGAGGCGTCGGTGTTGTGTCGGGAGTGTGTGCAGGCGGCGATTCCGAACCTTCCGCCCGTGTGTTCACACTGTGGCGTGGGGCTGCCAGGAGCCTTCGATGCGGCCATGGTTTGTCGAGCCTGCCGGCGCGCGTCATTCGCCTTTGACATGGCCAGGGCGCCGTGGCGGTATGTGGGACCGATCCGGGAGACGGTGCACCAGTTCAAGTATTATCGACGCTGGCGATTGGGCCGCTGGCTCGCCTCGCAGATGACGCGCACGGCGCAAGACGCCTTTCCGCTTGATGAGATCTCGCTGGTCTTGTCCGTCCCCTCGTTCTGGTTGAAACGGCGACTGAAGGGGTTCGATCCCTCGCAGGAACTCGGACGCGCCGTGGCCCGCGCGTTGAAGAAACCGTACGCGCTGACACTCGTGCGACGCACTCGGTGGACTCCCACGCAAACCCGACTGCACGGCGCATCCCGGTTTCAGAATGTCCGGGGGGCGTTCGCGGCACAGCCCGCGGTCGCGCGGCAGACGGTCGTGCTGATCGATGATGTGCTCACGAGCGGTGCGACGGCAAGCGCCTGCGCGCAGGCGTTGAAATCCGCGGGCGCTGACCGCGTCTTCGTGCTCACCGCGGCTCGGACTCCAATCTAATCATGAACAGTCAGCAAAAAGAGGAAAGGGGCGGGAGACAGGGGGCAGGGGCACTACAGAGACAGTCTTTATTCGATGTCCCACGCCCCACGCCCCACGCCCCCTTTACATGAGAACGCTCCGGATCTACGTCTTGCGGGAACATGTCGCCCCCTTCTTCGTCACGATGGGCGGGCTCACCGCCGTGCTGCTGGTCGGCAACATCATCAAGTTCGCCGAACTCGTGATCGCCAAAGGGGTCAACGTCTTTGATGTCTTGCGCCTGATCATCTACCTCATCCCGTACATGCTCAGCTTCACGGTGCCCATGGCGTGCCTCATCGCCATGATCTTGGCCTTTGGCCGCCTGAGCACCGATTACGAGCTCATCGCGATGCGCGCCTCCGGGGTCGCCCCCATCCGCCTGGTCTCACCGATGCTGCTGGTCGGCCTCGTCATCAGCGTCTGTCTCATCGTCGTCAACGACCGGATCGTGCCCACGTCGCACCAGGCGTTTCGCCAACAGCTCAAAGCCATCGGCGTGCAGCAACCGACGGCCTACCTCGAAGCCGGCACGTTCATCAAGGAGTTCCCCCCCTACGTCATCTTCGTCTACCAGGTCGAGGGCCGGCGCCTCTACAATGTCCGCATCTACGAGCCGCAGCCCAACGGACCCACCCGCACCATCATCGCGGAGCGCGGCGCATTTGAGCGGCTGGCGGATAAGCGAGGCGTCCAACTGAAACTCCACGACGGCACCGTCGATGAGTGGGACCCGCTCCATCCGGGCTCGTTCTATAAGGCCACGTTCACCACGTACGGCATGACGCTGCGATCGGACCAGAACAACCCCGAACGGATCGGCAAGAAGCTCAAGGAGATGACGTTCAAGGATCTGCGCGCCACGCGCCGGCGCCTGAGCGCCCAAGGCATCGAGACGCTGCCCGTCAGCCTCGAACTCCACCGCAAGATCGCCTCCTCATTTGCGGCCCTCATCTTCATCCTCTTCGGCCTGGCCCTCGGCCTGCGCTTGCAGCATCATGAGCGGCTCGTGACGTATGTCTGGGTCCTGGGGATTTTCATGATCTACTACCTCGGCACGATCGGGATGAATGCCATCGCGTTGAAGGGATGGCTGCCGGCGGCTGCGGCGATGTGGATCCCCAACCTCCTCGGGCTGGCCATCAGCGGCATCATGGTCATCCGAGCCGTCCGCCGGTAACTTAATGAAACACAACGTGAGAGACCGGAGACCGGAGACTGGAGACTGGAGACTGGAACTCCCGCCGTGTCTCCTGTCTCGTGTCTCTTGTCTCCTGTCTGGATATCATGCGAATCCTTGACCGATACGCCGCGCGACAACTCTTCCCCGTCTGGGTGTGGTGCCTGCTCGTCTTCATGTTCCTCAGCTGCCTGATCGATCTCTTCGAGCACCTCGACGAAATCCTGCGCTACCACATTCCGGTCGGCACGATGGTGCAGTACTATCTCAATTTCCTGCCCATCGTCTTCGTGCGGGCCTCTCCGCTGGCCCTCTTGCTCAGCGCCGCGTTCGTCGCGACACGGCTCTCGCGCCACCAAGAGCTGCTCGCGATGAACGCCAGCGGCACGAGCCTGCTGCGCGCCAGCGTGCCCTTCCTGTTTATCGGGTGGCTGGCGGCCCTCGGCGTCTTTTTCGTCAATGACCGCGTCGTCCCCCGCAGCAGCCTCATCTATGACCAGATCAGGCGCCAGGTGTTTCGCAGCCCGGATGAGAAGCCGGAGTCGCTGGATAACGTGGCGGTCATGGATGCCTTCAACCGGCTCTATCACGCGCGTGTGATGGACCCCAAAACGAAAGGACTCTACGACCTGACGATCCTCGAGCACGATTGGAACAATCGGCCGACAAAAGGCCTCTACGCCAGCCGAGCCGTGTGGACGAAGTTCGGGTGGCTGCTCTTGCACGGCACCATGTATCGTGTGGGGCCGCGCGGAGTGCTCCAGGGCGATCCTGAGCCGTTCGTCGAGCGCCTGATCTCCTACCCGGTGACTCCGGAGCAGTTTGCGCAACCGGACTCGCATATCGAGACGATGCGGTTCAGCCAATTGCGCTTGCTCATCACGCGCCTGAAGCAGATCGGGATGAAGAACGTGCGGCGCTACTCCGTGGAGCTCATGGCGAAGCTCACGTTGCCGCTGATGAACTTGATCGTCTGTTTGATTGCCTTCGCCGGCTCGACACAACCGCAACTGCGGGGCAATCTCAGGGGGCTTGGCCTGAGCCTCGGGTGGGGTTTGCTCTACTATTTCCTCGTGGGATTCGGGGAAGGCGTCGGCAAGAAGGGGATGTTTCTGTTGCCGACGTTCGTCGCGGTCTGGGCGCCGCACTTCCTCGCCGTCTGGTGGTCGCTGCGCCTGCTGGGACGTACGCCCTAACTACGGCAAGCTGAAGTTACGTCCCGACCTCCCAACTCGAGAGATACTTCCGCTGAGCCGGGGTGAGCCGATCAATGGCCACGCCAAGCGCCTTCAGCTTGAGCTGCGCGATCTTCTGATCGATGGCTTTCGGCACCGCATACACGTGCGGCTTCAGCTTCGATCCTTGCTGCATCAGATATTCGCTCGCGAGGGCTTGATTCGCGAAGGACATGTCCATCACGCCGGGCGGATGCCCCTCGGCGCAGGCCAGGTTGACCAGCCGGCCTTCTCCTAAGAGGTTGATGCGCCGGCCGCTCTTGAGCGTGTACTGGTCGATGCCGCTGCGCAGCACCTGATGGCTCTTCGCGAGTTTTTTCAGCGCCTCAAGGTCGATCTCCACATCGAAGTGGCCGGAGTTGGCCACGATCGCGCCGTCCTTCATGAGCGAGAAGTGCTCGCCGGTGATGACCTCGCAGCAGCCGGTCACCGTCACGAAGATATCCCCGCGTCGGGCGGCCTCTTTCATGCTCATCACTTGAAAACCGTCCATCACCGCTTCGAGCCCTTTGATGGGATCGATCTCCGTCACCAGCACCTGAGCACCCATTCCCTTCGCGCGCTGGGCCAGGCCCTTGCCGCACCAGCCATAGCCGGCGACGACGAACGTCGAGCCCGAGATGAGCCGGTTCGTGGCCCGGATGATCCCATCGATGGTGGATTGGCCGGTGCCGTAGCGGTTGTCAAACAGGTGCTTGGTGTCGGCGTCGTTGACGGCAATCACCGGATAGCGCAGCTTGCCCTGCGCATCCAGGCTCTTGAGCCGGATGACTCCGGTCGTCGTCTCTTCGGTGCCGCCAATGATATCCTTGCCATATCGCTTCGGCTCCTTGTGGATCGTCGAAACCAGGTCCGCCCCGTCATCCATCGTGATGTGGGGCGACGTGGACAGCACCGTCTTGATATGGTCGTAGTACGTGTCGCGATCCTCGCCGCGAATGGCGTAGACCGAGATCCCAAAATCTTTGACGAGGCTTGCGGCAATGTCATCTTGCGTGGAAAGCGGATTGGACGCGCACAGCGCGATCCGAGCTCCGCCGGCCTTCAGCGTCAACATGAGGTGCGCCGTTTCCGTGGTGACATGCAGACAACACGCCAGGCGCACGCCCTTGAGCGGTTGAGTCCGAGCGAAGTCCTCGCGAATCTGCAGCAGCACCGGCATCTGGCTGGCCGCGTACTCGATCTTGGACGCGCCGCTCTTGGCGAGCGCGGCGTCCTTGATATGGAAGCGGGGCTTCATGTATGGTGCCTCGCAGCTTTCTTGATCTCATTGACGCGGTCGAGCTCCTCCCAGGTGAGCCCGTCGTCATCGCGGCCAAAGTGCCCGTACGCCGCGGTCTTCAGGTAAATCGGCCGCCGCAATTTCAATGTGCGGATGATCCCCAGCGGGGTCAGATCAAAGATGTCCCGGATGATCTTGATGATGCTCTGCTCCGACAGCTTGCCCGTGCCGTGCGTATCCACCATGACTGACACTGGCTCTGCCACACCAATCGCATAAGCTAGCTGAATCTCGCATTTATCGGCTACGCCGGCAGCGACGAGATTTTTCGCCACATAGCGCGCCATGTACGCCGCCGAACGGTCGACTTTGGTCGGATCCTTACCGGAGAACGCCCCACCTCCGTGGCCGATCACTCCGCCGTACGTGTCCATGATGATCTTGCGGCCCGTGAGCCCCGTGTCGCCCATCGGCCCGCCGACTTCGAAGCGGCCCGTCGGATTCACGAAAATCTTCGTTTGCTTATCCAGCCACTGCTTGGGGACGATCGGCTCGATGACGAGCCGTTTGATGTCCGCTCGAATCGTGGAGAGCGTGACACCCGCTTTGTGATGGGCGCTGACCACGACGGCTTCCACGCGTCCTACATGGCCGTCGTGATATTCAATCGTCACCTGCGTTTTGCCGTCTGGTCGCAGATAGTCGACCAACCGCTGCTTGCGCACTTCGGCGAGCCGGCGCGCCAAGCGATGGGCCAGCATGATCGGCAGCGGCATGTACTCCGGAGTTTCGTTCGTGGCGTAGCCGAACATCATGCCTTGATCGCCGGCCCCACCCTTATCCACTCCCAGCGCAATATCCGGTGATTGGGACTGGATCGCCGTGGCGACTCCGCACGTCCTGTAGGCAAAGCCGTGCTCCGGCTCCACGTACCCGATGCGGTGAATGGTCTCGCGGACCACCTGCGGAATTTCGATGTAGCAGGACGTGGTGATTTCCCCGGCGACGAACGCCAGGCCGGTCGTCACGAGCGCCTCGCACGCGACCCGCCCATTCGGGTCCTTCTCATAGATCGCATCGAGCACCGCGTCGGAGATTTGATCGGCGATCTTATCCGGGTGCCCCTCGGTCACGGACTCCGAGGTAAACAGATGACGTCGCATGAAGCCTCCTCTTCCTATTCGGTGCGGTGTAACCACTCGCCCCTGACGGTTTCGTAGGTCTCAACGGTCCCGATATCATACCACGCGCCCGGCATCATGATTCCGTACACGATGCCCTGGCGGACGAGCCACTGGATGAAATAGCCCGGGGCATCGGCATGGCCCCCCTCGTCGAGGAATCGTTGGATCTCGCCGCACATCGCCGCCGGAAAATAGTAGACGCATAGGGCGACCTCCTTGGAGGGAGGCTGCGCGGATTTCTCCACGAACGTGATAATCCGGGATGTCGCGTCGCGCTGCACGACGCCGAATTGGGTCGCCGCATCCGTCGATGACGCCTCCCATAACGCAATGCTCGGGTGGGGGGCGTGGCGACGGGCCTGATCGACAAAGTCCGCGACTGACCAGGTAAAGAGATTGTCCGTGCCAATGACGAGAATATCGTTCTGCGGCTGGCCGAGCTTTCGCGCCAGGTCCAGATCGCGGATGGCTCCCAACCGAGTCTCGGCCGTTTCCGTGCCGTCATCCAGCACGCGGACCGGGAAGCGTCTGGCCTGCTGCCACCGGCGAAACTGCTCGGCAAATCGGTGATTGGTCACCAGCACGCACGTCCGGACGTCTGCGAGATCCTTGAGCGACCGGCACACGTCATCGAGGATGACCCGCGGCGGGATCTGACCCGCCGGCGCCCGGCCTTGTGTCGCTCGTCCAAACGGCAGCAGCGCCTTGGGGCGATCTTTGGTCAGAGGATACAACCGCGTCGCATAGCCGGCCGCCAGCAGCACCACCGTCAGCGCCATCGATCCCCGTCAGCCCACCCTATTCGACCAGCGCGGGGGCCACGTGCTTGAGGCTCGCCGAGAGGAACGCCTCAACTTCCTTCCCTGTCCGCAGAGTCAAGGCCTCTTCGACGACGGATTTGGCAAACGAGTACTCCACGGACCGGATCACTTGCTTGACGATGGGCAGCTGCGCCGGCGACGTCGAGAACTCATCGAGCCCCATGCCCAGCAACAGCAGGCTCAGCGGAGGCTCGCCCGCCATCTCCCCGCACATCCCTACCCACAGCTTATTGGCGTGGCCGACGTCGATGATCTGCTTGATGAGACGCAGAATCGCCGGGTGCGTCGGCTCGTAGAGGTACGCGATTTTTTCATTCACGCGATCGACGGCGAGCGAATACTGAATGAGGTCGTTCGTGCCGATGGAAAAGAACTTGACCTCCTTCGCGAGCAGATCGCACGTCAGCGCCGCGGAGGGGACTTCGATCATGGCCCCCACCTCCATGGTGGCGGAAAACGGCACGCCCTCGCGGGTGAGCTCCTGCTTGACCTCGTGCAGGATCTCATTCGCCCGCCGCAGCTCTTCGACGCCGGAAATCATCGGATACATGAGCTTCAAATTGCCGTGCATGCTGGCCCGCATCACGGCGCGCAACTGCAAGCGAAAGATATCGGGCCGCGCGAGGCTGAAGCGCACCGCGCGCCACCCCATGAAGGGGTTCATCTCCGTCGGCACTTGCATAGGCGAGAAGAACTTATCACCCCCCAGATCCATCGTGCGGATGATGACCGGGTGCGGCGAGAGCTGTTCCGCGACCGTCCGGTACGCCTCGTACTGCTCCTCTTCCGTCGGAAAATCGCTGCGGTTCAAATACAAAAACTCCGTCCGGAAGAGTCCGATGCCGTCGGCTCCGTGGGCGATCACCGAGGGCAGCTCATCCGGCAACTCAATATTGGCGGAGAGGACCACGGTGTGGTGATCGAGCGTTTCCGCCGGCAAATCCTTCAAGTGGAGGAGCTGCCGGTTGAGCTCCTGATGGCGCCGCTGCTCGACTTCATAGCGCTTGATCGTGTCCTGATCCGGATCGAGAATCACCTCGCCGCGCGTGCCGTCGACGATGACGAACTCGCCCTTCTGAATCTTCTTGGTCGCCACCGCCACCCCGACGACCGCGGGAATTTCGAGCGACTTGGCCATGATCGCCGTGTGGCTGGTCCGGCCTCCGATGTCCGTGACGAAGGCCAGCACGTGCTGCTTGTGCATCTGCGCGGTTTCCGATGGCGAGAGATCGTGCGCGACCACGACCACCTGCTGGTCCAACTGGGCCAGCGTCGCGGACTGCTTGCCGAGAAGGTTGCGCAGAATGCGCTTGCGCACATCCTCGATGTCGGCGGTCCGCTCGCGCAGGTACTCGTCTTCGGTTCGGGAGAAGGCCTTGAGGTGCCGGCGGATCACCTCATTGAAGATCGTCTCGACGTTGAGCAATTGGCGCCTCAGCCCATGGATGATCTCTTCGCGCAGCGACTGATCTTCCAGGACGAGCAGGTGCGCGTTGAGGATCTCGGCGTGCTCCTGCCCCAACTCCACTGAGAGTTTCTTCTGAATGCTGATGATCTGGTGGCGCGTCTTGATCAGCGCCTCTTCAAGACGCAGGACTTCATAGGGGACTTGGTCCTCGGTAATCGCGCGTTTCGGCACGACGATGTCTTCGCTGTCGAAGAACATCACGCGGCCCATGGCCACGCCTGGTGCGGCGGGAATGCCTTTGAGGGTGTTCATGAATACGTCTGCGAAGCTGGAGGCTCCGGCAGCGGCTGGGTCACTAAGCCGATGAGGCCATTCAGCGCCTCATCCGCATCGGGGCCGTCCGCAATAATGGCGATACGCGCGCCGGGACCGGCCGCCAAGGTCAACAAGCCCATGATCGATTTGCCGTCGACGATCTTGCGGCCCTTCTTGATGGTGACTTTGCTCGCGAAGCGTTTCGCCAGTTGGACAAAGAGGGCGGCTGGACGGGCGTGCAGCCCTTGTCGGTGGATAATGGTCACGGTCTTCTGCGCCACAGGCATCAGCGTGTCGTCGCACTCCACTGCAGTCGCGTCTCCCACGACCGGGCCCCTTCCAGGGTCCAGAGGCAGACGATGCACAATCCTTGATAGGTCCGCTCAAGCCCGTGCTCGGACTCGGACACCGTTTCAATGGGAAAATGAAGCAGCCGCGCCGGGCGATCCATCGACAGCGTCAGTGCGACACCCGCGTGAGGGTCCTCGAGGCCGAATTGCGTCGCTTCGGCATACTCCCGTGGTGTCGCCAGATAGCGCTCGTCGCGCAGCGACACGTTCCACTCCAACGCGATGACCGGTACATCCAAGCCTTCGAGGCGATAGCCGCACTCGACGACGGACGTCTTCGCATGCAGACGAATGGATTTTCGAATCGATCCTGTTTCAAGCAACCGCACCATCGAGACATCAAGCATGGTCGCCTTCCGCGCGCCGCGTGTCGGAGGCTTCTCAAGCGCAAACGACCCTCCCGACCACAGCCGACGCTCACCCCACGTCGAGCGCACCACCCGCTCGAGGGTCGGCATCCCCTCCAAGGCATAGTCAAGAAAGGCGCTGCGCCGATGGTCATCATAGATGAGGTGCGAGGCGAGATTCTCCTCCTTCACCGCCACCAAGTCATGGATGCTGGCTGGGGTTTGCTGGCCGCTCGAGGTCGCCGCACGCTCAGGCTGCTTGCTGCGGAGCTTGTCATGGTACGGCTCGGGCCGGCGCGCGAGCGTATCGAGGAGGTTCACGTTGGCGCCATAGAGGCTCCACTCCGTGATCGTGCCGCCGTCGGCAGGATCGATCACGAGCCCGGTCGTCGCCGTCTTCAGGCTCACGTCGTCACGGCCGTCGCCATCGGCATCGAAGATTGTGATGGACGGCCCGATCGCTTCAACCTGGTTCAAGAGCTGCTCGGCGCTGATCAGATGCGCATAGACAGCCCGCCGCAGATGCGACAGGTAGAGCCCGCCAAACACCCCGTGCCAGTAGGCGCAATTGCACTGGCCGGTGTAGAGCGCTTGCTCCGCGTCGCGAAGTAATGCTTCGCGCCGTTTTGCTTCCAGCTGCAGGCCACCAGCCGCAGGCCTTTTGTTTTTTGCCTGACGCTTGGAGCCTGTGGCCTGAAGCCCTGCTTGCTTGCTCTGCGCAATCGCTTGACTCACATGCAGCATTTTTTGGAGCATCGCGTTCGCTTCGGGATATTTTGTAAAGAAGTTCCTGAAATAGCCGCCCGACCACTCGAGCATTTCCTCGTAGCTGCCGCACGGCAAATAGACGGTCCCGTCAGGCGCCGTCGTGTGCGCGTAGTCGGCAAACGTCGTGGTACGCAGCCACGCACGCTCCCGCTCAAGGGCCGTGAAGAACTGGTCGAGCCAGCCTTCTTCGTACACCCATGCGTAGGTCTTCGGCCACAGCCCGAATTTCTCTCCATCGTCGGCAAACGTGATGGCGACCGGCTCTGGTTCGACGGGCTCACCATTCGCCCTGAGCGAGCAACGCGAGTCGAAGGGCTCGTCTCGCTTGAGCCGCTTCAGAAAGTCGATCGTCTGCGGCACCGGCTGAAACGGCATCGAATAGCGCAGCCGTTTCGACGCCGGAAACAACCGCACCGAGGCGCCGGCATATTCCGTCTCGTAGCTGCCCAGCAAATCCCAAAACGCGTCATCGTGCACCTGCACGCGAGCCGGCAGCCACGGCCGCGCGCCCGCAAACTGATTCGTATCGACCATCGTATAGCGGATCCCGGCCTGGGCTAGTGTCGACGGCAGGTCCGGCTCCCAGACGCGCTCGGTCAGCCATAATCCCGTAGCCTCGGCGCGGCAGTGCGCGCGCAGCGCGTGCCGCATCTGCGCGATTTGTCCCTGCCGATCCGCTTCCGGAATGAGCGGGAGGATCGGCTCGTAGTAGCCGGAGGCGAGCAGCTCGATCTGACCGCGCGTGACGAGGGCGCGCAGGCGCTGAACGAACGCCGGCCGATGCTCAAGCAGCCAGTCGAGGAGGCAGCCGCTGTAATGCAGCGCCAGCCGCACGTCCGGATGCCGCTCGAGCACGCCGAGGAACGGGTCGTACGCCTTCGCGTAGGCCTCCTCGAACACAAATCCAAAATTGCCGACCGGCTGATGACAATGAAACGCCATCAAGAACGTCACGGACGGATTCATGTCGACGTCGTCACATGTCTTAGTGACGTTCGCGGGTGACGCGGAGCCGAGGCCCCTACCTCGCCCGGAGCCGACGACGCCGATAGTGCGGCGCGGCGAGGACGAGGTGGGGTGGCGCAGCGGCAGGACCCGTGAACGTCACCATAGTACACGATGCGATTGTTCATGTTGCGGGCTGTGCGTCAGCCGAAACGGTGGGCGCCAACGGGCGGCGCGCACCGACGATGAGTTGAATGACAAGCTTCGAGATTTTGTCGGGATCGTGACGGACGTAGTTCTCGAGACTGATGATGTTCTCCGCCACCACCTGGTAGCCGAGCTTGCGAATGCCGTCGATGTCCGGCTCCACCGGAAACGCCTCCTCTTGGCGATAGCGCTCCAACAGCGCCGGCGGCACGGGTTCGGTGTTCACAATGCAGACCTGCACGATGCCGGGATTCGTATGCGTCACCAGCGCCTGCACGTGGTCGCTTGCTTTATACCCACGCGTCTCGCGCGATTGCGTCATGACATTGCAGACATAGATTTTCATCGCCTTCGATTGGACGATCGCATCGACCATGCGGTCCACCAGCAGATTCGGGATGATGCTCGTGTAGAGCGAGCCCGGACCGAAGATGATGGCGTTGGCCTCCGCGATCGCTTCGAGCGCGCTCACCGTCGGCTGGCAGCCCTGCGGGTCGAGGTAAATCCGGCGAATGGGCGCTTCCGCCTGCGAAATGTTCGTTTCGCCCAGCGTGATGCTGCCGTCGTCGTGCTCCGCCGCCAGCCGCACCTTCGTGTTGGTCGAGGGTACTACGCGCCCGCGAATCGCCAGCACCTTGCTGGAGGCCTGGACCGCCCGCTCGAAATCTCCGGTGATTTTCGTCATCGCCGTAATGAAGAGGTTGCCGAAGTTATGGCCTTTAAGGGCGGAGTCCTCCGCAAAGCGGTATTGGAACAAGCGCTGCATGAGCGGCTCGGTATCGGCCAGGGCCACGAGACAGTTGCGGATATCGCCGGGCGGGAGCATGTCGAACTCCTGGCGCAGGCGGCCCGAGCTGCCGCCGTCATCCGCCACCGTCACGATCGCGGTGAGATTGGTCGTGTAGTGTTTCAGGCCGTGTAGCAGCGTCGAGAGTCCGGTGCCGCCGCCGATGACGACCACTTTGGGCCCCTTCTCGAGGTGGCGCCGCTGAAAGACGAGCTCCACGAGATCCTGCGTATGCGCGGGAGTCACGACTTCGAGGAGCGAGCGGCCCATCAACCCGATGCCGAACACGATGGCGAGCAATCCGGAGAGGAGCATGACCAGACTCGTCAGGCGCAGGAGAATGCCGCCTTCGACTGGCAGGAGGGCGGAGCCGATCCCAAAGAGGAAGACCCCCACGATGGCGAGGGAGAGCCATCGCTTGACCCGCATACCTGGGTAGAACCACTTCAAGAATCGCATCGATGTGGGCGCATGCGGCGTGACGACGTCACCCCGCTTGCTCCTCCTCAATGGCGACGCTCGTCTTCGTCCCGGATGATCTTGAGGAGGGTTTTTTCGTCCTTGGCCGCCTGCAGGCTATCGCGGAAATGTTTGTCTTTCAGCAGGCGGGAAATCCGCGCCAGCGCTTTGAGGTGCGGCCCGGCGGAATCCTCCGGAGCCACCAGGAGGAAGAACAGATGCACCGGCTCCCCGTCGAGGGAATCGAAGCTGACGCCATTTTTTGAGACGGCGAAAGCCGCAATGAGGCGGTCGACGCAGTCGGACTTGCCATGGGGAATCGCCACCCCTTGCCCAATGCCTGTCGACCCGAGCGCTTCGCGGTTGAGCAGAATCTGCACGAGTTTATGGACATCCTTGTCCTTAATCGAGCCGGCCTTCACGAGCAAGCCGACCAGCTCGCGAATGACGTCTTCCTTCTGCTGCGTTTTGACATCGATACTGACCGCCCGGTCATCCAAGAACTCCATAATACTCATGTCTCTGCCCTCATCGCTGCGCCGTCATGACGTCATGCGTGCATGAACCTGATGTGAAAGGAGACGCGCCCCTCGCATGTGCTATCTGACGGGCCTCCCTTCAAGTCCCCACGAGCTATTGTCAAAAATGGAGCGGGTGATGGGACTTGAACCCACGACCCTCACGTTGGCAACGTGATGCTCTACCGCTGAGCTACACCCGCGTCGCTCGCTCACGAAATCTAATCGCTCGCTCCATAGGAGGGAAAACCCAGGTTTTCCCTCCTATCGTCGCGTCCACGTAATTATGACACTCCTTGTCTCCCTTTCCTGTACGCAAGATGATCAACAGCGTACGGGCCAGTCTGTTATTAATTTCAATAGGACGCTCCTTGCAAATCCTCTTCCCTGTAAACAAAGATGGGCGGAAGAGGATTTGAACCTCCAAGGGTTGCCCCAACGGCTCCTAAGGCCGTCGCGTCTGCCAGTTCCGCCATCCGCCCGAAATGGGGCATCACACGTCTCTTGAGTCAAACGATGGGCCGCGATGGCTTCGAACCATCAACCTTGGGATTAAGAGTCCCCTGCTCTACCAATTGAGCTAGCGGCCCGTCATAACAAGTTTCACGTTCAACGTTTCACGTTCCATGTGAACTCGGAACACGAAACTCGGAACTCGAAACTATTGTTAAGAGCGCGCCCGGCAGGATTCGCCTTCCTTCACTCGCTACGCTCGTGCCGGGTAGGCACCCGCCGCTCCCAAGGAAGGTCGGTGCTCCTGTCCGTCGCACCGACGTGGAGCTAACGTCGCGGCTCCCTTCGAATCCTGCCACTAATGATTAAGCGCGCGCCCGGCAGGATTCGAACCTGCTGCCTCTTGGTTCGAAGCCAAGCGCTCTATCCGATTGAGCTACGGGCGCGGTCGGATCGATGCAAATCCCGTTGAGAGTGAGCTAACGTCCACGAAGCGAGATGTATGCGGAAACGCGGTGATACTCCTGCTCGTGAGTGATGCTAAACGAAAAATTGTAACATGGAACCCTAACGGCGGCAAGCAGTGGGGAGCCGTCACGCACCGCGGCTGAGACGACGGGGATCGAGCACGCGCGCGGCGGCCTTCGCATCCAACAGGCGGTGCTCGACCACCAACTCCAGGATGGCTGTGCCCGTTTTCAAGGACTCTTTTGCGACCATCGCCGCGTTGAGATAGCCGATCTGAGGTGCTAGCGCCGTAATGAGGGCCAGGCTGCGGTGCGCGAGCGCTTCGCACCGCTCGCGATGCGCCGTGATGCCTCTCACGCATTTAGTCGCCAGGACGTGGCTGGCGTTCGTCAGCAGATGCATCGCCTGCAGCAGATTGTAGGCGACCACCGGCATCATCACGTTGAGCTCCAGCTGGCCGGCTTGCGTGGCAAACGCCACGGTCGCGTCATGACCAAGCACCTGGAACCCCACCATGTCGACCATCTCGGGCACCACCGGATTGACTTTGCCTGGCATGATGGAGGAGCCGGGCTGCAGGACCGGTAAATCGATCTCGCCAAAGCCGGTGTTCGGGCCGGAGCTCAGCAGGCGCAAATCATTCGCAATGCGAATGAGCTCGAGGGCATAGACGCGCAGGCTGCCGGAGAGCCGCGCGAAGTCCCCGAGGCTTTGCGTGCGCTCCATCATGTCGCGCGCCGGGCGCAGCGGCAGGCGCATCCACTGCGCGAGCGCGCGGATGGCGATGACGCGATAGCGCGGGCGCGTATTCATGCCGGTGCCGACGGCGGTGCCGCCAAGGTTCAACTCATACAAGAGACGCGCGGTCCGCTCGATGTGCTCGCGCGCATTCGCCACGGCCAGCGCGTAAGCGCCGAATTCCCTGCCGAGCCGCACCGGCACCGCATCCTGCAAGTGGGTGCGCCCGGCTTTCACGATCCCGCCGAACTCGCGCGCTTTCTTTCGCAGCGCCGATTCAACGCCGTGCATGGCCTCAATGAGCGGCGGCAGCGCCATGAGGGCTGCCAGCCGAATGGCCGTCGGGAACACGTCGTTCGTCGACTGCGCCATGTTGATGTGATCGTTGGGACGCAGATATTTGTAGCTGCCCTTGGGGGCTTGGAGCAGCTCATTGGCGCGGTTGGCGAGCACCTCATTGGCGTTCATGTTGAACGAGGTGCCGGCGCCGGCTTGATACACGTCGACGACGAACTGGTCATCGAACCTGCCGCTGAGCATCTCATCGCAGGCGCGACTGATGACGGCGGCGTGGCGGCGCGAGAGATCGCCGAGCGTGCCGTTGGCGCGCGCGGATGCTTTCTTGATGAGCGCAAACGCCCGGATCATCTCGAAGGGCAGTGCTAAACCGCTGATGGGGAAGTTCTCGACGGCGCGGAAGGTTTGGATGCCGTAGTAGGCAGAGGCCGGGACGCGCTTGGTGCCGAGCGAATCGCGTTCGAGGCGAGTCTTCATGCGAACTCAGCGAAGATCGCTTCCAAACGAGGGGGGCTGGCGGCTTGCGCCTTCTTGATCACCTGGACCACGCCCTCTTCGAAGGTGGGCAGTTGCGTCTGGTAGAAGACGCCCAGCTGGACGTGCTCAGTCTCGAGAGCCAAGGCAAACGCTTTCACCCGATCAGTCACGTCGTGGTCCTTGGGAATTTCCGCAAGTTTGGCCGGAATGACCTTGTACGTGTTGTTGAACGTGATGCACGGGCTGATCACGTTCACGAACGCAAAGCCCTTATGCTCGATCGCTTTGGTGATTAAGTCTGCAAGCTCGCGCGGCTTGCCGGAATAGCCTTGCCCCACAAACGTGGCGCCATACGCGATGAGCATCGCCAGCGGATTGAGCGGCTGCTCGATACTGCCATAGGGCGTGGAACTTGCCACGTAGCCGGTCGGCGAGGTCGGGGAGTATTGCCCTTTCGTCAGCCCGTACGTCGAATTATCCATGATGAGGTAGGCCATGTCGATGTTGCGGCGCGCGGCGTGCGGAATGTGGCCGCCCCCGATGGCAAACCCGTCGCCGTCGCCACCGACGCCGATGACGCAGAGTGCAGGGTTCGCCAGCTTGACGCCGAGCGCCACCGGCAAGACGCGCCCATGAAGACTGTGAAATCCGTAGGATCGGATGAATCCCGGCGTGCGCCCGGAACAGCCGATCCCAGAGACCACGACCAGATCCTTCGGATCGACCTTCAACCCGGCGAGCGACTTGTAGAGCGAGTCGAGCACCCCGAAGTCCCCGCAGCCGGGGCACCAAATCGGGTGCTCTCCGGTTTTATACGCTTGTGGCGTGAACTCCGCGACCGGCACGGACATTGTTTGCCACCTCCTCAATCTTGTCGAAAATCTCTTTCGGGGTAAACGGCAGCCCCACGCACTTATTGAGCTGAACGAAATCATAGGCGAACCGCTTGCGCAGCAGGGTCGCGAATTGGCCGGAGTAATTGACCTCCGGCATGATGATCGCCTTGGTCCCCTTCATGAACTCGGTCAGTTTGGCGAGCGGCTGCGGGTAGAGGATCTTGGGATGGAGCGCGCCAACGGAATACCCCTTCTCGATCGCCATCTGCACCGCTTCGCGGATGACGCCTTCCGTCGAACCCCAGCCGATGACGCCGATCGCCGGATGCGGCTCGCCGTACGTCCGCGTCAAATCATTGGCGATCGCCTCGACGGCCTGGAACTTGCCGTAGCGCTTCTTCGTCGAGCGCAAGTGGTTCTCATGATTCGACGCCGCCGGGTAGCCATGCTCGTCGTGCTCAAGACCTTCGGCCACATACCCGCCGCCGTCCATTCCGGGAATCGACATCGGAGAGACATGATCCGGAGTAAAACGGTACCGCCCATAGTTCACCAGTTCCTGGCCGGCTGGTGTGCGCCGCTCCAGGACAGGCACGCGGGAAAGATCCGGTACCGGCACCGTCGCCTTGCGATGGCCCAGCGACGCGTCCGAGAGCACCACGACCGGCATCTGGAACTGCTCCGCGATATTGAAGGCCCGCATGATCCCGTAGAAACAATCCTCGACGCTGGTGAGCGCCATCACGATGCGCGGACAGTTGCCGTGCCCGCCGTAGCAGGCCAGATACAGATCGCCTTGCTCGGTCTTGGTAGGCATGCCGGTCGAGGGGCCGACACGCTGCACGTTGATGATGACCGCAGGCAGCTCGGCCACGACGGCAAGTCCAATCATCTCGGTCATCAACGAAAAACCAGGACCCGAAGTCGCCGTCATCGCTTTCTTGCCGGCAAACGACGCACCGAGCACCGTGCCGAGAGCGGCGATTTCATCTTCGGTCTGCACCACGAAGCCGCCGAGCTTCGGCAGCTCCTTCGCAAGAAACTCCATAATGTCCGACGCGGGCGTAATCGGATAGCCGGCATAAAAACGGCAGCCCACCGCAATCGCGCCAAGCGAGAGCGACTCGTTGCCCGACAGCACGAGCTCGCGGGTCTTGCGAGGGCCGGGCCCTAAGCGCACGGGGTCGCGCTTGTCGATGCCCTTGACGTACTCGATACCCACCTGCAGCGCCTGCAGATTCTTCTGCACCACCGTCTCACCCTTGCGAGTGAACTTTTCGCGCAGCAGCTCCTGGAAGGTCTCTTGGGGGATTTCGAAGAGCTGCGAGCACACCCCAAGGGCGACGATGTTCTTGGTGAGCTTCACCCCGATCTTCTCGGTGGCCAGCGACGTCAACGGCACGCCGTAATAGATGCGCGCGTTATCGGCCGGAGGCGTAAAACTGTCGGCATCATAGATGACCACGCCGCCAGGATGGACGTCCTTGATATGTTTCTGGTAGGCCTCTTCGTTGAAGGCCAGCAGCACATCCACGGCGGCTCCGTACGAGAGCAGCAGCTTGCCCGCGGCGCGCACTTGATAATTGGCGTGGCCGCCCTTGATCTCGGCAGGATAGGTGCGGAACGTGTAGATCTCAAATCCCGCGCGGGCCAACGCAACGGTGAGCATCTCGCCGGTGCTGATGACTCCTTCGCCGCCTTCGCCGCCGACGCGGAAGACGTAATCGATGTTGGCTTGGCTAGAGTTTGATGGCATCGCTTGCTGGTTGGCTGACATCACGACGTTGACGCTCCGTTGTCCAGGGACTCCCGTTCACCCAAAATGATAATGCCCCGCCGGGACGCTTTTCTTCCTTCGTATGCCGGAGGATCAGCGACACCGCCAGCGATTTCGCTTCTTCCGCGCAGGCGCCGGCCACGAGCGCTGCGGGTCCGGCAAACTTCGGCCGCAGACACGTATAGCCCTCTTGCGCGTGGCCTTCGAGCATGAGGTTTTCCAGCTCGTTGCGGCCGATGATGATCTTCGTATGCGCGGCGACCCGAAAGTGGCGGCCGATCGTCAACAACTCCATGTCCTTGGTCGTCGGGTGCTCTTCATTCGCAAACAGGTCTTTGGCTTTCTTCGCAAAATGCTCGTCGGTCAGGAGGCACCCGCCCGCCGGTGTCGAGTGCTCGGTGATTCCGCCGGCTTTCGCTAACGCAAATTGCTCCTGCCGGGAGCGGCCAGCCAGGTTCAATAACCGCTCGCGGTCCACAATCCCTAAGAGCTCCGGCAGCGTGGGCTCAAGGAGCTGCGCGGAGAGCGGGCGCAACAACAGTCCTTCGAGGCCGCTTTCGGCTTCAATGAGATCTAGCGGCCGGCGCATCTGCGACATGGGCCGTTGCCCAAGGACCTCGCCGGTCACCACAAATCCGGCGCCGACTTCCTCCATGTACCGCTTCGCGATGCGGAACATGTAGATGCGGCAGTCGACGCACGGGTTCATGCCGCTGCCGTAGCCGTACTTCGGCGCGCGGAGCACGTCGAGGTACGCGTCGCCGACGCTCAGCACCATGAGGGGAATGCCCAGCTGCTGCGCGCAGGCCTGGGCTTTTGCCTTCTCGCAGCAGCCCCAGCTCATGGAAAGAAACAAGCCCTGAACCTCGAGGCGTTGTTCGAGCATCAGCTTCGCGGCCAGGGCGCTATCAAGCCCTCCGGAGATCAGGGCGACACATGCGCGTTCCATCAAAGATCGTTGTCCCGGTTAACTGACGGCCACGAGCACGTCGTCTCCTTGCACCTTCACTTCAAATGTCGCCACCTTAATGGCCGGATCCATCGAGCACGCACCGTTCGTCACATCGTATTCCCAACCATGCCAGGGGCACATGACCGTGGTGCCTGTGAGCGTGCCTTCACCGAGCGGCCCGCCGCGATGCTTGCACGCATTGTCCGTCGCGTAGAACGTGCCCTCGCAGTTGAACACGGCGATGGCTTTGCCGCCAACGTCAACGACCTTGCCCGTGCCTGGCGGGATGTCAGATTTCTGCGCAACCTTCGTCAATGTCGGCATGGTGTTCTCGCTCGCTTTCAACAGCTAGTGCACGGCTGTGTGCTGTCTGCTGGGTGCTGTGTGCTGAATTAAATGAAATCCTCCATGAACGAGGCTAGATCGTTGCGCTGCAGCGGAAGCTTCGCCAAGGGAATGCCGCTGCGCAATGCCGGCTCTTCATCTTCATAGGTCGGCCGGTTGACCTTATAGAAGAGGCCGATCGGAATGCGAGCGCCCCATTCGAACGCTTTCTCCATCGCGAGCCGAAAATCTGAAGGGTCGTGCCGCTCGTCTTCCAACTTGTAGACCCGCTCACGAAACCAGGGATACGTGTTGTGCTTGTTGTAGGTGACACAGGGTGAGAAGACGTCAACAAGCGCGAAACCCTTGTGCTCAATCGCTCCCTTCATGAGTTGAGCGAGGTGGAGGTTCTCACCGGAGAATCCTCGCGCAACGTACGTGGCGCCACACGATAATGCCAGGGCGATAGGGCTGAGCGCAATCTCGATGGTGCCTTCAGGCGTGGACTTCGTGCGGACGTCCTTCTCCGTCGTCGGCGAGGCCTGGCCGGTCGTGAGGCCGTAAATCTGATTATCCATGACGATGTACGTCATGTCGATGTTGCGGCGGCACGTGTGGACGAAGTGGCCGACGCCGATGCCGTAGCCGTCACCATCCCCGCCGGTCGCGATCACCGTCAGGCTGTGGTTGCCAAGCTTAGCACCCGTCGCCACCGGCAATGACCGGCCGTGCAGTCCGTGAAAGCCGTAGGCGTTGAGAAATCCGGGCAAGTTGGAGGAACAGCCGATGCCGGAGACGACCTGGACGTTGTGCGGCGCAATGTCAAGATCGGCGAGGGCTCGCTGCAGCGCGTTCAGGACGCCGAAGTCACCGCACCCCGGGCACCAGTCCGGCTTGACCTTCCCGATGTACTCTTTCACCTGCGCCATTCATTTCCTCCTACATTAGTGCTGTCGTGCCGCCTCGGCACCGATCGCCGGATGTTCAATGGGCGAGAAATCCGGCGGCAAGCCTTCGTCGCTCTGAACGCTTGCGAGGACCGATTGCTTCGGCTTGGTCTTGAGGATCGTGCGCGCCTGATCGATCACCTGTTTCGGCTCGAAGGGCTCGCCGTCGTACTTGCGCAGGTGGTGCTGGATCGAGAGGCCCGTCTCCATGCGGATGAGCTTGACGATCTGGCCGGTGTAATTCGCCTCCACCGACATCGTCACCTTGCATGTCTCGAGAAGCGCGCGCACCTCATTCACTTGAAACGGCGCGATGATGCGCAGACAGAACACGTTGACCTTCAGGCCTTCCTTGTTGAGCGCTTCCATCGCCTCGAGCATGACTTGGTACGTCGAGCCCCAACCCACGAGGGTCAAGTCCGCATCGTTTGGCCCATCGATCGTCGGCGCAGGCAGCTCCTTGAGCAGGTGCTCGATCTTGCGCATGCGCTTGTCCATCATCTTCACGCGCATCGCCGGATTCGTGAAGACGTCGCTGATCACGATGCCGTCTTCGTCGTGCTCATCGGTCGCCGCCGTGTAGATCGTGCCGGGCGTGCCGGGCAGCGCGCGGGGTGAGACGCCGGTCGGCGTTAAGAGAAAGCGCCGATAGGCGCCGTCGGATTGGGTCACGAGCGGGCCGCGATCGATTTTCACATGATTGATATCCACGCCATCGAAGGTCTCGAGCCGCTCGGACAGATACAGATCGCTCGTGATGAGGATCGGACACTGATATTTCTCGGCGAGATTGTGCGCGTCAATGGCCATGGAGTAGCATTCTTGCAGGGTGCGAGGAGCGAAGATGACGCGGGGAAATTCGCCTTGCGAAGCGCCAAGCAGCTGGAACAGATCCGCCTGCTCGGTCTTGGTGGGAAGCCCTGTCGAGGGCCCGCCGCGCTGGACTTCGACGATGACGACGGGCGTTTCGGTCATCCCGGCCTCACCGATGGCTTCGGTCATGAGGGCGAATCCGCCGCCGGCGGTTCCGGTCATCGCGCGCACGCCCACATGGCCGGCGCCGATCGCCATGTTCATCGCGGCGATTTCATCCTCGCACTGCTTCACGAGCACACCGGCCTTGGCCGCGTACTTGACCATCCAGTGCAAGATCGACGAGGCGGGCGTCATCGGATACGCCGAATAGAAGCGGCACCCCGCGGCCACCGATCCAAACGCGATTAGGGGATTGCCGCCCGCGAGCGGCCGTCGCTTGCCATCACCCTTGCCGACCCTGATTTCGCCCGGCTTGAACTTCTCGTGCGCAAACGCGCCGCCTTTGTCGAAGGCATCGAGGTTGGTCGTGATGACCGCTTCGCCCTTCTTGGTGAAGCGCTCCTTGATCATCTCGCGGATGGCCGCAGCATCGACGCCGATGACCTGCATGAGGGCACCCATCAGCGCCGTGTTCTGCATCAGCTGATTGCCGGCTAGTTCCATGACGGGAATCCCGATGAGCTGCACGCCGGCAGCCACCTGATCCTGCGCGGCTTTGAACTTATCCGTGTTATAGAACACCGCGCCGCCCTTGGTCACCCGCTTGGCGTAGCGCTGGAACGTGTCTTGGTTGAGGGCGACGAGATAGTTGCACACATCGCCTTGCGTGTAGACTTTTTGCTGGCCGATGCGGATGTGCATGCAGACATGGCCGCCACGAATCACCGACTGGTAGCTGTTGTGCGCAAACACGTGGTAACCTGAACGCGAACAGGCCTTCGCGAATGATTCTCCGGCCGAGGCGATGCCGTCACCGGCCGCCCCCCCGATCCATACCGTGAGGTCTGTTTGGGTCTGTCCCATCGTCGCTTCGTTACACCAACGCGGCCTTGCCGCTGGCGACCGGACGGCTCACCTCGTGCGTCATCTTGGTGATCTTGCCGGCCACCTCGAGCGCTTCGCCGAACCGCCGCTGCCACATGTTGCGCCCGAAAATAAAACCGGTCACCCCCGCTTCGAGGGCGGCCCTCACGTCATCGTACAACTCTGCGTCCGTCCGCTTCGAGCCGCCGGACATCAGCGTCAGCGTCTTGCCGGCCGAGGCGACGACTTTCTCCAACATCTCGCGCTTCGACAGCTTCAGCTCCCGGTACTCCTTGGGATACTGCGCGCGCTTCTCTTCATCAACCTTCGGGTAATTCACCTTCACAACGTCAGCGCCTAATTCCTGAGCGACGCGGGCGGCGTAATCGACGGCGTAGAGGCTCTCTTTGCCGCCGCGCGCGTCCATGAATTTGCCGCGCGGGTAGGCCCACATGATCACCGGAAGGCCGGCGCGCTCCGCGTCACGGCGCACCTTGCCGAATTGGATGAAGTCATCGTCCTGGCGCGGCGAGCCGACGTAACACGTGTAGCCGACGGCATCGGCGCCAAGTCGAACGGCATCCTCGACCGAGGCGTTGCACGGCGAGAAGGCGTCGTCGTCCGGGGGCACTTCGGTCTTGCCGTTGATCTTGAGGATGAGCGGAACTTTTCCGGCGAAGGTTCTCAGATACTTCTCCGCGAGTCCAATTTGAAACGCGATGCCGGAGAAGCCGCCTTCAAGGGCAAGCCGCAATTGAAACTCGGGATTGAGGCTCTCGGGATTCACGAAGAAATCCCGCGGCCCATGCTCGAGCCCCTGGTCGATGGGCAAGATCATCAATCGGCCATTGCCCGGCCCGTACTTATAGAGGAGCCGGTGCAAGCGGGTTCGCTTCCCGATCGAGAGATCGAGGTCTTCAAGGGTTAACGGTCGCTTTGACATGCGTCCACTCCTTTATGTTGAGGGGGCTGCGGTGATCGGTTGGGCCGGAGACTAAAACCGAATGCCGGCCTTCTTGAGGAACGACTTGTCCGACTCAGTCAACTCAAAGCGCAAGTCTTCGGTCGCCGGCTTGCCCCCGATGAGCGGGACGACGTAAATCGCCAGCTCGACCTGCTCTTCGCGCAACAGCTTGCGCAACTCCCCGAAGTCCGGAGATTTTGCGACGACCTTCTGGATGGCCTTGTTCAGTTTCTTCAAGTGCTTGGCGAGCTTCTTCTCGATTTCCATGCTGTTCAACCCCCGTTGATGGCATTCGAACACAGCACGCAGTGCACCATTACGCCGACGGCACCGGCTCTTCCAGGATCTTGGCCGTCGTTTGCGAGACCCGCATCGAACAGAACTTCGGGCCGCACATCGAACAGAACTTCGCATCCTTGTAGAACCCATCCGGGAGCGTCTCATCGTGCATCTTGCGGGACGTCTCCGGGTCAAGCGATAACTTGAACTGCTCTTCCCAATCGAATGTGAATCTGGCGTGCGAAAGCGCATCGTCTCGCTGCCGCGCGCCCCGGCGCCCACGCGCTACGTCGGCGGCGTGCGCGGCGATCTTGTACGCGATCACCCCGTTGCGCACATCCTCTTCATTCGGCAAGCCGAGGTGCTCTTTCGGGGTGACATAACACAACAGGCTTGAGCCGTACCAGCCCACCATCGCCGCGCCAATGGCCGACGTGATGTGATCGTAGCCGGGTGCGATATCCGTCACAAGCGGACCCAGCGTGTAGAACGGCGCTTCGTGGCAATACCGTTGCTGCAGCTTCACGTTCATCTCCAGCTGATCCATCGGCACGTGGCCGGGACCTTCGACCATGACCTGCACGTCTTTCGCCCACGCGCGCTCGGTCAACTCGCCGAGCGTCTTCAACTCCGCCAGCTGCGCTTGATCAGACGCGTCGGCCAGACAGCCGGGCCGCAAGCTGTCGCCGAGGCTGTAGGAGACATCGTGCTTGCGCAGAATGTCGCTGATCGCATCGAAATGCTCGTAGAGCGGATTCTGTTCGCGATGGGCGGCCATCCACTGCGCGAGCAAACTGCCGCCGCGGCTCACGATGCCGGTGACGCGATTCTGTGTCAGCGGCAGATACTCGAGCAAGATCCCCGCGTGGATCGTCATGTAGTCGACGCCTTGCTCGGCTTGCTCTTCGATGACGTCCAACAAAATCTTCAGGGTGAGGTCTTCGACGCGTTTGACGCGCGTCACCGCTTCGTAGATCGGCACGGTGCCCAGCGGCACCGGGCTGGCGGCGATCATGGCGTTGCGAATGTCAGGAATGTTGCCGCCGGTTGAGAGGTCCATCACGGTGTCGGCGCCGTAGTGGACCGCCATGTGCAGCTTCTTCACCTCTTCCTCAATATTCGAGGTGACAGCGGAATTGCCGATGTTGGCGTTGATCTTCACCGAGGCCACCGTGCCGACTCCTATCGGATCAAGGCTGGCGGCCAAATGGTGGATATTGGCCGGAATGATCAAGCGGCCGCGGGCGATCTCGGCGCGGATGAGCTCAGGCTCCAACCCTTCCCGCTCAGCCACCCGTTTCATGGCATCGGTGATGATGCCCTGGCGGGCACAGGCTAACTGGGTGACAATCTGGCTGTTGCGCGTCGTGGGCAGCTGCGCGGTCATCGTCACAGTCTCCATTTCGGGAGGCATTCTATCATAAGCGGTAGCGCTTCGCCATTGACGGTCTTGCTACCCGACGAGGCTGGAGCGGATGAGCGTCAGAAATTCCGCGCGGGTTTTTTCGCTAGAGCGGAAGACCCCCAGCATGGAGCTGGTGACGGCTTTCGCGTTCTGCTTCTGGACGCCGCGCATCATCATGCACAGGTGGCTGGCCTCCATGACGCAGGCCACCCCAAGAGGCTTCAGATGCACATTGATCGCCTCGGCGATCTGCACGGTCAGGCGTTCTTGAACCTGCAACCGACGGGAGAATACGTCGACCAAACGCGGGATTTTGCTGAGGCCCAAGATCTTTTGATTGGGCATGTAGGCGACATGACATTTGCCGAAGAACGGCAGGAGATGATGTTCACACAAGGAAAAGAAGTCAATGTCCTTGACCACCACCATCTCATCCTGCTTCACGTCAAACGAACGGTTGAGGATCTTGGCGGGATCTTGCCGGTAGCCGGAGGTAAAGAACTGCAGCGCTTGCTTGACGCGCAGCGGCGTGCGGCGCAACCCTTCTCTCGAGGGATTCTCTCCCATGAGATGCAGGAGCAGCCGCACCGTCGATTCCCATTCCTTGCCCGCGGGAATCTCCAGGACTTGCTTGAGTTTCCTCAATTCATCGTCGGTACTTGGCATGCTCCACCTCGATGACAGTTATCAACGATGACTACAAGGGGGCGGGGCCTGCCGCGGTGTCCAGCTCGTGGGCCCCTCCGCCCGGTGTGGATCCTCCCACTCGCTCGTCCACCGCGTCTCCCGCCCCACGCGCCAAATCTCTTTTACTTTCCCTTCTCCATCAATTCGATGAGGAGCCGCACGCCGATGCCGACGGCCCCTTTCGGGATGTACGGCTTTGGCTTGTCACTCCACGCGGTGCCGGCGATATCAAGATGCGCCCAGTGCATGCCCTCAACGAAGGCTTCGAGGAATTTTGCCGCCGTGATGGTTCCCGCCTCGCCGGTGTTCGTCACGTTGCGCAGATCCGCGATGTCCGACTTGATGAGCTGGCCGCCATATTCCTCCCACATCGGCAAGCGCCAGACGCGCTCGTGCGTCTGCTCACCGGCCTTCGTGATGCGCTCGGCAAGTTTCTCATCGTTGCCCATCAACCCGACCGCTTCGCTGCCCAGTGCGATCACGCACGCGCCGGTCAGCGTCGCCAGATCGATCGTGTAGTCCGGCTTGAAGCGCTTGGCGTAATGCAAACAATCGGTGAGTACCAATCGCCCTTCGGCGTCGGTGTTGAGCACCTCGACGGTCTTGCCGGAGAGCGTCGTCAAGACATCGCCCGGCTTCTGCGCGCTGCCCGAGGGCATGTTGTCCGTCGCCGCAATGATCCCGATGATGCGCACCGGCAATTTCAGCGTCGCTGCCGCTTTTATGGTGCCGAGCACCGCCGCAGCACCCGCCATGTCGTACTTCATCAGCTCCATCTTCGCCGAGGGCTTGATGTTGATCCCCCCGGTGTCAAACGTAATACCTTTGCCGCAGAGCGCATACGTCTTGGTCGCGCGCCCGCCCCGGCGATTACGACCGGCGGGCCGAGGCGCCGGCTTGTATTCGAGAACGATAAACTGCGCCGGGTGCGACGCTCCCTGCGCGACACCGACGATGCCGCCAAATCCCAACTGCTTCAAGCGCGCGAAAGGAATGACGGTGCACTTCAACCGAAACTGTTTGGCGATCTTTCTCGCTTCGTCTGCGAGGACTGTCGGGGTCACGAGATTCGATGGGCCGTTGATGAGGTCGCGCGCGAGCGACACCGCCTCGGCGATCACCTGCCCCTTGTGCGCGCCGTGCTTGGCCGCGCCGAGATCACCCGATTGTTCGACGACGAGCGTGATCGCCTCGATGCGCCGGCTCTGCTCATGTTTGGAGAGCTGCTTGAGCTTGTCATAGCGGTACAGCCCCAGCAGCGCCCCTTCGGCGCTGGCTTGCGCCATCACCTCGACCGGCCCCAAACCGCGCTCGACGATCACTGGCAGCGTCACCGCCGTAAAGCCCTGAGCGCGCGCGGTGCGGGCCGCCGTGCCGGCACACTGCCGTATCTTTTCGATGGAAAGCTCTTTGGCTTTCCCAAGACCGACCACCAGCACCCACTGTGTGCCCTTCGGCAAGAGCACGATCTCGTTGGGAGCGCCGCGGAATCCCGAGCCGGTCACAAGCTGTTTGAGCTGTTGATCACGTGCCGATGAGGCCGGCAGCAACCGCTCCGGATGCCGATCACCCTCCAGCGCCCCATAGACCTGAAGCCCCTGACGTATGTGCCCTACCTGCCCCGCCCGAACCGTAATCCGCATCAAGCCTCCTTCTTACGAACACGTGTCTGCGTACCTGCGTCTTTGAGTACCGAGGGACATCTCTTACGGTGCTGCGCGAGTCTCTTGTTCGCCAGAATCCACACCTCCAAAGACCGTATAGCTTCCCGGAGAAGGATAAAGCCCATCTCCCCGGTCAATCCAGCCTGTCGCCACGGCGATAGTGCGAATCATTGCCGCCCGCTGATCCGATGCGGCAAGTGGCTCGGATGGAATCAGCAGCGGTGGATATTGTGCCGTGAATTCGGCGCGCTGCTCGCCCCGTCGTGCAGTGACCACGAATTTGCTCGAATGACTAAACAGATCCGCTGAGGATGCCCTCAGTTGCCACAATCCGCGCTGTTCAAGATCCGCCCACAGTTGCTCATAGACTTCGCGCGACAGCGTCGATTCGACGACCCCCTCACCGTCTGTCTGTAGGACAAGGATATGCTCGGGGAACTCGAGGATTCTTACCATGGTCTCGCTCATTCCTTCATATTTCATCCGAGTACGAACTATTTGAATCTCACTGATGACGCCTCCCACGATGGCGGCGGGATCTTCCCGCAATAACGCACGGTTGTCGAGCACCTCCCCAGCCACCAGGACAGGAAGAAACCAGTATACGCCAAGTGCCAGAGAGCCCAATCGGAATCGCATGTGTGTGTTGCTCGTCAGTTATTGGGCTTGGATGCGAGAAACGTCGCCATCAGGGCGTACCCTTGTTCAAATCGGAGGCGTGAAGCCTTGATGGCAGATTCATTATACGATGTCGCGGCATCTTTGGGGCCGCCGGTTGCATTGTAAGGTACCGGGTTCCAAAGGGACACGTACCGCTTTGCGTGGTTGGGCTTTTGACCGAAATATTGGCTCACCCACGGGTCATCTCTCGAGCCACCTCATCTCCACCCGCGCCGGTTTCGCGGAAATCGCCCCCTGGCACACGCTTCAACCTGTCCCCTTGGTACCCGGTACGAGGAAGAAGGACATCAGCTGAAAACCTTCTTCAAATCGTGTGGCTGAGGCCTTGATCGCCGTTTCATTATACGCGGTCACGGCGTCTTTGGCGCCATTCGTCGCGTAGATGGCGAAGGGAACCGGCTCGGCGATATGCGTGCGAATCGCCACACTCGTGGGATGATCCGGCACGACCATGATCGCGTACGGCTCGTTGCGCTGCTTCAACCCCTCGAGCAACCGGCCCACGAGCCGGCGATCGACGTCTTCAATTGCCTGAATCTTCTTCCGCACATCGCCCATGTGACCGGCTTCGTCGGTGGATTCGACGTGCACGACCACGAGATCGCAGCCTTCATCCAAGGCGTTGAGCGCATAGTCGGCTTTGCCTTCGTAGTTCGTATCGAAGTAGCCTGTGATGCCCGGCACTTTGAGGATCTCCATGCTCGCGAGTGTGCCGATGCCGCGCACGATGTCGACGGCGCTGATGCACGCGGCCTTCTTGCCGTACGCCTGCTGAAACGGCGGAAAACTCACCGCGGTGCCCTGACCCCAGAACCATGTCATCGTCGCCGGGCGTTTGCCCTGCTTGATGCGCTCGCGGTTCACGGGATGGTCCTTGAGGATGGCCGTCGATTGCTCCATGTGCCGGCGCAAGACGTTGGATCCTGGACCCTTCGGCAGATACTCGTCAATGCGCTTATCGAGGATATCGTGCGGTGGCGTACATTCGGTCTTGGCGAACTCTGCGCCGTCAATGATCGTCAGATGCCGGTAGCTCACGCCGGCGATGTAGCGGACCTCGTCGCTGCCAAGCCGGTCGCTGATCGTCTTGATGAGCTGCGCGGATTCTTCGCTCGTGATGTGATCCGCGGAGTGATCGATCATCCTGCCGTTCTCGACGGTCAGCGTGTTGCAGCGAAAGGCCACTTGGCCGGGCTTCAACAGAATACCCTGTGCGGCGGCTTCGAGCGGGGCTCGACCCGTGTGATATTTGCGCGGATCGTAGCCGAACACACTCATGCAGCCGACGTCCGAGCCCGGCGCAAACCCAGATGGAATCGTGTGCGCCCAGCCGGTTGTGCCCTCGCGCGCGATCCAATCGAGATTCAGATGTTTGGCAACTTCCAACGGAGTCTTACCGCCGAGCTCTTTGATCGGCACATCCGCCACGCCATCAGGAAGAACAATAATATACTTCATGATTCAGATGGTCGGGGGCCTGTCAGGGCATGGTTCCGCCGGAACGCTCGGCCCGCCCCACCGTGGCGGTCCTTCGCTCGGCTTCCGGGCCTCGCTCCCCCCGCCTCTGGCGGGGGACCATGGCCGCTCGGCCCTCCAGACGTCCGGCTCCACCATTGCCCTGCCACCCCTCCCTACCGAGCTGTCAATGCAGTAACGTTTCGCAAGCGCTGTACCACGACTGGGATGATTTCCAATGCGCGATCAATGTCGTCCTCGGTCGTCGGCTCGCCCACGGTCAACACGAGCGCGCCTTTGGCTTGCTCATCGGTCAGTCCCATCGCCTTCAGCACATGGGATGGGCGCATCGCTTTCGAGTTGCAGGCCGAGCCAAGACCGACGGCGATGCCGGCATGATCCAATCCGAGGACCAGTGCTTCGCTCGCCACACCGTCAATGCACACATGGAGATTGTGCGGTAGTCGTCTGTGCATCTCATCATCGCCTTCGGCGGGTCCTGTCGCGGCGCACCCCATCCGTCCTCGCCGCGCCGCACTATCGGCGTCGTCGGCTGCGGGCGGCTGGGGAGCCCCGCGCCGCGCCACCCGCCGAATATCAGATGGACCATTGATCCGTAATCCCTCAATACGTTGATTAAGTCCGTCCTGCAGTCGATCCCGCAGTTGGCTCAGCTGCTCGATACGCTCCGGAAGACCTTGTTGCGCGATCTCAGCTGCGATACCCATGCCGACAATGGCCGGCAGTGACTCGGTGCCGGAGCGCGCGCCAACTTCTTGCCCGCCGCCTTCGAGCAGCGGCAAGATGCGCACACCTTCGCGCACAAACAGCGCCGCAGCCCCTTGCGGCCCGCCGAACTGATCCGCGGCAAGGCTGAGCGCATCGACGTTGAGCGCCTTCACATCGACGGGAATCGATCCGACGGCCGCGATCGCATCGGTATGAAACAGTGCTCCCTGCTCATGCGCGATGGCCGCGAGCTCGTGAATCGGCTCGATCGTGCCGACTTCCCCGTTGGCCAGCATGATCGAGACGAGGACGGTATCGGGTTTCATCGCAGCTTTGAGATCGCCGGGCGACACGCATCCTTCGCGATCAACCGGAAGAATTGTCACATATGCGCCGTCGAGCTCGAGCCGGCGAGCGATCAAGGAGATGGATGGATGCTCGATGGCGGAAACAATCAAATGCTTGCCCTTGCGCTCCTGCCCCGACAGTTGCCGAAGGGCAGGCGGGGTGTTCGCAGCGAAGAGCCCGCGCAGCGCCCAATTGTTCGACTCAGTGCCGCACGAAGTGAAATAGAGTTCCTCAGGCTTCGCGTTAATCAGTGACGCGACCTGCTTGCGTGCCTGCGTAAGGAGGCGTTTGGCCTGCTGCCCTCGCTGATGCACCGACGACGGGTTGCCCCCCGCATCGAGGGCCGCCATCATCGCCTGCTTCACGTCGGGCACGATCGGCGTGCTTGCTCCGTAATCAAAATTGATTCGCTCAGACATCAGACCTCAGACTTCAGGAGTGGGACTCAAGACACAAGACTCAAGACCCAAGAATTGAGAACCGTCCCTGCTCTGTCGAAAAGCTCGCTCGTGGGCCACGGGTGACCCGGCGACGGGTCCCCTGCGTCGCCCGCAGAACCAGCGCGATAGTCGCTGGGCGAGGACGGCGCAGGGTGGCGCCGGGGCAGGCCCCGTGGCCCCGATAGCGATCGGAAGAGGTTTTCGACGGAGCAGAACCGTCCCCGATTTTTCCAGTACTATTTCCCATGCGAGACTCGAAGAATTCTTCCATCCGCCTTGGCAATTTCGGCTTCGGCCACACCTCCACTCATACCTTCTGGGAGAGATCCTTCGACATGCCAAATATCCCCAACCAGGTTGGCATGGAATGGCCGCTCATCATTGAGGCTCTCCCCGTAAATTGGAGCCCAGATCGCTTCGGCAATTTTGATTGCCGTGTCTTCGTCTGGCACGAAACCCACCTTTGGCACAAAGTGGTGATCGCCTTGCTTATCATAAAAGGACTCTCCCTCCGCTCCAAATGCTGGAGCAGCTAACATCATCAGACCCAGCACCAACATGACATATCGTTTACGAATGCGCATCACTCTCATCTCCTTTGTCACTCGAGAATCCGGAGGCGTCCTCCCCGGCCCGACGGTCATCTAGCGCCGCCCGCCCCGACAATCACGACTGGCGAGCCGGGGAGGCAAGCCGCGGGCCGCCTCTTATGTGCTGGCCACTTGCTCCAAGTTTGCAGCTTCAAGATTAATGGCAAGAGAGCTAATGTTCTTAATGGCGCTGCCTAGCCGTTCGTCTGCTCAATGACACTGAACCACTTTACTGCAGTTTTCTGAGATGGTGACCTAGAACGATTTCGCGCCCGTCTGCCGTGCGCAGGTCGAGCAATAAGTCACCGGGCTTCAGCCCCGCTGCCTCATGCGCCTGTGCGACCACCAAGCAGGAGAACAAATATGGAGACGGTGCCCCTTGCGGAGACATCACCAATGCAGCTCGTTCAGCATAGACTTGATATGAAGTTGTCATCGACGGCTCATGTGACGACACATGGATAAACTTTCCCAGCTCGTCCGCCTTGAACGGAGTGGCCCGCTTCATGATCCGCATTGTTCCCGATGCGGTGAAGGTCCACAGCTGGTGCGGGAAGAAATCTGGATCATCGCTGCGTGGCGGGATGTTGGGTTTCAAGCTCACCAAG
Organism: Candidatus Omnitrophota bacterium; assembly: GCA_016198905.1. Taxonomy (GTDB): domain Bacteria; phylum Omnitrophota; class Gorgyraeia; order Aquiviventales; family Aquiviventaceae; genus JACQHR01. The sequence goes on along the minus strand of JACQHR010000004.1, from coordinate 16,041 downwards.
GTCCACGTGCCAACGACGTCCTCCGACTGACACGGCCGCACCGGCGGTTCTTGCGCAGACACGATTCTGCCAACCATGAGCACCAACGCAATCGCTCCAATTACGATTTGGCGGCGCAACATGGACAGAGCGCTCTCAAGAGTTGAAATGCATAAATGCCGGTGCGGTGGCCGTCGGACCAATGGATCGTGATCGCATAGCGGCCGATGAGGTCGATCTTCAGCGGATGCACATCCGGCGGGATGCTCGTGGCGATGATACGAATCGCTCCGGTCATTTCATCGACGCAGCCGGCGCACGGACACTTCAACCGCAGCTCGCGCGCCGGATACACGCTCTCGTGCCCATCCTGCCAAATGATCTTCACATCGTGCTGATTCGCCCGTCCGATTTCAGTCGGTACAGGCGCGCTCGTCTGGTTCATGATCTCTTTCGACGCTTGATGATCCGGCGAGGCACCGCCAATCCAAGGCGCCGCCATCGTGCGGCAGGATTCACTGTGTCAAGAAACTTCAACATGCTAGAGAGCCAGTCCAATTTCTGATCAGGCGTGAGCCGACTAAATTGTCTGAACATGAATTGCCGTGTCTCCTCATAGGACCCGAGGGGATAGCGCTTCATGGAATTTTTCCAGCCAGCCGCAAGTCCTGCACATCTTGAAGATCTTGTGGGCGCCCCGCCTTTCGCTTCATCTGTGCAAGCTCCTTGACAGGGATCAGCGGCACAGGAATACCCCGCAGGGCAGCCACCTTGCGTCTTCGATACACCGCTTCAAAATCTTTCAACGGCTCCACCATCACATCGATGTTCCTTGGTGGAATCCCATAAGGCTCAATGAACGAATAGACCTTCATGCCCCGCTGTTGCGTCCACATCCGCCGCGTCTTGGGATCAGCAAGTCCGGCAATTGGCGCCGGCACCCGAGGGACAAAGCCAAGGTGCCTGAGTGCCATCGCGAGGCGTTCGAGGTTGTCGGTCGTCAGATGAACCGACAGGTCCACGTCACCTGTCGTCCGCCTAATGCCATGGAAAATCACCGCAAGACCCCCGATGAGCAGATATTTCACCTGCGCCGCATTGAGCGCAGCAAAGATATCCGTCGGGTCAAACGCATCCATAGAGTTCGCTCGACGTTTCCCTCGCCCCGTGCCCCTCGCCCCCCGCCCCATCTAGAATGTCACTTTCACTTGAGGGGCAAGCTCGCCTTGCATGCCGCGGATGCTGACTTGCGCGGCGAGGCGCTCGGCGGCTTCAATGAACGCCTTTGCCGACGACGATGTTGGATCGGTCAACACCACCGGTTTGCCCGCATCCGAGGCGATACGGATCGGTGTCGCTAGAGGAATCTCTCCGAGGAATGGAATCTCCAATCGCCGTGCTATCTGCTTCGCTCCGCCCGTCCCAAAGATGTCGTCACGCTTGCCGCAGTGCGGGCACAGGTAGTAGCTCATGTTCTCGATGACGCCGAGGATCGGCGCGTTGAGCTTCTTGAACATCGCAATCGCTTTTTGCGCAACGTTGAGGGCCACGTCCTGCGGCGTCGAGACAATCACCGCGCCCGTAATCGGGATCATCTGACAGAGTGAGAGCTGCACATCGCCGGTCCCGGGCGGCAAATCGATGATGAGATAGTCGAGCTCACCCCACTTCACGCCGCCGAGGAATTGCTCAACGGTCTTATGTAGCATCGGCCCGCGCCAGACGACCGCTTCCTCAGGCTTCATGAAGAAGCCCATCGACATGACCTTGAGGCCGCTGCGCTCGACGGGCGTGATGCGATTCTGCTCATCGACCTCGGGCTGATCGGTGATACCAAGGATCGTCGGGATGCTCGGGCCGTAGACGTCCGCATCCATGACGCCAACCCGCGCGCTGGTGCGCGCGAGTGCTAAGGCGAGATTGGCACTCACCGTCGATTTGCCCACGCCGCCCTTCCCGCTGGCAATCGGAATCACGTTTTTGATCGTCGGAATCAGGCGATCGGCGTTCTGCGCGGCGATCGAGGTGCGTACCTGCGAGGTCATCGTGATGTCGACCTGTGCGACGCCGGGCAGTGCTGCGACCGCGGCACGCGCCTCTTCCTTCATGAGGTCGCGCACCGGACACGCAGGCGTCGTCAGCTCAATCGCAAAGCTGACGCGATCGCCCTGCACGCTGACGTTCTTGATGAACCCCAGCGAGACGAGGTCGCGCTTCAGATCAGGATCCTGCACAACCTTGAGCGCTTGAAGAACTTGAGCTTCAGTGACAGTCATGGCAGACGAACGGCTCCCGAGCGATGAAGATCAACGAATGTACCAGGTGGTCGGTCTTAGGTGTGTCCGATCTTACTGCTGTGTGCTGTCTGCTGCGTGCTTGCTCTTTTAGCCTTCTTTGGCGCTGACAAACTGCTCGAGTTTCGCCCCGACGCCGCGCGGGACCACCATCCAGAACAATTCCTGATGGTCTTCCCAGTTGCTGAGGACTTCCAGCGCGCGATTGCTCTTCGTGGCGACGAAGTGCCGCTCAAGAAGCGTGCGGACGTTGTCGACGTCATCCGCGCCCTCGAGCCGCTCGAGTTGCACGAGCTCCAGATTCACGCGCTTCTCAAACACGCGCTCTTGATCCAGGACGTACGCGCGCCCGCCGGTCATGCCGGCGCCAAAGTTGCGCCCGGTCTCACCGAGCACCAACACGATGCCGCCGGTCATGTACTCGCAGCCGTGATCGCCTAAGCCCTCGATCACCGCAAATGCTCCGGAATTGCGCACGCCAAAACGCTCGCCCGCGCGCCCGGCCGCGTAGAGGACGCCGCCCGTCGCGCCGTACAAACACGTGTTGCCGACGATGGAATTGAGATGCCACGCAAACGGCGATTCATCCGGCGGGCGAATGATCAGCTCCCCGCCCGCCATGCCTTTGCCGACATAGTCGTTGGATTCGCCGATCAAGGTCAGCCGCACGCCTTGGATGCAGAAGGCGCCGAAGCTCTGCCCCGCCACTCCGCGGAAGGTCACATCAACCGTCGCGATCGGCAGCCCTTTATCGCCGTAGCGCTTGGCGATCTCGCCTGCCACGCGCGCGCCGACGGTGCGATTGGTATTCCGAATCGGGTACTCGAGTTTCATCTTCCCGCGCCCTTCGAGTGCGGCCTTCGCATCCTTGATGATCTGCACATCGAGCGGAATGTCTGCTTCCCAATCATTGCGCGCGGCCGTATGCAATCGCGACCCGGCCTCGATCGTCTTCATCACCGAATCGAGGTTGACGGTGTGCGCTTTCGGCGAAAGGTTCGGCAGGTTGCGCCGCACCAGCAGGTCGGTGCGGCCGATGAGTTCATCGAGCGTGCGCACGCCGAGGGCGGCCAGGTACTCGCGCAGCTCCTGGGCGACGAAGACCATGTAGTTGACGACCATCTCCGGCGTGCCGGTAAAGCGCGCGCGCAACTTTGGATCCTGTGTGGCGACCCCGACGGGGCAGGTATTCAAATGACACTGACGCGTCATGACACAGCCGGTTGCGACAACCGCCGCGGTGCCGAATCCGAACTCTTCGGCGCCGAACACCGCCGCGATGAGAACGTCGCGCCCGGTTTTCATCCCGCCGTCGGCGCGCACGATCACTTTTTCGCGCAGCCCGTTCATGCGCAGCGTCTGCTGCGTCTCGGCGAGCCCCAACTCCCATGGCAGCCCGGCGTTCTTGATCGAGCTGAGCGGACTCGCTCCGGTGCCGCCGTCGTACCCGGAAATCAGAATCGTATCCGCGTGGCCCTTCGCGACACCCGCCGCGATCGTCCCGACGCCCGCCTCCGCGACGAGCTTCACGTTCACGCGCGCCTCAGGATTGATCATCTTCAAATCGTAGATGAGCTGGGCGAGGTCCTCGATGGAGTAGATGTCGTGGTGCGGCGGCGGCGAAATGAGCGAGATGCCCGGTAGCGTGTGCCGCACGCGCGCGATGTCCGCCGAGACTTTTGGTCCCGGCAGCTGGCCGCCCTCGCCGGGCTTCGAGCCTTGCGCCATCTTGATTTCCAGCTCGCGCGCCGACATCAAATATTCCGGAGTCACTCCGAAACGTCCTGAGGCGACCTGCTTGATCGCCGAGCTGCGATTCATCTTGGGGTCGGTGGGGTGATAGCGCGCCGGGTCTTCTCCGCCCTCGCCGGAGCCGGATTTGCCGCCGAGGCGGTTCATCGCAATCGCCATTGTCTCATGCGCCTCAAGCGAGAGTGCGCCGTACGAGATGCTCGCCGTCACGAAGCGACGCGTGATGGCGTCAACCGGCTCGACCTCCTCGACGGGAATCGGTTTACCCAATGGTGTGACATCGAGCAGATCGCGCAGCGCCATCGGCGGGCGGGTGTTGACCGTCGCGGCAAATTTCTTGTACGACTCGTAGTCGCCGACGCTCACCGACTGCTGCAAATGGCGCACCATCTCGGGATTGAAAGCGTGATACTCGCCGTCGCGGCGATACTTGTAGAAGCCGCCGGCTTCAAGATGTGTCGGCGCAGCAGCCGCCCCATACGCCTCGCGATGAAGTGCGAGCACTGCCTCGGCGATGTGCTCATAGGTGATGCCGCCGATACGCGAGGGGGTGCCGGGGAAACATTCCTCGATCAGCTCTTTGGCGATGCCGAGCGCTTCGAAAATCTGCGCGCCGCGATAGCTGCCGACGGTCGAAATGCCCATCTTCGACATGATCTTCAGCACGCCTTGGTCGATGGCCTTCTTATAATGAGCCAACGCCTGATCGAAGGTCTCAGTGCCAAGTCGCCCGGCGCCTTCCATCGACTTGATCGTCTGGAATAACAAATACGGATAGACGGCCGACGCGCCGTAGCCGACCACACAGGCGACCTGATGCACATCGTGCGTTTCGCCGGTTTCCAGAATCAGACTCGTCTTCATCCGACGTCCGGTGCGAATCAGATGGTGATGCACCGCCGCCACGGCCAACAGCGGCGGCATGGGGGCCAGCGACGCGTTGATCCCGCGGTCGCTCAGAATGAGGATCGTGGCCCCTGCGTCGACGGCTTTCACGGCGTCCTCGCGCAACCGCTGCACCGCCAAGCGCAGCCCCTTCGCACCCTTAGCGACCTCAAAGGTCGTCGCAATCGTCGTCGCCTTCAGGTCGCTTTGGCGCAGCGAGCGAATTGCCGCGAACTCCTGCGGCAACAGCAGCGGGCTGGTCGTGCGCAACATGCGTTTCTGCGCCGGCCCTTCCTCCAAGGGATTCGGCCGCGTGCCGAGCACGGTGTTGAGCGACATCACCAGCTCTTCGCGGATCGGATCGATCGGCGGATTGGTCACCTGGGCGAAGAGCTGCTTGAAATACGTAAACAGCGACTTCGGCTTGCTTGAGAGCACCGACAGCGGCGCATCGTCGCCCATCGACCAGATCGGCTCTTTGCCGGTCTTCACCATCGGCTCGATGATCATGTGCAGCTCTTCATCGGTGTAGCCGAACGCCACTTGATGCTGCATTAGCGAGGTCGGTTCGACGATGACCTCATCCGCGATGTGGCTGTTTACGATGTGCTCAATCGAGACGAGGCTCTTCTCGACCCAGTCGCGATACGGCTTGGCCGCCGCGTACTCGTGCTTGATCGCATCGTTCTTGAGCAATTGTTTGCGCTTGGTATCGACGGCAAACACCTGGCCGGGGCCCAGCCGTCCTTTCTCGACAATCCGCGAGGGCTCAAAGTCCACCACGCCGACCTCGGAGGCCATGATCGCGACACGATCTTTCGTCACCCAATAGCGCGCGGGGCGCAGCCCGTTGCGATCGAGGGTCGCTCCCACGACGGTGCCGTCGGTAAACGCGAGGGCCGCCGGACCGTCCCACGGCTCCATGAGGAGCGCGTGATATTTATAGAAAGCCTTGACCGCCGGATCGAGCTCCGCCATCCCTTGCCACGCATCCGGCACGAGCATCATCATCGCGTGCAGCACGTCGCGCCCGGACATGACGAGCAGCTCCAGCACGTTATCCAGGCTCATCGAGTCCGACCCGCCTGGCTGCACGATGGGCAACAGCTCCTTCAACTCTTTGCCCCATCGCGTGCAGGACAGTTCCGGCTCGCGCGCCGCCATCCAGTTGCGGTTGCCCTGCAGCGTGTTGATCTCGCCGTTATGGCCGAGGAAGCGAAACGGCTGCGCCAGGAACCAGTTCGGGAACGTGTTGGTGGAATAGCGCTGGTGGAAGACCACGATCGCCGACGTATAGTCCGAATCGGAGAGATCGCGGTAAAAGAGCGACAGCTGCGGAGCGACCAACAATCCTTTATACGCGATGGTCTTCGACGAAAAGGATGGCATGTAGCAGTCGGCGAGTGATTCGCGCTCCCAGGCCAACTCGATGCGCCGGCGGATCAAGAAGAGCCGCCGCTCAAAATCCTCCGCGGGAATCGACGCAGGCCGAGCCATCAGCACGTGCTGAATGACCGGCAGCGTCGCCAGCGCCTTCTCGCCGAGCACGGAAGGATCGACCGGCACATCGCGCCACCCAATGAGGCGCACCCCGGCTGCAGCAATCTGCGCTTCGACGATCTTCTTCGCCGACGATGCCGTCTTCGCCTCTTGAGACAGGAAGATCACTCCAACGGCCACATCGCCCGCAGCGACCGGTTGAGCCTTGAGCTGCTTGAGGACTTTCGCGAAGAGTTTCTGCGGAATTTGGGTGAGGATCCCTGCGCCGTCGCCGGTTTTTGCGTCGGCTGAGACCGCACCCCGGTGGGTCACGTTACAGACGCACTGCACCCCCCAACGGACAATCTCATGGGTGGCCACGCCGTCAATAGACGCGACGAAGCCGGTGCCGCAGGAGTCGCGCTCATCGGCGGGGCGAAACAGGCCGTTGGGTTGTGGGGTGTGCGTCCAGCGCATCGCGAGCCTCTTCCTGATCGGGAGCGAGAAGGGCCGTCAAATTGATTATTTTACCGTGTTCTGCTCGCTGCCGCACTTGGAATTATTCCTGACGGCCGTCTTGTTCTTCGGGGAGGGCCCTACCAATGGAAAAAGCGCCACGCCCCAGATGGGAGCTGACGCCATGAAGTCGCCCAATGTCTGCCGTTGGGCTAACGATACCGGACCACTTGAATCGCCACCGCAGTAAACAAGATGGTATTCACAACGGTGAACGCGCGAAACACCGCATCGGCCGAGGTGAGCCCTGCTGGCACCATCAACACGATACACACCCACACGCCAACCGCCCACGCCACGCTGATATCTTTCGAAGACTTGCGCTGCTCAAGCTTAAGGATGAGCGGGATATTCCACAATGGCATCGCCACCGCCGCAATCAGCCCAATCGTTTTAACCATGAGACGTCATGCTCCTTTTGTGGATGTCGTTGTTCGGAACGTGGCGGGGCGGGTTCACAAAGCCATTAACGGCTATCGGGCGCGATCAAACATCAGCAGCTCTTGCGTGCTCGTATTCAAGAGCGGAATACGGACATGCACGCCAGGTTGAAGCGGCTTCAGGTACAGGAATCCTTCGAGTGTCGCGTTGGGCGCGATATCGGCATCCGCGATTTCTCCCCGCACAAAACTGGCTTGCATCTCGCGATTCAACAGCGGCTGATCGGCCGCATGCTCACGCGCAATCCCGCTCGGTGCATTGAGCAGCCATCGCGGAATCGTGCCCACCGCCCGCCTGACGAAGCGGCCCCCAATCCGAACCGGATTCTCATACGCCTTCTTTGCCGCCACGGCGGCGGGAATGTAGTGCGCGTCGACGTCGGATTTCTTAAATCGATAGGTCTGCATGCTGTGATTGTGAATCTTGATCATGACCGGCTGCACGCCTTTCTTGATGAGATCGACGTCAAAAATGTCGACGGTGTGTTGCGCATCGAGCACGTCGATATCAACGGACACACCGGCTTGCTCCATCCGACCGTGAGGGACCGCCACCGGAAGGGACAAGTCTATCGTGCCCTCCTTCGCGGCACTCAGCGTCGGCAGGGCGACCGCCAAACTCATAGCGAGGCATGCGATGCCGCCCTTCAGCACGGATCCTCTACCCTTCAGGCGATCAGAACCATGATGTCGTTCTCGTTCCCACACCGCGATCACGGACGCCGCTGAGATGTCCCGGAACTTGCAGGCATCGACGACGCTGCTGCGTCCTCAACAAGTCCCGCGGGCCTCACTCGCTGCATCACCGGTGACTGCAGACCTGGTGGCGGAACACTCGCCGGACGGTCTTCTCCCAACGCCGACTCCCAAATCGCCATCGCCTGTCGGTACAACTGCTCGGCTTGTTCATAATGCCCGACATGCTCCTGCAGCACGCCAAGGTTGGTCAGATCCGCCGCCGCTTCCGAGCTGTCAACACCCAACTCTCGCTGATCAATCGCGAGGGCTTGTTCGGTCAAGGGAACGGCGTCGGCATACCGCTGCTGGAGGTACGCGTGAGACGCCAGCGCGTTGAGCGCCTTCGCATACTCCAACGGTGCCGTGCTCTTGTGCCGCTCGCGGACGGCCACGCCGCGCTCGAGGAGCATTCCGGCCTCCTCCATCCGCTGTTGCAGATCGTAGAAGATGCCCAGATCGATCAGCGATTCGGCGACGTCGCCGTCGTATGGCCCGAGCTCGACTTGCCGCATGGCCAGCGCCTGCCGCAGCAACCGCTCGGCTTCCTCATCGCGTCCTTGAAGATGCGCGAGCAGACCTAAGCGATGACGGCTCGTCGCGACCTTGGGATGGCCGGCACCGAATCGGGCCTCCAAAATGCGAAGCTGGCGTTCAAAGGTCTGTTGGGCTTCGGCGTAGCGGCCCTGTGACTGGTAGAGCAGCCCAAGCGTTTCAAGTGGAGTCGCCACGGCCAGGTGTTCGGCGCCGTGCTCGCGCTCGGCGGCGCGTACCGCATCGTTCGCGCTTTCGACGACATCGAGCGTCGGACGCTCGCGCATCACGAGATTGATGCGCACCTGCCGCCAGAGCGACTCTTCCGCAACCGTCAGGCTGGGGGCTGCCACGAATAGCACGGCCACTCCTGCGAGGCCAACGACTGTCGTGTATGCGCCGTCCAGTTTTCTCATCGCCAGGGGTCTGTGTGCCTACGTGGGATTCCGCCTCTCGGCAAGCCGTATCACGGACACTCACGTCGTGATTGTACCACCTTCCCGATGGGAATTCGATCATGGCGCTGGGCTGGCGGACAGGGAGGGACTTTCAACTACGAATCGTACAGGCTTCTCCTTCGAGGCAGAGGCATCATCAGCGGCGTACGAGGTCTCGTGAACGAACTTCGAACATCGTCGGAGGCAACTGGAATGCCTTTATAGATGGCGCCGGGTGCCACGATCGTGTCTTTTGGCACAATCGCGCCCGCGGCGATCACGGCACCATCTCCGATCACCGCTCCCGGCAAAATCACGGCGTTGAGTCCTACAACGACATGCTGACCGATCGTGACCTTCTTGAGGATGAGCTTGCCCCGTTCAAACGTATGCCCGATGATCGTGGCGTGTCCCCCAATCACGGAACCGTCCCCGATTTCAAGCAGGAGAGGATCCGCGCAGGACTTCGAATTGATGTGAACACCTCTGCCCACTCTGGCTCCCATGAGACGCAGGAAGAACACCATGAACGGGGTCAGGACAATGATATTCATGAATGTGTGGGACACCGGCGATTTCAGCGCCATCGACAGGCCCCACTTCGCCGCTCCCAGCGAGAGGAGCGGAAACTCCCCCTCTGACACCCGCACGCGCAGCAGGATCCGCAGCAGCCCCATCATCCCCATCAGCGTGAATCCGTAGATGAACAACCCCGCCGCTGCCGCCACGCAGAGCCACAACATCCTCACCGCCGGATCGAAGGATGCCGTCTGCATCCACACCGCATACCACGACATCGCGGCCGGATAGAGCGCGACCCCAACCACGAAGGCTTCGAGCACAAAAAGCACCAGCGTGCCAATTGTCCATGCCGCCGTAAGCATCATGTCCGTAATCCTCTATGACGCACGATCGGTAGGACCCCTCTCTCTAGCCGAAATCCGCTAGGGTGTTGCGTTCATCCGCGGTTAGATAATCCGCGTACTGCGCTCGCTTCTCCGTCGACGGACAATCGCTTCCGCCTTGAGCCAATCCTCCAGCGCATGTCCCGGGGCGCACCCGCGTTCCTCGTACAGCTGATACGCCACGCGCGCGACTTCGCCATGATCGAGCGGCTGCTCGTCTGTTCTCTTGCTGCGATGCGTCCGCAACAGTCCCACCACCCCGCTCATCCTCTCCTCCGGGTTAGGTTGCAGCCTCCGACCTTCTAACTGCGCGCCGAGGCGATCGCCTCGACGATTTCTCCCAACTTCTGCTCCGCCGTGCTCGATCCGGGATAGGCCCATCGCTTATCAGCCGCGACCGCAATATCCTTGAGCGATAACACCCCAACCAATCGACCCTGGTCAACGACAGGCAGTCGATGGATGGCAAACCGCTCCATCAGCGTTGCCGCTTCGTTCAGACCGGCGCTCGGGGCAATGCTCTTCACATCTCTCGTCATGCACTCCCCCACCGCCACCTCGCTGGCTGGCCGCACCGCCCGCTCAAAATGGAGCGCGATATCCCGATCAGTCACGACGCCGATCACGCGTTTGGTTGCATGACTCTCCACGATGGGCACAAACCCGCAGTTGCGCCGCCGCATGATCGTCACCGCCGCAGCACAACTCTCCGTTGCCACACACGCGTCCGGATCCGCCGTCATCAGTTCACGGATTTGCATCACTCACCTCCGCGTCCACACACCCCACGTAACGAGATCACGGCCTTAGGCTACTCCTGGAGAGGATGAGGTTCTATGACCTGTGTCAGACTCGACGCTCACGTGATGTGAAGTCCAGCGCGCCTTCTTCGAGCTATGGGAGCTCTGGAATTACGGGGAGGATGATGAGGAGGTGTTTGTCCAACTGAGGATCGTGGGGCGATTGCCGCCCCCCGAGAGCTGCGGATTCGGGGTGCCGTCTCCTTCGTGTTGTGTTAACACAAGATCGCTTGAGCGCGTGATTGAAGGCTCAGCGACCGCACTGCCCGCGTAATAGATATCATCGGCGACAATCCGGATAGGGTTGAAGTTCTCCCCTCCCCACGCCACGACACCGGCCTCCGGAGCCGCAACAGAGCCGTGGAACGTTCCACCGACAAACATGAGGTCTGTGCGTCCCCAGGGGTTGCGATCCGCCCACTCCGGCACCACGATCTCGACCCCGTTGTTATACACCGGGGCGTTGGCGCCGGGGCCATCCACGGCCTGGAGTGTCGTTTTCTGATTCTGCGCAAACGCCACGCTATTGCCGGTGCCGAATCCGGCAAATTCAAAACGATCAAGTAAGTGGTCATAGCGAGGATCGTTCAACGGATCAACGTAGCCGGTCAGATAGATCGTCGCCGGGGCCGTGAAGATCAGCTTGCTGCGCCCATCGAGGACTAAGGTGTGAAAGCACACCAGAATGCGTCCGGGTGCTGGGTCAAGATCAGGCGTGTCTCCCGTGTCTCCATTATTCACCGTGTGGCGCTGGGAATTTTTCAAGAAAAGATCGCCGCTCGACTGACACTGGTTTGAGGGTACGCTCGGATCGACCAGCGGATCGTTGCGCGGATCGATCCGCTGCGGAAGCGTCAGGGGGTAGGCTTGAGGATCTTGCGTCAGCTGGGGCACCACTCCAGGCCAGGTGCGAATACCCGTCTGCTCATCATAAGGAAACCCGGGAAGAAAGAGATTGGTATATCCAGGATACGTGGAATCATCCACCGTGAGCGGCTGCGAAGGTCCGGCTGACACCTTGCTATCCGTGCCATCCACGAGTATGTGGTACAGCGAGACGGCACCCGGAATGCCATACGCCGCTCGAATCGTCCCCACGACCTTGAGCAGAGGGCTGTTATTTAAAAAGGTTGACGTATTTTGATCATACCGTCCCAGTCTGATCTGGTTGGCCCAGAACCCCTCTTGCGGATATGACGCGCCACCGATCTTGAACGTTGCGGTCACCTGCTGTTTGAGAGTCCCAAACGTGCCGTTGGCTTTAACGGTTCTGAGTGTCGGATCGGAATCGGTGGTGAGCGTATAGGAGGCCGCGTCTTGCGCAAAACCGCTGACCGGCTCGTCGGTGACATCGGGGCGCGAGGGATTCTGCGCCACGTCCGCCAGCGCCCAATCGAGTGCGCCTTCCGCCAGATGGAACGCTTGCTGCATATTCTGCATCTGTCGAACACTGAGCATCTCGATGTTCGTTCGCTGAAGGAAGACGCCACTGAGAAGGAGAAGTGCGAGGGCGATCATGTAGACGGTAAAGAGCAGGACCGCCCCCCGCTCGTGAGGGCGAGCGCGCGGACCGCGGCGGAGTAGAAAGAGAGATAGCATGGTTTCAATTCCCTGGAAGTTCGTCGAGATAGATGGCGGCGCCGTCGGACCGGTACTCGACCCAGACGATCTTGTTCCCCGCAATGGCAGGATCGTACTGCCCTGACCAACTCGGAGCAAGATGTTCCTCCGTCAACCGTTTTAGATCGCGCAAGTAAATATTCGAAACTCCGTTGCGCCGATCCCTCCACACCACCCGGTCGCCGGAGATGTCGGCATAGAGCTGAAGCGCCAGGTCGTCTGTCAGTGCCTGCCGTTTTACTTCGGAACCATCCGCCGCCCGTTCGGACAGGTAGACTTCGGTATCTGAGCCATCCCAGTCCACCCAGACGATGCGATTTCCAGAAATCCTTGGTCGAACTTCCCGAGGATCGAGGCTGGTCGGCGCGACGCGATGCTCCGTCAGCGTCCCCGCGAAGTCACCCAACCGAATTTCCCAGGGACCGCTTCGAGGCTGCCCAACCCACACGACGCGATTCCCGGAAAGACCCGTCAGATAGAGCAAGGGGGTTTCGACAAGAGGATAGCGCTGGGTCTGGCCGCTTCGGACATCATAGCTGACCATGCGCCGCTTGCGCGGCGCCCCTGCGAGATCCGCCCAAGCAATCTGATCGCCATCAATGACGGGCATCCCTTGCCTACCGCGGCTGGTTTGGAGTGGTTGGGGTGGACAGGTCTTACTTCCCCGGTTGTAGTCGCAAAAGTACACATCACTATAGTGATCTTCCCACACCACGCGGTGGCCGGAGACTCCGGTCACCACCTGCGACAGCGGCGAGTCGGTGACCCGGAGTTCTGTACCCGTCTGCAAATCATACAAATAGACGTCCCCTGAATCGTTGCGCTCATCCGTCCAGGCAACCAATTCATCAGACACGAACGGCTGCATGGGAGAGCCCCTCTCAACGATTTTCCGCGCCGGTTGGTCAGTGACGATGACCACCGTGCACGCTTCGAATTGACGGCCCGTGAGGCTGGTCGCCGCGAGCTTCAGCACGTAGAAATCCCGCGAAAGATCCTGAACCGACCACGTTCCTAACGCCCCACCCTCCACCGGCGTGGTCACGCGATCCGATCCGATCGTGGTCCACTGCGTAGGCGCGAGCCCCGGCCCGTAGGACAGCGTGTAATGCCGGAAGGTCGGCCCGGTCGCCGTCCCTGTGATCGGCACGGTGCCGATTCGAGCGTCGATCTCCGCGCTATCCGCAGGGTTCGTGATCTGGGCGCGGAGGAGGGGTTCCCTGGCCATGCGCAATGCTTCGCTGGCATTGATCCGACCGGCGCCGAATGCGGTGCACGTTTGGCCACTGAGGTCATCTGCGGAAGCCCGCAGCACCTGGCGGACGTTTTCCATCGTCAGTGTGGCGTTGGCGGCCCGTAGCAGCGCCGCCACTCCCGAGACGTGAGGTGCCGCCATCGACGTGCCAGCGAGGCGCAGGTAGCGGCTCTTCACCAAGAGATCGCGCTCTCCCGTCATCGCAGCTCGCAAAGAAAGGATGTTGTACACCGAGAGCTGATCGGACCCCGGCCTCGCGGCTTCTCCGCCAGGGGCCGCGACATCAACCAGTGACCCAAAATTCGTGAATGACGTCGGCGTATCCTGCTCCGTGCTGGCGGCAACCACGATCGGCTTCGAGTCGGTCATATTCTGCGGGCTGTAGAACGCGACATTGTCCGCGCTGTTCCCTGCCGCGAAGACGACCACCGCCCCGCGAGCGGAAGCGAACCGCACCGCATCTTCAATGATCCCATTGGAAGGACATCGGACGTAGCAGCCCCAGCTATTGTTGATGACCTGGGCTCCGTTTTCGGCCGCATACACAATAGCGCTGGCCAGCCCGCTCATTGTTCCCGACCCTGTGGCATCGAGCGCTTTCACGGGCATCACCTTCGCTTCGGGAGCGACCCCGATTACCCCGGTGCGGTTATTGCCGACGGCGGCGATCGTGCCCGCCACGTGCGTTCCGTGCCCGTTGTCGTCCATCGGGTCGCTATTACCCGCGATGAAGTTCCATCCGCGCACATCGTTGACGAAACCGTTACCGTCGTTATCGATACGGTTGAGATCAGTGCGATCAACGCGACCGTTCCGGTTCAGATCCTCGCCCGGATTCACCCAGACGTTTCGAGCGATGTCCGGATGCTTGTAATCGAGGCCGGTATCCACAATAGCCACCACGACCCCTGCGCCGCGCGTGACGTTCCAGGCCTGCTCCAATCCGAGTTTCTTGAGATTCCAGAGATCGTCGTAGCGCTGGCCCCAGGTCCCCTGGGATTGATAAAATGAGTCATTCGGACTCCAAAAGGCTTTCGCTGTGTAATCCGGTTGGGCGTATTCAACGTGGGGGTCTTTGGCGAATGCCGCTGCGGCTTGTTGGGCATCCATACCCTTCTCCAGTGTCAGCTCGTAGACATGACTCAGGTCCGGCATGGAAACCGTCGGTGCAAGCGCGCGGCTCGAGGTGAACGCGCCTGGCAGGCTGGCGTTGCGTTTCACTTCACGCAGCGCTCGAAGCGCGGTGAGCGTCTTGGCCCCTGGAATGAGTGCTTCCTCGCTGAGCGAACGGAAAATAGGTCTGGCCGCCTTAACCTTATACTTCACGTGGAGCACGTCGACCGAATCGGAGGCGTCGGTCGTCGCAGAACGAAGTGTCCTTCGTGTTTGCAGCAGGCAGTGAACGCACTCGGTGACCGAGTCTTTGTACTTGACGATGATCCGCTCAGGGGTATAGGTGTCCTTGGACCGCTGCATCCCTGATCGCATGGAGCGCGACACACGAGATCGCACCGTCCGCGTCACGTTCTGAGTCGCCCCTTCCTCGTCTGGCTGGTACCATCCCTCGACGCGAACAGCTCCAAGTAAAGATGCGATCCCAACCAGCACTGCCAGCACGTTGCCGCGCCACCGCATGCTCATCAGGACACCCTCCACTGTTCCTCGACGATCGGGCAATAATAAAAGAACCGAGTCGCCCTCATCCTTCGGCAACCCGGCTATCTTCAACACCCCGCGCATCTTCGGTAACCCGGCGATCTCGTTGAAGACCCGTGGCTTTGCGTCCCCGCCTCACGACGGGTTTGCCTTTATCGAGAAGTGCGTCGATCAATTGTCGAAATAAGTGTGCCTGATCGTATTCCTGAGCGTCAAGAGGAGGAATCTTACGCGTTATTCAGTGAAATTAAGCAGAAGGAAGTGGGGACAAGCGCGTGAAGGTCGAGCGGCACTCGTGGTAACGGCTCTGCGTTACCCTCAATCACCGGATCAGGTGATGCTCAATCAGAAAGTCGGCGTAGTATTGCGCGAGGGCGTTCGTGCCCTGCGCCGAATAGTGCACCAAGTCGATAAAATCATCCGGATTCGACCCCAGCGCCGATGCGCTATCGGCCACTGGGATGCCCTCAGCATCGCCAACCTCCTTGATGATCTCGTTGTAGTCGTGATGGTGCTTCACAAATTCCGCATGCAGCGGATAGACCACCACGTCGTTGTAGGGCTTGTAGGCCATGTGCCGCAGGAAATACTCCTCGCTCGGCTGCAGCGTGCCAGTCCGACGATCCCGCGCGCGTGTTCGTGTAAAACGGATGTGAGTATTTGTGCGAATAATCGTAGAGCCCGTCCCTAAACCTCCCGCGGCCGCGCTGGGCCGAGACGCCAGCGGCGCAAGGCGCGAGGAGCGTGGCGTGCG
>JACQHR010000003.1 GCA_016198905.1 Candidatus Omnitrophota bacterium | reverse complement strand
TCGCTATGGACCCGAGCGGCCCGTGTTCCGGGATAGCCGCTGCTACCGGGGGATCTACGGGTGGAAACTCGCCCAATTGGAGTCATAAAAAAGTGTTACCTATGTGTGTAATCAGTGCATGTGAGAATTTTTCTTAGAATTTTTCTTAGAGTGCTGCGGCGCACAGCACTGCGATCATCATGATCCCGCCGCCCACCCAATAGGGTGTGCGCCCAAATGACGCCGTCAACGAGAGGGCGTCGTAATGGAGCAGTGCTCCGCCGAGCACCGGCCCGACCATGCGCGCCAGGCTGGCCGAGGCCTGCATGAGCCCGAGGACGCGCCCTTGCGAAGACGCGTGCACGTCCTTGGAGGCCAATCCATTCAGCGGAGCCGCGGTGAGGCTGTGCCCAATCGCAATGCCCGCCGTTGCGATCAGCAGCGTGGCCAGCGTCGCGCTCATCGGCAAGAGAAAGAGGCCGGCGGCGAGCACGACCGTCCCCATGAGCGTCAGCGTCTTATCCTTGAAGATCCGCACGAGCCAGCCCATGAAGCCGCCTTGGATGATGGCCCCCACAACGCCTTGCCCGGCAAAGATGTAGCCGATGTGCGTGGGGCTTAAGCCAAACCGCTTTTCGGTAAAGAGGGCGTAGGTGGCCGTCAGCAATGAAAACGCGACCGTCGTAAAAAAATACGTCGCCAACACGACCGGCAGTGAGGACCCCTTAGCTTCACGGAACACTTCGGTAATCGAGGTGTCACGGTGCGCTTCACGTCGATGCTCGGCCGTGAGACTTTCGGGAAGGAAGAAGTACAGCGCGGTGGCGTTGCAGGCGGCAAGTCCTGCCGCAAAGAGAAACGGCGCGGACAACGAGAAGTGGCTGAGGAGGCCGCCAATCGCCGGACCAAAGATGAATCCCAAACCAAACGCGGCACCGATGAGCCCCATCCCCCGCGAGCGCTGCTCAGGCGGGGTCACGTCGGCGATGTACGCTTGCGCGGTCGAGATGTTGCCGCCGGTGATGCCATCGATGATGCGCGCCACGAAGAGCAGCCAGAGCGTGTGCGCACATCCCATTAAGAGGAAGCCAAGAGACGTGCCAATGATGCTCACGAGGAGGACCGGCCGACGCCCGATACGATCCGAGAGCTTGCCCAGGAGGGGCGCAAAAAGAAACTGCATCGCGGAATACACACCAAGCAGCAAACCGATCGTGAGCGCCGAGGCGCCGAAGCGCTCCGCATACAACGGCAGCACGGGAATGACAATCCCAAATCCCACGAGGTCGATAAAGACGGTAATAAAAATGACAACGAGTGAAGATCGGCCCTTCGCCGTGTGAGGAGTCATGGCAGACGCGTTGGGTTGTCCATCTTCAACCACATCAGACACACAAAGAAGAAAAACTGGCGGCGGCAGGACTCGAACCTGCGACCTTGGGATTATGATTCCCCTGCTCTAACCAACTGAGCTACACCGCCAGAAGTGGCACCTCATCGACGTCGCGATGATTGGCGCCGCCGGGTTGGTAGCCGGCGCGACCGATGCCGACCGTCTCGAAACCGAGGGACTCGAATTGGCCCGCAACCGCCGCGCGGAGTGTCGCGTCGTTGAACCGCGCCACCTCATCTCGACTCACTTCGATCCGGGCATGCGCGCCGAGGTGTCTGACGCGCACTTGCACAAATCCTTGTCCGCGAAGAAACGCTTCGGCGGCCTCAATCTGACGCAGCTTCTCCTCTGTCACATCCATCCCATGCGGAATCCGTGAGGAGAGGCAGGCGTTCTGCGGCCGCTTCCAATTGGATAAGCCGAGCGCTCTGGCCAGTTCGCGCACTTCCCATTTCTCGAGGCCGGCGTCCTGCAGCGGCGCGCTGACACCCCGTTCAGCCGCCGCGCGTTGTCCCGGACGTTCAGCCAGTTGATCGTCGCTGATGGCGCCATAGAGGATGGCTGAAATGCCTTCGGCCTGTGCCAGCTCTTCCAACTCCACGAAGAGCTCTTGCTTGCAGACATAGCAGCGCGCGGCGGTGTTGCGGCGGTAGAGCGCATCCGCGACTTCGTGTGTGTGAATCACGCGATGCTGGAGATCGAGCTTTTGCGCGAGTCGGCGCGCTTCCTCTAAATCTTCCCGAGCCAGCGATGGCGAATCGGCGGTCACCGTCAGCACATTGGCTTTGCCAAGCACGTCGCGCGCCATCTTCGCGAGCAGCGTCGAATCGACTCCGCCGGAGAACGCCACCATCACCCGTCCGAAGGATGCTATGACCTCACGGACTCTCGTGAGTTTCTCTTCGAGGAGTTGCCGACACTCACCTATCACCTGCTGTGTGCTCATTTCGCGATCCATCCTCCACCGAGCAGCAGATCCCCTTCATAGAAGACGACCGCTTGACCCGGCGTGATCGCCGACTGCGGCTCATCGAACGCAACGCGTGCGCCGCCATCGTGCAAGGGATGAATCTCTGCGGCCGCAGGTTCATGGCGCGAACGAATCTTGGCCCAGGCACGAATGGGAGTCTGCGGGGGCGCGATCGACACCCAATTGACCCGCTCCGCGACCAACGTGTCGCGCAACAGTTCTGTGTTCGATCCCACGATGAGCCGATTGTTCGGCTGATCCAACCTAATGACATACAGCGGTGTCCCGACCGCAAGCCCCAACCCCTCGCGCTGGCCAATCGTGTAGCCGAGCAACCCCTGATGAGTTCCCAACGCGCGTCCTGTGACGTCGATAATCGGGCCGGGTTCGTCTGCGACCTTGAGCTCTTTTCTGAGAAAGCCGTTCTTATCGCGATCGCGCACGAAGCAGACGTCTTGGCTGTCCGGCTTTTCCGCCGTGGCCAGCCCGAGCGCACGCGCCATCTCGCGCACCTGCGCTTTGCCGAACTCGCCCAGCGGAAACCGCGCGCGGGTCAGCTGCGGTTGCGTGAGATTAAAGAGGACGTAGGACTGATCCTTGCGTGGATCCGCGGCGCGCCTGAGGATCGCGCGATCGCGCTCACCGTCATGTGAGATGCGCGCATAATGGCCGGTCGCGATCAGGGGAGCCTCCAGACGATCGGCGTGCTCGAGCAAGGAACCGAACTTGATGTGATCGTTGCAGGCGATGCAGGGATTCGGAGTCAACCCCTCCCGATAGCTCTCCACGAAGTAGTCGATGATATGGGTGCGGAAGGTCTGCTCCAGTTCGAGGACTTCGTGCCGGATGCCGAGGCGCTTCGCGACCGCTTTCGCGTCCATGGCGTCGCGCACGGAGCAGCACAGGCGGGTGCCGGAAGAGCTGCACACGTCCTTGCCCCAGAGCTGCATCGTCACCCCGATCACCTCGAAGCCTTGCTCGTGCAGCAACGCCGCAGCGACGGAGCTATCGACGCCTCCACTCATGGCAACCACAATCCGATTCGTCATGATGGTTCGGTATTATACCATCTAGTTGATTGGCGAAGAATCGACGGGCGCAGTGGGCTGAGATGGTGAAGTCTGGGCTTGATCGGTCGCTGCTTGGGGTGTTTGTGGTTGAGGCAAGCGATCGGCCAGCGAGAAGAGGTAGACGACCAACGCGTCCAAGTCCGGCTCGGAGATGCGATCCTTCCACGCCGGCATATAGAGCCCTGGGTTCGGCCGGCCGGCATTCATGCGCGGCACCGGCTGACGGCCGGACCGGATCAGCGTCTTCAATTCCTCAACATGGTTGCCGTAATAGGCTTTCACATACAGTAATGGCGGAGTCTCTTCCCCCAAGCCGCCGTTCCAGTTGTGCCGCCCTCCCACACCGCCAATGCCGTGGCAGGCGGCGCACCCATACTTTTCGAACACGGCTGTGCCATGCTCAAGATCAGAAGCGTATGTCACCGTCGGCTCTGGGGGCGCCGGCATCACGTACGACGCCGGCAGATTGGATGCTGTGAGACTGAGCAAATACGTCGTCACCGATTCGATGTCATCCTGGTTCAAGCCAAAGTGCGGCATGGCAGAGGGGAATATTTCTTCCTCGCCGGGCGGCAGATGCTCGGGCCGAACCCCAGGGTTTAACATGCGCGGATGCCGCAGCTTGGTCTCGAGCCAGCGAATGCGGTCATGCGGAGGGCTCATCATCTCGAAGTCGGCTTCCATGAGCTGATACGACTTCGAGCCGATCTCAGTGAGATCCTGTGATACGGTCTGTCCGAAGTCCTTGATCGTGTGACACCCATAGCAGCCCTTCGCGAGAAACACTTCGCGCCCTTTGATCAGCGCCGGCACGTGCGCTTCGATCGCCTTCAGGTCTCCGTGACACTGCCGGCAGGAGGCTTGCACGACATTGCCGCGCCGCAACGGGTCTTCCCAATGCTTGACGTCGCCGTGCGCGGCCTTCACCTCGGTCGCCAGCCCCTGGCCGCCATGACAGACGGTGCAGCCGAACTTCTCCACCGGATGCCATTCGAGGAACTTGCCGGGATGCGCGGTGAAGGGTTCTTCCCCCAAGGCGAGCTGCGGTTTATCAATCGCCAGATGGCAGGTTGTGCAGCGATCCACACGGTTGAGGTCCTTCACGATGATCTGCTTGATGCCGCCGCTGACATTGCGGCGCTCGTCCGTGTGCAGCGTCTTCAGGAACCGGCCTTGATAGCTGGTCCATTCACGAGCCGTGTCCCGCCACATCGTGATGACAAACAACACCGCCAGCAGACCGGTCAGCAGCACGAACAAGAGACGCTTCATTAAATATTGAAGTTGAACATCGGCAGGCTGATGAGATACTTGATCCCGAAGAGCAACCGCAGCATGATCTTGCCCAGCACCCCCATCATCATGAGCAGGAGGCTGATGACGATGGCGTACTTGACGAGCCCTAGCTCATCGAACATTCGGTTTTTCATCTTCCCAAACGCGATCCCGATTCGGCCCAGGATCAGGCCGACGACGAGGATCATGACCCCCACCACGGCAGAGCCCACCGCCGGGCCGGCTTGCTGAAAGAGGTGGTACAGGTTCGACATCACCGGCGCGTTGATCGAACGGCCGAGCGCTTCAAACAGCGTCGTGTAGCGGCTGCGCAGCGGATAATCGGCATCCTTCGAAATCAGGAGCGGCACGAACAAACAGACCGACATCATCATGCCCAGCCCAAGATGCAGCAACGCAAAGAGGCGTCCTGGCGTCTTAGGGCCGGCCTTTGCCGCAATCAGCTCCTTGGCTTTGGCCGGCAGCGGCGTGCCCATCGCGACATAGCTCATCACGAGGAGGCCGCCCCAGAGATTCGGGATATTCTTCAGCGTCAGCTTGGTCAACCGTCGGTAGCTCCACGGCTCCCAAGGCCAGTACCATTCCCAGTTCGGGCCGCGGCAATAGGTCCCGATAAAAATCAGGACGAACCATAGGATGGTGCCGAGCATAAAGACCGACACCGCAAAGGGCCGCTCTTGCGGCACCCAGATCGAGAAGGGACCGAATGACTTGCGCCGCATCTTGGTCCAATACCCGACCCCTTTAGGATTGGTGTCGACATACGGGATCGCCATGAGCCCGACCACGATGAGGGTCGGCAGCACGACGCCGGCCAGCCAGGGATCAAAATAGACGAGTAGCTCCTGCAATCCCACGAAGTACCACGGCGCTTTCGAGGGATTGGGCGTCACGTTCAGGTTCGCTTCGGCCTCAAGCGGCGCGTTCATGAGCAGCGACCACACGAACAGGATGATCAGGACCAGTAGTGCCGCGAGAAACTCGCGCGAGACCAGATGCGGCCACACGTCGACTTTTTCGCCGGTCTGTTTCGAAAAGCTGTCCTTGCGCACGCGCCAGAGATGCACACAGAGGAAGATGCAGAACAGAAACGGCACCGCCACACAGTGGAGCACGTAGAACCGGATCAGCGTGGCATCGCCAATGACGGTCCCACCGATCAAACTAAAGCGCGCGTCGTTGGCCGTCGTAATGAACGGCAGGCGAAACGGCCCTTCGTTGCCCAGTATGGGAGCGTTCGCCGCCATTTGCGCGCCGACGGTCACCGCCCACAACGCCAGCTGATCCCACGGCAGCAGGTAGCCGGTGTAGCTGAGGAACAGCGTCATCACGAGCAGGATGACACCGATCACCCAGTTGTACTCACGCGGCGGCTTGTACGCGCCGGTCAAGAAAACGCGCACCATATGCGCGATGACGACGACGACCATCAGGTGCGCGGCCCACCGGTGCATGTTGCGCAGCAGCGGCCCTAAGGTCACCGCAAACGACAGGTCCTTGATGTCTTGAAAGGCCAGCATGCTCGCCGGCCGGTAGTAGAACATGAGCAGGATACCGGTCACGCACAGCACGAGGAACACGAAGAAGGAAATGCCGCCCAGCCCCCACGTGTACGTCACGCGAATGGCGTCCTTGGCGACGCGCACCGGCTGCAGGTGGAGGAAGACGTTGCCGAAGATGCGGAGGAGGCGCGTGCGCGGCGTATCGCTGAAGTCGTGCCGGAAGATCGACTTCCAGATCTTCGTCTTCTTGAGGTATGGCTTGAGGGAAAAAGGTTGAGCCGGATCAGCCATCGTTAGGCGCTCTCATAGGGAAGGAAGAACTCGCCCTTCTCTCTGGCGCCAGGACGGTTCTCGAGCCGGCCTTTATCAATCAGGAGCTGCCCGTCATCGGCCATGGTGATCGCGCACCGCCACAACGGCTTCGGAGCCGGGCCGGCGACCACATCGCCATCGCGGTTGAAGTTCGAGCCGTGGCACGGACACTTGAACCGGTTCTCCGCGTCAAACCAGTTCGGCGTGCAGCCTAAGTGCGTGCAGCGCGCCCAGAAACAGTAGAAGCCCTTGTCGGTCCGCACAATCCAGGTTCGCTGAGCTTTCTTCCACTTCTCGCTGATGCCCAGCGGAAAATCTGCCGGCTTGCCCGCTTTAAAGGACAGCGTCGGCTCATAGAGCACGTTGGGAAACAGATAGCGTAGGTTCGACAGCAGCCACCCGCCGAGAAACACCCAGAAAAACGCCCACCCCGACTTCAGCAGAAACTGGCGGCGGCCGAAGCGTTCCTCGAGCAGCTTCCACATGTCATTGGGAGACTTGAGGCCTTCAAACGGATTCGTCGGTTGATCCGGCGCAGACAAAACGGGGGGTGTGTCGTCCATTCGTGCCGACTACTCCTTAACTTCTTCGTGAGACGGCGTACGCCGCAAGCTGCTCGTACGCGACGTGCCATCCGTTGATCGGTATGCGCGCCAGCGAGGCCTGTGCCGCGTCCATGAGCGATTGCGCGCGCGCCTGCGCTTTGGCAATGGTGCCGGCGTCGCGAGCCGCTGCCGCGACTCGCGCGAGAAACACCGGGTCGGTCGCGTGCTTCCGCAGCGGCGCAAACAATGTGTCGCGCTCGCGCCGCGAGAGCGCTTGCGTCAAATAAATGATCGGCAGCGAGAGTGCGCCTTTATCGAGGTCGGCGAGGATCGACTTGCCCATCTCGTGCTGATCGCCCATCAAATCCAGACAGTCGTCGATGATCTGGAAGGCCGTGCCGAAGCTCACGCCGAATGCCGCCAGCCCTTCGATCGCGTCGGGCGCGCAGCCGCTCAGATACGCTCCGCTGCGGCAGCAGCCTCCGATGAGCGACGCGGTTTTGTCACGGATGATGTCGAAATATTCGGCTTCGGTTAAGTCCACGCGATAGCGCGCTTCCACTTCGCGCAGCTCGCCGCGACACAGCTGCTGGCAGACGTCCGCCATGACTTCCATGACGTACGGCACGCCAAGCCGCGCCAAGAGCGTGAAGGCCGTCGCGTAGAGATAGTCGCCCATAAGCACCGCGCGCTCGGTGCCCCACCGATGATGGAACGTCGGCTGCGAGCGGCGCAGCGGCGATTGGTCGATGATATCGTCGTGGATGAGGGTCGCGGTGTGGATGAGCTCGACGGCGGTGGCCGTGTCGATGAGGGCGGCGCGGTTCGGCAAGGGGCCGCACGCGCCTGCCAGCAACACGAGCGCCGGGCGCAGCCGCTTGCCGCCCGCCGTAATGAGGTAGACCACGGTGCGCGCAACCGGGTCTGATAATTGGCAGAGCAGGCGCTCGGTCACCGCCTCAAGGTCTTCTTTGACCGGAGCCAGCGCCTGATCCAGAGCGGCGCGCTGAGCGGATTGCGGCACAGGCTTCGCCGCCATGCGAGGCGGACGCGTGATGGATGACACGGTCGATCGCGACTTACGAGGCGCTGTCCGAACACTCATATTCGATTATGATTGATTATGATTTCGTCGCCACGTACAGACTGGCGAGTCCACAGGAAAGAGGGATGTATTCTACCTGAGTTTTGATGCTCTGCAAGCGTTCGACCACTTGCTGCGGCGTGAGGAACTGTTGCACCGAGCGCGCCAGATATGTAAACGGCCAACACTCGCCGGTCAGCGCAAACCCGATGCCCCGCACGACGGTAAAGAGAAACGCCTGGTAGCCAAAGCGCAGCACCGGATTGCTGGGACGGCCGGTTTCTAAAATCACGAGCCGCCCGTGTGGCTTGAGGACCCGGACCATTTCGCGCAGTCCTTTCGTCACATCGCTGAGATTCCTCGTCGAGAATCCGATGACGACGCGATCGAAGCTGTCCGTGGCAAAGGGCAGCGCCTCAGCATCACCCTGGAACCAGGCGATGCCCATGCGGCGTGCCTGCTGTTTCTGGGCCGCGCGCATCAACATGTCGCGATTCATATCGACGCCGATCACGGTGCCCTGTCCCCGCTGGCGCCGAGCGCAGAGAATTGCAAGATCGCCAGTACCCGCGCAGACATCCAGCACGCGCTGGCCCGGCTGAATCTCACCGCGGATCAGCGCGCGCCTGCGCCAGCCCTGATCGAGCCCGCAGCTGGCGAGCCGATTGAACCAGTCATAGCGCGGGGCGATGCGCGTAAAGAGCCGCTGCACGAACGGCCGTTTCTCTTCGGGAGTCATGGAGTCGCGGTCTCGAATTTTGTCGTCCGCGCAAGATAGAACGCCAAGGTTTCCAGCTCGCTGGCCAGATCGACGACGCGCAGCCACACCGTCGGCGGCACGTCCAGATGAATCGGAGCAAAATTCACGATCGCCCGCACACCGCCCGCTACGAATTGATTGCACACCGCTTGGGCCGCTTCCACCGGAACGGCGATGACGCCGATGTGAATGTCGTGCCGCCTGACGATCTGCGTGAGATCGTGTGCCGACGCGACGGCGTGCCCCTGAACGACGCGCCCGACTTTGTTCGCATCCGCATCGACGACCAATCGAAATAAGAACCCGCGTTCCTTAAATCCGCGATAGGCCAGCAAGGCTGAGCCGAGATTCCCGGCGCCGGCCAGCGCGACGTTCCAGGTTCGACCTGAGACACCAAGAATGGCGGTGAGCCGATCATGCAACCGCTGGACTTCATAGCCCCGGCCGCTCGTGCCGAACTGCCCGAAGGTGCTTAAATCGCGCCGCACCTGCGTATCGGTCAACCCCAACTGCTGCGCGAGCCGCCGTGAGGACACGTAGCCGACGCGCTGGTGCGCCAGCCGTGCGAGCTCGCGCGCATACAGCGAGAGCCGCGCCACGCAGGCTTCGGGCGCCATCCGAGCCGTTGCGGCACGGTGATTCGAGCGAGGCACAGATCGAGCCATCGAATTACGCTCCACGCACGCCGTCGGCCACCGCGGCAAACGCGGCACGCGCGGCTCGCACGAAGGCGTCCGCATCTGCTTGTCGATGAGCGGTCGAGAGAAACATCGCCTCATAAGGCGATGGAGGAATGAGAATGCCCTGCGCTCGCAGCGCGCGCGACCAGACCGCGAACTGATCCCGGCGGCTGGCGCTCACATCGGCCGCGTTGCGGACTGGCGCCTGCGTGAAGAAGACCGTGAACATCGACCCCGTCACATTGATGTGGATGGCAACACCAACCTTGCCGGCGACTGCGCGTAGTCCGTCAACGAGCTCCTGCGTCAGCGACGAAAGGCGCGCATACGGCGGATGCGCCTGCAGCGCTCGCAAGGTAGCCACACCGGCGGCCATGCTCAGCGGATGGCCGGCGAATGTGCCGCCGTGATACACATCGCCTTCAGGGGCGAGCCGCCGCATCAGGCGCCGAGGCCCTCCAAGCGCGCCGATGGGCAATCCGCCGCCGATGATCTTGCCGAACGTTGTCAGATCCGGCGTAATGCCGAAGGCTTCTTGCGCGCCGCCGCGCGCCAACCGAAACCCGGTCACGACCTCATCAAAGATAAGGACGATCCTATGCTGCGATGTCAGCGCTCGCAGTCGCCGCAGCCATCCGGCTATGGGAGGAATGACGCCGGTATTGGCCGCCACCGGCTCCACGATGACACACGCGAGCGTCTCGTGGTGGCGCGCGATCGCCTCTTCGAATGCGCCGCGATCATTGAAGGGCACCGTGATGAGATGACGCGCGTAGTCCACGGGAATGCCCGCGGTCTTGCCCGCCATCAGCGTATCGCCATGCCCGTGGTAGGAGCCCTCACAGGTGAGCACGCGCGTCCGGCCCGTGTGGGCGCGCGCCAGGCGCACCGCCGTCATGCAGGCCTCGGTGCCTGAGACGGTGAACCGCACCTGCTCCACCGACGGCACCGCTTCGACGATGAGCCGGGCGAGCTCGACCTCTGCCGGATGCGTTAGACCTAAGACGGTGCTTCGCGCGGCGGCCTGACGAATCGCGCGCATCACCGCGGGAGGATTGTGCCCCAGTATCAACGCACCCCAGCCCATGATGAAGTCGCGATACGTTCGTCCCTGCGTATCCACGAGCGAGACGCCGCGCGCTCGCGCCGCCATCAGCGGATCACCGCCCACATGCCGAAACGCGCGCACTGGGCTGTTGACGCCGCCGACTAAGCATTGCGCACTATCACTACCTCCGCCTCGTTTCACGTTTCGGGTTTCAGGTTTCACGTTGCGACGTGAAACGCGAGACGTGAAACGTGAAACGAAAGGCACTCGTTGCCGGCGAGCAGCTCTCACAACCTTCATCGTTGTCGGAGAAAGAGGGCGGCGTCCTTCGCCCAGTACGTCATCAGGATGTCCGCGCCGGATCGCGTCATCGCGGTGAGCATTTCCTGCCATGCGGATCGCTCCGCAATCCATCCGCGCGCAGCGGCCGCTTTCACCATCGCGTATTCCCCGCTGACGTTGAATGCGGCGACCGGGTAGCCCAGCTCTTGCTTGAGCCGCCGGATCACGTCGAGGTACGCAAGCGCCGGCTTGACCATCACAATGTCCGCGCCTTGCTCGATATCGAGCCGCGCCTCGCGCAGCGCCTCATCGCTATTGGCGACGTCCATCTGATACGAGCGCCGATCGCCAAACTGCGGAGCCGAATCCACCGCCTCTCGAAACGGCCCGTAGAACGCCGACGCATATTTGACGGAGTACGCCAGAATCGGCACCTGCTCAAAGTCCGCGCGATCCAACGCCTGGCGAACCGCGCCGACGTTGCCGTCCGTCATGTCCGAGGGAGCCACGAGATCCGCTCCGGCCTGCGCATGCGAGCATGCGGTCTTCGCGAGCAACTCCAGCGTCGCCTCTCGATCGATCATGACATCACTGGAGACCGGAGACCGGAGACCGGAGACCGGAGACCTAGATTTCTTTCTACCTGGAGCCTGGAGCCTGGAGCCTGGAGCCGACTTGAGAACTCCGCAGTGCCCATGACTCGTATACGCACACAAGCACACGTCCGTGATCACGAGCAGACTTGGCACCGCCGATTTGATGGCGTGAACGGCCTGTTGCATCAGGCCGTCCTTGGCGTACGCACGCGTGGCTCGCTCGTCTTTGCGCTCGGCCAGCGCGAAGAGCAAGACCGCCGGCACGCCAAGCGCGTGCAGCTCCTGGCATTCCTTGACGAGCTGATCCACGGAAAATTGAAACTGCCCTGGCATCGACGGAATCGGCGCGCGCACGCCCTTGCCCGCGCGCACGAACAGCGGCATCACGAGCTGCTCGACGCGCAGAGACGTTTCGCGAATCAGCGCACGCGTGGCTGCGCGCTGGCGCAATCGGCCGGGACGATACGAGGTCTGTGGAGGCATCATCGCACTCCTCGCCGACGCAACGCGTCCACCAGCCCATCGATCGTCGACATGCGCGCTTCGATAGCCACGCGCCCGCCGCGCGCGCGCACCGCCGCCGATGTGATCGGTCCGATCGACGCGAACCGCACGCGCCGAAACTGAGCGGCTTGGCCCGCCGCGCGCAACGCTTGAGCCAGGTGGTCGACGCAACTCGCGGAGGTCACGGTCACGTATGTGAAGGGGCGCCGAAACAGCGCGCGCACGTCGCGTATCATCGTCTTAGGACTCCTTGTGTGATAGATCGAGACTTTAGCCACCGTCATACCCTTAGCGCGCAATCCCTCGGCCAGGACGTCGCGGCTGCCGGCCGCGCAGAAGATCGCGGCGCGCGTGCCGCGCAGCATGCGCTGCGGCAGCTCCTGCAGCACCCCCTCTTGGCGAAACTGCCGCGGGACAAAATCGACGTGGAGCCCGAGCTGCTCAATCGTCTCAGCCGTCTTTGGCCCGATGGCGCCGATGTGGCACCCGGCCAAGCATCGCAGATCCTTGCGAAGCGGCTTGAGCATATGTCGAAACCATCCGATGCCTTCAGGACTCGTGAAAAACACCCAGTGCGTCTGCGGCAGCGCCGTGACGGCGTCGCGAAACGCCGCGGAGAGTTTTACCGGAGCCAATTCGATGGCGGGCAGCTGCTCGACCTCCGCCCCCAGCGCTTCGAGCCGCGTGACGAGATCGCCGGCCTTCTCAGAGGCGCGCGTCACCAAGAGGCGCGTCCCGAACAGCGGTCGGCGTTCGAACCACCGCAGTTGCCGGCGCAGCGACACCACGTGGCCGACGACGAGAATCGCCGGCGCCTTAATCGAGGCGCGCCGAGCTGCAGCGGCGATCGTCTTCAACGGTGCAGTCACCGTGCGCTGGCGCGGGTAGGTACCCCACTCGATCACCGCGCATGGCGTCGTGGCCGCGCGCCCGCTACGGATTAATCGTGTGGCGATCGCAGGCAATCGGCTGACCGCCATCATGAACACGAGCGTCTCGCAAGACATGGCCAATCGCTCCCACTGAATCGCGCTGGTTCCTTTGCTTGGATCTTCATGACCCGTCACTATCGCCACTGAGGATGAGACTTGGCGATGCGTCACCGGAATGCCGGCGTAGGCCGGCACCGCAATCGCACTCGTCACGCCGGGCACAATATCATAAGGCACATTCGCGCGACGCAGCGCGAGCGCTTCTTCCCCGCCGCGACCAAACAGAAACGGGTCACCGCCTTTTAGGCGCACCACCGATTTGCCGGCGCGCGCCGCACGGATAAGCAGCCGGTTGATCATCGCTTGCGTCGCCGTGTGGCGATCGGCAGCTTTGCCGACATAGACGCGCTTCGTCGATGGACGGCATGCCTTCAGCAGTCGCGGCGAGACGAGATGGTCATACACCACGATGTCGGCGCAACGCAACACGGCTGCTCCCTTCACCGTCAGGAGTCCCGGATCGCCCGGCCCGGCCCCGACTAAGTAGACTCGTCCAGTTTGCATCATATGCGCCATTCATAATCGATTGATGGATGATGTTCGTGGGTCCTGCCGCGGCGCCACCCCACTCGTCCTCGCCGCGCCGGACTATCGCCGTCGTCGGCTCCGGGCGAGTAGGGGCCCTGGCGCCGCGTCACCCACGAACATCACCAATATTGACAATTCCTACGGGGAAGCCGGTTCAAACCACTTCAGGACTCTGCGGCCTTCCTTATCCCGAAACGCTCCGATAATAATCAGAATCAGATCGATGAGCGGCCACACGCCGCAGAATCCACCAACGGTGAGAATTGTCAGAATGCCTGTACCGATCTTGCCCACGTAGAAACGGTGTGCCCCGAACGGCCACAGGAAAAGACAGAAGAGCAGGACACCTAATCGTGACTTTGGCGAAACGCTCTCGTTTTCCATTATAAGAAAGTTGCGGCTCCCTTCGAGCCCAGGACTCTGCTCGTGAGAAATAACGCGCGCCCGGCGGGGATCGAACCCACAACCTCTAGCTCCGGAGGCTAGCGCTCTATCCAATTGAGCTACGGGCGCGTCGCGGCTATCGCGAAACTGTGGCCGCTCCATAAGGGGAAAACCCAGGTTTTCCCCTTATCGGTCGGCCTCGTCTCATCCGATGAGCCTCCCTGATCCCTTTTCCTCCACGAACAATGAGAGCCTTACTGCGTACGGGCTAGTTTCCAAAGTCTCGCAGTCTGTACTCGCGCATATTGACCTCGTTGATGATCCGCGTGCGCTTGCAACGTGTCCCTTCGGAACCCGGTACGGCTGGTCGTCGGCAGCCGGTAGCTTATCTTCTTGTTCCATCTAGCTGCCTCTTCCCTTGTCTCCCCTCCCCACTTAAGAGATACTCCCATCGCACTCAGTATGAATTACTCTGGTAGCAAGGGCATACATAATCGGAGCAGCGCCGCTGTAATGACGGGCAATAGTAAAGAGCCTGCGGATGATAACAACGAGGACTTTTGGTCTCCTCCCGGAAAAGCGACTCTCAGCCAAGGAGCAACGCACGCCGCTATAGACACGCCGAGCAACTCAACAAAATTGGACAGACTCTGAGCTCCGATGCCTGATGCGGTGAGCACCATCCATACAGCAATTCCATAGGTCGGTACGCCGTAGTCCCACGGATACCACGTCACTCTTTTTCGTTGGAATTTCCATGCAGGAAATGACACTAATACGCATATGGCCACTAACACTAGCAGCAGAACAATCATGGGCGGTCTTTCATGAATTGATTTTCATTTCATGAGCAACTTCCTAGCACCCTGAGAAGTTAATTCCTCAGCGAGGCGCTCGCCGAGAGCGATGGGGTCCGCGATGGGACCGGTCGCGCGGTCGCGCAGTTGCTGCGAGCCATCGGCAGCCACCACCGTCCCATCCAGCGTGATGATGCCATCCGCACACAACGCATACGCGGCGATCGGCACGCGACAGCCGCCACCCAGCGCTCGCAAGAATGCGCGCTCGGCCTCAACACACGCACGGCTCAGCGCATCGTTGAGCTCGCTAAGCATCTGCGCCATGTCTTGATCATGCGCACGCGCTTCGATCGCCAGCGCTCCTTGCCCGGGCTCAGGCACCATCTGCTTGAGGCTCAAATATTCGGTCACGCGCTTCTCAAGCCCCAGTCGAATCAACCCGCAGGCGGCCAGCACAATTGCGTCGTAGCGTCCTTCGTCGAGTTTTCGCAGACGCGTATCCACATTGCCGCGCATCTCGAGAATCTGGAGGTCCTGCCGCTGCCGCAGCAGCTGGCTCTTGCGCCGCAGGCTCGAGGTCCCGATGCGCGAGCTCGATGGCAACGCGGCAAGGGGCTGGCCGGCGCGAGCCACCAGCGCGTCGCGCGGCTCTTCGCGCGCGAGGACCGCGGCGATCCGCAAGGCTGGCGGCGCATCGAGCGGCAAATCCTTCAGGCTATGCACCGCGCAATCGATGTCGCCGTTAAGAAGTGCCGCTTCAAGCTCTTTGACGAAGACGCCCTCTCCGCCCATCCGCGCCAGCGACAATTCTGGATTCTTGTCCGCCTCGGCCTTGATCGTCTTCAGCTCAAAGGATCGATAGGGGAAGCGCTCCTCTAGTTGTGCCTGGACGAAGTGGGCCTGACACATCGCGAGTGAACTCCCACGCGTGCCAATCACAACGGAACGCATGCCTAGCTCCCAACACAATACGACGCTCTGCTCCGCCGAAACGCTCGCTCGTAGGCCACGGGTGACCCGGCGACAGGTCCCCTGTGCCGCCCGCAGAGCCAGCGCGATAGTCGCTGGGCGAGGACGGCGCAGGGTGGCGCCGGGGCAGGCCCCGTGGCCTCGGGCGCTCTCGGAAGGAGTGTCCGACAGAGCAACGACGCCCACAACGCCATCGTCAGAATCATCGCCTCACCCGCCGAGCGTACTGCATCAGAAGCTGTGTGGCCACCTGCCGCGCGTGCTGCGTCTTGCCTGCTCGAATCAGTCGAAACGTCTGCCCGGTCATCAACTCATCAAAATATCGTCCGCGATCCTGGTAATCGGGCAACCGCTGCTTTGCCGCGCCGCGCAGACGGCCAAGCAACTGCAGCATGCGCGCGTACTCCGCCCCGATGGTGCGCGCCAGATCCCGCCGTACGTGCTTGGACAGCGAGGGACTCACCCCGCCCGTGCTGACCGCGATCGTCACCTGCCCGCGCCGGAAGATCGAGGGCGCGATGAACGTGCACCGCGCGGTCTGATCGACAATGTTGGCGAACACACACGCGCGCGTTGCCGCCTGCTCCACGCGGCGATTGACGCGCTCATCCCCGGTTGCCGCGTAGACGAGCCATGCGCCCGCAAGATCCGCCGGACGAAACCTCCGCGTGCGATACGTGATGCGGCCGCGTCGCGCCAACGCGCTCAGCTGCGGCGTGACCGTCGGGCTGACGACGATCACTTGTGCTCCGTAGCCGAGTAACGTGGTGACCTTTCGCTGCGCAACCGGCCCGCCGCCGATCACCACGCATCGGCGTCCGGTCAAATCGGCAAAGATCGGATAGTAAGAACGTGTCATGATCATGCGACCGATCAGCCCAGCTCCTGCTTCAGCCGGGCCAACTCGTCAGGAGCGAGTGTTTTCGTATGCTCTGTGCCGGGAAACGTTCCAGCCTTGACGTCGCGCACATAGGCGGTGACCGCGTCGCGGATGGTCGTGCCCAACGTCGCGTACTGCTTGACGAACGACGGCGTAAATCGATCGTAGAGCCCGAGCAGGTCGTACGTCACCAGCACCTGTCCATCGCACCACGGGCCTGAGCCGATCCCAATGGTGGGAATCGTCAGCCGCTGCGTGATTTCCTGGGCGACCACATCGGGAATGCACTCGAGCACCATGGCAAAACAGCCGACTTCCTGCAGCGCAATCGCCTGCCCGATGATGCGCGCCGCCGACTCCGCGTCTTTGCCGCGCATCCCAAATCCGCCTTCGGCGGCGGCTGTTTGCGGGGTCAGGCCCACATGTCCCATCACCGGAATGCCGGCGTCCACGATTGCTTTCGTGACGTCCTCGATGCCGTGTTTCCATTCAACCTTCACCGCATCGCAGCCGGCTTCTTGCACAAACCGTCCGGCGTTTTTCACCGCATCCGCCGTCGAGGAACGAAAGGAGAGAAACGGCATGTCGCCCACGAGCAGAGCGCGCGAGACTCCGCGGCGCGCGGCCTTGGCGTGATGGAGCATCTCCTCCATCGTCACCGGTGTCGTGCTCTCGTAGCCCAGCACCACCATGCCCAAAGAATCGCCGACTAAGATCACATCGACTCCTGCCGCATCAACAAACTTCGCAATAGGATAGTCATACGCAGTCAGCATGGTGATCTTGCCTGCCTGCCGCTTGCGTTTGAGGAGCTCTGCGATCGTCATCTTACTCGTGCCAGCCATCATGCAAGCCTAGGTGCGCGTTCGCGCTGTCGACCGCGAGCGTGTCATCTTGCGTGGTCTCGAGTCCCCGGCACTGAGTTCTTCGCGCACCACGTTCGTTGCTTCAACGACGACGCGCAGCTTTTCGACCGCTTCTTCGGGTGTGCGCGTCTTGAGCCCGCAGTCCGGATCGATCATGAGCTGCTCGGGCCGAAACACCGTCAAGGCCTTGCGGATGTTGCTCGCCACTTCCTCGACTGATTCCAGCCGATGGTCGTGCACATCGACGACCCCCAAACCGATTTCCTTCTGGAACCGCATGCCCTTGAAGACTTCGAGCAGCTCGAAATCGCGGTTGGCAAACTCTAAGTCGATCTGATCGATCGGCAAACGGCGCAGCTTCGGGCCGATCGTTGCGAAATCTCCGTAGCAGATGTGCGTGATCGTCTTGGCCTTCAGGCCATGCGTCACGATCCCGAGCGCTTCAATCGCCAAGTCCATTTCTTCGGGGCGCGTCGAAATCGCCGGCTCATCGACTTGGATGTACTGCGCCCCGGCTCGCTCCAAATCCCTCGCTTCATCGCGAATCACCTGCGCGATGGCCAGCGTGGCGGCGCGCCGCGAGGGATAATGCTCATTGAACGACCAGTCCATGATCGTGTACGGCCCGGTCAACATGCCTTTGACCGGCCGCGTCGTCAGCCGTTGCGCGAACGTCCACCACTCGACCGTGATGGGTGTGGCCCGCGTGACCTTGCCCACCATGATCGGCTTGCGGTAGTAGCGATTGCCGTAGGCGCGCACCAGCTCGCTCTGTTGAAATCCGCCGAGATGCTCGGCGAAGTACGCGACCATGTCCCCGCGGTACTGCTCGCCATCGACGAGCACATCGAATCCCAACTCTTCTTGCTTCCTGATCCATTCGCGCGTGGCTTGCTCTTCCAGCGCATGCAGCGCTTTTGGACTGATGTCGCCCTTGCGCGCTTGGCTGCGCGCGGTCGTCAGGTACTCCGGTTTGGGTAAACTGCCGACTGATGTCGTCAACAACATCTCATGCCTTGAAGGTACGAACCGCCTCGGCTAACCGTTGGATTTTTTTCTGCGCCTGTGTGTGCGGCAAGAACTCGAGCCCGCAGTTGGGATTGACGTAGAGTCGGTCGCCGGAAACCAGCGTTGTCACAGCTCGAAACAGGCGGTGCAGCTCGCTGACCGATTCAAGCTTCGTGTTGCGCGCATCCATGCAGCCGAGCGCCAACGCCTTCGTCACCTTCGTCCGCTTCAACTCACGAAGCGCGTGGGGATCAGACACGACGTCCACACCGATGATGTCCACCGTCGCTCGCATCAGGGATGCCAACGCACCGTCCAGCGAGCCAAAATACGTGTACAGAGCCGTCTTCGCCTTCACGCCCTTCGTGACCACACGGAGCGCTTCCAGCACCAGCTTGAGATTCGGCTTGCCGAACCCAAGAGCCGGCTCATCAAACTGAATGACCGGCGCACCGGCTTGGGCGAGCGCCATCGCCTCGGCGTTGAGCAGCTCGGCGAGCTTGAGCACGAACGGCTTCAGCGACGCGTAGTGCCGGTTCTCGCTCATGACCGCGAGTGTATACGGACCAGGCAGCACCGCTTTGACCGGCTTGCGCGCGCAGGCGGCGGCAAACGTATAGGCCTCGACGAGGATCGGCCCGGTCCGCTTCGGCGCTGTCCGCAGAATCGGCCGCCGGTAGTAGACGTTGTTATCGAACCATCGCGAGAGGCCGTTGATCTCAAACCCGCGCAGGCGTCTGGCGATTGGCGTCACAAGATCTTCCCACCGGATCTGCCCATCCGTCAGGAGATCGAGGCCGGCGTCTTCCTGTTCGCGTATGACGGCACACGTGATCTCTTGCTGGACTACCTCCAATTGCGCGTCATCGAGTTCTTTGCGCTGCCATTTCGTCACCGCGCCGATGAGCTTCGTGGTGTAGGCGCCTTCGGCCACCTTGGGATAGCTGCCGACCGTCGTGGAGATCATGCCGCGTGGGTTACGTCGCGTTGGGCTGCGGCGTCTCCGATCCCGAAGCACCCGCGCGTTGCTTGGAGCGTTCTTTCTGCGCAAAACACTCCGGACAATTGAAGATGGGCCGGGCCAGACTGCGGTTGTAGTCTTTCGCGATCATCACCCGCATCACCATAGGACCCTCTTGCTTGCAGGTATCACACCGCATCACCCCACCACCTCCCGAGGGCGGCACGTCAATAGAATGGTTGGCTCAGCACTTCTGTATGATGTTGGGTGCCGCCTGGCCAGCATCATTGTTGATTCCTGCTTCACTGGCCGTCCACCATCGGTGGACGTCGGGAGGTGGTGGGGCCACCAACTCGTCCAATGTGCGGCCCATCGGCGCATGACATCAGCTTCGTCGAGAGACGCTCCAGATGCGACCGAGAGTGAGACGGCGCGCCGTTGAATCGCTTCGCCCACCGACACAGGTAGCATGCGTTGTAAGATCTCCGGAAGCGGATTGATGAGCAGCGATCCTTGAATCAGCCAACTCGCCGGATACCGGCGCAGCGCGAACCCCGCGACCTTGCGGCCATCCACGAGTACCGCATAGGGGCTGTGCTGCGTCAGACAATACGCGATCCGTCCGTGTGACGGCGCTTCGAGGAGTGCCGAGGCGTCGATGCCGTAGCTCGTGCACAATCTGACCGCGCTTTGACACACCGCCCGCATCAACAGCGCGAGCGAGACGCCTTTCGCACGCAGCACCACCACGGCGACGGAGACATCGCTGCCGTGAAACGCGATCCCGCCGCCCGTCGGACGCTCAACCCACTCAAGTTTGTCGCCACGCCACGCGTCGGGCTCGAGCCACTCAGGCCGCGGTTGCTTCCATCCGAGCGAGATCGCCGCAGGTTGCCACTCAAAGAAGCGAGCCGTCAGCTGCGCGCGCTGCGCAAGCCGTTCATCAGCCGCCATCTGCTCATCGGCTGAGTTCGCGCCATCCACGATGATTTGCCACTCACTCTTCATCTCTGAAGCCTGCAGCATGCAGCCTGTAGCTGACGTGATGGGCTATCGACTATGGACGATGGACTGTGCTGGTTTCATCCAGCGCAGGTTCGGCTCGCGCGCGGCTTTCACTTCATCGAGCCGATCCACCGGCATACGTTGCGGAGCGCGGCGCACCAGCTCAGGGTTCGTCTTCGCTTCTTCCGCAATACGCAGGAGTGCCTCAATGAACTGATCGAGCGTTTCTTTGGATTCGGTTTCCGTCGGCTCGATCATCAGCGCCTCTTCTACAATGAGAGGAAAGTAGACCGTCGGCGCGTAGAACCCGTAATCCAACAGCCGCTTGGCGACATCGCCTGCCGTCACCCCGTGCGCCTTGAGCGGCTTGGCCGAGGCCACAAACTCATGCAGGCACGATTGATGAAACGGCACAGGATACGTTTCCTGCAACTTCGCCTTCAGATAGTTGGCATTGATGATCGCGGTTTCGCTCGCCCGCATGAGCCCTTCCCGCCCAAGCGCACGGATGTACGCGTAGGCGCGCACGAGCACACCGATGTTGCCGAACCAGCCGTGGACACGTCCGACGGTCGCACGGCTGCGCGTCTCCCACGCAAACCGTGTGCCCCGCTTGCGCACGCGCGGCACCGGCAGGAAATCTTCCAGCGCCTTCGCAACTCCCACCGGACCGGCTCCTGGGCCGCCGCCGCCGTGCGGTGTAGAGAATGTCTTGTGCAGATTCAACTGCAAGAGATCGACCCCCATGTCGCCGGGCCGCGAGATACCCAACAGCGCGTTCATGTTCGCGCCATCCATGTAGACGAGCGCATCTTGCTCATGCAGGAGGGCCGCAATCGTCTTGATGTTGTATTCGAACAGGCCCAGCGTATTCGGATTGGTCAGCATGAGAGCCGCCACGTCGCGATTCAATTTGCTCTTGAACTCCTTCAGATCGATCAGGCCATCCGGTCCGGACTTGAGCTGCACGACTGAGAAGCCTGAGAGGGCGGCCGAGGCCGGGTTGGTGCCGTGCGCCGAGTCCGGGATCAGGATGGTTGAGCGCGTGCGCCGTTTGCGCTTGTGATAGGCGGCGACGATCTTCAGGCCGGTGAGTTCCCCTTGAGCGCCGGCTGCCGGCTGCAACGTAAATGCCGCCATGCCCGTGATCGCACAAAGCAATTGCTCAAGGCCGTGCAGCAATTCCAGCACACCCTGGACTTGAGACGCCGGCTGCAGCGGATGAATCCAGGCAAATCCCGGCAGGGCCGCGACGCGCTCGTTCACCTTCGGGTTATACTTCATCGTGCACGAGCCGAGCGGATAAAAG
Organism: Candidatus Omnitrophota bacterium; assembly: GCA_016198905.1. Lineage (GTDB taxonomy): Bacteria > Omnitrophota > Gorgyraeia > Aquiviventales > Aquiviventaceae > JACQHR01. Next base: position 36,373 of record JACQHR010000003.1, on the reverse strand, counting down.
TGCGTGTCGACGGAAAAATTCAGCTGCGAGAGCCGCGTGTAGTGGCGCACGACGTCGAACTCGGCCACCTCGGGCCATTGCGGCGGGGTCGCGCGCTGCTGATCCGCCGGCAGCATGTCTGCTGGCGGGCGCGAAGGCGTATCGCTCGGCGGCAGCCGATAGCCTCGGCGTCCCGGGACTGAGCGCTCAAAAATCAGCGGGTCCGCCATCACACGGCCTTCTTCAACGCGTCAACGGCACGGTCGATGGCGTCTTGTGACAGGACCTCGGTCGCGCACCACAACGAGGCGTGCGGCATCGAGGGGTACCAGGATTTCAGCGGAAAGCCGCCGATGATGTCGGCTTTGGCGAGCGTCCGGTTCACGACTTCGATGTCCACCGCGTCGTCGCACTGAAGCGTGAACTCATTGAAGAAGGATTGCTCGAAGGCCGGCCGCAGCCACGAGACGTCTCGCAGCCGCTCGTGCGCATAGTGCGCTTTCTCCAGATTCAGTGTCGCCATCTCTTTGAGCCCCTCAGGACCGAGCAGGCTCATGAAGACCGTCGCGCGCAACGCGATCAATCCTTCATTCGTGCAGATGTTCGAGGTCGCCTTCTCCCGACGGATGTGCTGCTCGCGCGTCTGCAGGGTGAGGGTAAACCCGCGCCGACCCGCGTGATCGACGGTGCAGCCCGCCAGCCGTCCCGGAATTTTCCGCAACAGCGCCGAGGTTGTTGTGAACAATCCAAGCCCGGGCCCGCCATAGGAGATGGGCGTGCCAAGGCATCGGCCTTCGGCCACCGCAATGTCGGCGCCGTAGGCGCCCGGCGGCTGCAGCAGTCCCAGGCTGATCGGATAGACCGAGCTCACAAACAACGCGCCCACCTTGTGCGCCAGCTCGCCGGCTTGCGCCATCGGCTCAAGGCAGCCGAAGACGTTCGGCTGCTGCATGACCACACAGGCCACGTCGTCACGCAGCGCCTTGCCAAGCGCCTCCAGATCCGTCACCCCGTTGACCGCCGGAATCTCTTGCACGATGGCGTTGGCGCCGATCAGATAGGTCGCGATCACCTCGCGCGCGTGCGGATGCAGCGCCTCGGAGAGCAGCACACGGGGCTGCTCGGTCGCGCGCAGCGAGAGGATGACCGCTTCCGCGGTACTCGACGCCCCATCGTACAGTGAGGCGTTGGCCACCTCCATCTGCATCAGCTCGCAGACCATCGTCTGAAACTCATAGATCGCCTGCAGCGTGCCTTGGCCGGCTTCGGCTTGATACGGCGTGTACGGCGTGAGCCATTCTCCGCGTGAGGCGATCGCATCCACCACGGTTGGAATCAGATGGTGATACTGCCCGGCGCCAAGAAACGAGGTGAGGTCGGTCAGCGATTGGTTGCGGGCGGCCAACGCGCCGCAGAGCTCCAGCACCTGGGCTTCGGCCAGCCCGTGCGGGGCGTGCAACGAGCGCTGGTGCAGCTCCACGGGCACGGCGTTGATGAGCTCCTCGAAGGAGCTCACGCCGATGGCGCGGAGCATCTCCTGCCGCTGATCGTCGGTATTGGGAGCGTAATCCATAGGGCTCACTGGTTCATTGGCTCACTGGTTCATTGGCTCCGAAGACCTGTTCAGCAAATGAGCCAATGAGCGAATGAACGATTGAACGCCTTTGCGGTTAGTGCGTTGCGGTTTGAATTTGCTTCGTGTATTCGTCGGGCGAGAGCAAGCGCGACACGTCCTCCGGCACGCTGGGCGTGATCGCAAACAGCCAGCCCTTGCTGTAGCAATCCTGATTCACGAGCTGCGGGGCTTTTGCGACGGCGTCGTTGACGCGGCTGATCGTCCCCGAAACCGGCGCGTAGATGTCGAACGCGGCCTTCACGGATTCGATCACCGCCGCCGGTTCGCCTGGCTTGACGACCTTGCCGACTTTCGGCAGCTCCACAAACACCACGTCACGCAACTCCTCTTGCGCGTGCGCGGTAATGCCGACCACGATCTCTTGTGGATCGCGCTTGGCCCATTCGTGCGTCTTGGTGTACAACAACTCAGGCGGAACGTGCATTACGTGAGTCGCTCCCTGGTTGGAGCCGCCGGAGACGTCAGGGCGGCTTGCGTCTTCGCGTCGCCTTTCCAAAATGGCAGCTTCACGACGGTCGCGTGATGGCGCTGATTGCGAACGGTCAGCGTTAAGGTCGTCCCCGGCTTCGTGTACGCAGGCTCCACGTACCCCATACCTAACGGCTTGGCCAAGATGGGACTGAAGGTGCCGCTTGTCACCATTCCGATGCGCCGGCCATCGACCGCCAACTCCATACCGGTTCGCGGCACCGGCCCTTGCGAGAGCTCAAACCCAATGAACTTTCGCGCGACCCCGTCTTGCTGCTGTGTGACGAGCACGTTTTTGCCGATAAAGGCCGGCTTATTCATGGCCACGGTCCACTCTAACCCGACTTCGATCGGGCTCGTCGCCGCATCCATGTCCGTGCCGTAGAGCCGCAACCCGGCTTCGATGCGCAGCGTGTCGCGAGCGCCCAATCCCACCGGTCGCGCGCCCAACGGCTTGGCCATGCTCAGCACCGCATCCCACACGCGCAGCGCATGCCGGTCCGGCAGGAACAGCTCGAATCCATCACTGCCGGTATAGCCGGTGCGCGCCAGGCAGGCATCAGGCCCCATCGTGCGAATCGGAGCGATGCAGAACTTTCCCAGCCCGGCCACTTTCGCATCGAGAATCTCTTCCAACACGCGCGAGGAGCGCGGCCCCTGCACCGCAAGGATCGACCGGCCCTCACTGATGTCGGTGACCGTCGTCTGCCCCTCCACGTGGCCCGCGAGCCATGCCACATCGACGGCACGATTGCCGCAATTCACGATGACGAGAAACTCCGACTCGCCAAGCCGATAGATGATGAGGTCGTCAATGATGCCGCCCTGCTCGTTCAACATCAGGGTATAACAGGCGCGCCCCTGGGCGACTTGGCTGATGTCGCTGACCATCAGCGCGTTGAGCGTGCGGACCGCATCCGGACCCGCCACCAGCACCTGACCCATGTGGGAGATGTCGAAGACCCCCAAGGCTTCCCGCACCGCCCGATGCTCTTCCAGAATGCTCGTGTAGTACAACGGCATGTCCCAGCTGTGAAAATCGGTCATCTTGGCCCCAAGCGCCCGATGCCGGTCATGGAGTGCGGTCTTGAGCATCTTACGCGACACCCGCTTTTTTCAAGATGGCCGGCACCAGCTCTTCCCATCCCAACGCATACAGATGGATGCCATTGGCCACGTCACGCACGGCCTGAATCAACTCGGCGGTCACGGCCACGCATTCCGCCCGCTTATCCGAGGCGCGTTCAAATCGCGCAATCATGTCCTCCGGCACGTGGATGCCCCACACATGCTCATTCATGTAGCGCGCCATCTTCGCGGACTTCACCAACAAGATGCCGGCCAGCACCGGTTTGCTGAACATTTTGGCGCGTTCCATGAACGCGCGCAGCCGTTGCGCATCAAAAACCGCTTGCGTTTGAAAGAAGCTCACGCCCGCATCGATCTTCGCCTTGAACTTCTGCATCTCCACTTCAAGATCCTTCGCGCCCGGATCGGCCGCCGCCCCGATGCATAACTGCGGCGCTCCGGAGAGTTCCTTGCCGGCCATGTCCTTGCCCTGCGTCAACCCCTTGGCGACTTGCATGAGTGCCGCGGAGTTGATGTCGAAGACCGGCTTGGCATCCGGATGGTCGCCCGCCTTGGGATCATCGCCGGTGAGCAAGAGCACGTTGCGAATGCCGAGGATCGAGGCTCCCAGCAGATCGGCTTGCAAGGCCAGCCGGTTGCGATCGCGGCATGTCATCTGCAGGATCGGATCAAGACCGGCGTCCAGCACTATTTTCGCGACCGCCAGCGAGCACGCGCGCATGATCGCCCCGGAGCCGTCGGTTACGTTGATCGCATCCACGAGTCCTGCGACGCGCTTCACCGCCGCGAGAATCTCCGAGAGATCGGTACCCTTCGGCGGATTGACCTCCATCGTCACCAGAAACGACTTTTTGCCAAGCCGTGATTCAAATCGCGCCACGTCCGATGCAGTAGTTATGGCATCAGCCATCGCGCTTGCCTGATGATTCGGCTTGTTGTCCCTTGAAGGCTTCCACCGTGTTCCTCATGACCGTCATGACCGTGACAGGCCCGACCCCGCCCGGCACCGGAGAAATAAACGCCGCGCGGGCCTTGGCCGTGTCGAACTCGACGTCCCCGACGACATGTCCATGAACGACGTTGATGCCGACGTCGATGACGATGGCTCCCGGTTTGATCCACGACCCTTTGATGAGATGCGGTCGCCCAACCGCCACGACCAGCACATCAGCCCGGCGCACGTGCTCTTCCAGCCGGCCGGCCTTGTCGGTGCCGAGATGGCAGACGGTCGTCGTCGCCAATTTGTCCAGCAGCAGCATGCTCACCGGCCGACCCACGATCTCGCTGTGCCCCACCACCACCGCTTCCTTGCCCTCGAGCGGCACGCCGGTTTCCTCGATGAGCCGCATCACGGCCAGCGCCGTGCAAGAGCCGATGCGCGCTTTGGCGAAGAAGCGGCGCGCGGAGTTGTCCGGGTGAATGCCCTCGACGTCTTTTCGCGGATCGATGAGCGCGGAGATGCGCTGCGGATCGATCTGCGGCGGCACCGGTTGGTGCACGAAGATGCCGTGGACAAACCGGTCGCGGTTCCACTTCTGGATGAGCTGCTCGACGTCGTGCTGTGTGGCCGTCTTCCACGGGAAACAGTACGTGCCATCGGTCTGGGTGCGATCGGTCCAAATCCCTAAGTCGCGCGCCACATGCACCTGCGCATTTTTGTAGACGATGGAGGCGGGCGTATCGAAGTAGAGGATGCGCAGCTGCGGATGGCCCTTGAGGTGTGCGAGCTCTTCGCGCAACTCGCATTTCATGCGCTCGGCGATGGCTTTGCCATCGAGGACGACGTGCGCAGACATGGGAGAGATGGTCTCCGGGTTAGCGAGCATCTGCGTGCCTGGCTGCGGTAAGTTGGCGTCGAATGCGTGCCGCGTACGCCGGATCACCGAGCCACCGCAGGTTGGTTTCGATCAATGCGCGCGCTGACTCGCTCGCCGCGTGGGCCAACGCGCGCGCGCAGCGCAAATCGGAATGGAGTGACGGCTTCACGGCCCGTTCGGCTGCGCGGCACGCCATCTGCACCGTGCAGGCGTGCTCAAAAACGCGGCGCGGAACGTCAATCGCCAGCTTCAACGAGCGCCGGAACGTGGCTCGATTCTTCGTGCGCGTGGCTTGAATCACGCGCGCAAAAGTCGTCGCATCGCGATTGATGAGGGCCAGGCACTCCCGCCACATGCGGCGCAGTCGCCGCACTGCGCGCGGGTCCACCACCAACTTTTCAAGGAGAGCCGCGCTCAGCGCAGCGCTGAGAGCGGCGACACTCCCTCCGCCCATCCAGGACCCACGCTGAGCGACTTGCTCTAGAAACTGCTCGACTGATATACGCACTCGTTGCCTCGCCGGAACCTACGGTGATGGAAGAAGTTATTATATGTGAAGCATTTCACAGATTCAACCGCGCTGAACTTGAGGTGACGGTCAAGTTTGGTAGGGCCTGCCGCTGCGCCACCCCACATCCGTCCTCGCCCAGCGACTATCGCGCTGGCTCTGCGGGCGGCTGTGGGGGCCTCGGCTCCGCGTCACCCACCAAACTTGACTACCTCAATAATGACCAAGCTATGAGCCATCGACCTCAAATGCGCCGCGAATGAGCTCAACCCGCGGCGCGGACGTCCCATCCCATTCGACCGACACGACATCGAAGCGGATCTGTTCCGGGACGCGGCGCAGCCGCTGCAGGTACCACTGGCTCGCCCGGATGAGGTGCTGTTGTTTCTGGTGCGTGATGGTCGCTAGCGGCCCGCCCCATGCCGAAGAGGACGTCGAGCGGACTTCGACAAAGCAGAGCGTGTCGCCTTCTTGGGCGACGATATCGATTTCACCGACTGGAAATCGGACGTTGCGCTCGCAAATGCGGTAGCCGTGATCCTGCAACCAGCGCACCGCGATCTGCTCGCCGTGCGTGCCGAGTCTTTGTCGAGGAGTGTGACGTGGTAAGGAGTGCCGCGGAGCGTTCGGTGCCAGACGGCGCAAGCGAGCCAGCCAGGAGGGCGTCGTGCGCATCAGGCGATCCGGCCTGGATAGCCATGACGGAACGAACAGGCGCAAAACTTTTGCGATGAAACACCGACGGCCCGGCGTCGCGCAGACGTTGGGTATGCAGCGCCGTGCCGTAGCCTTTGTGCCGATCGAAGGCGTAGTGCGGAGTCAGTTGATGGTAGAACGTCATGCATGCGTCGCGGAACACCTTGGCCACGATGGACGCGCAGGCGATCACGTAACTGCGCTGGTCGCCTCGCACAATGGGCCAGCACGGGATGGAAAGACGCGGGGTCAGATGCCCATCAACTAGGACGAGGTCAGGCGCGGTCGGCAAATCCCGCACCGCCTCCTGCATGGCACAGAAGGTCGCGTGAAGGATATTGCGCCGGTCAATCTCTTCGGCGCAGACGATCCCGATGCCGACGGCGGCATGCTCGAGGATCACCCGACAGGCTCGTTCGCGCTGAGCCGGGGTGAGGCGCTTCGAGTCATCGATCCGCACCGCCAATCGCGGCCGATGCAGGATGACCGCCGCGGCCACGACCGGCCCGGCCCACGGCCCGCGGCCCACTTCATCGACGCCGGCGATGCGCCTAAATCCCGCGGCGCGCGCCTGCGCGTCAGGCCGAAGACGCGGGGGTATCGGCGGGTTTGCGGGCAGCGGCAACAGCTCCTTCAGATTTTTCAGGTGCCGCGTCGACATCCGTGGGTTTGATGATCACCGGCACGATCCCTTCCATGCTGATCGCCCCGCTGGAGCGTTGGGCCGCCGCGATGCGGGTCTTGCCGATCACGTCACGGAGGAAGTAGAGCCGGCTGCGCTTGACCTTGCCCTTGCGCAGCACTTCGATGCGCGAGATGACCTTGGCATCGACCGGGAACACCCGCTCGACTCCTTCGCCGTACGTCACACGCCTGACGGTAAAGGTCTTCGACGGGCCTTGCCCGCGATAGCGGATGACGATGCCTTCAAATTGCGCGAACCGCTCCTTGCCTTGCTCGAGGATGCGGTACCACACGCGCACGTCATCGCCGACTCTGAAGCTGGCGGCCGCGGCCTTGGCGGGTGTGTGATGGATGAATTGAAGCCATTGCATCATGAACCTCTCTTCTGTTCGGGCGTTGCTCGCCCGTGCTGCTGTCTGCCGTTTGTCGTGTGCTGCGACATGATGAGATCCGGCCGGCCGGCCAAGGTGCGCACCACGGATTGCGTCTTGCGCCATTGTGCGATTTGCTCGTGATCGCCGGAGAGCAAAATCTCCGGCACCGCCATCGCTCGAAACACCGGAGGCCGCGTGTACTGGGGATATTCCAGCCATCCCTGCGCAAAGGATTCCTCCTCGGTGGCCTGCGCGTGTCCGATGACGCCCGGCACGAACCGCGCGACCGCGTCGATGACGACCATGGCCGGCAGCTCGCCGCCGGTCAGCACGTAGTCGCCGATGGAGACGGATCGCGTCACCAAGGCCTTGACGCGCTCATCCACCCCCTCATAGTGGCCGCAGATCAATGTCAGATGTGACGTGCGCGCCAGCTCCTGCGCGAGCGCATTCGAGAACGGCTCGCCCTGCGGGCTCATCAGAATCGTCTCACACGTCCCAGCGGGACGCGGCGCATGCCCGCGACACGCGCGGGCCACATCATCGATCGCCTCAAAGATGGGCTCCGGCCGCATCACCATGCCCGGCCCGCCGCCATACGGCCTGTCGTCGACCTTGCGATGCTTATCGCGCGAGTAGTCGCGAAGATCGTGCACCATCACCGTCAGCCGGCCGCCCTCCTGCGCGCGCTTGAGGATCGAGGCCCCCAGCACCGGCGCAAACATCTCCGGAAAAATCGTCACTACGTCAATGCGCATGCGTCACGTCGTGTGAACCTGCCGTTGCCTTGCGTGTGTTCGGTCCCTGTTATTTCTTGGTGGACGCGACGGGGACGTGTTGAAACCGCTTGGTCAGCTTCTCCACCGCATCGGAGATTTGCGCGCCTTCCGAAACCCAGTGCGCGACTCGAGAGGTGTCGAGGGCAAAGTGCGGAGGATTGTATGACGGGTCGTAGTGCCCCAAGGTTTCTAACACGCGCCCGCCCTGCGAGCGAGATCGGTCCGTCGCCACGATTCTGTGGTGCGGGGTCTTCTTCGTTCCTCGCCGTTGCAACCGAATGACCACCATCGAAACTCCTTTCTCTCTTTTGCTGTGTGCTTAGTGCTGTGTGCTGACTGCTTATTGCTCGTCTTGCCCCAGCCGCCGAATCTTCGCCCCCACCTGCACGAGCTGCTGCTCGAGCCGTTGATAGCCGCGCTCCAGATGCTCCAGTCCGCTTAACTCCGTCTGGTTGTCTGCGGCAAGCCCTGCGAGCACGAGTGCGGCCGAGGCGCGCAAATCCGGCGCGGTCACCGGCGCCCCGGAGAGCTGCTCGACTCCCTTCACGATCGCGCTGGCCCCTTCGCGCATGATCGAGGCCCCCATGCGGTTGAGCTCCGAGATGTGCATGAAGCGCTCGGGGTAGACCTTCTCCGTCAGGATGCTGACGCCCTTCGACACCGCCATGAGCGCCATCATCTGCGCTTGCAAATCCGTCGGGAAGCCTGGAAACGGCAGCGTCGTGACATCCACCGCGCGGGTTTGCCCGCTGGCGCGCACGCGCAGTGAGCCGTTTAATTTTTCAATGTGCACCCCGGCTTCGGAGAGCTTATCGATCACCGCGCCGAGATGATCCGCCCGCACGCCTTCGATCATGACATCGCCGCCGACGGCCGCGGTCGCGATCATGAGGGTGCCGGCTTCAATGCGATCCGGGATGATCCGGTACTCGACGCCGTGCAATCGCTCAACGCCTTCAACGCGAATCATCGGGCTGCCGTGCCCTTCGATGCGCGCGCCCATCGCAATCAAAAAATTCGCCAGGTCGATGACTTCGGGCTCGCACGCCGCTTGCTCGATGAACGTCGTTCCTTCCGCCAGCGTCGCCGCCATCATCACGTTGCCTGTGGCCAGCACCGAAGAGCCGAAGGTGCCGCCCAGATGCACGCGAGCGCCCTTCAACTTGCCCGCGACCGCAACGACATAACCGTGCTCGATGGTGATTCTTACCCCGAGCGCTTGCATGCCTTTCAGGTGCAAATCAATGGGACGCGGACCGATCACGCACCCGCCCGGCATCGACACTTGCGCCTTGCCATGCCGCGCCAGCAAGGGCCCTAATACGCAAATCGAGGCCCGCATGCGGCTCACGAGATCGTAGGAGGCAACGGTGCCCTGATACGCATTCGGGTTGACGACCAACCGGTCCCCGGTCAGCGTCACTTCCGCGCCGAGCCGGCGCAGGATCTCGCCCATCGAATGGACATCCGTCACCGAGGGCACATTGCCAATGATCGAGCGTTCATTCGTCAGCAGCGACGCTGCCATGATCGGCAGGACGGAGTTCTTCGCGCCGCTGACGGTCACGGTCCCGTGCAAGGGACCGCTATGACTAATCAAGAGTTTTTCACTCACCGTGTCACTGGTGATGCTGTGGCTGACGCTCACGCGCGCTTCGTCACGAGCAGACCGCGCGGCCGAACGGCCAGATCTCGCATGAGGCGCACCTGTGCCGCCCAGGCACACGCCTGAGCGCGCTGGAAGAGCGTTAGGGCTTGCGCTTCCCCGCATTCCACGACCAAGACACCTTCAGGCGCCAACAGTCGAGGTGCGTCTCCAAGAATTGTCAATAGGTCTCGCAGACCGTCGACGCCGCCATCGAGGCTTAGGCGCGGCTCCTGCCGAACATCCAGCGGCAGCCGATCCACCTCAGCGCTCGGCACATAGGGAGGGTTCGAGATGATGCCATCGAAAACGCCGCGCAGCGCCTGAGCCCAATCTCCTTGGATTAGGCGCACGCGCTGCCCCACCCCATGCCGCAAGGCATTGTGACGGGCGACCTGCAGTGCCGTCCATGATACCTCAACGCCGACGACAACACAAGCTGCAAGCCCACGCGCCAGGGTCACCGCAATGCACCCGCTGCCCGTCCCGAGATCAAGCAGCCGCAGCGGCCGCCCCACCCGCTGCTGACGCAGGTGCAGCGCTTCGATCGCCGCCTCCACGATCGCTTCGGTCTCCGGCCGAGGGATCAGCACGCCGGGCCGTACCGCAAACCGCTCGCCAAAAAACTCCGTCTCGCCGATGAGATATTGCAACGGGATCCCAGCGATACGCGAAGCTATGTGGGCGAGAAACTGCTCCGCCGCATGATCTGACACCACCGGATCACTCACAGAGAGCTCAAGCGCAGGCACTCCGGTCGCCGCGCTCAACAGCCATTCCACCTCATGCCGAGCCGGTGCGGCACCTAAGGCCTGCATCCGCTGAAGCCCTTCACGCAACAATGCGCGGGCCGTCCACGCCACGGTGCCCACTTCGCTCATGAGCGCCCCAACGTCTTGGCGCGCTCATCCGCAATGAGCGCATCGATCAGCTCCTGCAACTCGCCTTCCATGACCATATCCAGCTTGTGCAGCGTCATGCCGATGCGATGGTCGGTGATGCGGCGGTCGGGAAAATTGTACGTGCGGATTTTTTCGCTGCGGTCGCCGCTGCCCACTTGCTTGCGCCGATCCGACGCCAGCTGGGCCTGGTGCGCTTGCTGCATCTGGTCCAACAGCCGGGCGCGCAGCACCCGCATCGCCTTCTCTTTGTTGCGCAGCTGCGAACGCTCATCCTGGCAGGTGACCACCAGGCCGCTGGGCAGGTGGCGGATGCGCACCGCCGAGTCGGTCGTATTGACGCTCTGGCCGCCGGCACCCGTCGAGCGGTACACGTCAATCTGGAGGTCTTTGGCCGGCAGAGGAGGCAGCTCGATTTCTTCGGGCTCCGGGAGGACGGCGACGGTTACCGTCGAAGTGTGGATGCGGCCTTGCGCTTCGGTTTCCGGCACCCGTTGAACTCGGTGGACGCCGCTCTCGAACTTGAAGCGCTGCCAAGCTTCCGGACCTTTGACGGAAAACGCGATTTCCTTGAGCCCTCCGGCTTCGGTGCGTTGCGCGTGCATCAACTCGGTGGTGAGTCCGAGTTTCGCGGCGTACTTCGTGTACATCCGATACAGGTCGTTGACGAATAGGCTCGCCTCGAGCCCGCCGGTGCCCGCGCGAATTTCAATGATGAGCGGGCGGTCAGGCGTTTGATGGCGCTCGAGCCACGCGCGTTCGAGCTGCGCCAGCAGGTCGGTCTGCTGCTGCCGCAGCGACACCGCTTCTTCCTTCGCCAGTTCCCGCATCTCGAGATCGCCCTGCGCGTGGAACAGCGCTTCGGCTTCCTTGGCATCGTACTCCACCCGCAGCAGCGTGCGATAGGTCAGCACGATGTCGCGTAATTCGGAGAGCTCCTTGCCAAGCGTCTGGTACGTTTGGCGGTCGGGCTGGCCGCCCGCTGACGAGGCCAATTGCCGCTCCAGATCGAGGTAGCGACGGTCGAGTTGAGCCAGCTGCTCAAGGAGTTGCTCACGGGGAAGCTGCATGAATACGCCGAGGGCCTACGAACGAAACGTGAGGGATCGCGAGGCGTTCAGGTCGTTTTCTTCGTATATTTTCGGCGGAACTTCTCGACGCGCCCTGCGGTGTCGATAAGTTTTTGCTGTCCGCTGAAGAACGGATGGCAGCTGGCGCAGATCTCCACGTGGATCGTTTTGCGCGTCGAGCGGGTGTGGTAGACCGCCCCGCACGTGCAGCTGATCGTGCATTCGATGTACTCGGGGTGAATGCCGTCTTTCATTATTCCTCCTTCTTTGGTGATCGTCTCGTTGGGCCGGTTTGGCCGGTTGTGCCTGTTAGGCCCGTTCGTCTTCAACCGGTTAACTGACTCAACCGGCCTAACGGGCTCAACGTCATTAGGACTTTTTCGCCATTGTGGCGAGAAACTCTTGGTTGGATTTCGCTTTCGAGAGCCGGTCAATGAGCAGTTCCATCGCCTGCACCGGATCCATTTCGTTCAATACTTTACGCAAGACCCAGATCTTTTGCAACTCCTCCGCCGAGATGAGCAGCTCCTCGCGCCGCGTGTTGGAGCGCCGGATGTCGATGGCCGGGTAGATGCGCCGCTGGAACAAGTTCCGGTCCATGGTGAGCTCCATGTTGCCGGTGCCCTTGAACTCCTCGAAGATGACCTCGTCCATTCTCGAGCCGGTGTCGATGAGGCACGTCCCGATGATGGTGAGACTGCCGCCTTCTTCGATCCCGCGCGCCGACCCGAAGAACCGCTTCGGCTTGTGCAGCGCATTTGCGTCGAGCCCACCGGTGAGCACACGACCGCTGTGCGGCTCGACGGTGTTGTACGCGCGCGCCAGACGCGTGATGCTATCGAGCAGCACGACGACGTCGCGCTTGTGCTCGACTTGCCGCTTGGCTTTCTCGAGGACGATTTCCGCCACCTGGATATGCCGATCGGCCGGCTCATCGAAGGTGGAGGAGATGACTTCACCCTTCACCGAGCGCTGCATATCGGTGACTTCTTCCGGACGCTCATCGATCAGTAAGACGATCATGACGACGTCCGGATGGTTCGTCGTAATCGAGTTGGCGATCTTCTGCAGCAGCACGGTCTTGCCGCTATATGGAGGCGCGACAATCAACCCGCGCTGCCCTTTCCCGATCGGCGTCAGCAGATCCATGATCCGCGTGGACATTTCCTTCGGGTTGGTTTCGAGCACGAAGCGCTGGTTGGGATAGATCGGCGTGAGGTTATCGAAGTTGACTTTGACCTTCGAGTCTTCGGGATTCTCGCTGTTTACCGCTTCGACCTTCAGCAGCGCGAAGTACCGCTCCCCTTCCTTCGGGGGACGCACTTGCCCATTGACGACGTCGCCGGTGCGCAGATCGAAGCGGCGGATCTGCGATGGCGACACGTAGATGTCATCCGGACACGGCAGATAGTTGTAGTTCGGCGAGCGCAGAAACCCGAACCCATCCGGCAGGATTTCCAAGACGCCGGAGGAGAAGATCAGCCCTTCCCGCTCCGTCTGCGCCGAGAGGATCCGGAAAATCAGATCCTGTTTTTTCAGGCCCGAGATCCCGTTGACGTTCAGATCCCGCGCGACCTTGGTGAGCTCTGAAATCTTCAGCTCTTTGAGGGCCGCGATGTCGAGCTTGGCTTGCTGCGATGTCGACGTACTCGTTGGTTCCATATGTCCTTCACCTGTCTGCGCGTGGCATCCACGCGCCGGCTGTTATCCACGACGAAATCGGCCAATGCCACCTTGGCCGCCAGGTCCCACTGCGCTGCGATGCGTGCATCGATCTCCTCCGGTGTCCATCCGTATGCGCGTGCTAATCGTTCGCGCTGAACCTCCGGCGGTGCCGTCACCACCACCAGCGCGTCCACCCACGTGTGCGCTCCCACTTCCACGAGCAGCGGCACATCGAGCACCACCGCTTGCGTGCGCCGCGACCGCCGCAGCCGAGCCACGCGCTGCTTGATCACGCGCAGCACCTGCGGATGGAGAATCGCTTCTAACTGTTTGCGTCGCCCCTCATCGTAAAAGACGCGCGCGGCCAGTGCGCGCCGATTGATGCTCTGGTCGTCATTGAGGATTCCGAGCCCGAAGAGCTTGACGATCTGCCGCCAGGCCAGCCGCTTGGGCTCCATCGCTTCGTGCGCCAACGCATCCGCATCGAGCACGACGGCACCCAGCTGCGCGAACATCTTGGCCACGGTGCTCTTGCCTGTGCCGACACCACCGGTCACGCCGATCACAACCATTACGTTGGGGCGTGGGGCGTGGGGCGTGGGGCGTGGGAAAACAAATGAATTAACCGATCAACCCTTGCCCCCTGTCTCCCTCCCCCTGCCCCGGACAATGTCATTGAACAAGCGAAAGATCGAGCCAGTTCGGCCCGGCTTTGACCGTCACGGTCAGCGGCACATCCAGCGCGATCGCGCCTTCCATGATCCGGCGCACCAGCGGCACCAGCCGTGCCACCTCGCCGCGCGGAGACTCGAAGACGAGTTCATCGTGCACCTGCAAGAGCATCTGGCTCTTCAGCCGCTCACGCGCAAGCGCCTCGGCCACCTGCACCATCGCCCGCTTGATCAAATCCGCGGCCGTGCCCTGGATCGGCGCGTTGATCGCCATGCGCTCGCCGAACTGCCGCACCATTCCATCCGGACTATTGACTTCGGGAATGTAGCGGCGGCGGCCGAGCAGCGTCTGCACGAACCCGTCGCGCTTGGCCTGCGCGATTTGCTGGTCGAGATATGCGCGCACTTTGGGGTAGCGTTCGAAGTAGGCGTCGATGAACGTCTGCGCTTCCTCGAAGGAAATCCCGAGCTCTTTGGAAAGACCGTGCGCGCTCATGCCGTAGAGGATGCCGTAGTTGATCGCTTTCATCGCGTTGCGCTGCTCCGGCTGCACCTCGGCCTCGGGCAGTCCATAGATGAGCGACGCGGTGAAGCGATGAATGTCGCGGTCCTGCGCAAACGCCTCACGCAACTGCTCATCGCCTGAGAGGTGCGCCAGAATGCGCAGCTCGATCTGCGTGTAATCCGCCGCCACAAGGATGCCATCCGGAATACCGGGAATGAACGCCTTGCGGATCGAGCGGCCCAATTCGGTCTTGATCGGGATGTTCTGCAAATTCGGCTCGCTCGAGGAAAGCCGGCCCGTCGCGGTCGCGGTCTGATTGAACGACGTATGAATCCGGCCGGTCTTCGGGTCAGCCAGTTTCGGCAATGCATCAACGTAGGTGGAGACGAGCTTGGCCAGCTCGCGGTACTGCATGATCAGCGCCGGCAGCGGATGCCGCTGAGCCAGTTGTTGCAGCACATCGCTATCGGTGGAGGCACCTGTTTTCGTTCGTTTGATGATGGGTAATTGCAACCGGGTAAAAAGGATGTCTGAGAGCTGCTTCGGCGAATTCAGATTGAAGGTGCCGCCTGCGAGGCGATAGATGTCTTCCGTCAGCGATGAGAGCTGTGCATCCATGGACGCCCGCAGTCCCGCAAGGTACGGCAGATCGATCGCGATCCCGATCGCTTCCATCTGCGCCAGGACGCGCAATAGCGGAAGCTCAAGCTCGCGATACAACTCCACGAGCGCATGGGCCTGCAGTTTCTGCACGAGCGCGTCGTGGAGTTGCAGCACCGCGCAGGCCGCGCGCCCGAACGGCTCCGCGAGCTCTTGCGATAACGCAAGCTCCGCGTCGCCGACGGCCGGGAACGATTTCACGGACAGATCCAGGTGTTCCGACGCAAGATCGTGCAGCGTTTGGCTGGTTCGCGCCGGGTTCAGCAGATAGGCCGCGAGCATCGTGTCGCCGACAATCCCCTGCAGCTCGATCCCGACTGCGGTCAGCGCGCGCGTCAGCGCCTTCGCATCATGGCTGATCTTCGGCGCCTGGGGATCGGCGAGCCACGCCGCCAGCGACTGGCCCGCCGCCGACTCGCACAGCGTCCGGTCCACCTGCACCACCCACGCGCCCGTCACCTCGTACGCCACCGCCAGGAGGAGGCGCGCAGGCGCCGTCTCGCCGGCGGACCCGATGAGCGCAACCGGCGCGGCACGGCGCGCGGCCACATCGCGGCACAGCACCTCAAGCTCCTGCGGCGTAGCCACAGGATGCGCGAGCGGTTCCGAGCTCGCCGTTGAGAGGTCTTTGTCTTCGATCGTCTTCAGCAACTTCTTGAACTCCAATTCGCGATAGAGCTGCCTGACCGCGCGCCAATCCGGCTCTCGGACGGCCAAATCATCGAGCTGCACGGTGAGCGGCACGTCGCGATCGATCCGCGCCAGCTCGCGATTCAGGTGCACTTGCTCCCGCGCCGTCTCCAAGCTCTTGCGGCGCGCAGGACTCTCAAGGTCGTCCAAGTGGGCGTAGAGCTGCTCGAGGCTGCCGAATCGCTGGAGCAGCTGGACGGCCGTCTTTTCGCCGATGCCGGGCACGCTGGGAATATTGTCGATCGCGTCACCCATGAGCGCCATCAGATCCACCACCTGGTCAGGCCCGATGCCGTAGCGCGCGCGAACCGCTTCCACATCGAGCACCAGCGTCTCCTTGTGCGGGTTGTACACCTTGATGTGGCTATTGACCAATTGCAACGCATCCTTATCTCCCGTCACCAAGAAGATCTCAAGCTCGGGGCGCATGATGCGCGTGGCGATCGTCGCCAGCACGTCTTCGCCCTCATAGCCTTCTTGCTCGAAGAGCGGAATGCGATACGCTTGCAAGAGCCTCTTGATCACCGGAATCTGCGCGATCAACGGATCCGGCATGGGCTTGCGCTGGACCTTATAGTCTTCGAATTTCCGGTGCCGGAAGGTCGGTTTGCCCACATCGAAGGCCACGGCCAGATGCGTCGGCTGCTCTTTTTCCTGCAGCGCCTGGAGCATCACCGCGAATCCAAAGATGGCGTTCGTGGGGCGGCCATCCGATGTGCTCAGGTGGCGCACGGCGTAGAACGCCCGGTAGCAAAACGCGGTGCCGTCGATCAAGAACGCGCGCTGTAGCGCCATGGTGTGTGTCAGAGCAGTCGTGCGCAATGAGAAGAACTGCACGGACTGGTTGTTATCGAAACTCACGAATGGCTGTTATGGTGGTGTTGGGGTCGTACGATGGGTTGGGTTGTGGGGATACGTCTGCGACGAGCGCGTTACGGCCAGTCGCCGTGCTCTTCGGTCACCGCGTTAAACTCCTCCAGGGACTTAGCGTGCGCCTGAAATTCCTGGCCGACCACCCGTCGGCGCGTGTATAAGGCTCCTTTCATGCCGGGGTAGGTCTTGAGCATCCCCAGCGCCACCAGCCGCTCTTCCGCGCGAGCCGTCCAGGGGTCGTACGGATCGCCGAGCTGATACCGCTTGAGCCAGTGGTAGATCGCCTTTTCCTTCGACCCCATCCGCTCATAGAGCATGGCCAGGTTGGCATGCGCTTCCAGGTAGCGGGGGTTGATCGAGATGGCCTTCAGATACGCTTGCTCCGCATCGCCCAAGCGCCCCTGCTCTTCAAAGAGCACGCCGATATCATTCTGCGGTGCAGGATACGTGGGGTCGAGCGCTGCCGCTTTTTGATACAGCGACAGTGCCGTGGTCTTATCGCCGCGCTGCTGCGCCTCATAGCCTTGGACCCGATAACCGACGGCCTCTTCGCGTAATCCCTCGGCTGATGTGAGTCGCTGCGGAATGAGCAAGAGGCAGGTAACCCCGGATAGGATGAAGCCCCTGAAGGCGCGCTTGTACATGCGGGAGGAGTCTAGCATGGCCCCCTCTGGCCGTCAAGCGCATTCATGTATGATGCCGTCTCATGGCTCGTCATGCAAGGTGACGGCTCCGGTGGCGGCCGTGATGACAATGGTGTGCTGCTTGTGCTGATCGGCGAGTCTCAACGAGACGGTCCGTCCGGTCAGCGATCCGGTCGGCCGAAAGATGAATTGCATCGACTCGGTGGGCTGTCCGCCTTCTTCCACGCTCACGGTCATGCTCGGCGGGATCCGCACGACGTGCTCCAACGGTTCTCCGGTCGTCAGATTGATAATCTGGATCTGTCGCCGCTCTTCATCCACCCGCACCGCGCGCTCCTCATGGGAGCTGATGGCGAGACTGCGCGCGAGCGACACTAACCCCATCGCTTCCCGCGTGGTTGTCTTCAGGCGCAGTTGCCTGCTGTATCCCATGAGGGCCGGCACACTCATCCCGATAATGATGGCGATGATGGCCAGCACAACCATCAACTCGACGAGCGTGATACCGCGACTCAAGACCCGAGACTCAAGACTCAAGACCCAAGACCGGCTATCAGTCGTCCGCCTTGTGTCTTGTGTCTTGTGTCTTGTGTCGCTACCAGTTGACGATGTCGTCGCCGACTCCGCTGTCATCGTTCCCGTTGGGCCCAAACGAATAGAAATCGTACGAACGCGCGCGGTGCTCAGGCGACCCGCCATTGATCGAGACGTACACGAACGGATGGCCCCACGGATCAATGAACTCCCCATTCTTGAGCTCGTCCTGCTTGAATTCCACGTACGGCCCATCCCAATGCGGATCCTTCGGATCATCCTGCAACGCGCTGACGAGGTTGGCGTTGCCGCTCTTGGGATAGTCGCCCATGTCGTTCTTATAGGTGGTAATCGGAATCTCCATCTGGGCCACCTTGACCTTGGCGGCCGTGATCGCTCCCTTTCTCCGCGCCATGATGGCACCCCCCGTCACCAAGCTCATTAAAATTCCCAGAATGGCGATCACCACCAATAATTCGACCAGCGTAAATCCATCGAAGACCCAAGACTCAAGACTCAAGACACGAGACCGGACGCCGGTCTCGTGTCTTGAGTCTTGAGTCTTGCGTCCCACGCGTTCGGTTGTCCTATTCATAGTCTTGGGTCTCCCGGATCATCTCTTCTACGGTTGTCACCCCCGCCAACACCTTCTTGATGCCGTCCTCGCGCAGCGTGCGCATCCCTTCCGCGCGCGCCCGCGCGCGGAGGTCGCTGACGCTCGCTCGTTCGATGATGAGCGAACGCAGCGTATCCGTCATCACGAGGAGCTCATAGATGCCGGTCCGCCCCTTGAAGCCGATCCCCTGGCACGCCTCGCATCCCACCGCTTTCATGAGCGATTGGGGCATGTCGCCCGCGGGCACGTGCAGCGCAGCGAGGTCTTCGGGTGTGGCCTGATACGGCACCCGGCATTGCGGGCAGAGCGCGCGCACCAATCGCTGGGCGATGATCCCGGTCACGGTCGACGTGATGAGAAACGGCTCCAACCCCATGTCGAGCAGCCGGGTCACGGCACCCGGCGCGTCGTTCGTGTGCAGCGTGGAGAAGACGAGATGGCCGGTGAGCGAAGCTTGGATCGCGATCTGCGCGGTGTCTTGGTCGCGGATCTCGCCGACCATGATCACGTCGGGATCATGGCGTAAAATCGCGCGCAGGCACGTCGCAAAACTGAGCTCGATCTTCGGGTTGACCGCGACTTGGACCAACCCGCCGATGTCGTACTCGACCGGATCTTCGGTCGTGATGAGCTTCAGCTCGGGGGTATTGAGCGTGGTCAAGCACGCGTAGAGCGTCGTGGTCTTGCCGGCTCCGGTCGGTCCGGTCACGAGCAGCAGCCCGTGCGGACGCGCGATGAGCCGCTCGATCGTCTCCTGCATCGCCGGCTCCATGCCGAGTTGCGCCAGCGTCTTATCCAATGCGCCCTTATCCAGCACGCGCAGCACGATGCTCTCGCCGTACATGGTCGGCAGCGTCGAGACGCGCAGATCAATTTGCCGGTTGTTGACGGTGAACAAGATCCGGCCGTCTTGCGGCAGCCGCGTTTCCGCGACATCGAGATTCGACAGCACCTTGATGCGCGAGGCCATCGCAAACGCGAGGCTCTTGGGCGGCTGGGCGACATGATAACAGCGCCCATCGATGCGGTAGCGGATGGACACCTCCTTCTCAAAGGCTTCGATGTGGACATCGGAGGCGCGGCGGTTGACGGCTTCGAACAAGATCACGTCCACGAGCCGCACCACGGGGGCTTGGCTGGCCATCTCGACGAGCCGCGTACTATCTAGCGTGGCATCGGCCCCCACGCCCGCGCCGGCCTGCGCGAAGGCTTCCGCGATCGCCTGCACGTTCAGCCGGGGATCGTCGGGCATCACGCCTCCCCTTCCGAGACGACGCGGAGCACTTCCGTCATGGTCGTCATCCCTTCGCGGATTTTCTCCACGCCATCCTCCCGCATGTCGTGCATGCCTTCCTTCAACGCCTGGGTGCGAATCGCGGAGGCGGTCGGCTTGGTCACGACGAGCTGCCGCAACCCTTCGCTCATCACCAGCAATTCATAGATGCCGACGCGGCCAAAGAAGCCGGTGCCGCGGCATTGATCGCAGCCGTTGTTGCGGATGATCTGCAGCACACCCGGCGTGCCCAGGAATGCGCGCTCCTCGGGCGTCGCGTTATCCGTGATCCGACACGCGGGACAGATGCGGCGCACGAGCCGCTGAGCGAGCACGCCCTGCACCGTTGACGCGATCAGAAACGGCGCGATCCCCATGTCGATCAGCCGCGTGATGGCGGAGGGCGCATCATTGGTATGCAGCGTCGAGAGCACGAGGTGGCCCGTCAGCGCGGCTTGGATGGCGATCTGCGCGGTTTCTTGGTCGCGGATTTCACCCACCATGATGACATCGGGCGCTTGCCGCAGCATCGACCGTAACCCGGCCGCGAAGGTCAGTCCAATGGAGGGCTTGACGAGCACTTGGTTGATGCCCGTGAGCTGATACTCGACCGGATCCTCGACGGTAATGAGCTTGCGATCCGGCTGGTTCAACAACACCATCGCCCCGTAGAGGGTCGTGGTCTTTCCTGAGCCGGTCGGCCCGGTGACGAGCACCATGCCGTGCGGCCGGCGAATGAGCTCCTCCCATGCCCGTTGATCCTGCGGCGCCATACCCATTTCCGCCAGTCCGCGAATCGGTTGGCTGCGATCGAGCAAGCGCATCACGATCGATTCTCCATGGGTGGCCGGCAGCGTCGAGATGCGGACATCGAGCGGGCGGCCTTCCACTGAGAGTTGCAGCCGGCCGTCTTGCGGCAACCGCCGCTCCGCGATATTCAATCCAGCCATGATTTTGATCCGGCTGATGATCGGTCCATGGAGCGCTTTGGGCGGGTTGTTCACGTCCCGCAACACGCCATCCACGCGATAGCGCACGCGCACCTGGGTCATGCCCGCTTCGAGATGGACGTCGCTGGCCCGCATGCGCACCGCTTCAGCCAGCATCGAGTCAACCAGCTGAATGATGGGCGCGTCTTCGGCCGACGTCGATGCCGCGCCGCGATCAGCCGTGCTCATCTTGCCTGTCGCGGGACTCGCGGTGGGCATCGTCGGAGGGCTTCGGCGCGCCGGCACAGGGGCAGGAGCCGTCCCGCCGGCGGCTTGCCCCGCAATGGCGCCGCTTGTCGACGGCGCCTGCGATGCGGTTGCCGGTCGAGGAAGTGCGGCTTCAGTTGGAGCGCGCGTCGCGACGGGGGTTGCCGGCGTGGGGGCTGCCGGTGTCCGCGATGACTCTTCACCTGATGCCGTCGTCGACGTGTCGAGAAGCGATGCGAACTCTAACTCGCTGACGAGAATCGCCTCAAGCGGGCAGCCGCAGCGTCGAGCAAAAAACTCGAGGGCGAACACGGAAAGCGGATCATCCGTCGCCACCAACAGTGTGCCATCGAGTTGACGCAGCGGGATGAGCCGATGACTGCTCCAGAGTGTGGCGGGAATGGTCGCCGCAGACTCGACAGGGACAGGACGTTCCTCAAGCCGCCGCGGCACAGCGCCAAGCTGGATTGCCAGGCGCCGCCCAACGTCCGCATCGCGCAACAGCCCGGCCCGCGCGAGGATGACGCTAAACCGCTCTTGCGTGTTGGCGAGCTCTTGCTTGGCCTGGTCCAATTGCTGCGGGGTCGCGATGCCAAGGTCGCGCAATCGCGCGGCCACCACCTCGGCGCGCAACGGGGCCATGACCGTACTCATCTGATGATCAACGTGGCCGTGTGGCCACGTGGCCACGTGGCCACCTTTTTCATCACTCGTCGATGTTTTGCTGAGGCGGTCACATAGGTGTAGGCTGCCAAGGAGGACGAACGATTGACCACGCGATGCCACGTCCGTGCGGGAAGAAACGCGCATTGCCCTGCGGTGAGGCGTAGGCGACGAAGCGTGCGACGTGTTGCTACGCGCACTTCGAGGCAGAGGCGACCCCGGTGCGCCAAGAGCAGCTCTTCGCGGGTTTTCGTCGAGTGCCAGTCCATCACCGCTCCAGGCGTGAGGACGACGGTTGAGGCGCGCAACCCACCGGTGGGCGTCGGCACAA
Source organism: Candidatus Omnitrophota bacterium (assembly GCA_016198905.1). Taxonomy (GTDB): domain Bacteria; phylum Omnitrophota; class Gorgyraeia; order Aquiviventales; family Aquiviventaceae; genus JACQHR01. Next base: position 14,408 of record JACQHR010000003.1, on the reverse strand, counting down.
GCCGGCCGGCTTGACGATACGAGCGACGGTGCAGGCGCCGTCTCATGATCCGCTCATGCCGACGGTGCTGCGAGGCATCACCGCCGCCGGGATGGCTGATTGATGACGTGCGCCAGATACGCAGCACCGAATCCGTTATCGATGTTCACGACGCCGATCCCCGGCACGCAGCTATTGAGCATGGTCAACAACGCTGCGAGTCCGTGAAAACTGGAGCCGTACCCGATGCTGGTGGGCACGGCGATCACCGGACACCGCACGAGTCCTGCGACGACGCTGGCCAGGGCCCCTTCCATCCCGGCGATGACGATGATGGCCCGGGCGCGCTGCAACACGCGCCATTGGCTCAGCAGCCGGTGCACGCCGGCCACTCCGACGTCGTAGAGTCTCGTCGCGCGACTGCCCAAAAGCTCCAAGGTGAGCGAGGCTTCTTCCGCAATCGGCATGTCGGAGGTGCCGCCCGTCGCCACCACGACCAGACCGCGACGCGTCTGGCGCCCCACCTGCGGCACATACGCCAAGCGCGCCATCGGCTCATAGCGCAGCTGCGGCATGGCGTGATGGATGTCCGCGAACACGTGAGGATCGAGCCGCGTGACGAGCACGAGCTCCTTGGCCTGCACCATCCGGCGGATGATCCGAATCAGGTGCTGCGGTGTTTTGCCGTCGCCAAAGACCACTTCGGGCAGCCCGCGCCGCAGCCGCCGGTGCGTATCCAGACGGGCGACATCGAGATTCTCGAAGGGCAATCGCTTGAGCTCATTGAGGAGCTCGTGAGGCCGACGATGGCCGTTGCGCACGTCGCGCATCCATCGTCGCAGTTGTGTCTCGTGCATGGTGATGGGTGTGCCGAGGTGCGTGGCGCGAACGCTTCCCGCTTATCCCGAAGCCACGAGATAAATCACGACCACCGCCAAGAGGGTCGCGGAGACGATGTAAAAATCGTAGAAGTAGAAAAAGTCGCGGCATTGACTCGCAAACGAGTCAGCGCGGCGCGCCATGGCCTTCGACGGATTCGGGCGGAAGCGAATCTGGCCTTTCAGCGCCTCCACCTGATCCGGCCGAAAACGCAAGAACTGTCCTCCCAGCTTGTAGCCGATCAGCTTGCCTTGCTTGACCAGCTGTTCCACATCCGCGTCATGAATCCCAAGGCACTGTGCCGCTTCCGTGGTCGTCCAAAGCTTTTCCATCTAATCCGTTTGCCCGTTTTGCCTGTTAAGCCCGTTTGGCCTGTGCGTCACATAACTCAACCGGCGCAACCGGCAGAACCGGCGCAACCGGCTTAACGTGTCTATTTGATCTTCTCGTGCGCCAACCACTCCTCAATCTTCGTGCGATCGAACCGCCATTCGGTATTTTCTCGTTGCGCCGGCAATCGCCCGCCCTGCGCCCATTGGATGACCGTGTTCGCGTCGACTTCCAAGTACCGCGCGAGTTCCTCAACGGTCATCCAGGGGTGCTCCTCGCGCGCCGTCAGCATCTCCACGCCACCCTGCAGAATCGCGCCATCCTGCATGACCACGCGCGGACTCGACACCTTGCCCGTCACCCGTGCGGTGGACAACAACTCGATCCGGCTCGTCGCGGTGATATTACCCTCGACGGTCCCACTGATCGTGATGGCCTCGCCGCGGATGGTCGCCTTCACGAGCGCTTTGGCTCCGATAGACAGGTTGCCCTTGGTATCCAAGGTCCCCTCAAACTGGCCGTTGATCTGGAGGTTGACCGGATCCTTGAACGTCATCGTCCCGGTCATGCTGGCGTCGACTTCAAGCCACCGCTCACCTTCGGGCTCATCCTGTCGCTGCCGTCGCAGTGCCATGTCCCGCCTCCTGGTTGCGCCCGTCTCCCCGACGCTCATGCCCCCTACGCCCAATACGCCTTCACCGGATGCTCCGCCTGGGCAAGCTGCTGCACGATGTCCTCGCGCGGCTGATCCGGCAGCATCTTGACCTGAAACTCCAGTCGCATCATCGTGGGCTGCGACCCTGGCTTGACGTCGACGTCGCGAATCTCGATGTCATGCTCGGCCAGCAGCCGCCGGATGCGCGCCAATTCTCCCACGGTATCTGAGGTTTCCACGACGAGGATTTGGTACCAGTCCCGCCGCATCGCGCGCTCGAGTCGAGAGAAGCCGAAGAGCACGAGCATGACAATCAAGCCGGTGATGACCGCGCCGTTGAGAAATCCCGCGCCAACCGCCAACCCAACGCCGCCCACCGCCCAGAGACTCGCGGCGGTCGTCAGCCCTCGAACCGAAGCGCGAAATCGCAGGATCGTCCCCGCGCCAAGAAACCCGATCCCGCTGATCACCTGTGCCGCCATCCGCGTGGGATCGACAGACGGCAGGGTCTGCATCATGTAGAGGCCGGTGAGCATGATAACGCACGATCCGATCCCCACCAGAATATGCGTCCGGAACCCTGCGGCTCGCCCGTGACGCTCCCGTTCGTAGCCGATGACGCCCGCGATGATGGTGATCAAGAGGAGGCGCTGCAGCACAATCCAGTCTGTCATATGGATGCTGGGGCGTGGGGCGTGGGGCGTGGGGCACGGAGAACTTGCACGTTGCCCGCCCCCCGTCTCTCGCCCCTTGCCCCTGAGATTATACGAGACATAAATTAGGATCGCTCTTGACCGAGAGCGAGGCCACGCGGCCACGCTGCAACAGGGGAAAGGCGATGCCGGCCACCATCGCGCCATTATCCACACATAAGGCGGGCGGTGGAAACACGACGCGCAGCTTGTGCGTGCCCGCCTCCTCGGCAAACCGCGCGCGCAGCCGACGATTCGAGGCGACTCCGCCGCCGACGACCACGCGCGTGATGCCGGTGCGCTGGCAGGCCCGGAGCGTTTTCATCACCAAGAAATCGACCGCCGTCTCCTGAAACGTCGCGGCAATATCGGCAATTTGTTGAGACCCAAGACCTGAGACACGAGACTGGAGACCGGAGACTGGAGACTGGAGATCGACACTGTCAGGTGCAGATACTTGAGTCTTGTGTCCTGAGTCTTGTGTCCGTTTTTCAACATACTGATACACGGCGGTCTTCAACCCGCTGAAACTAAAATCAAACGTCCCTTTCGTCTGCGTCCGGGGAAACGCGTTTTTGACCGCCTGGCCCTGCTCGGAGAGCCGGTCGATCGCCGGCCCGCCCGGATAGCCCAGCCCCAGGAGCTTCGCCACTTTGTCGAAGGCTTCGCCGACGGCATCGTCCTTCGTCTCGCCCAACACTTCGAAGCGGCAGTCGGCATGGGCGACGCAGAGCAGCGTGTGGCCGCCGGAGACCACGAGCCCGACATAGGGCGGCTCGAGCTCAGGATCGGTCATGTGGCCCGCATAGAGATGGGCCGCGAGGTGATCGACGGGAATGAGGGGACGATCCAGCGTGAGGGCCAGTCCTTTGGCGAACGCTAAGCCAATCACCAGCGCGCCGGGAAGGCCGGGCCCTTGGGTGACGGCGACGGCATCGATCTCGGTTGGCGTCAGGTGGGCCTGCTCAAGCGACTGGGTGAGCACATCCCAGATCGTCTCGACGTGGGCGCGCGCCGCAATCTCCGGAATGACGCCGCCGTACGGGCTGTGCTGTGAGAGGCTCGACGCGACCACGTTGCTGAGCAGCGTCCGTCCGTTCTCGACGATCCCGATGGCGGTCTCGTCGCACGACGTCTCAATGCCCAGAATGCGGATCGGGCCTCCTGATGGAGTCACGCAAGACACCGTCTTGTTGAAGCCACGCGATCATCAGTTGAGCGCGTGAGCCTTCTCCTTGCCTTGGTACACCTTCAAGCCTTTGAGCAAATCGACCGCGCGCGCCAGCTGGCTGTCGGTCCGGATCCGATCCGCCGCCGATTCTTTTCCTTTGGCGGCGGGCGGCGGCGTCTCTTTGGATTCCGACGGGGTTTCGGATTTGGCCTTGTCCTCTTTCTCAGACGTATCCGCCGGAGTTTCGGGGAGCTTCTCGCCCGCCTCGATGCGGTCAAAGAGCTCTTGCGCCTTCTGCTCTCTGGTCTTCTCTTCCTTGCGGCGCTCCAACGGCACTTCGACGTCCGGCGTAATGCCCTTGCCGTGAATCGGCCGCCCATCCGGCGTGAACCATTTACTCGTCGTCAAACGTAAGGCGCTGCCGTCCTTCAATGGAAAGATCGTCTGCACCGAGCCTTTCCCGTGCGACTTGATGCCCAGGATGACGCCGCGATGATGATCTTGGATGGCACCGGCTAAAATCTCTGACGCAGACGCTGAGCCTTCATTCACGAGCACCACTAATGGAATGTTGTCCAGCGAGCCATCCCTGGTTGAACGCATCTCCTGATTCTGGTTGCGCAGGCGGCCTTTCGTGCTGACGATCACCTGCTGGCGGTCGAGGAAGAGCTCGCCGATGGACACCGCCACATCCAGCAAGCCTCCGGGATTATTGCGCAGATCCAAGACGAGGCTGTCCATCTGCTCGCCCTTGAGGCGGTTGATCGCCGCTTCCATGTCCTCCGTGGAATGCTCGCGGAAATCGGAGAGCCGGATATAGCCGATATGATCATCGAGGATGCTGGCTTCGCGTATGCTCCGAATTTTGATGATCGCCCGCTTGAGCGTCAGTTCCTTGAGTTCCGTTTCTCCGTTGTGGAGAATCGTGAGCTTCACATCGGTATTGGGTTTGCCGCGCAGCTTCTTCACCGCGTCCATCAGCGTAATGCCGCGGGTGAGCTCCCCGTCGATCTTCACGATGCGATCGCCTGCGAGGATGCCCGCGTCGTAGGCCGGCGTATCATCAATCGGCGAGATGACGGTCAAGAGGTCATCTTTGATGGTGATCTCAATCCCGAGGCCGCCGAACTCTCCCCCCGTGTCAATCTTCAGCTCGTTGTAACTATCCGGATCGAGGAACTGGCTGTAGGGATCGAGCGTGGCAAGCATTCCCTTGAGCGCGCCATAGATGAGCTGCTTGGCTTGCGGCTCTTCCACGTAATCGGAGCGGACGATCGAAAGCGCGTTTTCGAAGAGATCGAGCTCCTTGTAGATTTCTTCGTTCGAATCCGATTTTGCCGGTGTCGCCGCCGTCGGAGCGGTGGTCTGGACGGCCCACAACGAAGCCGCCTGCGTCCACACCAATGCTCCCGCGAGCAGGACTCGGATGAGCCACGCCTGCCGTTTCATCCCCCCACCTCCCTCACATCGTCGTTGATATCTTGCCCACGTCGTTGCGCTCATTTGGGAATGGCTTCAAGTTTTCGCTTCAAGAGCTCGGTCATCTGTTGCGGATTCGCTTTCCCTTTTGATTGTTTCATCGCCTGGCCCATGAGATGCGTCAAGGCGTTGATCTTGCCGTTGCGATAATCCTCGACGGACTTCGGGTTGGCGCTCAGCACGTCCTGCGCGATCTGCTCCAGCGCGCCGACGTCAACGATTTGCTGCAACCCGCCTTCCTTGACAAGATCGACCGGATCCTGGCCGCGCTCCAGCATCTGGACGAACACGTCTTTCGCCATCTTGCCGGAGAGCGTGCCGTTGGCTATCAATTCTAGCAGATGCGCCAGCCATTCGGGACGAAGTTTCACGGCTTCGGGTTCAAGACCCTTCGCGTTCAGATACGCGAACAGGTCTCCCATGATCCAGTTCGCGACTGGTTTGGACGGCGCACCGGCGCGCAGTGCGTCTTCGAAGAGTTCGCCGAGGACGTGATGCTGCGTCAGCACCTGCGCGTCATACGCTGACAGTTGATAGGTCGTTTGATATCGCTGCGCGCGTTGCGCGGGCAGCTCGGGCAACTGCCGCCGGATGGCGTCGACCTGCTCCCGGCTCATCGTAAACGGCACGAGGTCAGGCTCGGGAAAGTAGCGATAGTCCGCCGCTTCTTCCTTGCTGCGCATCGATTCGGTGCGCAGCGTTTTCGCATCCCAGAGGCGCGTCTCTTGGTTGATGCGTTGGCCCTGATCGAGCGCCATCGCCTGCCGCTGCAGCTCATACTCCAGCGCCAGCTTCACCGCCTTGAACGAGTTGAGGTTCTTGACTTCCACCTTCGATCCAAACGGATCGGTCGATGAACGCCGCAGAGACACATTCGTGTCGCACCGCAGACTGCCCTCTTCCATATTGCACGTTGAGATGTCCAAGTACTGGATGATGGCTTTGAGCTCAGTCACATACTCGTACGCGTCATCGGACGAACGCAGATCAGGCTCGCTGACGATTTCCAGCAGCGGCACGCCGGTGCGATTGAAGTCGACAAAACTCTCGGTCTGGCTCGCGTCATGCAGCAACTTGCCGGCATCCTCTTCCAAATGGACGCGCGTAATCCCGATGCGCTTGGGTTGTCCGTTGACCACGATGTCCAAGTGGCCGTGGTGGGCCAGCGGCTTGTCGTATTGAGAAATTTGGTAGTTCTTCGGCAAATCGGGATAGAAGTATTGCTTGCGGTCGAACTTCATCACCTCGGCGATCTGACAGTTCAGCGCCACGCCGAGCTTGATCCCCCATTCGAGGGCGCGCGCGTTGAGCACGGGCAGCACGCCGGGCAGCCCCAAACACACCGGGCACGTTTGGCTGTTCGGCGGCGCGCCAAACTTCGTGGCGCACCCACAGAAGAGCTTCGTTACCGTGCTCAACTGCAAGTGGACCTCAAGTCCGACGACAGGTTCGTACCCCATCAGGTCAGCGCCGGCTGGCGACGATGCCACTCGGTCGCGTGTTCATACGCATAGGCCGCGCGCAACAGGACGTCTTCTTTAAAGGGGGCAGCCAACAGTTGCATGCCGATGGGCAGCCCATCGCGGGAAAACCCGCACGGCAGCGACAGCGCCGGGATCCCGGCCAAGTTTGCGGAGATCGTGTAGATGTCGGAGAGGTACATCTGCAGCGGATCATCGAGTTTTTCGCCGATGCGGAATGCCGGCGTGGGCGCCGTAGGCATCACCACGACATCGCAGCGTTTGAAGGCGTCATCAAAATCCCGCTTGATGAGCGTGCGCACTTTCATGCCCTTGAGGTAATAGGCGTCATAGTAGCCGTGCGAGAGCACGTAGGTGCCCAGCAGAATGCGCCGCTTCGGCTCCGCGCCAAATCCTTCGGTGCGTGTCTGGAGATACATCTCTAACAAACTACGTTCTGGACCGGAGACCGGAGACCGGAGACCGGAGACTTCCCACTTGAGTCTTGTGTCTTGAGTCTTGCGTCCCGTTTCGCATCAATCGCCACAACGATGCATTGATTGCCGAATCGATCAGAGGACTCGTTGATGAGCTCAGGCCGCTCGATGGCACTCGTATTGATCGACACCTTATCCGCGCCGGCGTTGAGCAGCGCGCGAACGTCGTCCACGCTGCGAATCCCTCCGCCCACCGTGAGCGGCATGAACACGACCGCCGCGGTCCGCGCGACCACGTCCAAGATGATGCCCCGCTGCTCATGGCTGGCGGTAATGTCGAGGAAGACCAATTCATCGGCGCCAGCGTCATTGTACACCTTGGCCGCCTCCACCGGATCGCCCGCATCGCGCAGGCTCACGAACTTGACTCCCTTGACCACGCGGCCCTTGTTGACGTCGAGACAGGGGATAATGCGCTTCGCTAACATCGCGGCTCAGCACTAAGCACAAAGCACACAGCAGACAGTATCATTCGATGAAGAGGATTGCGTCGTGGTGATCATGTTAGTGTAACGGATGCGGTGGCGGTGTGCTGTGTGCTGTGTGCTGTGTGCTTAGCAATCGGATAGCCTCTCGAAGATCAATCGCTCCTTCATACAGCGCCTTCCCGACGATGGCCCCGATCACCCCGCGTGATTCAAGCGACTTCAGCTTCTGCAAATCCGCCACTGACGAAATCCCGCCCGAGGCGATCAGCTCAACCGATCCCACGTCCAACACCTCGCTCAGCAACGAGAGGTTGGGACCTTGCAGCATCCCATCGCGGCTGACGTCCGTGCAGATGATCGTCGTCACGCCAAGCCCGAGCACGCTCTGGGCTAACGATGCAGGAGTCAGCGCCGTCGACGACACCCACCCGCGCGAGACCACTTGCCCGGCCTTCGCATCGATCGCCACTGCGATCGTGCGTCCGTATTGTGTGGCGGCCGTGCGGACAAACTCCGGGTCTTCGCAGGCCTTGGTGCCGAGGATGACGCGAGAGGCCCCGGCCGCGACGGCGCGCGAGAGCGTCTCCGCCGTGCGAATGCCGCCACTCAGCTCGACCTTGATCCCGCTGGCCTTGATGATTCGCTCCGCGATTGGCAAATTGATGTACGTCCCATCGAACGCGCCGTTGAGGTCCACGACGTGCAGCCATGTGGCTCCGGCATCCACCCACCGCTTGGCCGTCGCCAAGGGATCGTTGGAATAGACGGTCACGTCATCGCGCCGGCCCTGGATGAGCCGCACGACTTTTCCGTCCAGCAAATCAATCGCAGGAATAATAATCATCGTTCATCACTTTTTCCCCGTGGCGGGTCCTGTCAGGGGTTGCCGTTCGCCGGAACGCTCGGCCCGCCCCACCGTGTCGGGCCATCGCTCCGGTTCCAGGGCTCGCTCCCCCACACCCAGCGCACTGGGTGTGGGAGCCATGGCCGCTCGCCCTTCCACAGGTCCGGCTCACTGGCATCCCCTGCCACCCGCCATCAGCTACAAGTTAATGAAATTCTGCAGCAATTTCAGGCCGAGCGTTTGGCTTTTCTCAGGGTGAAACTGCGTGGCGAAGAGGTTGCGCTGCCAGACCATCGCCGTCACGGGTTCGCCGTACTCCGCTTCCAATGTGATGATGGATCGATCCGCCGGCTTCGCCGCATACGAGTGCACAAAGTAGAAGAAACTCTTCTCCGGAATCCCTTTGAGCAGCGGACATTGTTGCTGTGTGCTGTGTGCTGTGTGCTGTGTGCTGGCTACTTGATTCCACCCCATGTGCGGAATTTTCAGCGGTGGTTTGACTGCCAAGCGCGTCACACGTCCCTTCAACACGCCAAGCCCTGTCGTTTGCTCTCCCTCGTCGCTGGATTCGAACAACAGCTGTAGCCCCAGGCAAATGCCCAGGTACGGCACGCCGTTGCTGATCGCCGTCTTGATGGGTTCCACCAGCGTGCGCGACGACAGCTCCCGCATCGCAGCGGGAAACGCCCCCACGCCAGGAAGAATCAGCTTCTGCGCCTGCGCGACGTCACGAGGATCGCTCGAGACGCGCACCGAAGCCCCGAGCGACTCGAGGGCTTTCGAGACGCTGCGCAAGTTGCCCATGCCGTAATCGACAATCACAATCATTCCTGCTCCAGAAGATGCAGAAGGGGCAAGGGGCGTGAGACACGGGGCATGGGAAATGCGGATTTCCGCGCCCCACGTCTCCTGCCCCCTGCCCCCTCCTTATAAACAACCCTTCGACGATGGAATGCCTTTCACGCGCGGATGCAGCCGTGTCGCCTGCTCCAACGCCCGGCCCAGCGCCTTGAACACCGCCTCGCACGTGTGGTGAAAGTCCGAGCCGGCGAGGATATCGATGTGCAGCGTCAGCTTCGCCGTCCGTGCAAACGACTCGAGGAAGTGCTCGGCATCGCCCCATTGATAGGAAGTGCTCGAGGTCAGCGCGTGCTTTGAGCGACGGCCGCGCTCATCCTTGAAGACCAGTTTCGGCCGGCCGGAAATATCCAGCACGACGCGCGCCAGCGCTTCATCCATCGGCACGTAGGCAAAACCCATGCGGGTAATCCCCTTGCGGTCACCTAACGCTTGGTCGAACGCCTGCCCCAACACGAGTCCGATGTCCTCATTGGTGTGGTGCAGATCGATGGCCAGGTCGCCGGTGGCCTTCACGGTCAGGTCGAAGAGGCCGTGCGTGCCAAACAGCGTCAGCATGTGATCAAGAAAGGCGATGCCCGTCTTGACCGACGTCGTCCCGTGGCCGTCCAGATTCACGGTGACGGTAATATTCGTTTCTTTGCTCTTGCGCGTGATGGTGGCTCGTCTCATCGTGTCCGATCCGTTTAGGTTAACCGCACTTTGACCGCATCAAAATGTTTCGGCAATCCCTCGATGCTCGTCAGCTGCTCCAAGGGTTCGCGCATCCGCTCCAGCGCTTTTTTCGTATACGTCACGAGGTGCGTGCGGCGGATGAAATCATCGAGGCCAAGTCCGGAGAACGTCCCGGCCGCTCCGCCCGTGGGCAGCACGTGGCTGGGTCCGGCCACGTAATCGCCGACGGTGACCGGCGAGTATTGCCCGAGGAAAATCGCCCCCGCGCGCGTAATGCGGCGCGCGAGTGTCTGCGGCCGGCGCACCATGATCTCCAAGTGCTCCGGCGCAATCTGATTGGCCACGTCCACGGCCTCGTCTACATTCTTGACCATGACACAGTAGCCGCCGGGAATCTGCTTGCGCGCCAATTTCGCCAACGCCTTCGAGGTCGTGATGAGAAACCCGATGCCGCCTGCGTGCTCGGTCTCCCCCAGGAGGTCGGCGAGGACATACTGCGTATTCGAATACCGGTTGGCGATGATCGCGATTTCCGAGGGCCCGGCAATCGTGTCGACGTCGACGAAGCCGAAGACCTGCCGTTTCGCTTCCGCGACATAGGCGTTGCCCGGCCCAACGATTTTATCGACCTTGGGGATGGACTTCGTGCCGAAGGCCATCGCCGCAATCGCTTGCGCGCCGCCCATCTTGTACACTTCATCGACGTCCAGCAAGCTCGCCACCGCCAAAATGTGCGGATCGATGCTGCCGTCTTTTCTCGGCGGAGTCGCCAGAATCACGCGCTTCACGCCCGCCTTCTTCGCGGGAATCACCGTCATGTAGACGGTGGAGACTAGGCTTGCCGTGCCCCCGGGAATATAGATTCCCACACGCCCAATCGGATCGAACTTTTCGCCCAACACGACGCCGTCGCCATCGAAGCAGCGCATCGGCTTCAACCGCGGCCGGCTGTAGAACGTCTGGACGTTCTGAATGGCGCTCTTGAGCTGCAGCGCGAACTTGGGATCCAAGTGCTGAAAGGCACCCGAGATTTCGGCCTCGGTCACGCGCAGCTGCCTGGATTTGAGGCGCACGTGATCGAACCGGCGCGTGTAGCGCAGCAACGCTTCATCACCGGCTTGACAGACGTCATCGACGATCGTGCGAACCCGCTCTTCGATGCGCCGCTTGCGCACCGTCTGTCGCGCGCAGAGCCGCTGCCACTCCTGACTCGTCGTCGAAATCAGTTTCATGATCGCTCGAGTGCCTCCCGAACTAATTCTTCTGCGCGCTTCAACGCCGCCGGAATGCCTGAAGGGTCTTTGCCGCCGGCTTGCGCAAACTCCGGCCGGCCGCCTCCGCTACCTTTGGCCAGCGGAGCCACGGCTTTGAGGAGCTGTCCGGCATGAAGCCGTGTCGTCAAATCACTCGTCGTCGCCATGACGAGAGAGACTTGTGTCGGACCTTCGGATGACGCCAGCAGCACCACCCCGGCGCGTTGCAGCGAGGTCTTGATCGCATCGGCGAGTATCGCCAGCACCTCGCGATCCGCCTGCTTGATGGTGGAGGTCACGAAGGTCACCCCGTTGATGCGCTTGCCCTCGGCGACCAATCGGCTTGCTTCGACCTTCGCCAGCTCAAGTTGCAGCGCTTTACGAGCGTGTTCCGAACGCTTCAATTGCTCCAACAACTCTTCAAGGCCCAGAACAACGTCCTGCACCGGACGACTCAATCGCTTGGCCGCATCGTGCAACAGCCGCTGGTGCTGAGAGAGTTCGGCAGCGGCCGCATCGCCGACCAGGGCTTCCACGCGACGGGTCCCCGCGGCAATGGAGCTTTCCGCGACGATCATGAACGTGCCGACAAAGCCGGTATGCGCTACGTGCGTGCCGCCGCAAAGTTCTTTTGAATAGTCGCCGATGTTGACGACGCGAACGGTGCCGCCATATTTTTCCCCGAAGAGGGCGAGTGCACCATCGCGTTTGGCTTCCTCGAGCTTCATCTTTTCGGTGTGCACCTCATCGACCAACCGCACGCGGCGATTCACCAACGCTTCCACTTCGTAGCGTTGCTCTTCCTGCAGCGGCTTAAGCGAAGAGAAATCAAACCGCACGCGCTCGACATCGACGTAGGATCCTGCTTGCACCGCATCCGGCCCGAGCACCTTGCGCAGCGCCCAATGCAACAGGTGGGTCGCCGTGTGACTACGGGCGACTTTCAGGCGACGCTCGCGATCGACCATCGCTCGCACGGTCTCCTGAACGCTGAACGTGCCGTGCTGAATCGTCGCCCGATGCAGCAAGACCTCATCGACCCAACTGGTTTGCTCGACGACGGCCTCGCCTCGCGGGCCGTTGACGTGCCCGGTATCGCCGATCTGCCCTCCGGCTTCGCCATAGAACGGCGAGCGATCGAGCACCAAGCCGACCGATTGTCCCTCGCTAGCTTTCGTCACCCACTGCGTGCCGTCCCAGATGCCTTTGAGCCCCGCATCGGATTCAAGGCCGTCGTATCCGACGAACTGTTGCTCCTTGGGCGGCAACGACGAGACCGCGCTGCGAATCTGCAACGTATCGGCGACAAACACGCCGCCGCTGAATTGGCTCGCCGCCCGCGAGCGCTCTTGTTGGGCCTTGAGTGCCGCCTCAAACCCGGCATGATCGACTGTGAATCCTCGCTCTTCAGCTATGTCCGCCGTCAATTCAAACGGAAACCCGAAGGTATCATACAGTTTGAACGCTTCTTCGCCGGGAATGACCGACCGGTTCGACGCGCGAAGCTTCTCGATCAACTCCTCGAGTCTGGATGTCCCGCTCGCCAGCGTTTCAACGAATTGGGTTTCTTCCTGATGCACGACGTCTTGAATCACGTCCCGCCGCGCAACGAGCTCCTCATGATACGGGGACCCTGCCATGACAGCACGAACGTCGTCGAGGAGGTGGACGAGAATCACGTGAGCTGAACCACGCCCCATCGGTTTGAACTTTTCCTCTGGACGCAGACCAAGCACGCTACGCCCAAGCCGATGGGCTCGCCTGATCAACATGCGAAGGATGTACCCACGCGATTCGTTTGACGGTAATAATCCTTCCGCGATAAGAAACACGATGGCGCGCACATGATCTGCAATGGCGTAGACCGCGCGCCGCTCGGTTTCCGTGCGCTCTTGGCCTCGTTTTTTGGCTAAGTCCTCGATTGCATGAACGATTGGAGCGAACAAGTCAGTCTTGTAGTCCGTCTCGACGCCTTGAAGGACACGGGTGAGCCGCTCGAGGCCCATGCCGGTGTCGATGTTGGGCTTGGGCAGCGGTTTCAAACTCCCGTCGGGCTGACGATCAAACTGCGTGAAGACGAGGTTCCAGATTTCGACGGACTTTGGAGTGTGCACCGCCCCATCGGGATCGTAATAGATTTCGGAACACGGGCCGCACGGGCCATTGGGGCCTTCCTTCGGCGCATTCGCCGGCCAGAAGTTATCCGCCTGGCCGAAGCGCTTGATCCGATCCTCCGGCACCCCGAGCGCGCGCCAGAGTTTGAAGGCCTCCTCATCGTCCTCGTAGATGCTCACCCACAGCTTCGCGGCCGGCAACTTCAAGCAAAGGTCCGGGTGCGTGCTTCGTTGAGTCCCGGCAAAGTTCGTCGTGCCGGTCAGGAACTCCCAGGCCCACTGGATCGCCTCGGCCTTGAAGTAATCGCCGAAAGAGAAGTTGCCGAGCATTTCAAAGAACGAATGATGGCTGGGTGTTTTGCCCACGCGATCCAGGTCGCCGGTGCGCAGACATTTCTGGCACGACGTGGCGCGCTTGAGGTCCGTGCGTTTGCCCAGAAAATAATCTTTAAACTGATTCATCCCCGCCGAGGTAAACAGCACCGTCGGGTCGCCGCTGGGGATGAGCGAGTCGCTCGGCACGCGCGTGTGGCCGTGCGCTTCAAAAAATGTGAGGTATCGTTCTCGCAGTTCCGCACTCTTGATCATAGGGATCGTCATTGAAGAGATGAAAAAGCGGATGACGCGATCTCTTCATCCGCTCTCTCCATGCCCTGCAACCTTTCGCTCAGAGCGTACGCGTAGAGCCTAGAACCGGTTTCATAAATCCCCGCGGCCGCGCTGGGCCGAGGTGCGAGGCTCGCAAGGCGCGAGGAGCGTGGCGTACGCGCAGCCGAGTACGCGAGCGACGAGCAACGAAGCGGGGCGACGCACCTCGGCCCAGCCCCTAGTCCGACAATTGGTTGCGGCGGCAGCGGGCCATCTGCGGCGTCGCTCCTCCTCGGAGTACCACAGGGGGTACACCGTCGTCGTCGCTCCTGGCATCTGGCCCGCTGGCGCTCGCAACGCGGCTCGCGCGATATTCTGGGACGCACTCTATGGATGTTCTCTGATGCCTGATCAGGTGCGACCGACCTACTCGCTGCGTCAACGGCTCGACCTCATCGCAGGCGGGATGCTGTTCCTCGTCGCGCTCGGCGGGTGCGTGGCGTTGG
>JACQHR010000013.1 GCA_016198905.1 Candidatus Omnitrophota bacterium | reverse complement strand
GCCGGCTTGAAAAATGGGGAGCATTACAGGTTCGATAGGGATGGCATACCGGATTTCTCCATCAAGTTCAAGGGTGTCGAACTGAAGATGGAGTGCAAAAATATCCGCTCAAAGGAACTTTTCAGAAATCCCCCCGCCTACAAGGTCGAACTTCAGAAGACCAGAAACTCAAAGGACGGGTCAAACACCAGGGGCTATCGCGTAGCCGAGTTCCAAATCCTTGCAGCCTGTCTGTTCAATCATACGAAGCAATGGGAATATCTATTCATCTGCACGAAGAATCTCAAGCGGAGGGCTACGGCGGCAGAGTATTTGGAAATCATGCAGCCTGTACCACTAAAACCAACCCCGCCTTGGCGTACTGAATTGGTAGGTGCCCTGACGGAAGCTTTATCGAAGAAGAGGTAATTTGATGGACAGATTCAAACTCCCCCAAAAACCGATTTATTCAACCCAGTTTGGCAGTGCGTATGTAGGTGATTCTCTGTGCCTGATGAAAGAGTTGCCTGAAAGTAGCGTTAACCTTATTCTAACCTCGCCGCCTTACGCTCTCCACTTCAAAAAGGAATACGGCAATAAAAATCAGTCAGAGTACGTCGGTTGGTTCCTACCATTTGCCAAAGAGCTTCTTAGGGTTCTGAAGCCTGACGGGAGCTTGGTGATAGATATAGGGGGCAGCTGGCAACCTGGACAGCCAACCCGTTCGCTGTATCACTTTGAATTGTTAATAGCCCTCTGTAAGGACATTGGTTTCCATTTGGCTCAGGAATGTTACTGGTATAACCCTGCGAAACTTCCTGCTCCTGCTGAGTGGGTAACGGTTCGAAAAATCAGGGTTAAAGACGCAGTCAATTGTCTGTGGTGGTTATCAAAAACTCCTCACCCTAAAGCTAATAACCAGAACGTGCTCACTCCATACAGCGACGACATGAAGCGGCTTCTGAAAAGAGGCTACAAGCCAAAGGTACGCCCTTCAGGGCATCACATCACGTACAAGTTCGGCAACGGAAATGGACTCGGCGCGATTCCTCCTAACCTCTTAGTCTATGGAAATAATGACAGCAACAGTCATTATCTTGAGGCTTGTAAAAGGGCAGAGATAAAACCACATCCTGCTCGTTTTCCGATACAATTGCCCACGTTCTTTGTGAGACTCTTAACCGAGCCAGGGGATGTAGTCCTGGACCCATTTGCCGGTAGCAATACGACGGGCGAGGGGTGTGAACGTGAAAAGAGGCTATGGATTGCAATTGAGACAGAGAAATCCTACCTTGAGGCAAGTCGTTTTCGTTTTCAGCATCAAGAATTAACGCCTATCACTCTTACCCGAAATGGAGAAATGCCCCCAGTTGTTCAGCAGGACTTGTTCGCGCTCTCAGAGAGTAGTTCGTAATTCCAGTTTTACTATCCAGGACTTCCGTGCCGACCTAAATAGTGCCGACACCATTTCGCCCGGCACTGATTTTCTAAAAGGTAGTTAGGCTATGTGGCACCGGAATTCTTGGAATGTTGTTATAGCAGCCGCGCTACTTAGCACGACAGCCTGCACGGGCTCGACAAAGGTAACTGCAGCTGAGCCCGAGCCGAAAGCTGTCGCGCGAATAACCATTGAACAGCTACGCATGGGTGGATATGTGTTATATATGCGCCACACGTCAAAGGATCAATCCAAGACGGAGGAGAAAGATCGAGAAGATTTTGATAATTGCTCTTGGCAGAACGACCTTACAGAAATAGGGCGAGGCGAAGCGAAACAACTTGGCGAAATATTTTCCGAGCTGGGTATTCCAATTGCCGATGTCTTATCGAGCCCCTACTGCCGCTGCATAAATACAGCCAGACTTGCGTTTGGTCAAAGCGTCAAGAGGGTCGCAGCCCTTCGATCTACGGACGGGGTTTCATCTAACGAAAAAATGAAGGGACTTCAGGATGAGCTCGATCGCTTGCTGAACACACCACCTCCAACAGGCAAGAACACCGTAATCGTTGGTCACTCGACGAACCTAAAAAAAGTGACTGGTATTTTACCTGAAGAAGCTCCGGAGGGAAGCACAACCATCTTTCTACCACATCCTGGCAGCCAGTGGCAGTGTTTCCAGACAATTCTGCTTAAAGGTTGGAAAATTGAAAAATAGTTATAGGTGGTCCAGGAAGGAACGCCTCTAAATTGTACTGGCAATAGAGCGGAATAAAATAGTTGGCAAATGGAAGCGTTGCTTACACTCGCAGCTTTGTATGGGGCATTTGTTGCCATTTCTTGGTTTTTAAGGGTTCTTGATGAAGCTAAACAGTACAGATTCCTTAAACCGCGGCTTGACCAGGTCGATCGTTTAGAAATCCAACTCAGAACCAATCAGGAAGCTTGGAATAAGCAGGTTGCTGACGATAAGCAGGCTCTGGACGCGATTGCTAAAGAGAAATCATTGGGTTTCCCCTGGTTAGCCGACGCGTACGCAGAGTATTTTCACATTGGAGATTTGAAAGCAGCCCAACACCTGGAATGGAAGTCCCATCCTGCGAGAAAGGCTGCCGAAGAAGTCAGGCGCATTGCTAAGGAACGGCGGATTGCTGAAAAGCTTTGGAGAGTGCTGAAATACCAATTGGAATACTACGAGACTCTCTTCCCGTGGTTGGTAGATTTTAAGGCTGAGGACATTGATGATCTCGTGCGCCAGTTGACGCAAAAGAAATCCGACCCGAGTGTCAGCGATTACGAAGACGATCCGGTCAAACATTGGCTTACAGAATCTGAGTATCAGAGCCTTGGTGCGACAGAAAGGAACCAATTGGCACTCAACCGCTATTGGAAGAAGAAGAAATCAAAATGGGAGTTGGGGCGCGATTATGAGCGGTTCGTTGGATACAAGTATGAGACAGAAGGGTGGGAAGTGAGATATCAGGGGATCATTGAGGGCATGGAGGATTTAGGAAGGGATCTCATTGTCAGTAGGGGTGAGCGAATTAAGATTGTTCAATGTAAGTATTGGTCCAAAGAAAAGCTAATACATGAAAAGCACGTCTTTCAGCTACACGGGTCAACCATAGCCTATAAACTTGACCACCCTAATACCAATGTATCCGCGACGCTCGTTACTTCTACCAATCTTTCCGAACGGGCAAAACAGTTCGCAGGTGCCTTAGGTATTTCGATTCTTGAGATTTTTCCTTTACAAGAATATCCGTGTATCAAATGCAATATTTCTAGACGAGACGGAGAGAAGATATACCACCTTCCTTTTGATCAGCAGTATGACCGTACAATAATTGAGAAAGAGAGGATGGAAAAGTGCGTTTCGACCGTAAAAGAGGCTGAGGAGCTCGGTTTCAGGCGTGCATGGAAGTGGCATGGAAAATAGGGGATGGTTCTGCTCTGTCGAAAAGCTCACCCGTGGCCCTGGGAGCTATCGCAAGGAGTTTTCGACAGAGCAGGATGGTTCTGACTATTCTGCAAACGTATAGTTCCTAGATGAATGGGTGAAATAATGGGTGAGCGGCTTGTCTTAGACTTAGAAACTCAAAAAGAATTTGCTGAGGTCGAGGGGCGAAAGCCGGAGCTGCTGCTGGTCTCGGTCGTCGGAGTCTACAGCTATGAGCAGAATCGCTACGATGCGTACCTCGAAGCGGACCTGGCCAGCAAGCTCGGGCCGCGCCTGCAAGCGGCGGAGCTGCTCATCGGCTTCAACATCCGGCGGTTTGATCTGCCGGTGCTGCAACCCTACCTGTCCTTCTCGCTCAACACGTTGCCGATGCTCGATATCATGGAAGAGGTGGTGAAGAATCTCGGCCACCGTCTCAGTTTGGATAGTCTGGCACAGGCGACCTTGGGGCAGGGCAAGTCCGGCCACGGGCTGGATGCGCTGCGATGGTTTAAAGAAGGCCGGTTCGATCTGATCACGAAGTATTGTCTCGATGATGTGAAGCTCACGAAGGAACTCTACGACTATGGCAAGCAGCACGGCCGGCTCTTCGCGACGAACCGCTTCGGTAATGAGAAGCTGCAGATTCCCGTGTTCTGGCCCGAGCGCAAGCGTGAGATGAGTGCCATCGCCAAGATGCTTACTGAGGCGTTCGGCAAGCGGCTGCAAGTGGAGATCGAATACCTGTCACAGAGCGCGGCCAGCGGCGAGTCGCCACGCAACGTGCGCAAGGTGGACGTCTATTCCATCACCGAGCCGTACTTCGAAGGCTACTGCCATCTGCGCCAGGCTGTGCGGCAGTTTCGCATCGATCGCGTCCTCGACATCAAGCCCACCTGGCAGCGCTACACCGTCCCGTCCGATTTTGTGCCCACCGCGGTCGCCGAGTAAACACGGATGCGGGTGACCATTCTCGGCGCCGGGACATCGATTCCTGCGCGCGGGTATAGTCCGGCCGGCATCTATGTGCAGGTGGCCCGTGAGCGCGTGCTGCTTGATGCTGGAGCCGGTAGCTTGCAGCGATTGCATCTGGCGAAGGCTCCGTGGGATCAGCTCGATAGAATTTTCCTCACGCACTTTCACGTCGATCACTGTCTCGATCTCGTCTCGATCTTGTTTGCGCTGCGATTACCGCAGGTGCGCCGCAAGAAGTCGCTGCAGGTCTATGGACCGCCTGGTTTGAAGACACTGTATCGGCAACTCAACGCTGCCTATCACGATTGGCTCTCGCCGCGCGGCTACCGCGTCATCTTCCATGAAGTGCAGCGCGCCACGCTTCGCTTACCAGGCTACACCGTCCGTTCATATCCTATGAATCACTATGCCACGCGCGCGGTCGGCTATCGTCTGACAGCGGGCGGCAAAACGCTGGCGTATTCGGGTGATACTGATGTCTGCGATAGCGCGGTGGCGATGGGGCAGCGAGCGGATCTGTTGATCCTCGAATGCTCGGTGCCCGATGAGCAGAAGGTCGAAGGCCATCTCACGCCGTCTGAGTGCGCGCAGATCGCCGCCCGCGCGCAATGCCGCCGCCTCGTCCTCAGTCATTTCTATCCGGTCTTCAAGCGCTACGACATCCGCGCCCGCGTGCGCCGCTCCTACCGCGGCCACCTCACTCTTGCCCGCGATTTCACGTCCTTCCACATCTAAAGCATCCTGAAGAACGGCTCCTTGTGATCGTTCGTGGTATAATGGCACGAGCTTCGAGGAGAGTCCCCAGAAGCGAACCCAACGAGAGGAGCACACTCACATGAACGTACTTAAAACCGGGTTTTTGCTGGCGTTGTTGACCGTGTTGCTCGTCGCACTCGGCCATCTCGTCGGCGGCGTACAGGGAGCCACGTTTGCGTTTATCTTTGCGCTGGTCCTCAATCTCGGCGCGTACTGGTTCAGCGACAAGATCGTGCTGGCGATGTACCAGGCCAAGCCATTGAGCGAGGCGGATGGGCCGCAGGTCTATCGGGCGGTGCGCGAGATCTCTTCTCGCGTTCACATGCCGGTGCCGAAGATCTATTGGATGGCCACGAAAACCCCGAATGCGTTTGCAACCGGACGCAATCCAAAGCACGCCGCCGTGGCGGTGACGTCCGGGCTGCTGGAAATCATGAGTGAGGAAGAGTTGAAGGGTGTGCTGGCGCACGAGCTCAGCCACGTGAAGAATCGCGATACGCTCGTGATGACGATCGCCGCGGCCGTCGCTGGCGCCATCATGTATCTCGCGCGGATGGCGCAGTGGGGCATGATGTTTGGCGGCTCCAGCCGCAGCCGCGATAACAATCGCAATTCCGGCGCATTCCAGCTCGTCGTGTTGCTGCTGGTCGCGATCTTAGCTCCGCTGGCCGCAATGTTGATTCAGTTGGCGATCTCGCGCACGCGCGAATACGGCGCCGATGACACCGGCGCGCATTTGGCCGGCACGCCGCATGGGTTAGCCAGCGCGTTGGAGAAATTGGATCAAGCCGCGCGCGCGTATCCGCTGCCGAATGCGAATCCGGCGACGGCGCACTTGTTCATCGTCAATCCGCTGTCGGCTGGCGGCATCGCCAAGCTGTTTTCCACGCATCCGCCGATTGCCGAGCGCATTCGCCGCCTGCGATCAATGAGGTTGTAATCCACGGGCAGGGGGGCGAACCCTTGCGCACTTGATGAAACTCGATAAGCTGACGATCAAAGCTCAAGAGGCTCTGCAAGAAGCGCAGGCGGCTGCTCAACGGCGCAGTCATCAGCGGCTTGAGCCTGAGCATCTGCTGCTCGCACTCATCGATCAAGAGGAAGGCCTGGTCGGGCAGCTGCTTGAGAAGGTGGGTGTGGGGGCGTCGCGCCTGAGCAATGAGCTCGAGGCGTCGCTGGCGAAAGTGCCTGCGGTTAGCGGCGGCGACTCGCTGCACCTCTCCAATCGGCTGAATCGCTTGCTGCTCCAAGCTGAGGATGAGGCGAAACGGCTCACCGACGAATACATTTCCACCGAGCATTTGCTGCTGGCCAGTTTCAAGGATGACGAGCTTGGCGCGCTGTACAAACGGTTGGGACTCAAACGCGACAGCGTGGAAATCGCGCTGAAGGCGCTGCGCGGCGCGCATCGCGTCACCGACGCGACTCCTGAAGAGAAGTACCGCGCGCTCGAGAAATTTTCCCGCGACCTCACCGACCTTGCGCGCAAGGGCAAGCTCGATCCGGTGATCGGCCGCGATCAAGAAGTCCGCCGCGTCATCCAAGTGCTCACCCGCCGCACCAAAAATAATCCCGTGTTGATCGGCGAACCGGGCGTCGGTAAAACCGCGATCGCCGAAGGACTCGCCCAGCGCATCATCCGAGGCGATGTGCCGGATAATCTCAAAAACAAGCGCGTGATGGCGCTGGATCTTGGCGCCCTCATCGCCGGCACGAAGTTCCGCGGTGAATTTGAAGAGCGACTCAAAGCCGTCCTGAAAGAGATTGAAGCGAGCGCTGGCAACGTCGTCCTGTTCATTGACGAATTGCACACCGTAGTTGGCGCCGGGGCCGCCGAAGGGGCTGTCGATGCCTCGAATTTGCTCAAGCCGGCGTTGGCCCGCGGCGAGCTTCGCTGCGTGGGTGCGACCACGCTCGATGAATATCGCAAACACATCGAAAAAGATCCGGCGCTTGAGCGCCGCTTTGCGCCCATCATCGTGAACGAGCCTTCAGTGGAAGAAACGATCGCGATCTTGCGCGGGCTCAAGGAGCGCTACGAAGTCCACCACGGCGTGCGCATTACGGACAGCGCGATTATCGCTGCCGCGCGGCTCTCCTCGCGTTACATCGCGGATCGGTTTCTGCCGGATAAGGCGATCGACTTGATGGACGAAGCCGCGGCGCACCTGCGGATGGAAATCGACAGTATGCCCTCGGAGATCGACGCGATTCACCGACGGGTGATCCAGCTGGAAGTGGAGCGCGAGGCGCTGAAGAAAGAGACCGATCCTGAGGCGAAGTCTCGTTTGAAGACGCTCGAGAACGAGCTCGAGAAGCTCAAGGCCGAGCGCGCGAAACTCGAAAAACATTGGCAGCAGGAAAAAGAGTTGATCAAGTCTGTCCGTGAGGTCAAAGAGAAACTCGAGCAGACGCGTCTTGAGTCCGAACGCGAAGAGCGCGCCGGCAATTTGGGCCGCGTGGCTGAGCTGCGCTACGGCGTCGTGCCGCAGTTGCAGAAAGAGCTCGAACAGAAGGCGGCCAAGCTCGCCGAGTTGCAGCGCAAGACGAAGATGTTGAAAGAGGAAGTCTCCGACGAAGATATCGCGGAAGTCGTGTCCAATTGGACCGGCATTCCGGTGTCCCGTCTCATGGAGACCGAGCGCGAAAAGCTCGTCCATATGGAGGAGCGGCTCAAGGCGCGCGTGATCGGGCAAGACGAAGCGGTTGAGGCGGTGTCGAATGCGATTCGCCGCGCCCGCGCCGATCTTGCCGATCCGAATCGGCCGTTAGGCTCATTCTTCTTCCTCGGACCGACCGGGGTGGGGAAAACCGAGCTTGCCAAAGCGCTCGCACAATTTCTCTTCGACAATGAAAACGCCCTCGTGCGCATCGACATGTCCGAATACATGGAACATCACACCGTCTCGCGCCTCATGGGCGCGCCTCCGGGGTACGTTGGGTATGAGGAAGGCGGGCAACTGACCGAGGCGGTGCGGCGCAAGCCCTATTGCGTCATCCTGTTTGATGAAGTCGAGAAGGCGCACCAGGATGTGTTGAACGCGCTGCTCCAATTGCTCGACGACGGCCGGCTCACCGATGGACAAGGCCGCGTCGTGAGTTTCAAGAACACGGTGGTCATCATGACGTCCAACGTCGGCAGCCAAGTATTCAGCACACAGCCCACAGCAGACAGCACACAGCAAAAAGAAGCGGTTCTTGATGTCCTGAGAAAGAGCTTCCGGCCGGAGTTCTTGAATCGCATCGATGACATCGTGATGTTCAACCGGCTGACGCCGAAGGACCTTGATCGTATCGTCGAGCTGCAAGTGGCTCGTGCGCAGTCACGGTTGACCGAGCGCCATGTGACCTTGAAGCTGACGAATCGCGCGAAAGCCTTTCTCGCAAAGGAGGGCTTCGATCCGGTCTACGGTGCGAGGCCGCTGCGTCGAGCCGTGCAGAAATTCCTGATGGATCCGCTCGCCCTTCAGTTGCTCGACGGGACGCTCAAAGCCGGCCAAACCGTGACGGTGGACCAGAATGGCACCCAGGCGCTTACGTTCAGCGGGTCGTAATCAACGGTGGCTGTGCGCAGCGGTGATCGTCGCCGGTTTCGGTGCCGTTGCGTGGGCCGGCGACCTGAGCATCTCGGCGCAAGTCGATCGTACGACCGTCGATATCGGCTCGCCCGTGACGCTGACCATTACCCTCAAAGGCGATCTCTCGGGTGTTCAACTGCCCCCGCCTGAGTTGCCGGAGGGATTTATCATCGTCGCCCGCAATCAGTCCACGAACTTCTCCATGCACGCGGGTGTCACGGAGCGCTCGACAGGGCTCGCATTCGTCCTCGTGCCGCAACGCGCGGGCACCTTCAAGTTGGGACCGTTCAAGGTTCGGCAACAGAAGCAAGAACTCGAAACATCAACGATTGACATCACCGTCAAAAAGCCGGCATTGCCGCCCACGATCCGCCGGCAGCCCCAAGGCGAGCGTTACACCCTGTAGTTTTCTTGCCAGACACCCAAGATATTGTCGTCGAGAGATCATCACCCACAATATCTGGTATTTTTTTGGCTTGACAAGCCATTCGTGTGTGCTAAAGTCGTCAATGCAAATCCACAAGGGCTTGGGGATTCCTTGTGGAAATAGATCAACAGCTTGTGCTTCGCGGTGTCCCGAGCGAGCGCAGCGAGTCGAGGGGTCGAGGAGAACATCGTATGGCTGAGGGCGTCAAGACAGTTGGAAGGCCTGCAGGTGAGGCATCGGCGGTCACTCTCCAAGGGCGTCCCAAAACTCAGACAACGGGCCTCAAAATCGCCCGCCGCTGGACCCGTCCGACCGTGCATCCGTATGACGAAATGACCTGGGAGTTGCGCAGCGCCTCGATCGGCAACGAGAAAGGGGAAGTGGTCTTTGAACAAAAAGACGTCGAGGTGCCGAATTTCTGGAGCCAGCTGGCGACCAACGTAGTGGTTTCCAAGTATTTCCGCGGCGCCCTCGGGACCCCGGCGCGCGAGCGCAGCGTGAAGCAGCTCATTAGCCGGGTGGCTGATACGATTACCAATTGGGGCATCGCAGACGGCTACTTTGCGACCGATGACGATGCCCAGACCTATCATGCCGAGCTGACCTACCTCCTCGTCAATCAATACGCCGCGTTCAATTCGCCGGTGTGGTTTAACGTGGGGATCGAGAAAATCCCGCAGTGCTCCGCGTGTTTCATTCTTTCCGTCGATGACACGATGGAGTCCATCCTCGAGTGGTACCGCAACGAAGGGATGATCTTCAAGTACGGTTCCGGGGCCGGCCTGAACGTGTCGAACATCCGCTCCTCGCGCGAGCGCCTCGCCGGGGGCGGCACCGCATCAGGACCGGTCTCCTTCATGCGCGCGGCCGATGCCTCGGCGGGCGTCATCAAGTCCGGGGGCAAAACGCGGCGCGCGGCGAAAATGGTCGTGATGAACGCCGATCACCCGGATATCAAGCAGTTCATCCTCTGCAAGTGGAAGGAAGAAGAGAAGGCGCACAAGCTGATCGACTTGGGCTACGACGCGACGATCGACGGGGAAGCGTACACCTCGGTGTTCTTCCAGAACGCGAACAACTCCGTGCGCGTGACGGACGATTTCATGAAGCGAGCGCTCACCGATGAGGAGTGGGATCTGAAGGCCGCGACCACCGGAGAGGTGATTGAGCGCGCCAAAGCCCGCGACCTGCTGCGATTGATCGCCGAAGCGACCTGGCATTGCGGCGATCCCGGCATGCAGTTTGACACGACGATCAACGATTGGCACACCTGCCCGAACACCGGCCGCATCAACGCGAGCAACCCGTGCAGCGAGTACATGCACCTCGATAACAGCGCGTGCAACCTCGCCAGCATCAACCTCATGAAGTTCGTCGACGATGAGGGCAACTTCCTGACCGAACAGTTCAAGTACGCGGTGCGCATCATGATCATCGCGCAGGATATCATCGTCGACAACTCTTCCTATCCGACGCCGAAGATCGATCGCAACGCGAGAGATTACCGCGAGCTCGGCTTGGGCTACGCGAATCTTGGCGCGCTGCTCATGTCGCTGGGTGTCGCCTACGACTCGGAAGAGGGCCGCGCGTGGGCCGGGGCGATTACGGCACTCATGTGCGGGCATGCGTATGAAGTCTCCGGGCAGATTGCGCAGCAGCTTGGGCCATATGCGGGCTTTGCGCTCAATCGCGAGCCGCAGATCCGCGTGTTGCGCAAGCATCGCGCGCAGGTCGATAAAATCAACCATCGCCTCGTGCCACAGCCGCTCTTGCAAGCCGCAACGCGAACGTGGGATGAGTCCATCAAGCTTGGCGAGCAATTCGGCGTGCGCAATTCGCAGGTCACGGTGCTCGCACCGACCGGCACGATCGCGTTTCTGATGGATTGCGACACGACCGGGGTCGAACCGGACATCGCGCTCATCAAGTACAAGCGCCTCGTCGGTGGGGGGATGCTGAAGATCGTCAATCAGACCGTCCCGAAGGCGCTGAAGAAACTCGGCTACGAGCCGCAGGAGATCGAAGCGATTCTCAAGCACTTGAATGAAAAGGAAACCATCGAAGGGGCGCCGGGATTGAAGGCTGAGCATCTGTCGGTGTTCGACTGCGCGTTTCGGCCGATGCACGGTACGCGCTCGATCCACTCCATGGGCCACGTGCGGATGATGGGAGCCGCCCAGCCGTTCATCAGCGGGGCGATCAGCAAGACGGTGAATTTGCCGGAAGAGGCGACGGTCGAAGACATCGTGCACGCCTACACCGAGGCGTGGCGACTCGGTGTGAAGGCGCTGGCGATCTACCGTGACGGCTCCAAGAAAGTGCAGCCACTTTCGACGAGCAAGGGTGATAAAGCGAAAGCAAAAGCCCCGGTAGGCACGCCCTACCGCCGCCGGCTTCCGGATGAGCGCCAGGCGATCACGCATAAGTTTTCCATCGGTGGCCATGAAGGGTATCTGACCGTTGGGCTCTTCGAAGACGGCCAGCCAGGCGAAATCTTCATCGTGATGTCGAAGGAAGGCTCGACCCTCTCCGGCGTCATGGACTGTTTCGCGACGACCGTCTCGCTCTCGCTGCAATACGGCGTGCCGCTCAAGATTCTCGTGAACAAATTCAGCCACGTGCGGTTTGAACCTTCCGGGGTCACCAACAACAAGGACATTCGCTTTGCCAAATCGGTGATCGACTACATCTTCCGCTGGATGGCGCTGAAATTCCTGCCGGCAGAAGAAGCCCAGCAGTTCAAAGTGACTGAGATTCCTGGGGCCAAGTCGGTTGCGACAGCGGTTCCTGCCACGGCCAAGATACCGGCGGAGAACAGCTACGGCAATGCGATGGAGCAGCAAGAGAAGAATACGTTCGTCTCGCAAGCCGATGCGCCGGTGTGCAGTGACTGCGGCTCGCTCATGATCCGTAGCGGCAGCTGCTACAAGTGCGCCAACTGCGGCACCACCTCCGGCTGCTCGTAACTCAGCACTAAGCACACAGCACCAAGCACAAAGAGAAAACTTGTAGAAGTTCGTACAACTCATCAGTGGCAGATCGAAGGGTGTGGGAGCCCTTTGAGCGCCGGGCCCGGAAAAGCCCCGGAGTGTGCGGCTGATGAGTGTCACAGGGAGGTTCACATGCTATCCCTCGAGCTTTCGAAGAAGTGCAAGGCGTTCGTCAAGTCCCACTGGGGACGGGAAGGGCTCCAGCAAGCGAAAGAACGGCCGGTCAGTTGGGTCCGCCACACCGCCAACCCCTACCTCAAAGCGTTGCGCCGCCATCGAAAAAATCTTCCGTTGATCGCCGTCCGTGGCAGCATCAACCGCATTCATCTTGCCTTATCTACCGAAAAGAAGGGAGCCGCCAATGCTTGAGAGTCCTTCGAAACTCTCCGACATTCCCGAACATATCAAGTCGACCGGCCGCATCCTCGTGGATTGGGAGATTCGCGACTATGTGAAGAAGTATCGGATGCTCGACCCCTTCGAAGAGCGGCTCAAACGTGATGGCGTCATTTCCTACGGCCTCTCCTCGATGGGCTACGACATTCGCGTGACGGATGAGTTCAAGGTCTTCACGAACCTCAAACAGGCCGTCGTGGATCCCAAGCAGTTCAATCCCGACTCGTTCATCGACTTCAAGGGTGAGGTCTGCGTGGTGCCGCCCAATTCGTTTGCGCTGGCGCGATCGGTCGAGTTCTTCCGGATGCCGCGCTCGATCCTTGGAATTTGTCTTGGCAAGTCCAGCTACGCCCGCTGCGGCATCGTGGTCAACATCACGCCGCTTGAGCCGGGCTGGGAAGGGCATCTGACGATTGAAATCTCCAACACGACCCCGCTGCCGGCGCGCATCTACTCTTTCGAAGGGATCGCACAGGTCCTCTTCTTCGAAGCGGGCTCGCTGCCGGAAGTCTCGTACGCGGATCGCAAGGGCAAGTATCAAGGACAGCAGGGAATCACGCTCCCCAAAGTTTAGGATCGACGTTTCGTTTCAGGTTTCACGTTTCAGGTTTCAAGTTGGACGTGAAACATGAAACGTGAAACGCGAAACGGATGATTGAAGTTCCCGCCGCAGATTTCTCGCTCCGTGCGACCCTCACCTCCGGTCAAGCCTTCCGATGGACCGAGCATGATGGGTGGGCCTACGGCTTCATCGGCTCCAGCGTCCTGAAGGTCCGGCAAGACGGTGACCGGCTGTTCTGCGAATCCTCTGATCCGGCGCTCACCCCCAATCGGATCAGCGACTACTTCGCTCTTGATTTGAACTTGCCCGAGATTCTCTCCTCGATCAACGTCGACATCCAAGTCCATCAGGCGATCATGCGCTATCGCGGCCTGCGCGTGCTGCGTCAGGATGGATGGGAAACGCTCGCCTCGTTCATCTGCGCGTCGTTCAACAACATCAAGCGCATTGAAGGCATGATCGAGCGCTTGTGCCAAGCGTATGGTGAGCCGGTGGCCCTGAACGGGTTCCGCGGGTTTAGTTTTCCGACCGCCGAGCGGCTCGCACGCGTGCCGGAGCGCTCGCTGCGCAGCCTCGGGCTGGGCTATCGCGCGCCGTATCTGCGAGCGACGGCTCGCCTCGTCGCTGAAGGCAAACTCCCCACCGACCATCTGCGACGCGTGGACTACGAGACGACGAAACGCGCGCTACTCGGATGCGAAGGCGTGGGCGATAAGGTGGCGGACTGCGTGGCCCTGTTTGGCTTTGAGAAGTACGAGGCGTTTCCGATTGACGTGTGGATGGAGCGCGCGATGCGCTACTACTTCCGGCACCGGAAGATGACGCGCAAGGGTTTGCACGAGTACGCGCGGCGCCACTTCGGCCCGTACGCCGGCTATGCGCAGCAGTATTTGTATCACTATGTGAGAAACCTAAGAGCAGCAGAAAGCACAAAGCACAAAGCAGACAGTACACAGAGTTAAGGTAATCGTTCTGTGTGCTTTGTGCTTAGTGCTGTGTGCTACACGGAATTACTTCTGAGGAGCAAGCTCGTGGACTTTCTTGCTGAGGACGCGGCCGTTGGCGTCGATCTCGTAGATGATCGGGGCCCCGGTGGCGATGTTGAGTTCGAGGACTTGCTCTTTCGTCAGATGATCGAGGTCCATGACGATGGAGCGCAAACTGTTGCCGTGCGCGGCCACGAGAATCGTCTTGCCCGCTTTCACGAGCGGCAGGATCTTCGCGTTGAAGTAAGGCAGCGTGCGAGCGGCGGTGTCTTTGAGGCTTTCGCTCATGCCGTCGGGATTCATCGGCGTGCGATCGTTGGGCGGAGGAACATCGTAGCTGCGGCGCCAGATTTTGACTTGTTGGTCCCCGTATTTCTGCGCGGTCTCGGCTTTGTTCAACCCTTGCAAGGCGCCGTAGTGCCGCTCGTTGAGCGCTTGATCGGCTTCAACAGGGACGGTGGGTTGGCCGATGGTGTTGAGGACGATGCGCAACGTTTCTTGCGCGCGCTGCAGGACCGACGTAAAGGCGCGGTCGAACGTCATGCCACGGATGAGTTCAGCGCCGCGCCGCGCTTCCTCTCGGCCGGCATCGGTGAGCGGAATGTCGACCCAGCCGGTGAAACGGTTCTCGAGATTCCATTGCGATTGGCCGTGACGAATGAGGACGAGCGTGCCCATGGCGATGCCTCCGTTGATGGTCGTCAACTATAACACAACTTCGTGATGCATGACAATTGCTTGACAGGGTTGGTGGGGTATGGTACGAACTATAGTGTCAATGAACGCACACGTGATGGTGATTCGGCCTTTCGATGCCCGCGCGGTCTGTGGCGGATCGCGACGGATGATTTGAGGACTGGCGCGTCACCGTTGAAACAACTCAGCGATCGTGACCAGGGACTCCGACGAGCGGGGTCCTTTTCTTTGTGTCTACCGTCGGTGAGCACGGAGTGAGGATGGGGTTTCGCGTGGGCTTAACCTACAACGTGAAAAGCGAGGTCGTCTTGCGACCGGGCGATCCGCCGGATCTCAACGCGGAGCTCGATCACGAGGACACGATCAATCATATTGAGAAAGCGTTTCGCGGCAATGGCCACGACGTCATCCGCATCGGCAATGCGCGGCAGTTGCTCGAGCACCGAGGCAAGCTCGAGGTCGACATCGTCTTCAATATCGCCGAAGGCTACGAGGGCCGCAACCGCGAATCGCAAGTGCCCATTCTGCTTGAGATGCTGCGCATTCCCTTCGTCGGAGCCGATGGGCTGACGCTGGGATTGACGCTGGACAAGGTGCTGACGAAGAAAGTCCTCATCGCAGAAGACATTCCCACGCCCCGCTACTTTGAAGTGGCGGATCAGGAAAAATTGTGGAAGACCGATCTGCGCTATCCGCTCATCGTGAAGCTGCGCTGCGAAGGCTCGAGCAAGGGTTTGAGCGAAAAATCGCTCGTCAACACGCCGGAGGAGCTGCGACGCCAGGTGCAATGGCTCGGCGAGACCTACAAACGCTCGTCGATCTTCATTGAAGAATTCATCGAGGGCAAAGAATTCACCGTCGCCATTATTGGCAATGAGCACCCGGAGGCGTATCCCGTGGTCCAGATCGCCCTTGATGGGCAAACGGATCTGGGCCGGAAGTTTTTCACGTTCGCCTATTTGCGCGCGGGGGCCGACTACATCTGCCCCGCGCCCATTCCTGAGACGCTCGCCAAACGCATGCAAGACCTCGCCTTGCGCACCTATCAAGCCGTTGACTGCCGTGATTTTGGCCGCGTAGATTTTCGCGTGGACCGACATGGGAATCCCTATGTGCTGGAGATCAATCCGCTGCCGTCGCTCTCGACCGAAGACGTCTTTACCTTCATTGCGAAGACGCGGGGGACGACCCACTACCAGACGATCAATCGGATTCTCGACATGGCTCTCATGCGCTATGGGTTACTCCCGCGCAACGAAACGAGGGTTCTATCAGCTACTCCATCGCGCTAGCCTACAACCTCAAACGCGAACGCTCCTCGGGGGAGGGATGCCTTGATGGAGATTCGGAGTTCGACACCCAGAAGACGATCGATACGATCGTCGGCAGCCTGCGCGCCTGCGGGCATACCGTCAGCCTCGTCGAAGCCACGGCGCAGCTGTCGGAGTGGTTCCTCACTCACACCGTCGATCTCGTCTTCAATATCGCCGAAGGCACCCACGGACAGCATCGCGAATCGCAAGTGCCCGCGATCCTCGAATCGCTGGGCGTGCCCTACACCGGTTCCAACAGCGTGACCCTCGCCCTCGCCCTCGATAAAGCCAAGACCAAGCAGATTCTCGTCTCCGAAGGCATCCCGACGCCCTCATGGCAGTTGTTTCCGACGCCGACGACACGACTCAATACGCGATTGGGGTTTCCGTTGATTGTGAAACCCAACCGCGAAGGCTCCAGCAAGGGGATTTGGCGCGAGAGCGTCGTGGGGGATGAAGCCTCGCTGCGCCGGCAAGTCGCGCGCATCTACGAGCGGTACCATCAAGAAGTGCTCGTGGAAGAGTTCGTCGACGGGACGGAACTCACCGTCGGCATGATTGGCGATGACGCGCTGCCGATCCTGGAAATCGATTTCTCGCCGTGCAAAGGGTCGGGCGAGTTCTTCTACTCGTGGCGCATGAAGGAATTTCAGGGCGACGCGTCGCTGGGCCTGGCTCCGGCATTTCATTGTCCTGCGCGGTTGGATGCGCAGATGGCCGCACGCGTGCACGAGATGGCGCGTCGCGCGCATCGCGCGCTGGGCTGCGCCGATTTTTCTCGGACCGACATTCGACTCCGTGCTGATGGCACGCCATTCGTGTTGGAAGTCAATCCCTTGCCGGGTTTAAGTCCGCTTGATAGCAACTTTACGGCGATGACCACGGCGGCAGGACTTTCTCATCATGCGCTGATTCAGCGGATCGTGGAATTGGCCACGGCCCGCTACAGCCAGACCTCCCAGACGGCGCGGCCGGCATGTGCCGGGACCACGCGCGATGATGGGAGCGTCCCCGCTCAGGAGCCCGCATCAGCGAATCGGCTTGTGGCAAGCCCGGTCGCTCCATGAGACGGCGGATAAAGGAGGGAGCACGGTGAGCGTGGAAGCCTATCAGCGAATTCCCCTGTGGAAAGACGTTCCCTTGGAGCAGTGGGAAACGTACCGGTGGCAGATGGCCAACCGGATTCAGACGGTGGAGCACTTACAGCAGGTCATTCGTCTGACCTCATCGGAACGCAATGCGGTGACGCGCAAGTCGGGCCGCTTCATCATGGGTATTCCACCGTATTGGGCCGCCCTCATGGATGCGGACGATCCCACGTGTCCGATTCGTCGCCAGGCGGTGCCCGTCGAGGATGAGTACAAGCTGAGCCCGAACGACATGATCGACCCGCTAAGCGAGGACAGCCATATGCCGGTGCCGGGATTGGTGCATCGCTACCCGGATCGCGTGCTGCTGCTCGTCGTGGAAGTCTGCTCGATGTACTGCCGCTTCTGCACGCGCAGCCGGGTGGTCGGCACGACCGCCGGCTACAGCCGCCCGGCCAACATCGACGCGGCGATCGACTACATCAGGGCGCACCGTAAGATTCGCGATGTGCTGATCTCGGGCGGTGATCCGCTCACGCTCTCCGATGAACGCCTCGATGAAGTCCTGACGAAACTCAAAGCGATCCCGCATGTGGAGTTCGTGCGCATCGGCACGCGCAATCCGGTGACCCTGCCGTATCGCATCACGGAGCCGCTGTGCGCGGTGCTGCGCAAGCACAAACCGATCTGGATGAGCGTGCACTTCAATCACCCGAAAGAGGTGACACCGCCGGTGCGGAAAGCGTGCGGCATGCTCGCCGACAGCGGGGTGCCGCTCGGTTCGCAGACGGTGCTGATGAAGGGCCTCAACGACCGGCCGGCGATCATGAAGAAACTGTTCCATGAGCTGCTGAAAACCCGCGTGCGGCCCTACTACATCTATCAGTGCGATCCGGTGAAGGGGACGGCGCACTTCCGCACGCCGGTCTCAGCCGGCCTTCAGATCATCGAGAAGCTGCGCGGGCACACGACGGGCTATGCGGTGCCGACGTTTGTCGTCGATGGGCCGGGCGGCGGCGGCAAGATTCCGCTCATGCCGAACTACGTCGTCAGCGTCAAGGATGGGGTGTGGACGCTGCGCAACTTCGCCGGCAAGACGTTTACGTATCGAGAGGAATCGGCCAACGGCAATGGCGCGCGGACGGCCTCGATCGAACCGTCGTACGCGCTCATTCGATAACGCCGGTTGGCACGGGCGGCACGCCCCGCACCTGTGCTAAGTGGGTGCGGAGTTTTTGTGAGCACACACCATAGCGAGCGATCAACGGCACATGCGACGTAGCTCTGACGGCGTGATGATGGCGCTGGGCGTGTGCGTTGTCCTCGCCGGCTGCAGCCCGGTCAATCGCGAACAGCTCTCCAAAGACGTCCTCAAGGACGACCCGGAATTTTCTTCCGTGCTGGAGAAGTATCGGCATCTGGCCGGTCGCATCGAAACCGAAGAGCGCAAGCTCGCCCTCAAGAAGACGACGGTGGAGCAGAGCATCGCCCAGCTGCGCAGGGATTTGGCGGTCACCGCAGCCAACGTCAAGATCCGGACCGCTGAGATCAAGAAGGGGATGGAGCCGGAACAAACAACGCTCTCGAGCGCGCTCGCTCGCGCCGCCGAAGAATTGCGGGCCAAGCAGCTGCAGCGAGCCACCCTCGGCCGCCAGATCGCGCAATTGCGCAAAGCCGCGAAAGCCGCCGAGAACGTCTGGACCGATCGGGACCGCGCGAAGAACGATGCGCAGATCAACGAGCTCTTGCGCGACGCAGCCCGGGTCGATCAGGAAATCGCCACCATGAAGGCGCACATCAGGTTGATCAAAGAGAAGCTCCTGCTCATTCGGTTCTGATTGCACCCTCACGGCGTCCTGCCAGCGCTCCTCCCAAACGCCACAGGCCTGTGTTAGAATAACGTGTCATGCGCCGATCGCCCGCCGCAACGATTCATCACGGCCCGCTCACCGTCATCCTTCAAGCCGTTGACGGCACGCCGGACCTGCAACCGATGCTCCACTCCCTTCCGTCGACCATGCCGGTGATCTGGTGTGACAGTGCGCGCCGGCATGCGGTGACCGGCCGCTGGTCGATGCTCGGCTGCGATCCCTGGCTGACGTGCGTCGCGCGCCGCGATCGGGTCGAGGTGCGCACGAGTGCCGCGACCCACGTGCGGCGAGCCAATCCGTTGGACGCCCTGCGCGAGATCATGGGGCGCTACCGCGCTCCGGCGCGATCGCAGCCCTACGTCCGCGCGATCGGTCTCATGGGCTATCTCGGATACGAAATGAATCAGTGGATCGAGCGCATGCCGGAGCCGCAACCGGCGTGGGGCGAGGTGCCGGACATGCTGTGGTACGCGATGCGCGCTATCGTGCTCGTGGATCATCTCGATCAACGCACCTGGCTGCTGAGTGTGGTGGACCCGCATCGTCCAGCGTCGCTGGCGAAGCGGGAGGCGCTTGAGAAGCTTGAATGGCTTGAGGAGCACGTGACTCGGACGACACCCACGCCTACCACATTCCTCGCGTGCCATGATGTGCCAACGCTGCATCCGACCAGCACGCCGCGGGAGTTTGAGACGATGGTCTCGGATGCCCTGGACCATATCCGTGCCGGGAACATCTTTCAAGCGAACGTCGCCCAGCGCTTCACGACGTCGTGGCCTGCGGATCCGCGGACGCTGTATGATCGGCTGCGTCGCATCAATCCATCGCCGTTTGCCTGTTTTCTTTCAGGGGAGCGCGTGTCCATTGTCAGCTGCTCGCCGGAACGCCTCGTGCGCGTGCAGGAGGGGCGCGTCGATACGCGGCCCATCGCAGGCACGCGGCCCCGCGGCGCCACACCCGACGAGGATTTCGCGAATAGCCTGGCACTGCTCGTCAGCGAAAAAGAACGGGCCGAGCACATCATGCTGGTGGACCTGGCGCGCAACGACCTCGGCCGAATGTGCCGGACGGGATCGATCTCGGTGAGTGAGCTCATGACGCTCGAAGCGTATTCGCACGTGATCCACATCGTCTCGGATGTCTCCGGAGTGCTGCGCCGCGGCGTCGACCCGGTTGACGTCATCCGCGCAGTGTTTCCCGGCGGCACGATCACCGGATGTCCCAAGGTGCGGTGCATGCAGATTCTGCGAGCGCTCGAGCCGGTGGCGCGCGGCGTGTATACCGGCTCCCTCGGGTATCTTGGTTTTGATGGCACGATGGATCTGAATATTGCGATCCGGACCATAGTGCTCAGGGATCGGCACGTCTCCTTCCATGTCGGGGCGGGGATTGTCGCGGATTCCATGCCCGAGCGCGAATACGCCGAAACGCTTGCGAAAGCCGAAGCCCTCATTCGTGCATTGGCTGTTACAGCCGATGTCTCGACACAGGCCGATGCCGTTGCTCGCTGACCCTCGCCAGCGCCTGCTGCCGCGTGAAACCGGCGCCAACGGTTGCTTTGAAACGATGCGCGCCTATCGCGGCCGCATCTTCAGGCTCGACGACCACTTGGATCGCCTTGATGCTTCCGTGACATATTTGAGCACGCCCTTTCAGATGCCGCGGCGCATCCTGCGGCACAAACTCATCACGGCCCTGGCCCGTTCAGGATTGAAGGAGGCGGTGGTGAGGATCGCGCTGATGGTGGAACCCGACGGCGAGGCGTATCCGAGCATCGTCGTGCGGGCGGCGACGTTACCGCCGCCTTTAGCCTACGCGCGTGGAATTCGTTTGGCCGTGGTGCCGGCGAGAAAATTTTCGGTCGCATCGATTGATCCGCAGGCGAAATACTCGGCCCGGCTGGGCAGCGTGATGGCGGTGGCGGATGCGCAATTGCGCCACGTCGATGAAGCGCTCTTCATGGATGCGATGGGCTCGGTGACCGAGAGCACGGCCAGCAATCTCGGCATCGTCTCGCGCGGGACGATCCTGACGCCGCCATGCTGGTTAGGATTGTTGGCGGGCATCACGCGCGACGTGCTCTTTGAGCTCGCGGCGTCGTTGCGCCTGCCCATTCGCGAAACGCCGCTGACGCGGCACGATTTGTATAATGCCGAGGAGGCGTTTCTGACGAGCACGCTGAAAGACGTCTTACCGGTGACGAGGATTGATGGGCGGGCGATCGGAACCGGACGCCCCGGCCCGGTGTCGAAGCGCCTCCTGCACGCGTTTCGCACGCTCGTGCGAACCGAATTGAATAACACATAATCCACATGATCACCATCAAACGCGCGTTATTGAGTTGCCACGATAAGACCGGGCTCGAGACCTTTGCCCAAGGGCTCGCGGACCTGGGCGTCGAGCTTATTGCCTCCGGAGGGACCGCGGAGTTTCTCACGACGCACGGCGTGCGCGTGAAGAGCGTGGAAGCTTTCGCGGGCATCACCGAGCAGCTCGATGGGCGCGTCAAAACGCTCCACCCGAAGATTCACGCGGGCATCCTCGCGCGGCGCGATGATCCGGCGCACATGAAGAGCGTCGGGACGGCGGGGCTGATCGATCTGGTCGTCGTCAACTTATACCCGTTTGAGCGCACGATTCAAAAGCCCGGGGTGACGCTGGCGGAGTCCATCGAGCAGATCGACATCGGCGGTGTCGCGTTGCTGCGCGCTGCCGCGAAAAATTTTGCGCACGTGGGCGTCGTCTCCCGAACGGAGCAATATCCCACAGTCATCCAGGCGTTGCGCGAGAGCCGCGGACAATTGCCAGAGCCGCTGGCGCGCCAGCTAGCGTTGAGCGCGTTCGAGACGACCAGCCGCTACGACACGGCGATTGCGGCGTATCTTGCACCGACCAATAACCGGACCGGCGCGGATGACGTGTCCCTCGATGTTCGTCGGCGCCAGCCTCTGCGCTACGGAGAAAATCCGCATCAGCAGGGGGTGTGGTATGCCCCGGCAGCCGGGCCGGCATGGGGTCTTGGCACGCTGAGCCAACTCCAAGGCAAGGAGCTCTCCTACAACAACCTGTTGGACATCGACGCGGCGTTGCGTTGTTTGCTGGATTTCGATGAACCGACGTGCGCGATCATCAAGCACAATTCCCAATGCGGAGTGGCGAGTGCGATCACGCCATCCCAGGCCTACGAGCGCGCTTATGCGTGCGATGCCGAGTCTGCCTTCGGCGGCATCGTCGGGTTCAATCAGCCGGTGGACGCAGCACTGGCCCAGCAGTTGACCTCGACGTTCCTCGAGGTCGTGCTCGCCCCGTCGATTGAGCCGCAGGCGGTCGCCCTCTTCGGCAAGAAGCCGAACCTGAGGGTCGTGACCGTCGAGTGGCCGAGCGCGCGGGTGGATGGACGCGAATGGCGGCAGCTGTTGGGCAGTTGGCTCATGCAGGACATGGATCGGACCGTGCTGGCGTCCGATCCGCCCAAGGTGGTCACCAAACGTCAGCCCACGCCTCAGGAGCAGGCCGACCTGCTCTTTGCGTGGAAGGCGGCGAAGCACGTCAAATCCAATGCGATCGTGTTGGCGCGCGACCGCGCCACCGTGGGCATCGGGCAGGGACAGCCCAGCCGCGTAGGATCGGTGCGGCTCGCGATCGAAAAGGCAGCCGGAAAGAGCGCCGGCACGGTCGCGGCGTCGGATGGCTTCTTTCCATTTCCCGATGGCCTCGAGCTCTTGGCGAAGGCCGGAGTCACGGCCGTGATTCAACCGGGCGGATCGATCCGCGATGCCGAGGTCATCGCGGCTGCGGATCGCGCGAACCTCGCCATGCTCATGACCGGCATCAGGCACTTTCGCCATTGAGATGGATATCCAAGCGTTGTGGGATCAGGCGCGCAAGCGCACCGAACTGCACCGCATGCGGATGCAGGATCTCTCGACTGTGGAGACGACGGTCGTCCCGTACGTCTTCCTGGCCGAGTCGTCCGTCAACCCGGGGGATACCGTCGTTCGCAGAGGACAGGTGCTGATCGAGCATCCCTCGATCGTGCTGCCGAATTTCTCGCCGCAGTTCGAGGGCTTCGACTTCGAGGGCGAGTTGCACGTGAGCGATGACACGGTCGCCACGTTCCTGCTCGTGCGCGGCATTCGATTCCCGTCGCTGAAGTATCATCACGCCGTCTCCTCGCTGGATCTCCTCGAGGGTTCGTTGCAGCAGGCGATTGAGCGGTTCACGAAACAGCTGACGATGGCCGAGGACATCACCACGGGACTCGTCGTCGGGCCGGAGGAAGCCTGGCAGTTTTCCGTGCTGATGCTCGTCGGGGCGTTGGTGATCCGATCCGCCGAAGGCGATCTGCGGCGGATCTTGGAGCAATGGCGCCGCCGGCAGCCCCCATCATGAGACCACGACGAGGCGTGAAGGCGTGTCAGGCATGACGTATCAGGACGCCGTGCAGTATCTCGAATCGCTCGTCAACTACGAGCGCTGCCATGATCCGCAGGCGATGCGCGAGGTAAAGCTCACGCGCATGCGGCGGCTCTGCCAGAAACTCGGCGATCCCCAGCGGCGCTTTCGTTCGGTCGTCGTGACCGGCACGAACGGGAAAGGCTCGATCTGCGCGCTGCTCTACTCGATGCTGCGGGAAAGCTCGCTGCGCGCGGGCCTCTACACGTCGCCGCACGTTGAGCATCTGCGGGAGCGCATCCGGGCGTGGACGCGCGGGCCGCAAGCAGAGCGGGCCCATCAAGACGATTGGATCAGCGAGGCGGACGTGGCCGCGATCATCGAACGCGTGGCCTCGTGCGCGGAGGCGATGCGCGACGAGTCGCTTGGCGCGCCGACGTACTTCGAGGTCATGACCGCCGCTGCACTGCTGCACTTCAGCCGCATCGGCGTGGAGATCGCGGTGTTGGAGGTCGGCCTGGGCGGCCGATTGGATGCGACGAACATCGTCGACCAGGCAATTTCGGTGCTCGGCCCGATCGACGTGGATCATGCGGATGTGTTAGGCAATGACCCGGTGAAGATCGCCTATGAAAAGTCCGGCATCATCAAAGCGAATCAGGTGGTCCTCAGCGCGCCGCAGCAAGAACCGGTGCTGGATGTGCTGCGCACGGTGTGCGACGCGCAGGGTGTGCCACTCACCGTCTGCGGGATCGATGTTGGCGTGACGATTCACGAGTCATCGCTCGAGGGATCGCGGATCTCGATCACCGGCCTACGCGGACGCTATGACTCGTTGCACGTGCCGCTGATCGGGCGGCACCAGGCGTCGAACGCCGCGCTGGCGATCGCGGCCCTCGAAGCGCTCTCCGACACCGGCGTGCCCTATGGGTTGGTGGAGCGAGGACTCATCAGCGCGCAGTGGCCGGGACGTCTGGAAGTGGTGAGCGATGTCCCCCTCGTGTTCATCGACGGGGCGCACAATCCGCATGCGGCACAGGCCTTGCGCGAGACGCTCGAGGAATTCTGTCAGGGCCGCACGATCCACCTGCTGATGGGCATGTCTGAGGATAAATCCATCGAGGACGTGGGCAAGATCATCGGCCGGATAGCGGTGAGTGTGACCTGCACGAAGAGCCGCCACCCCCGTGCGCTTGACCCCACGGAGCTTGCGACGCGGCTGTATCCCTTCTGCCATGACGTCCACGTGATGAGCGATCCCATTGATGCCTACACGTATTTGCTCAACGCCGTCTCGTCTCAGGACGTCATCGTGGTGACCGGTTCGTTGTTTCTGGCCGGCGAATTGCGCGCGGCATTGCGGCAGGCGCATGTGCGGCCGCGGCGTCTACCGGAAATCGAATCACTCGTGACCTGACACCGGTCACGGGCAGGCAAGAAGGAGGATCGCATCCATGCCGATGATTACCGTGGAGTGGCTGGAGGGCCGCACGCAGGTTCAGAAAACGCAGCTCGCCGAGGCGCTCACGAACGCGTTCGTCGACATCGCCAAGGTGTCAAAGGACCAAGTCTGGATCGTCTTTCGAGACGTGAAGCGCTCCGACTGGGCCATGGCGGGTAAGCTGGTGTCCGAACAATAGACTCCGGGGCAGGGGACGGGAGACAGGGGACGAGCGCATCCTCGACAAACAGTTTTCCGCGCCCCACGCCCCGTGTCTCTTACCCCAAACTCAGTCTGGAGTATTGAGGTAGTCCATATAGTCGGCGACGCCATAGAGCGCTTCTTTGACCGCTCGCAAGCGCTCCGGCACGTACGGATGCGTGAGCGCGTACTGCGGGCGCACCACGCCGCGCGGCAGATAGTGGCTCTTTTCCTGATCGAGGGTGTGCAGCGTGTTCAGGAATGACAGGATTGCCGTCGGATCGAATTCCGCCGCTTTGAGATACTTCACCGCCAGCTTATCCGCTTCGAGTTCATCGTCCCTGGCGTACGCCAATTGTGCCGCTTGGGCTGCGACCGTGATGCCCTGTGCGGCCTCGCCTTGCCGTGTCGCGACTGTGGCCAATTGCACGAGCTGCAAGCCTAAGGCGCTTTCATAACGCTTGACGGCGTGCCGCGCGGCGATATGGGCAATCTCGTGCGCGATGACGGCGGCAAGTTCATTGTCGTTGGTCACCTTCTTCGTCAAACCCTCATTGATGAAGACGTAGCCGCCGGGCAGGGAAAACGCATTCACCTCGGGATCCTGGACGACCGCGAAGCTATAGATGAGCTCCTGTCGATCACAGACTGCGGCCAGGCGCGCCCCGATCGTGCGGACTTTCTGTTGGAGCGCTTCGTCGGCGACCAGCGGCAGTTCCTTCAGCACGCGCCGAACCAGTTTTCGCCCCATCGCGACCTCCTTGTCGGTGGAGGTCATCGTGTACTCTTGCTGTTGCGTGGCCAAATTGAAATTGCTGCGCACGCAGCCAGCGAGCACCAACATGCCCAGCACGGCGCTGCGACGCATCAGTACGCGAAAAGGCTATTGATCTGGCCGAATTCCCCCATGGCCGCCTGCACGATGCGCATCGTGACGACCACCAGAATGACCGTGTACGCGAGGGCAAAGAAGGTGAGGACCCACTGCGTGCCCCGCGACAGCGTCGGGTTCTTCCACACCATCGGCAGCGCCAGCGGTCCCAGGACGAATAAGATCATCGCCAGCACGATCCAGAAATTGTGATACCATTGGCTCGCGGGACGCGCAGGTCGGACGGCGGAGGGTTTCGATTCGAGTCCGCAGTGGCTGCATGTGGTCGCACCCGAGACGCGCAGGGTGCCGCAGAGCGGGCAGGTGGGCGAGGACGACATCGGTTCCATGGACGATCCTTTCGTGACGGGTTGTCGCGCGCGCCGCGCGAACACTGATAGCGTATTGTACGCCAGGGATTTCGCCGACACCACGACCTTTCATGCCACCACTTCGATGCGCGCTTCGGCGCGCGTCGCGTCATAGACCGATGTCCGCAGCCGCGGCACATAACCCCAACATGCCTGAGCCGTCGCCGCGGGTTCGCGCGGCTCTACCGTGGCTCATCATTGTGGCAGGCATCGCCGCGTACCTCAATAGCCTCTCCTGTCCGTTTCTCTTCGACGACACCTTGTGGGTGCTGCGCAATCCCGCGATCCGCCACCTGTGGCCGCTGTGGGAGGTGCTGCGCGTCGATGCCGCGAGGCCCGTGGTGATGCTCTCGCTGGCGCTCAATTATGCGCTCGCCGGCGAACACGTCGTCAGCTACCACCTCGTGAACCTGGCGATCCATCTACTGAGCGCGTTGATTCTGTTCGGCCTCATCCGGCGCACGCTCCTGACCTCGACGCTGCGCGCGCGGTATGGACGCTCGGCCTCCTGGCTGGCGCTTGCCGTCGCGCTCCTGTGGGTGGTGCATCCGTTGCTGACGCAGAGTGTCACGTACATCATCCAGCGCGCGGAGCTGCTCGCGGGGGTTTTCTTGCTCACGACTCTTTATTGCGTGGTGCGAGGGGCCGAAACGCCGCACGCACGCGTCTGGTACGCCGCCGCGGTCCTATCCTGCTGTGCCGGCATGGCCAGCAAAGCGGTCATGGTAATCGCTCCGCTCATCGTGGGGCTCTACGATCGCGTGTTCCTTGCCGGATCATGGCGCAGCGCCTGGCGTCAGCGACGCTTTCTCTATCTTGGATTATTCGGAAGCTGGGTGTGGCTGGCACTCTTGCTGGCCAGCGCGCCGACGATGCCGGAGCCGACGGCGGGATTTGCACTGAAAGACGTCGCGTGGTTCGACTACGCGGTCACACAGCCCGGCGTGATCCTCCACTACCTGCGGCTCGCCCTCTGGCCATCGCCGCTCGTCTTCGATTACGATTGGCCGATCGCCAGGACGCTGCCGGCGATTGTGCTTCCAGGGCTCGTGGTCGCAGGGCTCTGGGGAGTGGCGATCTGGACGTGGCGTCGTCGCCCACCGCCGGCGTTTCTCTGGCTCTGGGTCTTGCTGATCTTGGTGCCGACGTCCAGCGTGATTTCTGTCACCGATCTGGCGGCGGAGCACCGCATGTATCTGCCGCTCATCGGCGTCGTGGCCTTGGTCGTCTTCGGCGGTCATGCGCTGCTGACGTGTGCGTGGCGAACACCTCCTCGCGCGCGATGGGGCATCGGGTGCATCATGGTGAGCGGAGTCGCGATCGTCTTCGCCGTCGGCACCGCGCGTCGCAACCAAGACTATCGGTCAGCATTGGTGATGTGGAGCGATGTGGTGCGCAAGCGTCCCGCCAATGCGCGGGCGCATGCGAATCTTGGGTTCGCTTTAGCTCAGAGCGGTCAGCATGACGCAGCGATGGCGCACTACATCGAAGCGCTGCGGCTCAAACCGACCGATGCCGAGACGCACAATAATGTCGGCGCCTCGCTCGTGCAGATCGGAAAGCTCGACGACGCCATCGCGCACTATCGCGAGGCCATCCGGCTGGCTCCGCGCTACGCGGAGGCCTATAACAATCTTGGTGTGGCCCTCCTGCGCCAGGGACGCGCCCCGGAGGCCGCAAACCAATTCGCCCGCGCGCTGGCGCTCAAACCCCGCACCGCCGGCGTGCACTATAATCTCGGCAATGCGTTGGCCACCCAAGGACGAGGCAACGAGGCAATCGCCCAATATGCCGATGCGCTGCGACTCGAACCACGCTTGCCGGATGCCCACAATAACTGGGGCAATGTCCTCATGTTGGAGGGCCATGTCGAAGAAGCCCAGGCGCATTATGCGCAGGCCCTGGCGCTCGATCCCACACATACAGGTGCTCGGCGCAATCTTGAGCGGCTTCGCCGGCGCGCCATACCGGAAGGATGAGTGTTGTGCCGGCCACACCCGTGCTTGAGCCGCTGACGGCGTCGACACCTCATCTGCCGTGTGACGACCCTACGACCCTGCGTATCCGGCATGCGCGCGTCGCCGTGATTCTGGTCAGCTCAGGAGACTATACACCGCGCTACTTAGCGGCATGCTATGCCAGTCTGTACGCGCAAACCTACGCCACGGATTTGTTCACCGTTTTCGTGGTGACGAATGGCGTGAGCGAGGAGAACCGGCACCTCACCCGTCACGTCGCCCGGCAGGCTCGACTCCTGCACAACAGCCTCAACCTGGGATGGTCGGGCGGGAACAACACCGCCATCCGTGTGGCCCTCGACGAGGGATTTGACTACCTCGTCCTGTTGAACGTCGATACGGTGGTGGAGCCGGATTGGCTCGCGCGGCTCATCGAGGCGGCGGAGGCCTCGCCGCAGACGCACATCTGGCAGTCGACGATCCTCTTGCATGGCACCTCGCAGATCAACTCGTGCGGCAATCGCATCCACTACCTCGGCTACGGGTACTGCCAGGGGTATGGCGAGCCGCGCACATGGCAGCCCTCCACAACCGCGCCGGATGCCGCCAGCGGTGCGGCGATGCTGGTCAGGCGCGAAGTCTTCGAGCGCATCGGGTTGTTCCGGGACGAGTACTTCATGTACTACGATGATGTGGAGTTTTGCTGGCGGGCGAGGCTCGCAGGCTATAACATCGGGTTAGCCCATCGCTCGATCTGCTATCATAAGCACGCGTATCGCGACCCATCGGTCTGGCTCTATTATTTTCAGCGCAATCGGTGGATGACGCTCCTGGCGCTGGAGAAGTGGCGCACGCTGGCGGTGACAGCCCCGTGTTTGCTCGTGGCGGAAGCGCTGCTGAGCGTCTACTTCATCGCCCATGGATGGGGCAGGGCGCAGTGGCGCGCGGTTCGCGAATTGCTCAAGGGGCGCACGTGGCGGACCATTCTGGCGCATCGGCGGCACGTGCGGCAGCTGCGCATCCGGACAGACGCACAGATCGTGAAACACTTTGCCGGTGGAATCGCGGGAGTCTGGCGACGTCATCCGGTGATCCGCTATGTCGTGAACCCGCTGCTGGAAGCCTACTGGGCGATCGCGAAAACATTTATTGTCTGGTGAGCGGATAATGAGAAGAGCGCTCCTTGCCCTGAGCCTGCTCTGCGTGTGGGCGATGCCGGTGAGTGCCAGCCGCATCCGTCTCAAGGATGGCACAACTCTTCCCGGGACGATCGTCACGCAGGACGCTCGCGAGGTGGTGGTGCAGTTCGAGTTTGGGACGATGAGTTTTGCTCCAGGAGAGGTGCGCGTGATCGAGGATGCGCCGCAGCCGCCTGAGACACCCGTGACTACGCCGGAGACGACACCCCCGCCTGACACGGCACCGCCAGAGCCTGCGAATCTTCCTCCTTCTCCATCGAGCGCGCCGCTAACCGACGACACCGCCGCCAAATCACGGGCCGCATCGTCTGTCGCCGCAGCGCCGGAGGTCACGCTCGCTCAAGCCATCAAAGGCGTCGCCACCATCAAGCTGGTCACCGCCGACGGCGGCCAAGGGGCGGCCAGCGGCATCATCATCAATCCGCACGGCATCATCTTGACCAACTATCATGTCGTCAACGGCATGAAGACGATCACTGTGGTCCTTGCCGAAGAACGCGTCTCGCGCTTCAAAGAGGCGAGGGAATACAGTGCGACGGTGCTGAAAACGAGTCCCTATTACGATATGGCGCTGATTGCCATTCACGCGAGCACGCCGGATTATTTGCATCTGGCCTCAGAGAAAGGCCTGAAGGTCGGCGATGAGG
This sequence comes from Candidatus Omnitrophota bacterium, assembly GCA_016198905.1. Taxonomy (GTDB): domain Bacteria; phylum Omnitrophota; class Gorgyraeia; order Aquiviventales; family Aquiviventaceae; genus JACQHR01. Next base: position 107,347 of record JACQHR010000013.1, on the reverse strand, counting down.
TGAAGGCGATCGGCAACCCCTTCGGGTTATCCGTGACGGTTTCCCAAGGGATCGTCAGCGCGATCCGGACGAATTTCCAGATGCACGTTCCCTACGTGGCAGTACCGGGGGAGTCGATGAGCGAGCGAGAGTTCGAGGACATGACCTGGATCCAGACGGATGCGTCCATCAATCCGGGCAATAGCGGAGGCCCGCTCCTCAATGCCGCCAACGAAGTGATCGGCATGAACACCTTCGGCATGGCTCCACAAGGCGTCACCGTCGGCCTTAACTTCGCCCTCCACGTCAAACATTTGCGACGCTTTGCCGCCGGACGCTATAAGAGCTCCTATCAAAATACCCCGCGGCCGCGCTGGGCCGAGGTGCGAGGCTCGCAAGGCGCGAGGAGCGTGGCGTACGCGCAGACGAGTACGCGAGCGACGAGTCCCTCGACTTCGCTCGGGACTCGTGCTGAGCGAAGTCGAAGCACGAGCAACGCCGCGCAGCGCCACAGATCGGCCCAGCCCGCTGTCGGCCCATGGGTTGCGGCGGCCGGGCCCGCGGCCGGCGTTGCTCCTCCTTGGCGTAGTGCTGCGACTACGCCGTCGTCGTCGCGCCTTGGCCGAGAGGCCCGGGCGCACGCAACGCGGCTCGCGCGGTATTTTGATAGGAGCTCTAAATGACGCGCGCCTGCGGGTGCCGCCTTGCGTGTCCATGTGAGCGTTCGTCCCTCAGTTAGGAGCCGTGCTGCCCTGGTTGCTGTCCCTGCCATTGACTCCCGCAAGCCACCAGCTATGATAGGAGGACGATGAAGGACAGGGCTCTGATGGAGGACATGGTTTACAAGGTCAAGGCGGATTTCCTGCGGGCCTTGAGCTATCCGGTTCGCCTCAAGGTCGTCGAGGTCCTCAAGCACGGGGAGAAAAGCGTTGGGGTTCTCGTCAAGGCGCTCGGCGTCGAGCAGTCTACCCTCTCTCGACATCTCCTGGCCCTCCGGGAGGCCGGGATCCTCACCTCCCGCCAGGAGCGCACCACCGTCTACTACGCGATTCGCGACCACGACATCTTCAGAATCCTCCGGCCCGTTGCGATGATGCTGCACAAGAAGTTCAAGGAATCTGAACGCGTCCTTGCCACCCTCGGCAAGGAATAACTCTTCCCTCGTTCTGTACCTTTCCGTCCGGCTCTTGACAGAACCGCTTCATCGTTATATGCTAATATGCGAATATAGGAGGATATGACTAAAGCATGCCCGAGGGCAACCAGGTTCACCTCATCAAAGCTGCCTTCCTAAAGGTCCTCGCTCACCCCTTGCGGCTGCGCATCTTGGAATTGCTTGGGCAAAAGGAGCAGTCGGTCGGGCAATTTGCGCAGATGTTGTCCGTGGACCAGCCTACGGTGTCGCGGCATCTGGGCATCCTGAAGCAGGGAGGCCTGGTGACGACACGCCAGGACGGGGCCTCGGTGATCTACCGGCTGCAGAACGAGGAAACCGTCCAGTTGCTTCAACAGCTGACTGAGCTGTTAAAGCGCAAGCTGCAGGTGGACCAGGAACTGCTGAAGAGCGTTGAGGAGTCATGACGCAATGCCGCCCAGCTCCTCGTGCGAACAGCATCGACACGATAAGCGCAACCCGACGTTGAAACGATGGCCGCGACGATGACGACGCAAGCTGTCAATGCATGCCCCCGGACGACCGACGCGGCAAGGCGGCGGATTTTCAAGGCACATTGCGGAGGGGTGATTGAAGTCAGGTCACGGGTGCGGCTGAAAACCTCCCGCGACCTGCGGAAGGTTTACACGCCTGGCGTAGCGGAGGTTTGCCGGCAGCTCCAGAATCATCCAGAGGAAGCCGGGCAGTATACCTGGCGGGACACCACCGTGGCGATCGTGACGAACGGCAGCGCGGTCATGAGCCTCGGAGCCATCGGGACGAAGGCGAGCCTGCCGGTCATGGAGGCCAAAGCCGTCCTGTTCAGGGAGTTGGTCGAATTAAACGGGGTACCAATCCTGATCGAGTCGCGCGAGCCGGAGACGGTTGTCAAGGTCGTCGAACAGATTGCCGCGTCGTTCGGAGCGGTCATGTTGGAGGATATTGAAAGTCCGGCCTGTTTTGAGATTGAACGCACGCTGCAGGAGCGTCTTCAGATTCCCATTCTCCATGCGGATCAGCATGCCACGGCTGTCGCAGTGCTGGCTGTGTTGAAGAAGACTGCGGCATTCGTCCAGAAGCCCTATCGCCAACTCAAAGTGCTGATCCATGGCAGCGGAGCGTCCGGTCTTGCGGTGGCCCGGCTGCTCCACGTTGACGGCCTCAGGGATATCGTCGTGTGCCGGGCCGATGGCACCCGATGGCCTGGTTCAGCTTCGCTGAGTGATGCAACGGAGAAGACCATTGCGGGATTGGTGAATCCTGACGGTGTGGGCGCACGGCTGGAGGATCTTCTCAACGCACGCGACGTATTGATCAGCACGTCAAGCCGGTGCCAAATCACGGCGACACACATCACGATGATGGCGAGACGGCCCATAGCGCTGGTCATTGCAAACCCAGATCCCGCGCTCACGACCGATGAGCTTGATGCCGCCGGCTGCGCGGTAGCCTTGGATGGCACGGCCGTGAACAACCTCCTGGCTTTTCCGGGACTATTCCGGGGAGCGCTGCATGCCCAGGCAGCGCAGTTCGATGATGAGATGCTGTTGGCGGCTGCTGAAGCCATCGTCCAAGCGACACCGAATGGGCAGTTCGTCCCGGATTCGTTAGACCGGCAACTGCACAGCTTTGTTGCGCACGCGGTTTCAGAGCGCGCGTTGCTCATTGCTGATGGGCAAGCCAAACGGCACGTCGGTCGATGAGACCGCGGCGGTTTCACACGCTCAAGAGAGAAGCGGTCTATCAATGCGAATAGTGTTTACGGTACGAGGAAGTAAGAAGCTTGAGCCAGGAGCACAGAGGGTCCTCGATTTCAACATGGCTGCCATACAGTTCAATCATCATGAATGCCAAACGTCCTTTCAGAAGGGCCAGCTCGTCGTGCATCCGACCTATGGCTTTTGCCGGATTGCCGCAATCGAGCGCGCCCACGTTCGGGACGGTATGGAGGATTGCTACGTGTTTCGCATGGGGTCACTCAGAAATCCGATCAAGGTCCTGATGCCGGTGGCGCAGGCTGAGGCGGCAGGCTTGCGGCGTCCCGTTACCCAACGTGAGGCGGAGGACGTCCTCCAAGTGTTCCAACTGCCCGCCACGCCTTTAGAGTCGCACTCGAAAGAGGAACTTGATGAAGTAGCGACTCGGTTGAATAGTCATGATCTGCGCATCGTAGCGTCGACGGTTCGGGATCTGGTAGCTGCCGGGGTGAAGGGATGGCTCGGCCAACCGGAAGGGGCGTTGACGAGTCACCGACGCAGTGAACAAGCGATGCTCACCCAAGCCCTCGACCGGCTGATTGAGGAACTCGCCTATGTCCAACACACATCGCGTAAGACCATCGAGGAGCATATCCGTACATGTCTCGGGCGAACGAGGCGCAGACGCGCACCCCACGCCATCCGAAGCTAAAGATTGCTGTGGGTGACGTTGTAAGTTGGGGCAGCCAGCGGACCATTGGCGTGGTTCAGGCGATTCGGATCATTGAGTCTGGTCGGCACGTGCAATCCTATGCGGGAAACGGCGCAGACGTGGTCCTCACAATCAGCGATGGTGTCGGGACCGCGTCCGTCTTGGCAGACGATGGAACGGTCAGCCATGTGGAACAGGAACGCGCTCGGCCCTTTCTGAGTCGCATGGCGCAGAAACACAGGTCATGACACATGGGGATGACCATGACATCAATCAAGACGGTGGCTGGGTGGCCCGGGCTATCGAGATTGTGAAGCCAACCACCTCAGGTGTTGTCGGTTCGAAGTGAGAGAACAACAGAGGAGAGGGGGTGAGGGGGATGAGGTCAACTGCAAGGCTGTGGGAGACTTTCGCCGTGGTCGCCATGCTGGGCACTGCAAGCGGTGTCTGTCTGGCGGCTGAAGAGGTTGGGGATCCGGCGAAGCCGCTACAAGCCTCGGGGGTGATCGCATCAGTCGATGCGCTAGGGGGCGTGCTGACCGTCAAGGAGTCAACGCATCTTGACCCGGTGACAGGGACCGCCGCGCAACCGACGAGTTACCTCGTTGACGCGAAGACGGTCGTCTCCAAGGACAAGCAGCCGCTGACACTGGCGGACCTGCGCGTTGGCGATGCGGTGACGGTTGAGTACGCCACGAAGGACGGCAAGAACGTGGCCAGCTCAATCACGATCCAATTGCCGACAGCTGCAAGCTCAGGGAGTGCTACCTCAACGGCTAAGCCTGCCGCAGCGTCGTACTAACCGGCACTACCGGGAGCGGTGGTGAGGGATTGGTTTCCAAGCCACCGCTCCTCCTTTTTGGAGGGGGGATGTCACAATGGCAATCGCACAGAAGCCCACGTTAACGCGCCGGGCCACCCACTTCGAGTTCCAGGCACCGGCGACAGCGCAGCGCGTCGCACTCGTGGGGGATTTCAATTCCTGGAACCACTACAGCCACAGGATGCGCAAGGCTACTTCAGGGTTGTGGGAGGCCACGGTGGAGCTTGCACCGGGACGCTACCAGTACAAGTTTCTCGTCAACGACAGCCAGTGGCTCACGGATCTGAAAGCGAAGGGGCAGGCGTCAAACCAGTACGGGACCACTAACTCAGTGATCGAGGTGAAGTAAGCTCGCAAGGAACCGGAAGCCGCGACGACCGCAATCCATTCCGAAATAGCTTCAGGTCAGCAGTGGCGGTTGGCGCCGGTCTGGTAAGGAATTGAAGGGAAGGCACAAACAGGGAGGGTCGTGCCACCTCCCTGTTTGTATAAGGACAAAGGGTGCATCATGGAACTCACGGCTCGTGAAGCTGCCAAACTGCTGAACATTTCCCAGGACGTGCTCTACCAGTGGATTCGGGATAAGGGCCTGCCTGCGCATCGAGTCAATGAGCAGTACCGTTTCAATCACGCGCAATTGCTGGAGTGGGCCACGGCAGAAGGTGTTCGGCTCTCAGCGCAGTCGTTCCGCATGGGACATGGAAGCGCTCAGTCACACGCGCCCGTGCTGACACGAGCGCTGGAACTTGGCGGTATCATTGAGGACCTGCCAGGGAAGCAGATTAGTACCGTGCTCAAAGAACTGGTCACCGGACTGCCGTTGCCGAAGGACACTGACCGAACGTTTCTCCTGCGGATGTTGCTAGCCCGTGAACGGCTGGGTTCAACAGGCGTCGGGGAAGGCATTGCGATTCCGCATGTCCGCAACCCCATCGTGTTGCGCGTGTCTACGCCGATGGTCACATTGGCATTTCTGCGCCAACCGGTGGACTTTCATGCGGTGGATGGCAAACCGGTTTCTACACTGTTTACGCTCATCACCCCAACGGTTCGCATGCACCTCACCTTACTCTCACGGCTGGCGTTCGTCCTGCAGGACACAAGTTTGCGCCAGGCATTACGCCAACGGGAACGTTTTGATAGTATTCTCGGACACTTCTTACGGGTTGAGGATCAACTCAAGCAGGCATGATCGCCTTCTTTCTTGCACTCGGCGTGTTGACCGTCAGTGGAGGCATGGCCGTATTGGCAGGCCGCAACTCGCGCCTTGCCACATGCTGGGGCGTTAGCGGTGCACTGGTTGGCTGTTTGGCAGGCTTAGCGCCTGCAATCCAGGTCCTGATGGGCAGCGCAGGGTTCTCCTTCCGGTCAGCCTGGGACGTGCCATACGGCGAATTCTATCTGGCCATTGATCCGCTGACCGCCTGGTTTCTCCTACCCGTGTTCGGCGTATCGGCGCTGGCCGCCGTGTACAGCAGCGAGTATCTTAGGCCGTTCGGTGAGCGTCAATCCCTCGGGCCAATCTTTGGCTGGTTCAACATCCTCATCGCCTCAATGGCGCTGGTGGTGGCCGCACGCAACGCCGTCTTGTTTCTCGTGGCCTGGGAGGTGATGTCGCTGGCGTCATTCTTCCTCGTCACCTTCGAGGATGAACGCGAGGAGGTTCGGGAAGCGGGCTGGACCTACCTCGTGGCTACGCATCTTGGCACGGCCTTCCTCTTCGTGCTCTTCACGCTGCTTGGTCGGCAAGCGGGTTCCATGAATTTCGATCAGTTTTCGGCCATAAGCTCAATGCCATCAGTCTTGACGGCAGTCTTGTTCCTCCTGGCGCTCGTGGGGTTTGGTACCAAGGCCGGCTTTATGCCGCTGCATGTGTGGCTGCCGGAAGCCCATCCGGCAGCGCCGAGTCATGTCTCTGCGGTGATGTCCGGCGTGATGATCAAGCTCGGCATCTACGGCATCCTGCGGACGCTGACTTTCCTGGGCCCGCCGCCGGCTTGGTGGGGTCAGACCTTCCTCATGATTGGCATGACCTCGGGCGTGTTAGGTGTTGTGTTTGCTCTTTCCCAGCATGACCTCAAACGACTGCTGGCCTACCACAGCGTCGAGAATATCGGCATCATTGCCTTAGGGTTAGGCATCGGGCTGCTTGGCCACTCCAAGGGGCAGCCGGTGATGAGCTGGCTTGGATTTGGCGGAGCGCTCCTGCATGTGCTCAACCACAGCCTGTTCAAGGCGCTGCTGTTCCTCGGGGCAGGCTCTGTGCTCCATGCGACGGGTACACGGGAGCTGGACCGGCTCGGCGGGTTGCTCAAGACGATGCCGTGGACGGCGTTCACATTTCTCGTCGGAGCCATGGCCATCTGCGGTCTGCCTCCATTCAATGGTTTTGTCAGCGAGTGGCTGATCTACGTGGGCGGGTTTCGTGGTTTTCTGGAGTTCACGACACGCAGCGGGATGTGGCTCGGACTGGGAATTGCAGCACTGGCGTTGATCGGCGGCTTGGCGGCGGCGTGCTTTGCCAAAGCCTTCGGCACGGTGTTTCTTGGGAGCCCTCGGGAATCACGCGCTCATCCGCTTCACGAAGCTGGTCCGGCCATGCTGATCCCCATGATGGTGCTTGTGGGAAGCTGTCTGGCGATTGGGTTATGGCCTCATCGAGTCGTGCAATTCATGATGCCAGCGATCAGCGGTATCTACAACGAAACGCCGTCACTGAACATCGAGGGAATGGCTTCAGCGTTGGCCGGCCTGATGATGGTCAGCGCGACAGCCGCACTGTTTCTCTGCATCACGCTGGCACTCGTCGTGTTGCGGCGGCTCTCTCTATCGAACCGACCAATCAGCCAGACGGTCACATGGGACTGTGGCTACACGGCTCCGGCAGCCAGCATGCAGTACACTGCCGCATCCTTTGCGCAACCACTCGTGAGGCTGTTTCAAAGCGTGTTGCGAACACAGTCCCATGAGCAGGCCCCTGCCGGCTATTTTCCCGCGTCGGCACGCCTGACATCTCACACGCCTGATGTGGCGACCGCCTACCTGTTCCTGCCATTGTTCGCCAAGGTCCGGCGCGGCCTGGAGGGTCTGCGGTGGCTGCAGCAGGGCCGGGTTCAGTTGTATCTGCTCTACATTTTTATCACGCTCGTGGTGCTGCTGGTATGGAAACTCGGGGTCTGAGGTAATGTCGGTCATCCCACTACTGTTGTCCTTAGGCCTGGCGCTCGTCTGTCCGCCGCTGCTGTTAGGCGTGATTCACAAGACAAAAGCAATCCTCACAGGACGCGTTGGCGCCCCGGTGCTGCAGCCGTACTACGACCTATGGAAGCTGCTGCAGAAAGGTGCGGTTTACAGCCGGACCACGTCATGGGTGTTCCGAGCCGGGCCGCTGGTTTCGCCGGCAGCATTCCTAACCGCAGCCCTCTTTGTTCCACTTACAACGCCTTCAGCGCTCCTCTCGTTCTGGGGGGACGTGGTGCTCTGGGCCTATCTCATCGGCGTTGCCCGCTTCATCACCGTGCTCGCAGCGCTTGATACCGGGTCGAGCTTTGAAGGGATGGGTGCTAGCCGCGAAGTCACGTTTGCCAGCCTGGCGGAGCCGGCGTTGTTTGTCGCGCTTGCCGTAATCGCCAAAGTGACCGGCAGCGTGCAACTGTCCGAAATGTTCGGCCCGGTCTTAGGGCAGGCCTGGCGCACGGCCGGTCCGGCGCTTGCGCTGGCAGCCGCCAGTTTCTTTCTCGTGCTGCTGGCGGAAAACGCCCGCATGCCCGTTGACGATCCCACGACCCATCTTGAGTTGACGATGATCCATGAAGTGATGGTGCTCGACCACAGCGGTCCTGATTTTGCATTCATCCTCTACGGCAGTGCGCTGAAGCTGTTTCTGTTCAGCGTGCTGCTCGTCCGGCTGCTCGTGCCCGTGCACATCGGTGTAGTCTGGCTGGATCTCGTCATAGTCGTCGCCGGGCTGTTGGGGCTGGCAGTGCTCATCGGTATCGTGGAGTCGTCGATGGCGCGGCTTCGCTTGATCCGCGTGCCGCAACTGCTGGTCACCTCAGGTGTGCTGGCCGCTGTCGGCCTGTTGCTGGTGTGGAGGTAGGCGGCTATGGCGCAGGGCATTGACCTGATTCTGGTGCTGGCCATGCTGTTGAATTTCCTTGTCCTGGGCAGCAGCCGGCTCAGAGCTTGCATCCGGGCGGTGGCCTTTCAAGGCGTCTTACTGAGCATCCTGCCGCTCCTGCTGCATCAGGGCGACCTGGCGGTCCATATGGTTGCGTTATCGGCGGGCATGCTGGCGCTCAAAGGAGTCTTGTTTCCCTGGCTGCTGCTGCGCACGTTGCGCGACGGTTCCATGCGTGCTGAGATCGAGCCGCTCATCGGATTCACGGCGTCCCTGCTCGTGGGAGCCGTTGCCACCGTTGTGGCGTTCGTGCTGTCCTCTCGGCTGCCGTCCCTGCCGTCCATGACTTCATCGCTCCTGGTGCCAGCAGCCATGACCACACTGCTCATCAGCCTCGTGGTGTTGGTGTCCCGCACCAAAGCGCTGACGCAGGTGCTCGGGTATCTGATGCTCGAGAACGGCATTTTCCTATTTGGGTTGACCCTCGTCCAGAGCATGCCCTTACTGGTGGAGCTGGGCGTTCTGCTGGATCTGTTCGCCGGCGTCTTCATCATGGGGATCGTCATCTATCACATCAGCCGGGAATTCGATCATATTGATACGTATCACCTCACGACGCTGAAGGGTTGACCATGTTGCTTGGAGTGGTCCTTGTTCCGCTGGTTGGCGCAGGCGTGGCTTTTTTGTTGCGTTCAAACAGGCTCCGCCTGGCGCTGCTCATCGGAATCGCTGTCTTTCATCTTGCGCTCGTCATCTCGTGCTGGTATCAGCAGCCGGCCTCTCTCCTGGGCGGTTGGCTCGCAGTCGATGCGCTCGGCCGTATCTTCTTGACGCTGGTCAGCGTGCTGTTCGTGTGTGCGGCCCTCTATGCGGTTGGGTATCTGCAACATGAACCGCGCCGCTCCAATCGTACGTTCGTGGGCTGTTTGCTTGGGTTCCTCGCAGCCATGAGCCTTGTGACCGTGAGCCAGCATCTGGGGCTGCTGTGGGTGGCAATCGAGGGCACCACGCTGGCCAGCGCGCCGCTGATCTATTTTCATCACAGTCAACGATCGCTTGAGGCCACGTGGAAGTACTTGCTCATCTGCTCCGTCGGGATTGCTCTGGCGCTGTTAGGGACGTTTTTCGTCGCGCTGGCAGGCTCAGATCATGGAGCAGACCAGCTCTCCCTGTTGGTCAGTGAGCTGATCAGCCATGCCGGCCGGCTGCACCTCCCGTGGCTGAAAGGAGGCTTCCTCTTCTTTCTGGTCGGCTATGGCACGAAGATGGGGTTAGCACCGTTTCATACCTGGTTGCCGGATGCCCACAGCGAAGCGCCGTCGCCGGCATCGGCCCTGTTATCAGGCGCGTTGCTCAACTGCGCGTTTCTCGGCATCCTGCGTCTCTTTCAGGTGTGTCTGGCGGCAGGGCTCGCCTCGTTTGTCCAGGAACTGCTTGTGGTGTTTGGCCTGTTATCGCTCTTTGTCGCCGCGGTGTTTATCGTCGGCCAATCCGACTACAAGCGCATGCTGGCGTACTCCAGTGTTGAGCACATGGGGATGCTGTCGCTGGGAGTTGGCCTCGGAGGGGCAGGAGCCTATGGCGCCATGCTACATGCAGTGAATCACTCGCTGACTAAGGCGCTGCTATTCTTCGTGGCCGGCAATATCCTCCTCGCTCATGGGACGAAAATCGCCACTGAAGTGAGAGGCGTTCTGCGCCGCCTGCCGGTGTCTGGGGCGCTGCTGCTCGGAGGATTCTTCGCGATCACCGGCGCTCCTCCCTTCGGTTTATTCCTGAGCGAATTCACGATCCTGAACGCCGCCGTCAGCCAAGGTCACCCCGTTGTGGCTACCATATATCTGGCACTGCTTGCCGTCGTGTTTCTTGGCATGGGGGCTATTGTCCTGCCAATGGCTCAGGGGCAGCCTGTGGCTGGGGTGACCGGGAGCTCACATGTAAGAGGAGAATCCGGGTTGTTGGTGGGCGTGCCCCTGGTGTTGCTGATCGCGGTGCTCGTGCTCGGTCTCTACGTGCCGCCAGGCTTGAAAGAAGCGCTCACTCACGCGGCACAGCTTGTCGGAGGAACCCCGTGATCCCAGCGCCTCTGTCCCTCAAGAATCCTCAGGCTGTTGATGAGGCAGCCGTTCCGGTGCTGCCGATACCGGCATTCCGCGACGCAGTGCTTCTCGCGGTAAAAGAGGGTGCGCGCCTGTCAGCGTTCTTTGGCCGACTGATCAACGGGAAACAGGTGAAAGTGTACGCTCTGCTGGCCCACGACGAGACGGGGGAATGTGCAGCGATTGGGACGATGGTACAGGATTCGTATCCATCCCTCACGCCTGAGTGCCCCCAGGCGCATTGGTTTGAGCGGGAGCTGGCTGAGCAGTTTGCCATCAAGCCGGCAGGGCATCCATGGTTGAAGCCTCTCAGGCATCATCGCAACTACCGTGGCGCGTCGGATCTATGGCCCGGACAGGATGCCGCATCTCCGATCCCCGGCAGCTACCCCTTCTTCCATGTGAAGGGCAGCGAAATTCATGAGGTCGCTGTGGGTCCGGTGCACGCCGGCATCATCGAGCCGGGCCACTTCCGCTTCCAGTGTCATGGCGAGCGGGTGCTGCATCTTGAGATTCAGCTGGGCTATCAGCATCGCGGCATTGAGCGGATGCTTGCAGGCGGTCTCTCACAGCGGATGTCTGTCCTGGCTGAATCGATTGCCGGTGATACGGTCATCGGTCATGCCCTCGCCTTCTGCGAAGTCATGGAATCGCTTGGCGGCTGCCAGATCAGTCCCAGAGCGCAGGCCTTACGCGGTATCGCGCTTGAGCTTGAGCGGCTGGCGAATCATGTTGGCGATCTGGGAGCATTGGGCACCGACGTGGGATTCTTACCCGCCGCCGCCTATTTCGGGCGCCTACGCGGCGAATGTCTCAACCTGCTCATGGAGCTGACCGGCAGCCGCTATGGTCGAAGCTTTCTGCGTGCCGGTGGCGTGCTGCATGACCTCAGTGGAGTGTTGCTGGTAGATTTCGAGAAGAGGATGAAGCGGGCTCAGAAGGAGTTACGGACATTTGCACGCATGCTCTTTGACACGCCATCCGTCATTGATCGGTTTGAAGGTACTGGCATGCTCACGGAACAAGTGAGCGAGGAACTTGGGCTTGTTGGACCGGCAGCTAGGGCATGCGGAAGCCATCGTGACATCCGGCATGACCATCCCTCAGGCATCTATCAGTTTGCCCATCTTCCCATGATGACGGCTGACACCGGAGACGTGCATGCGCGGGCGCTCATCCGCTGGCTTGAGGCAGAGCGGTCGTTGGAATTCCTGCTGGAGCAACTGACCAGCCTGCCGGAAGGCGAGTTGCGCGTGCCGTGTCCGCAGATGAAGGCGGACAGCGTTGCGTTCTCCATGGTGGAAGGATGGCGCGGGGAAATTGTGCACGTCGTGATGACGGATGCGAAGGGCGGCATCGCCCGATACAAGATCGTCGACCCTTCATTTCACAATTGGATGGGACTGGCGATGGCTTTGCGGAATGGTGAGATCTCGGATTTTCCGTTGTGCAATAAGAGCTTCAACCTCTCGTATGCCGGGCACGATTTGTAAGGAGCCTGTCGATGCTGAACATCATTGCTACGCGAATTGAGCAAGGGTGTCGGACGCTCGCGTTTCCTGGTGCAGAGGCGAAACTCCCGGAGCGCTTTCGCGGTCGTCCGACCATTGACAGCAAGCAATGCCCGGCCAACTGTCAACAATGCGCTGAGGCGTGTCCGACTCAGGCGATTCAGGCGAATGGAACAGTGCAGCTTGATCTCGGGCGCTGCCTGTTCTGCCAGGAATGCGTCATGGCTTGTCCCGAGCAGGCCATCACGTATACGGCTGACTTCAGGCTGGCTGCGACAACACGCAAGAGTCTCATTCTGCGGAGTGATGAAATCCCCAAGGTTTTGGCGCTCGAAGAAAAAACGCGCAGGCTCTTTGGCCGTTCGCTGAAGTTGCGCGAGGTCTGCGCCGGCAGTTGCAACGGCTGCGAGATGGAGCTGCAGGCGCTGAACAACGTTGTCTTTGACCTGGGCCGCTTCGGCATTCAATTCGTTGCTTCTCCGCGCCATGCAGACGGACTCATCGTGACCGGGCCTGTGACGGAGAACATGCGCACGGCGCTGCTCAAAACCTATGAGGCCGTTCCATCTCCGAAGCTGGTCATCGCGGTCGGAGCCTGTGCGATCAGCGGGGGCCCGTTCCGAGACGGTCCAGAGGTGTATAACGGGGCGGAACAGTTCCTGCCGGTTGATCTCTACATCCCCGGCTGCCCGCCGCATCCGCTGACGATCCTTGATGGGATGCTGCGTCTACTTGGTCGGATTGAGAACGGAACGCGATAGGAGAAAGATGCCAGGAAAGGTACCAGGCGCGCAGTAGCTGGCACCGTTTAGAGTCACGGTGTATCTGTAGTGTAGGTCACCACGAAGAGGCTCCCACGCAGGTTCTGTCCTGCGGCGGGGCCTTTTCATTTTTGGAAGGGACGAGCTTCACAACGTGAGGCCGAGGCTGATGCAGATGGCCTGGTCAGTCTGTTTGAGGTGGGAGGGCGGTAGGTGGCCGATTTTGCGATCCAGGCGGATCTTGTCAATGGTGCGGATTTGAGAAAGCAAGACGGCGGAGTTTTCTTTCAGTCCGGCCACACCGCGGGGAACATGGACGTTGATCGGGTAGGGCTTCGTGAAGCTCTTCGTGGTGAGCGGCGCCACAATGACGGTGGGCGCAGCGTCGTTGCCGACGTCGTTCTGGATGACTACGACCGGACGCCTACCTGCTCGCTCTGAACCTTTGACTGGATTCAAGTCCACCTAGAACAAATCGCCGCGCCTAATCGGCATGCTTCAACGATTCCTCGAACTAAACCTTAATCTCGTCGAACTTGATCCTGCGTATCCAAAAGAGCCTCATACGCTTGGCGAGCATATCCGCAAGGCACGCATGGATCGGCGGCTCATGATTAAGGAGCTTGCCGCGCTCGTCGGTGTGAGCGAAGATACCGTAATTAACTGGGAAGTGCGAGGTCTGCAACCAAGCGGGGGAGGCTTGGGAAGGTCAGGGAGGTTTTGGGGTTTCTCTGAGAAACCCCGGTCACTTGCCTACCAGCCGCTCCAACTCTTCGACGTGTTCTTCGCTGTCCTCAAGGATATGCTCGATTGCTTCGTAGAGGATGGGGTGATCAGAGGAAATGAGATTGAGAATCTTGCGGTAGAACTCTACAGTGTCCTTTTCGTATTTCAGGTTGATCTGGACGGCTTTCAGAGAATCGGGGTGAATCTGGATGTCGCCGACCTTCGTCGTCGGCGTTCCACCTAACGCGACGATTCGCTGGCGGAGGATGTCGGCGTGCTCCGCTTCGTCACCTGCGATTTCTTTGAACCTGGCGATTAATCCTTCTGCATACGGTCCTTTGGTGATCGCCGCCTGAGTCAGGTACTGGATTTGGCTCGCGTATTCCATCTCCAAACCTTCATTGAGCAGCACCAAGAGTTTCTTCACGTCCGGCACCATTGGTTCCCCCTCTTTGTTTGAAACTCGTGCGACATAGCCGGTGCAGGGACTCACTATAGGCAGCCATTCTGCTCATGTCAACGGCGTGTGTTTCCCGACACGCATTTTTGCTTGACAATAGACCAAATGATTATAGAATACCTGTTACTGAGTATCAAGTAAAATGAACAGGCTCATTTCAGTCACCCAAGTATTAAAGGAGAAAGGCATCCGGCTCACGTCGGAGCGGCAGCTCATCCTCCGTCGGGCGGTGAACCATTTGCACTTTTCCGCCGAGGAGCTCGTCAAAGATGTTCGACGCATTGACGCTTCGGTGTCGCGGATGACGGTGTTTCGCACCCTGACGCTCCTGCAGGATGCCGGTCTGGTCGAGAAGCACGATTTCCGCTACGGGCCGCCCTACTATGAAGTCACCTACGGCAAGGCCCATCACGATCATCTGATGTGCATGCGCTGTGGAGAAATCATCGAATTCCAAGAGCCGCGGTGGGAACCCATGCAAGAACAAGCGGCGAAGCGTTACGGGTACACCCTGTTGTCGCACACCCATAAGCTCTATGGACTGTGCGGGAGCTGCCAGAAGCAGCACGGCACGCCGATCCGCAAAGAACCGGAGCTGCACGTCGAAGAGATCGTGGCGTAACGATGAGAGCGCAACCGAGCGTCGTGTCTGAAGCAACCCTGCTGCAGATCGCGGAAGCGATTGAGGGAGTCCGATTCGGCTCCGTCCAGATCACCATCCACGATGCGCGGGTCGTGCAGATTGAAGCCACCCAGAAGATTCGATTGGACCACAAGGCCCACCTGCTCTCAGGCGGCCGCACCAATCACCCCTCGTTCGCCGACCAGACCGCTGGAGGCAAGCGACCATTCATCGAGCATAATGGTCATGCCTCCGGTGTCGTGCTTCCTACGCACTAAGACACACCATCCCGCCAATCTGCAATCTTCCGCGTTGCGGGCGGCTTGTATACCTTCCCAACCCACGACAGTTCCGCAAGCCAGTCCCAACCTATCCGCATTGAGTGTGCTATTGCGCATCTGCATCGCAGGTCCATTCAACGAGAGGAGCACCAAATGTTCCAAGCCTTCGTGATCGTATTACGGGAAGGATTCGAGGCGTTTCTGATCGTCTCGATCATCGTGGCCTACCTCCTGAAGATCAACCGTCGTCAACTGTTGCCCGCGGTCTATTGGGGCATCGGGGTGTCGCTGGCGGCCAGCGCCGGCTTGGGAGCGGGCCTGTCCCAACGGGGCTATGATCCGCTCTGGGAAGGCCTCCTCGGCCTGATCGCCGTGGGCTTCGTGTCCATGCTGGTGATGCAGATGTGGCGGTACGGACGGTATCTCAAGCAGGAGACGGAACAAAAACTCCACACACTCTCGTCCCGGCCCTCAACCCGCTGGGCCATCGCGGGAGTATTCCTCTTTACCGTCTTGATGATCACCCGCGAGGGGATCGAGACCGCCCTGATGCTCCTTCAGGTGCGCGATCCCGCCTTCCTGACAGGCGCCGGGCTGGGCCTGCTCTGTACGGCTCTCCTGGCGATGCTATGGGTGCGGTGCAGCCACCTGATCAACCTGAAGCTGTTCTTTCAGGTCACGAGCATCTTCCTGCTTTTGTTCTTAGGCCAGGTTTTCATCTATGCCCTTCACGAATTGAGCGAAGCGGGCGTCTTCCCCGGTAGCGAGGCGTTTCATCTGGCGACCGAGCCCTTCTCGCCGGACGGCCTCTACGGGAAATGGTTCTCCATCGTGACGGTGGTCATCTGCATGGGATGGCTCCTGCTGGCGTGGGGCCGGCAACGGTTGCGGGGTCTGGTGAACCATGCGGGCACCTCGGCGCCATAGGGTGCGGCGCGGGCATACAGAGGCAGCATCCATGAGTGTCATCGAAGTGAGCATGACAGCAGGCGAGATTCTCTCCGCGCTTGAGCAGCATGCCGGCAACGTTCCTGTGGAGCAGTTAACCTCATCCCGTCGGTGCTCTCGGGATGCCGTGCTCATGGCGCTCGGCTGGCTCTTCAAAGAGGGGTTCGTCAGCATTCACCCTGGTGCCGGGGATTGGTGGATTGGATTACGGAACCGCACACGGCAGGCAGGTCACTAATGGCGGATATCCGCTTGAAGCTCGACGAAGTTAAGCTTTGCATCAAGGACATGCAATTCATGCTCCATGGAGTGCGCCGCTCGGCGGCGGGACAGATCATCGATCACGTGGATATCGTGCTGCCGTGGAGTGCTCAGCATGCCCTGAGCCAACTTACCAATTTCGACGGCATCAATTATCACTCCCTGAATGAGCACTCCGGTGATTGAGGCGCGGTGCGACTGCGGCCGCCTGATCGCCAGGCGCACACCCCAGGGGCTTGAGCTGAAGTGCCCGCGCTGCAAGCGGGTGATGATGTTTGCATGGCAACCGGAAAACAGAGCGGCCCGCGATCCCAGCATCCAGAGCCCATTTGTCAAACCACACAGCAGGGAGGGCTGAGCGATGCGGATGAGCGTGGTGGCACTGGCTGTTGCTGGAAGCATGGTCGTCGGGCCCGCGTTGGCTTGGGCAGGAAATGACATCTACTTCGTCACCTACAATCACCACGTTGAGAAGGGTGAGACCGAGCTGATGGTGATGAATGATTTTACCGAGCCGGCGGAGCGCTCAGAGGAGGAGAAGCTTGGCGGCTACTTCTCCAACATGCTGGAATTGGAGTATGGGGTGACCGAGCAGTTCGCGACCGAGGTGATGCTGGAAGGCTTCGAGGATGTCACGCACAGCTACGGCAAATTCACCGGCTTCCGGTGGGAGAACCGCTACCGGCTCCTCAAGGATAAGAACTGGTTCCTTAACCCGATGCTATACATGGAGTACGAGGACTTGGATCCCAAGACGCGGTTCAAGATGGAGGTCAGCGGCCGGGAAGACGGCAAGGGCGAGCCGCCGGAGGAGGATCAGCGTGAACGTATCATGGAGACCCGGCTCGTTCTCTCGCGCGACGTCGGGCGGCTCAACGTGGCGTTCAACTGGATCAACGAGACGGACATGCGCCGCAGCGGCTTCACGGATTTCGGATACGCGCTAGGCCTGCGCTACAGTTTGAGCGATCATCATCATGAAGATGAGGATGAAGATGACGAGCATCCCGCGGATCACAGCGCAAGTCATCTGGCGCATCATGGCAGGCATGGGTTGCCGGCAGGTCAGCCGACCCTCGCCGGCCGCTGGAAACCGGCAGCCATCGGGGTGGAACTCTTCGGCGGACTGGGCAATAGCCGCGCCTTTGGCGGCCCGTTTGAAATGCAGCCGCACTATCTCTCGCCAATTCTGATGTTCCATCCCTCGGAGCATGTGATGATTCATGTTGGGGCTGCCTTCGGGTTGACCGGCGTGAGCGATGATTTGATCCGGACTGGCATCGCCCTAGAGTTTTGAGTGTGGGAGGGCCGACCACAAAATCCTCCCTCCAACAGTAATGCTAGTTGGCGTCATTGGGTGCGGCCTGAACAGTACCCTACCAGGCGAGGGTCTTTCTTTTGCTTTTGGCGACACGATGAGATTCGGAGAAGCATGCTTGGAGATAAGCAACGGGTCATCGGAGATGGCGAAGTGATGCCGAATCCTTTGGTCTACACTCTTGACTCCACATCAATCTCGTTGGACTTGATCCCAAATATCCGAAGCATCCCAAGACCCTCGGCGAGCGTATCCGCAAGGCCCGCATGGATCGGCGGCTCATGATTAAGGAGCTTGCAGAGCTCGTTGGAGTAAGTCCCGACACGATTATTAACTGGGAACTCAGGGGTGTGAAACCGACAGACCGAAACCTTGAGAAGACGAGAGCATTGCTCAGGGAATGGGGATATCACGTCCTGCTGTAACGTCTTCTTGAGTCGCGTTAATTAAGCCCCGCTGGCCAGGAAAGCCATTGACAGCGGTCCCGCCTTTTGATTTAATACATTCGAATATACGAAACTACTCAACATTAGGGAGGTTGGATGAGTTCAATTGAAGACCGGCTGTTTACCCTCCATGCGGAAGTCTGTAAGGCCATGGCGAACCCCACGCGGCTGAAGGTGCTCAACGCCCTGCAGCAGGGGGAGCAATCCGTCCAGGTGCTGGCCAAGACCCTGAAGCTCCGCAAGGCGAACCTCTCCCAACACTTAGCCGTGCTCCGCCAGCGTGGCATCGTGGCGACGCGGCGCGAGGGACTCAACATCTACTATCGGTGCGCCAACCCCAAGATGCTGAAAGCCTGTGACATTCTGCGGGAAGTCTTGCTGGAGCAGTTGGCGGAAGGCGGACGGCTGATTGAACAAGCCGGGAGGAGGAAGTAGCCATGGAGAGCGTCTACGCCGTCCTGAAATTCCTGCATGTCCTGACCGTCGTCTTCATGGCCGCGCCGCTCTATTCGCTCATCATCGTGAACGAGCGAGCCCTCTTCAGCCCGCAGATGGTCTATCAGGTCGATCGCTACATGGAGACCATGATTGGGAAAAACGCCCTCCGCTGCTATGTCTTCCAGCTCACCGCGCTGCTGACAGGCCTGGGGCTTGTGTGGAGGCTGGGGTGGAATTGGAATCCAGTCCTCGTTTTGAAGCTCCTCCTGCTGTTCGTGCTCATGGCGTTGCTGTCCGTCGTCCACTTACGTATCCAGCCAAGGATCGAGAAGTTGTTCAGCCAGGTGAAGAATGATCCTGTGCCGCAGGAGATTGCGGCCCAGATCAAGCCGCTTCGGCTCTTGCGCAAGCGGCTGGCAGCCACGTGTCTGTTTCTGATGATCGCCACAGTTCTGTTGGGATTACAGGTCTTCAGTCGGTTTCCTCTACTTGCAAATCTCCTGATCCTGGCCCTGGCTGGTCTGTTCAGCACCCGCGCATTTACGAAGCCCCTCAGGCTTGGCTGGTGGTGAGATGCGGTGGCTCCGTCTGCTTTCAGCTTTTTCTGCTGACCATCCTCGGCTGATCGTTGGCCTGACCGTTGCGATCACGCTGCTCTTTGGAGCGCAGTTTCCGAAGATCACCGTGGATACCGATCCCAAGCACATGCTGCCGGCCACCTCGCCTGTCCGGCAGTACAACGACCAGGTCGAGCGGGAGTTTGCCCTGCATCCGGATGTCGTTGCGCTGGGCATCGTCCATCCCGAGGGTGTGATCAATCCGCACACGCTTAAGACAATCGCGGTGCTGACCCCAGCCATTCAGCGGATTCCCGGCGTCATCTCGCGTGATGTGGACAGCCTGACGAGCGTGGACAACGTGACGGCAGGGGATGGCGAGCTCGTCGTCAAACCCGCCGTCGGCGACATTCCGCAAGCTGAACGAGCGCTGCTCCAGCTTCGGGAGTCCTTGCTTGGCAACCCCCTCTTGGTGAACCGCCTGATTTCGGCTGACGCGACCGCCACGGCGATCTTTATCCCCATTGAGCCCACCGCGAATGGCAAGGCGGTGGCGGACAAGATCCGCGCCCTGCTTCCGAAGGAGCCCGGCGGTGATCAGTTCTACCTCGCCGGCGATCCGGTGGCCCGCGACACCTTTGGCGCAGAGATGTTCCGGCAGATGGCGCTCTTTTCGCCGATTGCCGGGCTGGTGATGTGCATAGCCCTCTGGCTGATGTTCCGAAGCGGGACGGTGATTCTGGCGAACATGAGTGTGGCGATGATTAGCATCATCTGGAGCTTGGGCGGCTTGATTGGGTTAGGGTATCCCGTGCACATCATGAGCTCCATGAGTCCGGTCTTTCTAATGGCGATTGCCACCGACGCCGTCCATATCTTCAACGAATTCGCCTTCCGAATGCGCGAGGTCCACGACAAACGCCGGGCGGTCTTGGAGACGATGGCTGTCGTGGGGCCGCCGGTGTTCTACTCCGATGTCACGACGGCGGTGGGCTTCGCCGCGCTGGCCACCGGAGCCATTATTCCAGTCAAGATCTTCGGCCTCGTCATTGGCTTCGGTACCGTAGTCATTCTGCTCATGAGCTACACCCTGGTGCCGGCCATCCTCATGCTAATGTCGAACAAACGCATCGCGAAGATGGCACGACCACAGACAGCAACGAGCAGTGCGTCGTTTCAGTGGCTGTCGCGCCTGGGCGAGTTCTGCGTGCGCAGGACGAAGTGGATTCTCTTAGCAGGCCTTGGATTGTTCGTCATGGCCGTGATCGGCTTGGCGCGCATTCATGTCAACAACAACATGGTGCACTGGTTCAAGTTCCACAGCGTGGTGAGGACGGCTGACCGGGTACTGAATGAGCGCCTGGGTGGGACGTCCACCGCCTATCTGGTCATCCAGGCGCAAACAGATGGGGCGATGGGAGAGCCGGCGATGCTGCGCCAGATCGAGGGCCTCCAACGGGAACTGGAACATGATCCCTTGGTTGGTAAGACCATCTCCGTCGCTGACTATATCAAGCGGGTCAATCGGGTGTTGCACGATGACAACGCGGCCTTTGAGCGCATCCCGGAGTCAGCCCGCGAAGCCGGCCAATACCTGTTCCTCTTGCAGTCGGCCGCCAAGCCCCGCCACCTTGATAACGTCGTCGATTTCTCGCTCCAACAGGCGAACATCATCCTCCAGCTGAAAAGCTGGGATGCTGGGGTCATGGAGCAAGTGATGGCTCGCACGAAGGCGTATTTGGTTCGGCACCCCCTCCCTGATGGAGCCATCGTGAAGCCTGCCGGCATCGCCGACTTCAACATGGTCTGGAACCACGAGGTGCTGTGGGGGATGCTCCAAAGCTTTCTCTGGGGATTGGTGCTCGTCTTGATCCTGTTGGTCATCGAGACCCGGTCCTTTCTCTGGGGGCTGGTGAGTTTCCTGCCGCTGTTGTTCACGATCGCGCTTATCTACGGGGTCGTCGGGTTAGTCGGCAAGGATTTCGACATGCCGGTTGCCGTGTTATCCACGCTCTCCCTTGGCATGGCCATTGATTTCGCGATCCACTTTGTCGGCCGCTTCCAACAACGGTATCGGGAGCAGCCTGACCTGAAGGCTGCGCTCGTGTGGACGGTCATGCGGCCTGGCAAGGGCATCTTCCTGAACGCCATCCTATTTGCGCTGGGGTTTGCCGTCATGGGCTTTGCGGACCTGACCCCCTATATCACCGTTGGGATTCTGATGGCGGCGGTCATGATCCTCTCCTCGGTTATGAGCGTTATCTACTTGCCGGCATTGATCCAGCTGTTGAAACGCGTGTTGCTCAGGGAGGGTATTACATGAAGCCCGTCACGTCTATGCTGCTTGTGCTGTTGCTGTCTGCCAGTGTGTGGAGGCCTCACGCGGCTCAGGCAGCCGAATCCCCTAGCGGTCGCTCCGTGATGGAGCAGACGCTCCTCGCCTATTACTACGCCGGCAAGGACGCCAGGGAAGATGTGCTCATGCGGATCGTCAACCGTCAGGGCCAAGTGCGCAAGCGGCATCTGACCATGCTGCGCTTGGATCAGACCGATGGGGGTGAGCAGTCCTATTACCTCTACTTTCACGAGCCCGCCGATGTGGAAGGGATGAGTTTTCTGGTCCTGAAACACCCTGGACGGGATGACGACCGCTGGCTCTACGTCCCGGCCATTGACTTGGTCAAGCGGATTGCCACGTCTGATAAGCGCGCCAGCTTTGCCGGCTCCGATTTCACCTATGAAGATGTGTCCGGCCGGGATCTTGACGAGGATACGCATGAGCTGGTGGGCGAGGAAGCTGTCGGGGAGCATGCCGCATTCGTGGTCAAAAGTACGCCCAAACGACCGGAGGGAGTGGAGTTCAGTTACCGGAAGTTCTGGATTGATCAGGCCACACACCTGCCGCTGAAAGTCGAGCATTACGATCTTCAGGGCACGCTGTACAAGGTCTATGAGACGCAGGAGATCCAGACGATTCACGGCACGCCCACCATCACGAAGGCGGTCATGAAGGATCTTGGAAACGAGCGGTTCACGGAGATTGCGCTGCAAGCGGTCTCCCACGACATAGGACTTACAGCCGATGTCTTTCAAGAACGCAGCCTGCGCCGGCCGCCAACACAGTGGGTTCGCTAACAGGGCCTTTTTCTGCGGGCTCTGCGTCACTGCTGCAGGCCTTGGGTTGTTTTCGCGGTCTGTGTGTGCCGCAGACCTTCCAGATGTCCACGGCTTTGTCGAAGCGGTCTATGGCCCGAAGTTCCTCGGGAATGAGCGTACGCAGAAGGACGAGTTCAACGTCCTTGAGCAACGCCTTCAATTGAAAGCTACCTGGCAGCCGCCCCGATCAGCGCCGTTGGCCTCGTGGAACCCTGAAGTTTTCTACAAAGGGGATCTGGTCGTTGATGAGTACGACGAAGCCGTCCGATATAAGATCCGTGAAGCGCATGTCTCGGCTAGCCCATTCGCCTGGCTGGATATGAAACTGGGTCGGCAGATCCTCACCTGGGGAACGGGTGATCTGCTGTTCATCAACGATGTGTTTCCAAAGGACTTTGTCTCGTTCTTCATCGGCAGAGACGATGAATATCTCAAAGTGCCTTCTGATGCCGCGAAGGCCTCATTCTTTAGTCCGTGGGGTTCACTTGACCTCGTGCTCATTCCGTTCTTTACGCCCGACACCCCCATCACCGGAGACCGGCTCAGCTTCTTTGACACGACCCTCGGCCAGTTGGCTGGAGAAGAGGCGAATCGCCTGTTGACAGAGCCGGCGTTTCAGCCAAAGCACACCGAGATCGCCGGCCGGATCAGCCGGACCGTTGGTGGCTATGAAATCGCTGGGTATGCGTTCCGAGGGTTCTTCAAGCAAGCCATGGGCATCAAGAACCAAGATGCTCGGGAGCTCTTCTATCCGGAGCTTGCGGTCTACGGGGCGAGCCTCCGGGGTCCTGCTCCCGAGATTGGTGGCATCACCTATGGCGAAGTGGGCTACTCCGATTCCCTTGAGGATCGCAGCGGCAAGAACCGCCTGATCGAAAACTCCTCCATGAAGTACCTGGCGGGCTACGAGCGGGATTTCCCGAACGATCTTCGCGTCGGGCTTCAGTACGCTGTGGAGCAGATGTTGGACTTCACGCAGTTCAAGGCCAGTTTCCAGTCTGGCGATGTACCGCGTGATGAGTTTCGGCAGCTGATGACGTGTCGGATCACCAAGCTGTTCTGGATGCAGACCCTTGAGGCCTCCTTCTTCGCCTTTTACTCCCCGACTGATGACGACGCGCATCTGCGGCCTCGGCTCACGTGGCAGATGACTGATCAGTGGAAGTCGACGGTCGGCGCGAATGTCTTCTTCGGCCAGCACGACTGGACCGAGTTCGGGCAGCTTGAAGATAACGACAACGTGTATGTCAGGATTCGATACAGTTTCTGAGATTTTACGCATGAGGCAAGGGCGTGTGCTTCAACCGATAGGTAGGGTGCGCGGTGGCACGATTGAGATTCACAAACGCTGGGCAAGAGGCTTGCAAGGCATCGAGGATTTCTCTCACATCATTGTCCTGTTCTGGCTACATCAGGCAAGAAAGCCAGAGCTTAGGATTCATCCCAAGGGTTTCAAGGAACTGCCAAAGCTCGGCTTTCTGGCGACAAGGACACCGCACCGGCCGAATCCTATCGGCGTGACGGTTGTAAGGTTGCTGAAACGCCGGGGCTCACGGCTTCGGGTTGAGGGTTTGGATGCATGGAATGGCACTCCAGTTTTTGACATCAAGCCCTACACGAAGAAAGACTCAGTCAAGCCGCTCAGGATTCCGTCGTGGGTCCATCAGATGGACAAGCTTGAGACAGAGCCTCTGAGAAAATATGGCTGTTAACGTTGAAGATGAACGCCAAAAGGCGACTGGTCAGAAGGAAAAACGAGATGGAAGCCTGCCACTGTTCTATACCATTGAGATAGCGATCAACCTAAAGGAACTTGATCCCAAGTATCCGAAAGACCCCAAGACGCTCGGTGAGCGCATCAGAAAGGCTCGTATGGATCAGCACTTGATGGTGAAAGAACTGGCAGAGCGTGTCGGCGTGGTGCCCGAGACCGTCATCAACTGGGAGAAGCGGAACCTGAAGCCTACCCGGAAATTGGGAGCGGTTGCAATCGGTGCTTGGGCTGGATGGGGAAGTTGTGGGACCAAGCCAAGGCAATCGTCAGAGCCAGAGCTGACGGTCGAGACTGCGATACTGGATTGCTTCCGCGATATGTTCAGGGAGAATCTGGTCTGAGGCGGCTAGGTCCGCAATCGTCCGTGAGATCTTCAGAATCTTCGTGTAAGACCGCGCAGACAGGGTTAACTCCCGCATCGCCGACTTCAACAAGCTGCCCGCCTCAGGCGTCATCTCGCAGAACGTCTTGAGCTCCTTCGAACGCAGCTGCGAGTTCGTGTGTTGTTGTCCTCGCTCTCGCCGACGCCCCTGCGCTTTGACTACCCGCGCCCGGATGTGAGCCGACGTCTCTCCGCTTGGGGCATGCGTCAGCACATCGAAGGGAACGGCCGGCACGTCCACATGGAGATCAATCCGGTCGAGCAGCGGTCCTGAAATTTTCGCAAGGTAAGCGGCGACCTTCGTCGAGGGGCATCGGCATCGGCCTCGTGGATCGGTCAGATACCCGCAGGGGCAGGGGTTCATCGCCGCGACGAGCATGAACCGGGCAGGAAACGTGAGCGAGCGTTTCACACGGGCGATCGTGACCGCGCCTTCCTCGAGCGGCTGCCGCAGGCTGTCCAGCACGTCACGATGAAATTCAGGCAGCTCATCCAGAAACAGCACGCCATGATGGGCCAGCGACACCTCGCCGGGTTTCGGGATCGGCCCGCCGCCGACGAGCGCGATGGCGGAGCTCGTATGGTGTGGCGCTCGAAACGGACGTTGCGCGAGAAGCGGTGCGCCGCCGAGCAGCCCGCAGACGCTGTGAATCGTCGTGGTTTCGAGCAGATCCTCTGTCGACAAATCCGGCTGGATGGTGGGAATGCGCTGGGCGAGCATTGTCTTGCCCGATCCCGGTGGTCCGATCAATAGCGCATGGTGGCCGCCTGCGACGGCAATTTCGAGGGCGCGCTTAGCGTGCACCTGGCCTTTCACATCGCCGAAGTCGACATCGTAGGAACGCTCGGAGTCGCCATGCTCCTTCGCCGCATGGCGGTACGCGGCGATGGTCCGGATGTGCGCCAGCGTTTCGACGACTTCCCGCAGCGAAGCTACCGGAATCACTTCTACGCCGTCCACGACGGCGGCCTCAGGCGCGTTGCGAGTGGGCACGAACAGCCGGCGGCCGCAACCTCGCAGCGCCCGGGCAATCGGCAGCACTCCAGGAACGGGGCGCACGCTGCCATCCAGTGCCAGTTCGCCGAGCGCGACGATGGACGCCAGCCGTTCCGGGTCGACTTGCCCCGACACTGCAAGCAATCCAAGGGCAATCGCCAGATCAAACACACCGCCCGCCTTCTTCACATCGGCGGGGGCCAGGTTGACCGTGAACCGGGAGGAAGGCAACTGGTACTGGCTGTTGATGATGGCTGACCGGACACGCTCCTTGGCTTCTCTGACGGCCTGATCCGGTAAGCCCACGATCGTAAAGGTGGGCAGACCGCGGGCGGCGTCCACCTCAACTTCAATGGGCAGCGCCTCTAACCCTAAGGTTGTATAGGAGATAGCACGAGCCAGCATCGATTCGCAGCCGCGACACGCGCGCCTGAGGATTCAAGAAGAGCGGAATATCGGAAGGGTGGAACTGGAGGGAAAAACCGCTTGTGTTTTCAGACGCTGAACGGTAAAATAAACCCTAACATAACCAGCCTTCCGCAGTCAAGGAGATTCCTGCCATGGCAATACGTCGAAGTCGGTGGATCGTGGTCGTGCTGATCGCTCTCTTCGGGGCGAGCTTGTGGCGCACGGTGTCGGTTGAGCAGCAGAAGCGTCGTATTAATGAGGCGTACAAGCACGCTCAAGCTGAGGTCCAGCAGCTGGAAGAGGAGCGCGCCCGCCTCAATACGGAGCTTTCCAGCGCCAAGGAAACAGTGGAAGGGCAGGCGGGCAACATCTCAAGTCTGGAACAGGAGCTCAAGACACTCCAGGGCCGCCTTGATGACACCGCGGTCCAGCTCTCGACCCTGCAGCGCGAGCATGAGCAGCTGCGTCAACACAATGCCTCCATGTCCGCTCAGCTCGAGTCGGTGACGACGGAAAAACAGCAGCTGGAATCGAAGCTGAGTAACCTCAAAGAACTCAAGCTCGCCATTCGCAACGTCAAGCACAAGATGTGGCAGCAGCGTCTCGCGTCCTGGCGCGCCTACATCCAGCAGCGGAAGGAAGTGGACCAAGAGCGACTCGCCTCCGGCAATCGCGGCTACGTGATGCGCAACGGCACTTCGACGCTCGGATCGACCAAGCGGCTGCAAGTCCACGTGCTGGAGCCTCAGCAGTCCCAGTAACGCATGAAGTCCGTGATGGGCGCCTGGGCCTCGAACCAGGCGTTTCTGTCTTGGATCACCGCCTGTCTGGTGGCGCAAGGCATCAAAATTTTCATCGGAGTGGTTCGCCTACGACGCTTCGACTTCCGCTGGCTCCTGGTTACCGGAGGCATGCCCAGCACCCACGCGGCCGGGGTCACGGCACTCAGTTGCACCATTGGACTCACCAACGGTTTCGATTCCCCCCTCTTTGCGATGGCCGTCGCCTTCACCGTGATTACCCTCTTTGATGCGCAAGGCGTGCGCCGCTGGAGCGGACGCCAGGCGCAGGTCTTGAACAAGGTGATTGAGGACATGTATTTCAAACGGCGGATTCAGGAGCAGCGGTTGAAGGAGCTGCTCGGGCACACG
The DNA here is from genome assembly GCA_016198905.1 of Candidatus Omnitrophota bacterium. Taxonomy (GTDB): domain Bacteria; phylum Omnitrophota; class Gorgyraeia; order Aquiviventales; family Aquiviventaceae; genus JACQHR01. The sequence continues at coordinate 80,567 of JACQHR010000013.1, read as the reverse complement.
CCGCTTGAGGTGATTGCGGGAATGGGAGTGGGCGTTGTGACCGCGTTGGTGATGCAGTAGGGCACAGCGAGTCGCAACGATCGGGGCAACCGGTGTAGCGCTGACAACGAGGGCATGGGCAGAGGGATGAAACAGAAGGTCTTGATCGGGGCGGCTGTTGGGGTGGGATCGGTCGTGGTCATCGGGCTTCTCGTCTTGATGGCGCAGCGGGGGATTCCGTTTGGAGGCAAAGCTCAGCAGCTCCTCTCCCAGGCCAGCCGCGCGCAGCAACACGGAAATCTTGCAGATGCACAGGCGAGCCTCGAAGAGCTCATCGCCACATTTCCAGATTCTCCGCTTGCGGATGACGCGCTGCTTAAGCTTGGCGGAGTCTACGAAGGGCAGCAGCAGCTGGCGGAAGCGCGCGCCACGTATCGCAAGCTGCTCGAGACATTCACGGATTCGCCCTTGGTCCCTGAGACGCAGCAGCGCCTGGGGAACGTCAACGTCGGGCTGCTCTTTTCACCGACCGTGACCGATCTGGACCACGTCGTTGAGGTCAAGTCCGGCGATACGCTCGGCAAAATCGCCTCGGCCAATCACACGACGATCGATCTGATCAAACGCGCCAATGGCCTCAAGAACGACGTGATCCGTCCGCAACAGAAACTCAAAGTCCCGAAGGGGCCCTTCAGCATCGTCGTCGACAAATCCCAAAACCAGCTGCTGTTGACCGAAGATAACCAGTTCATCAAGCTCTATCCCGTCGCGACCGGGAAAGAGAATTCCACCCCGGTGGGCACGTTCAAGATCAACAACAAGCTCACGAATCCGGTGTGGTGGAAGCAGGGAGCCTCCGTGCCGTCGGACAGTCCCGAGAACGTGCTTGGCACGCGCTGGCTGGGTATCGACAAACCAGGCTACGGCATTCACGGGTCCATCGATCCCAACACCATCGGTCACCAGGTGACCGCCGGCTGCGTGCGGATGACCAACAGCGACGTCGAAGAGCTCTACGACATCGTGCCCGTCGGCACCGATGTCACGATTGTGGACTAGCATCGAGCAGGGCATGGCGGCTCCTCCGGTGGGACTCATGAACGGCTATCGCTACGACTTTGAAAAACCGATTGCGGAGTTGGAGCACCGGCTCAAGGAAGCGCAGAAAGCCGCCGACCGCGAGAAGCACCCCGAGATCGTCAAGGGGCTCGAGACGCAGTTGGAGCAGCTCAAGCGCAAGATCTACACGACGCTCACGCCGTGGCAGCGCGTCCAGCTCGCCCGCCATCCTCAGCGGCCCTACACGCTCGATTACGTGTCACTCCTCTTCAGCGATGTGACGCGTCTCCATGGCGACCGGCTCTTCAGCGATGATCGCGCGCTCGTCGGCGGCTTGGCTAAGTTCGAAGGGCGCTCCTGCATGTTCCTCGGCCACCAAAAGGGGCGCGACACCAAAGAAAACCTCATGCGCAATTTTGGCTCGGCGCACCCCGAAGGCTATCGCAAGGCGATGCGCTTGATGGACATGGCGCAGAAGTTTCATCTGCCGGTCGTGATCTTCATCGATACCCCCGGCGCGTATCCTGGGATCGGCGCCGAAGAGCGCGGGCAAGCGCATTCGATTGCCCACAACATGCGCGAGATGGCGCGTCTGAAGATTCCGATCTACATTTGCGTCATCGGCGAGGGTGGCTCGGGTGGCGCGTTGGGCGTCGGGGTTGGCGATTGGGTGGCGATGCTCGAAAACGCGTACTACTCGGTCATCTCGCCGGAAGGGTGCGCGGCGATTCTCTGGCGGGATCGCGCGCGGGCCCCCGACGCGGCGGAGGCGCTGAAACTGACCTCAGCCGATCTCTTGAAGTTGGGGATTGTGGATGAAGTGATCGAAGAGCCGTTGGGGGGTGCGCATCGCGATCCGGAATTTATCGCCCAACGCTTGCGCGCGTCGCTGCTGCGCTTCTTCAAATTGACCGATGGGATGACGAGCGAGGGATTGCTCGAGCAGCGCTACAAGCGGTTTCGGCAGATCGGCGCCTTCGCCCAGCCGCCCGCCACCGTTACGCCGACTTCGTAGAACCTTCCTCAATGCCTCCGCTGGCTTCGGTCAGCAACTGCCGGATGCGTGCCACCAGCACCTGATTGTCGTACGGCTTGCCGAGGATAAAGATCTTGCCTTCCGTTTCATACGGCATCGCTTCCCAGTGGCCTTCCACCGCAGCCGCGGTGAGCAAAATAATCGGAATGTGCATCGTCGAGGCGTTTGCGCGCAGCTCTTGGTAGGTGGTGATGCCGTCCTTCTCGGGCATCAGCATATCAAGAAGGATGAGATCGAACGTTTGTGTCTTGACCGCGTCAAGCCCGGCTTGTCCTGACTCAGCCAGTGTGACCTCGTAGCCTTCCTTGATCAGGCGCACCTGGACGACTTCACGGAAGCTCGGATTATCGTCGATCACCAAGATCCGCTTGCGCTGCGTCATCGCCCGCTCCGTCTCCCCAGGACTTGCGACCCTCTTCGATTCCCACCCATGAAGAGTGCCGAGGGAGGGAATCGGCGCCTCCGCTCGCAAGGTTCGCTCCGGTCGCCGCCCGCGCCTTCTGAGGTGGTCGCAGCTCCTGTTCGTCGCCGCTGTGTCCAACTCAGTCGGCGCTCCCTTCGATCCCCTCCTATGAGAAGTGCCGAGGGAGGGAATCGAACCCTCATGACCTTGCGGCCACGGGTTTTTGAGACCCGCGCGTCTGCCAGTTCCGCCACCTCGGCGTTGGATGCCATTACAGGGGGTACCGTTCGCGCGCTATTGTAACACGCCCGGCGCTAGCTTGACTTTGCTTTCTCGAGGAACGGCTTGATCAGCTCGATCGGGATCGGGAAGATGATCGTCGAGTTCTTCTCCGTCGCGATCTCCGCCAGCGTCTGTAGGTAGCGCATCTGCAGCGACATGGGCGCTTCGCTCATCAGGCGAGCCGCATCGACGAGTTTTTGTGCGGCCTGGAATTCGGCATCGGCGCCGATGATCTTGGCCCGTCGCACGCGTTCCGCCTCGGCTTGGCGCGCCATCGCGCGGCGAATTTCCTCCGGCAAATCCACCTGTTTGATTTCGACGGCGGAGACTTTCACGCCCCACGGGGCGGTCTGTTTGTCGATCAGGGTTTGGAGCCGCTCATTCAATGCCTCGCGGTGGGCGAGAAGCTCATCGAGCTCGACTTGTCCGAGCACGCTGCGCAGTGTGGTCTGCGCCATCTGGGAACTGGCGAAGAGGTAGTCTTCCACCTCGACGATCGCCTTGTTCGGTTCCATCACGCGAAAGTACACCACGGCGTTCACTTTGATCGACACATTATCCTTGGTGATGACATCCTGCGGAGGCACATCGAGCGTGATGGTGCGCAAGCTGATGCGGACGAGCCGATCGATGGGAAAGAAGATGAGCTTCAGCCCCGGCCCGAGCGGCTCCGGCGTCATGCGTCCGAGCCGGAAGATGACGCCGCGTTCATACTCGTTCAAGATCTTCACGCAGTTGATGAGCCAAAAACCGAGGATCACGATCACCGGCACGAGCATTGAGCCAAAGAGCATCCAATCCCTCCTGCGTTAGGTGCGTTTCGTGTGTCGTGGCTTGGCGAAACCTGGTGCGTGCGATTCGACGAGCAACTGCAGTCCCTCAACACGAAGGATCCGCACCTTCTCGCCTTGTTGGATGGGGCGCTGGCTGACGGCATTCCATAGCTCGCCATGCACGAAGACTTTTCCCTCAAGATTCACGTCGGTGGAGGCGACCCCGATCTCCCCGAGCAAGCCCTGCACGCCCGTCGTGACGCGGTGCCGCTGGGCGCTCAACGCGCGGTTGACGATAAATAGGACGATCCCCGCGATGGTCCCGACCGTCGGAAGAATCACGCGCAGCGAGACGCGCAGATTGGAGCCCGGCGATTCAAACAACATGAGGCTGCCCAGCGTCAGGGCCACAACGCCGCTAATTCCAAGTAACCCATGACTGACAATCTTCACTTCCGCAATGAGCAGGACCAGCCCTAAGAGGAGCAGCCCGATCGCGGCGTAGCTGACGGGCAGCGCCTGAAACGCGTAGAGTGCCAGCAGCAGGCAGATGAGGCCCGCGATGCCGGGAAATGCCAAGCCCGGATGCGTGAACTCGAAGATGAGTCCGAGCGTGCCCAAGAGCATCAGGAGGTAGGCGATGTTCGGGTTCGTGATGATGGTGAGGAATTCTTGGCGGCGCGACATCGGCAGATGGATGATCTGGGAGTTGGCTGTGTGCAGCTCGACCGGGATGCCGGCGAGCTCGACCGTTCGTCCCTCGATGGCGGCGAGGAGTGCCGGGACGTCGGCGGCGATCAAATCCACGATGTGATCCTTGACCGCTTCGGTTTCTGTGACGGACACGCTCTCGGTGACGGCTTTAGCGGCCCAGGTCTCGTTGCGGCCGCGCGCCTTTGCGATGGTCGTGATCCAGGCCACCGTGTCGTTCATGACCTTCTCGGCCATCGGATCACTCTGCGTTTCCTCGACGATCTCTTCTTCGCCGCGATGCTTGCCATCCTTATCCATCTTGGATTTCGTGTCGTCCTCGACGGCCCGCCGGAATGTCCGAATCAGTTTTTTGACCGGTCCGCCGCCTTGTAGGCCGACCGGATGGGCCGCACCGATATTCGTGGACGGTGCCATCGCCGCAACATGGGCGGCCAGCGTGATAAAGACACCGGCCGAGCCGGCCCGCGACCCCGATGGGGCGACATAGACGACGATCGGGACCTTCGCATTCATCATCCGCTTGACGATGCCGCGCGTCGATTCCAGCAGGCCGCCGGGAGTATCGAGCATGATGACCAGACAGACCGCGCCATCCGACTCCGATCGCGCAATCGCATCGACGATGTACTGCTGCGTGACCGGGCTGATGATCTGATTATCGAGCTCGATGAGATTGGTGTGGCTGAGGATGCGTGGGGCTGTTGCAGTCGTCGTCGCAGCGTCCGCAGCGATCACCAGCGCTGCGGACGTGATCCCGAGGAGCGCCAGGCGCGCCCGCCAGCCCCACCGTCGTTGACACAGAGAAACGCTCATGTTATCGTTGATATCCTTCCGCGTCATCATCACGCCAACTTATCGTGGGGCAGTAGCTCAGCTGGGAGAGCGACAGGCTGGCAGTCTGTAGGTCACGGGTTCGATCCCCGTCTGCTCCACCATTTCTTTTCATTGTTGCCTCATAGGATCGAAGGCCGAGCGCCCGCGCGCTCGGCATTCCGCGGCTGCCTCGATGGCAGCCGCTTCAGGAGCGCCGAGCCCCAGATGGATGCCACGCGACTCATTGCCCTTATCATACGGGGGGTGGTGAGATTGGTCAAGAGAACCTGACGTCGACGTTGTCCTGACGCCAGCGTCGTGATACCATAAGCACTCCCATGCGGTTAGGCGTCCATGTCCCGATTGCCGGCGGGCTGCTCGAGGCCGTTGAGCGCGCCAAGCGGCTTGCCTGCAGCACGATGCAGATCTTCAGCCGCAGTCCCCGCGGCGGCCCCTCGGTTCCCATTCCGCGCGAGCTCGCGCAGCAGTTTGACCGTGAGCGCCGCGACGCTGGCATCGACCCGCTCGCCATCCACGGCCCCTACATCATTAACCTCGCCTCGCCGGATCCCGCCATGTGGCGGCAATCGCTGCGGTTGTACCGGGAGGAATACGTCCGTGCCGCGACGCTCAAGGCCCAGTATCTGGTGACGCATGTCGGCAGCCACAAAGGAAGCGGTGAGCAAGCCGGAGCGGCCAAAGTCGCCGACGCCCTCACGCAGACCCTGCGCGGCATCGACGAGACCGTGATGGTTCTCCTGGAAAACACGGCAGGCTCCGGGCAGGGATTGGGCTATCAGTTTGAGCAGTTGGCGGCGATTCGCGATCAGGTGAACGGCAAGGAGCGCGTCGGCATTTGTCTTGATACCGCGCACCTGTTTGCCGCCGGCTATCCGATTCATACCGCAGAGGGGCTGGAGCAGACGCTTGCGGCCTTTGACCGAACGCTCGGCTTTGCGCATCTGAAGCTCATCCATCTGAACGATTCGCACGTGCCGTTTGATGCGCGGGTGGATCGGCATTGGCACATCGGCAAAGGCCACATCGGGCTCGAAGCCTTTGGCCGCATCGTCAACCATCCGAAGCTGAAAAATCTTCCGTTCATTCTTGAGACGCCCAAGAGCACGGCCCGCCCCGGTTCTCGCGAGAGTCGGGCCGGGGACGCTGAGGATCGACGCAACCTCGCAGTCGTCAAGAAGCTCGTGCGATCGGTCCACCCATCACGGCGGAGTCGAGCCCATGTCTCCTGAATCGACGCTGGAGCGGGTCGGAACGATTTTTGCCGACCTCGCCTCGCTGATCGAGGCGCGCAAGCCGGCGGATCTCATCCAGCGCGCGCTCGCCGATCTCACGACGGTGTGCGCGCAAGCCTCGGCACAGAAGCAGGCCGGCGCAGCGCAGGAGCTCTTGCGCAACGTCAGCACGGCCGTCCAGACGTGGGAACAGGTGTGGCCGCGACTCGGCCAACAACCAGAGTTTCGTCTGGCGGTGGCGCGAGAAGCGCGCATGTGGGCGAAGCGATTTCAGGAGCTCGGCCAACGCCCATAGCCGTGATGGCTACGGCGCATCCGTTTGCGCTTTTTGGGACGGATCACGTCGCCGTCTTGGCCCTCGTCGCCGGCGCGATGGTCGCGCTCATCATCGGTCGTCGATGGATCACTGAGCCACGCGATCGTTGGCTGCGGCGCGTAGCCGCTATCGTGCTGCTGAGCAACGAGGTCATCGCGCTCATCGTGGCCGTCCTGCAGGGTAGGGCACGTGTGCCGCTGCAACTGTGCGACGTAGCCCTCTTCGCGACCGTGTGGGCATTGTGGTGGCCGAAGCATCGGATGAGCGAACTGGCCTACTTTTGGGGAATGACAGGCAGCGTGCAAGCCCTGCTCACCCCCGATCTGCGGGAAAGTTTTCCGAGTTATTGGTGGATCACGTTCTTCATCGTGCACGGGGGAGTGGTCTGCAGCGCCGTGTACCTCGCGGTGACCGATCGTGTGCGGCCGACGATCCGATCCATCTGGTATGTCTTTGGAGTGAGCAACGTCTACGTGCTCGTGGCCGGTTGCTTGAATGGGATCTACGGAACAAACTACGGCTACTTGGCGCACAAGCCGAGCCAACCGAGCCTGCTCGACTACTTCGGCCCGTGGCCGTACTATATAGGCGTGATGGAGATCGCGGCGCTTGGATTGTTCTTCCTAGCCTACCTCCCATTCATGTGGGTGAGACCACAGAGGTCTGGCACGTATTGAAGGCGCCATGGCAGAGCTGTTACAGATTAGCGCGCAAGGCACGCCGAATCCGAATGCGGCAAAGTTTACGCTGAACCGCGTCGTCGCCGCGCACGGCACGACCTACCGTGATGCCGCGACGGCCAATGTCACATGGGCCAAACAGCTGCTCGGCATTGCAGGCGTCGTCCAGGTGTTTGCGGTGAATAACTTCATCTCGATTACGAAAACGTCTGAGGCAGAGTGGAGTGCTCTTGGGCCGCGCATCGAGCGGGTGTTGCAGCAACAGTTCGTCTAACGTCAGGAGGGTGAATGCAGCCGAACATCGGGCGGTCAATCGGGCAAGGGTTTCGCATCGCCAGTCGGATGTGGGCCGGTATCGGGGTGTTTGCGGGATGTTCGGTCGCGCTCGTGGCGGTGACGGGTCTGCTTGTCGCGCTGACGAATCCTCCTAAAGAGTTGTTTCCGGAGCAGCCCGCAACAGCGCAGGCGACGCTGACGCCACCGCCGGCTCCATCGGCCGACACGTCGAATGCGGCAACGAGTCCTGAGTCGGCAATCAGTGTGACGACGCAGGCATCGACCGCTGCTTCCACAACACCCGCCCCTGATGCCCAGGCCAAAGCGCGCCAACAAGAAGACGAGCGGCGCGTGCGCGTCATTGGTGAGTGGATGGGACGCGCGTGGCCGGTGCTCCTCTTATGCCTGCTGCTCTTTACGGTCGTGAAAGTATGGCTCATCGGCGGACAAATAGGGTACGTGGCGGCTCGCATCGCCGATCCGCGCGCGCATCTTAGAACATTCTTTCAAGCCGCCGGTCGCGCGTTTTGGGCTCTGTTGCGCGGGTGGCTCCTCATGGCGGCGGCGTTCATCGTCGCGATGCTGGCGATGCTCGTGATCATATTGATCATGAGCGGACTTGACCGCGTGATGCCGGGATGGCTGCTTGCGGTGTTGGCAGTACTCCTGACGTTGGCACTGACCGTCGGTGTCGTGTGGCTGAGCATCAAGCTGCTCTTTTGGTTCATTGCGATCGTCGTTGATGGAGTTGGACCCATCGCCGGATTGCGCGCGACGTTTCGCACGACGCGCGGCGCCTGGTGGCCGTTGGCAGGACTCAGTGTTCTGCTTGGGGCGATTTCGCTTGGCGTCGGTCTGGTGCTCATCATCGGCGAATGGATGGGGCGTGTCATCGGCGGTCCTGCGGGGATGATCCTGACCCTGCTGACGAGTCTGGTGTATATGGTGGGGTATTTCTATTTGCTGTTCGTGTCGAGTGTGGCGTTCGTCCAGTGGTACGTCGATGCGAACGCCCGCGCCCCTGCGGCCCCGGTTTCATCGGCGTAAGATGGTGCGGCGGCTGATCGCTTCCACGAGCGCTGTCCTCATGCTCGCAGGATGCGCAGGGCCGAAGGCGTACGTGCGTCCTGGATTTCTCGAGCATCCGCCGACACGAGTCGCGGTGCTGCCCTTCGTGATCACGTACCCGTACGATCTGAAGGCAGGAGAAGCGATTCCCGCCTCGCATGTCATCGGCCGCGACACATTCCGCAAGACGTTCTACTACGCCTTCGCGCCATACGGCTACGAGGACATGAAACTGGCCGAGGTGGATCAGAAACTCAGCGACGCCTTCGGGCCGGTGGACGAGGGGAAGTGGCGCGAGGCGACGGCGCAAACGCTGGGACGGACGCTGGGCGTCGATGCGGTCATCTATGGTGAGATCAGCCGCATCGTACATCTCTCGACGCCGCTCTACACCGAGACGAGTCTGCGAGGATCGCTGCGCATGGTCGAGACGTCATCGGGCAACGCACTCTGGCGACAGCCGGTGAGTGCCGCTGAGCGCGGCGGGGCGCTGATGAAAAAGGGCCAAGTCGTGGATTTTCTCAAAGATCAGGCGCGCAGTTTTCATCCGGAGGTGAAGTTTCTACGCGTCGCAGATGCTGCGGCGAGGCAAGCGCTGAAGGGGATGCCCAATCCTGCCATGAGCGCGCACGAAGTGACGGCGTCTGCCGCTGCATCGGGTCGCGCGCGGTTGGCGATTCTACCATTTGAGGCGAAGCGCCAACCCTGGCAGCCTGCAGCCGACGCCTTGCGCCAGGATATGGCGGCGAGTCTGCAAGAGAGCGACTTCGACGTGCTGGAGTTGCAGGGAATCGACGCTGCGCTCAAAGATCACGGATGGATGCCAGGACAATCGGTGACGGTAGATGCGGCAGGCGCACTCGGAGCCGACGTGCTGTTGCGCGGGACGGTGACGGACTGGGGCCGCAGCTACGCCGTCGTGGAGTCCTGGGTCAAAGCGGAGCTGCAGTTGGAGGTGGTCGACGCCGCCAGCGGCACGGTGCTCTGGTCGGAAAAGAAACGCAACACGCGCCAGGCCGGCCTCTTGAAAGGCCCCACCGGCTATCAATCCGTTGTGGTGGCCCCCCTGACGGGGATGAGTGCCGGCAATCTGCAGCGGGTGGAAACGCACTTGGCGCGCGAGATGGCGCAGGATGTCGCCACGTCGGCCGCGGTGCGGACTTATCTCGATAGTCACAGTGGATCATCGATGGCTGCGACCAGCGCTCCAGCCTCCGAGTCCCCCACCGCGGCGCCGTGAAAGGATCAGGCGAAGAGCCGTTGACCCGCATCCATGCAGCCTGAGCGACGGCATGTGATTCGATTGCGCACCAAGCTGACGACGGTCTTCAAGATCGTCAAGACCGGCAAAGTGCGGCGTGGGCTCACGAAGAACATCAGCGGTGTCGGCATTTGTTTCGTGACGGATGAGATCGTCGAACCGGGCGAACCTCTCGATGTTGAGTTACAACTTCCAGACCGCAACACGCCGATCACGTTTTCCGCAGCAGTGGTCTGGTCGCGTCCGATTGGCGGGCCGCGCAAAAGTTACGAGACTCCCACCATCGAGATCGGGGTCAAGTTTGTGACCATTGATTCAAAGGATGTATCCCTCCTCGGGCAGTATGCCGCGCTGAACGCGCTCCCTCCGGAAGACAACAGTAAGCAATAGGAGCCGGTCAGTAGCTAGTCGGCAGTAAGCAGTAGGCAGGAAGTCATGGGTGTTTCTTCGAGCAGCAAACGCAGATTGCGCCAGATTGAACAGGCAACAACATCTTGTGCTGTGTGCTTTCTGCTTTGTGCTGAATCGTGATGGCTGACAAATATCCCTTTTCCGACATCGAACCGAAATGGCAGCGGTATTGGCAGGAACACAAGACGTTCCGGGCCACCGACGGCGGCGCGAAGCCAAAGTTTTATATCCTCGATATGTTTCCGTATCCATCAGGGGCCGGACTGCACGTTGGGCATCCTGAAGGGTACACCGCGACGGACATCGTCGCGCGCTTCAAACGTATGCAAGGCTACAACGTGCTGCATCCGATGGGATGGGATGCGTTTGGCCTGCCCGCCGAGCAGTATGCGATTGAAACCGGCACGCATCCCGCCATCACCACGCGCAAGAACATCGAGACCTTCAAACGGCAGATTGAACGCCTGGGATTTTCCTATGATTGGGATCGTGAACTCAACACCACCGATCCGGGCTACGTGAAATGGACGCAGTGGATTTTTCTGCAGCTCTACCATCGCGGCCTGGCGTACATGGCGGATGCGGCCGTGTGGTGGTGTCCTGCGTGTGGCACGGTGCTGGCGAATGAAGAAGTCGTCGACGGCAAGTGCGAGCGCAAAGGCCATCCGGTGGAGCGCAAGCCGATGCGCCAGTGGATGCTGAAGATCACGGCGTACGCGGATCGTTTGCTCGCCGACCTCGAGTCGTTGGACTGGCCCGAGCACATCAAAGAGATGCAGCGCCACTGGATCGGCAAGAGCGAGGGAGCCGAGATCCTCTTCACCGTGGACACTACCGCGACGAGAAAGCATATGAGTACGTTTCCGGGGAAGGGTGTGAGAGCGCAGATTCCCGTGTTTACAACAAGACCCGATACTCTGTTCGGCGCCACCTATCTGGTGCTTGCTCCAGAGCTCCCCCTAGTTCGAGATATTACCACCGATGACTATCGTGAAGCGGTTGAGCAGTATCAGTATGAGGTAGCTCGAAAAAGCGAACTCGAAAGAACCGATCTTGCAAAAACGAAAACCGGTATTTTTACAGGCGCCTATGCGATAAATCCTGTTTTTGAATCTTCTGATTCTCGAGCGAAGATTCCCATTTGGATCGCCGACTATGTGCTGGCCAGCTACGGTACCGGCGCGATCATGGCCGTCCCTGCCCATGACCAGCGCGATCTCGAGTTTGCCCGGCAGTATCAGCTGCCGGTACGTGTGGTGATTGTGCCGGAAGGTAAACAGCTCGACGCGGACAGTTTGACCCAGGCGTACGCCGATCCAGGGCGCATGCACGACTCTGGCGCGTTTACCGGCTTGCCTAGCGAGGAAGCTAAGGGCAAGATTATTGACTGGCTCTCAAAGAAAGATCCCCCGCACCGCATTGGCGTGCGCATTGTCCATTATAAACTCCGCGATTGGTTGTTCTCTCGCCAGCGGTATTGGGGCGAGCCGATTCCGATCGTTCACTGCGCGACATGCGGCACCGTGCCGCTGCCAGAGTCTTCGCTGCCCTTGACGTTGCCAGACATGGCCGACTTCAAACCAACCGGTACCGCAGAGCCTCCACTAGCGAAAGCGAAAGATTGGGTGCAGACGAAATGCCCCCAGTGCAGCGGTCCTGCCGAGCGCGAAACCAACACCATGCCGCAATGGGCCGGTTCGTGCTGGTACTATCTGCGCTATCTCGATCCGCACAACACGCAGCGCGCATGGGATGCCAAGATAGAGCGCTATTGGATGCCGGTCGATCTCTACATCGGCGGAGCGGAGCACGCGGTGCTGCATCTGCTGTACGCGCGCTTCTGGCATAAGGTCCTCTACGATCTCAAATTCGTCTCGACGGCCGAGCCGTTTCACAAACTGATCAACCAAGGCCTCATCCTCGGCGAAGACAGCGAGAAGATGTCCAAGTCGCGCGGCAACGTCGTCAATCCCGATGATGTGATCAATGCGCACGGCGCGGACGCATTTCGGATGTACGAGATGTTCATGGGTCCGCTCGAAGCGGTCAAGCCGTGGAGCACGCGCAGCATCGAGGGCATCGATCGGTTCTTGAATCGCCTCTGGCGCGTGATCGTGACGGAGACCGGGCTCAATCCGCAGCTGAAGGATGTGCCGGTGGAGGCGGCGTTGAAACGCACGCTGCACGCGACGATCAAGAAAGTGACCGACGATACGCAGCAGCTGCGGTTCAATACCGCGATCTCCTCGATGATGGTGCTGCTCAGCGCGCTCGAAGACGCCACGCCGCTGCCGGAATCCGCGATCGAAACGTTCGTCCTGCTGCTCGCGCCGTACGCGCCACATCTATGTGAAGAGCTCTGGTGGCGGTTGGGTCATCATGAGAGCCTCGCCCACGCGCCATGGCCCGCCTTTGACGCGGCCACGTTGCACGAAGCCGAGGTCACGCTGGTTGTCCAGGTCAACGGCAAAGTCCGCGCGCGCATCGTCGTGCCGTCGGACATCGGCGAGGAGCAATTGAAAGCGATCGTGCTCGCCAACGAGCAGGTCAGGAAGTTCGTCGACGGCCAAACTATGAAGCAATTCATTGTTGTGCCTAAGCGTCTGGTCAATATTGTGATCTGAGAGACTTGGGATCAGCGAAATGCGCGGCAAAAATCCGAACATGTGGCACCCACTATGTAGTATCGGTCTGAGTCTGTCTCTAAGCGTTGCGCACGCCGTCGCGGAAACGATTTACCTCAAAGACGGCAAGCGGGTAGAGGCGAAGATTACGCAGCGGACCGAGAAGGCGGTGGTCGTCGATTGGTTCGGCACGCCGGTGACCTATTGGCGTGATGACATCGAGCGGATTGATGAGAGCACAGCCGCGCAAGAACCTCGCATCATTGACGCGCCGCCTGCGCCACCGACTCCTTCTGCGGCAGCGCCAGAGACATCCGAAGTAGGTCAACCTCAAGATGCCGAGCGAGTCGCGTTCGTGGACCACGTCCTTGCGCTTTCACACATTAGCAAGGAGACGTTCGAACGGATCATCGCGACTCAGAAGCCACAGCTCGACCAGTTTATCAATCAACAGACAAGCAAGCTCAGCAGCCCGGTGAGCCGCGAGAAGTTCCGCCAGACGATGCAGGAGGCGCTCAATGCCGACCTCCTCTATACGGCAATGCGGAACGCCTTCCTCCAACAGTTCGATCGGCAAAAACTTGAAGCCGTGCAAACGTGGTTGAGTTCTCCGCTGGCACAACACATGTACCAGCTAGGACAGGAAGCGTTCCAGAATCGTGAGGCCCTGCGGCAATTTAGGGAACAACTTCCCCAGCATCCGCTATCTCCAACAAGAATCGTGCTCATTCAGCGGCTGGCGCGGGCGATGGGAAGCATGTTGGCGGATACGTTACAGCAAGGCAGGTTGTCGATGGCGAGCGAGGCGGGGATCGCCCCTGATCAAGCGCCGGCGTTTCCGACGATCACGATGAACCTTGGCGGACACACCACCGCTGTTGACCTTCAGAAGATAACGGAGAATCCTCAAGCCGCTGAAGCCTATGCCTGGCTTGGCCTGGTGTTTATGTACCGCTCAGTGCCCGACGAAGAACTTGAACAGTATGTAATCTTTCAAGAATCCGAGGCTTGGCAGTGGTACTTGAAGTTGACGAAGGAGGCATTCGCGTACGCAATGGGGCAGGGCATGAAGCATCTGATGGCCATTTCGAAGTCGGTGGTCGATGAGATTGTTGAAGAGGAGATGAAGAGTCGAAAGAAAGCGTCGGACTCCTCACAGCCGAATGATACTTCCCATACCGAGTCGCAGGACGGTCAGAACACGCCATGACCGCCGCATCTAAAACTCCACGCGTTCGATGTTGTTAATCTCACAAGAGCAACGCACGCTCAGTGTGCTTGGCGCGGTCATGCTCGTTGGCTTGAGCGCGATCATGTGCCAGCGACACTGGTGGTCGAGCGCGCCAGAGCGTGGCGCCTCATCAATAGAGACTGCGGCATGGGACACAGCGCTGGCGCGGGCGCGACAAGTTGACGTGAACACCGCGGATGCCGCAGAATTAGAGCGGCTGCCGGGGATTGGTCCCGCGCTCGCCGCTCGAATCCTGTCCTATCGAATGCAGCACGGTCGATTTCACCACCCTGAAGAGCTTCGGAGCGTTTCGGGAATGGGACCACAAACGTTTGCGGCGATCAAAGAGCTGGTCGTCATGCAGTAACGGATAGGTGGCACATGGGAAACTTGGGATTATCAGAGCTCATCGTGATCTTCGTCATTGCGCTGTTGGTGATCGGCCCGCGGCGGCTGCCGGAAGTGGCGCGCGGGTTAGGAAAAGCTGTCAAAGCGTTTCAAGACGCCCTCAAGGGATCGTCGAAAGAGGATTCGGAATCGAAAGGAAATCCCCAGTAGCTCGTCGCATGACTGGGGCACGTGCCCTACGATGAACGCCGCCATTCGTCAGACACTCGTCGAGGCCGCTCGGGATGTCCAAATTCGCGAGATTATGACGTTCCTCTACCGCGACCATCCACAGGGCGCCTCCTTTGAGGGAGTAAAAGAGATGCTCTTCCTCCACGACGTCTTCGAAGAGAGCCAGCTGACGCGCTTGGTGGACCAGAAGATCCTCATCTTCGACGGCAAGCGCTACAAGGTGACCGCGGATGTCCGCCAGGTCCTCGACCGCGATCCCACCATTTTGATGGATGAGTTCCTCCGTTAAGCAGAAAGCACAAAGCAGAAAGCACAAAGCACAAAGTGGACAGGGGACAACTAAGACAGCCTCACGGCTCCTTCCGACACATTTCACTGGCACTCAAGTTTCCTACTGTGTGCTGTCTGCTGTGTGCTTAGTGCTGCAAAAATGACGCGCACGTTTACGATCCATGCGGTCACCTCCGCGAAGTTTCAGCTCGATCTTGAGCGCGAGCTCAACGACGCGCAGCGCGCGGCGGTGACGTGCGGCGACGGGCCCAAGCTCGTGATCGCCGGTGCCGGCTCAGGCAAGACGCGCACGATCACCTATCGTGTGGCTTACCTGATGACGAAGGGCGTGCCACCGCAGCAGATTCTGCTGGCGACCTTCACCAACAAGGCCGCGCGGGAGATGTTGAACCGCGTCGAAACCATCACCGGCGGCGATGCGGGCAGCATCTGGGGCGGGACATTTCACGCCATCGGGAATCGGCTGCTGCGCCAGCATGCGCCGCTCGTTGGATTGCAAAACAACTACTCGATTCTCGATGACGAGGATCAGCGCGACCTTCTCAAGGTGTGCGTCACGGAAGCGAAAGTGAAGATCGAAGAGAAACGATTTCCCGCGCCCTCCATTCTCCAAGACCTCATCAGCGTCTCATTCAATACTCAGCGAGCCCTTGGGCTTGTGGTCGATGAGCGCACCCCGCATTTCAGCCAGTGGGCGCAGGAGCTGGCACAGGTGAGCGCGCGCTATGAAGCGAAGAAGCGCGCGGCCAACGCGCTCGACTACGATGATCTGCTGCGTTTCTGGCTGAAGCTGCTCCTCGAGCATCCGGACGTAGCCCAGCGGCTGGGCGCGCAGTTTCGCTCCGTCCTCGTTGATGAGTATCAGGACACCAACACGATCCAAGCGCAGATCGTCGAGCGCATCACCGCGCACAACGGCCACAACTTGATGGTCGTCGGCGACGACGCGCAGAGCATCTACAAATTCCGCGGGGCCAACTACGACAACATTCTCAAATTTGCCGAGCGCAATCCCGGCACCGAACTCTTCAAGCTCGAGGTCAACTACCGCTCAACACCGGAAATCCTGGAGTTCACCAACGCCAGCATCCTGAACAACCGGCAGCAGTATCGCAAGACGCTCATCGCCCAGCGCGCGCGGGGCAGTCTCCCGGTGGTCCTGCCGGTGAACGACGTCTATCAAGAAGCGGCGTTCGTGGCCGAGCGCATCCTGCAACTGCGCGACGAGGGTATTCCGCTCATCGAGATGGCGGTGCTGTACCGCGCGCACGCGCACTCGACGATCCTGCAGGCGGAGCTCATCAAGCGCAACATTCCCTATGAAGTGCGCTCCGGCGTGCGCTTCTTTGAGCAAGCGCACATCAAAGACGTCGTCGCCTACCTGAAGATTCTCGATAACCCGTACGACGAGGTCGCGTGGAGGCGGCTGTGGCTCATGCTGCCGCGCATCGGCAATGTCACGGCGGCCAGACTCTGGGACGTCGTCGCGAAATCGGCGAATCCGCTTGAGGCGGCGATGTCGCCGGCTGTGTGCGCGACCTTGCCGTCATCGGCGCAACCATACCTGAAGCGGTTTCAGCACGACCTGCGCGCGCTCAAAGCATCGGCCGACGACAAGGAGCCCTCCGAACTCATCCGCGCGGTGATGGAAACGAGCTACACCGATTTCCTGCGCGCGCGCTACGAAGGGTTTCAGTCGCGGCTCGAAGACATCCAGCAACTCTCGGTGTTCGCGCGCTCCTATCGCAGTCTGCGCAGTTTGCTCTCGGAGCTCATCTTGCTCGGCGAACTCTACGGTCAAGAGGTGAACGCGGCTTCCTCGAGCGATACCGAGCGGCTGATCCTGAGCTCGGTCCATCAAGCTAAAGGATTGGAGTGGCGCGTGGTGTTCGTCATCCGCATGTGCGAGGGCGAGTTTCCCTCGGACATGGCGCTGCGGGAAGAAGCGGGCGAAGAGGAAGAGCGCCGCATCTTCTACGTCGCGACGACGCGCGCGAAAGACGAGCTCTACATCACGCATCCCTTAATGGACATGAGCCTGCGCGGCAACGGACAACTACTTCTGCAGCCCTCGCGGTTCCTGCGCGAAATCCGGTTTACCCTCTACGAACAAGGGGAGATCGAGTCGCGGCCATCGTACACCCGGGAGTTCGACTAGCCATGGAAGAGCGTAGACGGTTTGTGCGGTTGGATACGCGCCTGGACGTGACGTACCACGTGCTGACGTCCGGTCCGGAGCAGCAGGGTATTGCCAAGGACATCGGCGGAGGCGGCGTCTGTTTGTTCTCAGAGAAGATGCTGCCGACGGGTACGCGGCTGCAGGTGGCGATGAAGCTGCCGGGCCGCGAGCAGCCGGTGAACTTTACCGCGGAAGTCATGTGGAGCGAGGAGTACGAGATCATCAGCAAGACGGAGCAGAAGCGCTCCGTGGAAGTCGGCGTGCGGTTTGTGGAGATCGCGCCCAAGGATCAAGAGGCGATCATGCAGCACGTCATCCTGAGTATGAAGTCGCCTCGCTCGCCCTAACTTCTTCCACATCCACTCGGCCGGACACGATCGTGGCCGGCGTCGATACAACTGACACGCAGGAGAGAGACGCTCTCTTCTGCGTTTCTTATTCCGTTGTGCCCGTTAAGCCGGTTTTGCCGGTTGAGCCGGTTGTCATGCTAACGGGCCTAACGGGCAAAACGGGCCTAACCGGATTAACGACTGATTCGTCCCATGAGATCTCCACTTGTTCCTATCACGCTTGCCGTGATCGTAGGGATCATCCTGGGCACGCTCACGCCTGTTCCTTCCGTGGTCGTAGTCATCCTTGGGCTGCTCGGCGGCATCATCGCGATGACGATGCGTGGTCATCCCTCGTTGAGAGTCCCCGCGCTCTTGGCGCTGTGGATGTGTCTTGGAGTCAGCCGCGTGGGGATGTGGAGGGCGCATCCCGCGGAACAGCTCAAAGGCCTCGTGGCCGACGAGGCGCAAGCCGTTCGTCTGTATGGCGTGATCGTCAGCGACCCAACCCCTGTGCCGCCGCATCCCCAGCGACCACCCGAAGATGCGCTGACCTGTCTCGTGCGCGTGCGCGATCGCCGCAGGGATGCGGGTTGGGAGGCGATCGATGCAAGCGTGCGCGCCACGATTCAATCGCCGCGAATGCTCCTGGCGTACGGCGATGAGATCGTGGTCGAAGGGGAGTGGTCGCGCGTGCCGGCGGCGACCAACCCCGGCCAATACGACTGGCGCGGAGCACTTGCCCGTCAGCACATTCACGTACTATTGCGCGTGCGGCCTTTTCACGGGATCGCCGTCCTTCGTCGGGGTCGAGGCTGGCCGTGGGTGGCTGCGGTTGTTCAACTTCGCCATCGATGGGAGCAGGCAATCCAAGCGACGTTCGAGCCCTCACGTGCGGGGTTGTTGCAATCGTTCCTGCTTGGCGAGCGCGTGGCCCTCGATGATCGATTGCGAGATGCGTTCATCGAGACGGGCACCATGCACATGGTGGTCATCAGCGGCTTCAATGTCGGGCTCATCGCGCTCCTCTTCGAAACGGTCTTGCGTCTGCTCGGGCTGCCGTGGCGCGTGCGAGTGCTCGTGTCCGGCATTGGACTCATCGGCTACTGCATGCTGACGGGGATGCAACCGCCGGTGGTGCGCGCCACGATCATGGCATGGGTGGTCTTGGGAGCGTTGTGGCTTGATCGGGTCATCTCGTGGCCCAATACACTGGCGGCCGCCGCACTCGCGATCCTCTTCATCAATCCCACGCAGCTGTTCGATCCAGGGTTTCAGCTCTCCTTCGGCGCGGTCCTGAGCTTGCTCGTGTTCTGCGCGCGGTGGGCGCACTGGCTGCAGGCGCGTGTGAACTGGCTGCGTCCGGAATGGCTGCGTCGATATCTGGCGGTGAGTGTGGCGGCCACGACGGCCATTTGGGTGGGACTCTCGCCGGTGCTCGCGTGGTACTTCCACCTGGTGTCGCCGATTGCCATTCTCGCGAACCTGCTCGTGGCGCCGCTGGTCAGCGCGCTGGTGGCATGCGGGACACTGATCCTCATCGCGGGGACAATATGGGCTCCGGTCGTTCAGTGGATGGCTGGAGTGTTGAGGATACTGCTGGATCTGATCGTCTGGATCGTCTGTTGGTGTCAGCGCATTCCTGGCGGCCACTTCTGGGTCGCGCACCCGTCCGTGTGGTGGCTGCTCGTCTACTACGGTTTGGTGATGCTGTCGGTCGTTCGGCGCCGCGTCCGTTGCCGGGCCAGCCGCGTGGCGATCTGTTGGCTTGCCGCAGCGACGCTGTGGGCATGGAGCGGCGTGATGCGTCGCGCATGGGACTCGCGCTGGCTGCGCCTTGATCTGCTCGATGTCGGCCACAGCGACAGCATGGTCATCCGCACGCCGCGAGGCTCGACGATCCTCATCGACGCCGGCTCGCAGGAGGCCGGCCGCTATCGGCTCATCCCATTTCTTCGACGCGAGGGCATCACGACGATCGATGCGCTGCTGCTCACGCACTCGGACGAAGACCATCTCGGCGGCGCCATTCCGATCCTTCAGCAGATGCGCGTGAAGCGGCTCCTCACCAACGGGGCGGTGGGTCGCACCGCGACCACGCGCGCGCTCTACGCGTTAGTCGCCGCGCGCCATGTGCCAGAGAGCGTCGTGACCGCGGGGCTGCGGCTCACCGACGGGTCAGACGTGACCATCGACGTGCTGCATCCGCCTGATGGCTTCGTGCCGCGCACCGCGCCGACGTCCAATGATAATTCGATCGTCCTGAAGCTGACGAAGGGCTCCGTGACTCTTTTGCTCACCGGCGATCTTGAAGCGCGCGGAGCCCCCTGGTTGTTGCGCACGGATGCTCCCTTACGGTCGACCGTGCTCAAAGTCCCGCATCATGGCAGCAGCCTCGGCGCGGCCGGCTCGCCATTCTTCAACGCGGTCCATCCGCAGGTCGCACTTCTCAGCGTCGGCCGTCTTCATCATTTGCCATCCGCCGATACGGTCCACGCGCTCGAAGCCGCCGGCGCTCGCCTCTATTCGACCCGCACCGACGGCGCTATGGCTCTGCGTACCGATGGAACCCGCCTTCACCTGCGCACCTTCAAAGGCCGCAAAGCCATCTTGGTTGTTCGGTAGTGTCCTTAGCTGTGATTCCACAGATTGCGAAACCAGATTCCGCCGATGGAGTGATCGGTGAAATCCGTTCTGCCATCGGTGGAATCACATCAAAATAGGACATTACCGGTTGTTCCAGTCGGACGCGACTAGTGTTCCGTCAGCATTGCTGTGATGGATCCGTGTGGCAGGGCCTGCGACCGAGGCGGGCACCGCGCCGCCTCAGCGGCGTGGTCGCCGACGGGAGTGCCGGAAGCCGTGAGGCGACGGCCCGCTTCGCCACCCTGCGTCCGTCCTCGTCGCCGGGCGGCCGTACAGCCGCCGCCTGCGGCGACCGGCAACTCCGGGCGGACGCAGGGGACCTGGCTGCGCGTCACCCGCCACACTGACCAAGCCCCATCACGCAACTCCATCTGGACGGAATACTAGTTATCGTCCGCAAGAGTCCCTACAATAAATTGCCAGTCACGCAACCGTTTCATGTCACATGGCCTGATGCTGCTTCGATTGCAACTCGGACTCGGATTATTTCTGGGCTCGCTCGCGCTGGGCTGGTGGCTGCACCGTGGCGGGGCGCTGACGGAAGCCCGCGCCTATCGACTGGTCCAATTCGTCGTGAGGATCACGTCACCGACGGTGTTGTGCCTCTCGTTCTGGCGGATGAATCTACACAGCCTCGAGCCGTGGCTGCTGCCGTTGCTTGGGCTGCTCATCTCATTCTCGACACTGCTGCCGGCCCTCCTCTATGCGAAACAGGCCAAGCTGACCAATCCCCAAATGGGCAGCTTTCTGACGTGCGCGTTGTTCTCCAACGTCGGGTACCTCGGTGCCTTTACCGCGTTTGCGCTGTTCGGCGAGGCCGGCTACGGATTGTGCATGTTGTATCTGGTGTTCTTCACGCCCTGTTTCTACACGCTGGGGTTTTGGGTCGCGTCGCGCTACGGCCATCCGGCCACACCGACGACGTTCAGCAAAGCCTATAACGATGACCTGCGACTCTATCCGTTCCTTGGGATGCTCGTGGGCGTCGCACTGAATCTGGCGCGCGTGCCGCGTCCGATGCCGCTTGAATGGTTCAATCACGTCCTCATCCCTGTTGATACGAGCCTCTATTTAACCGCGATCGGCTCGCAACTGACCGTGGCGTCGCCGCGGCCGTGGCTGCGTTCGTGTGTCGTGATGAGCGGGATCAAATGCTTGTATACGCCGCTCGTGGCGTGGATGCTCCTCAATCTGTTTCAGATCCATGGGCTGCCGCGCACGATCGTGCTGCTCGAAGCCGCGACCCCCGTCGCCGTCTCGCCGCTGGTGCTGCCGCTGCTGTTTGGCCTTGACCGCAAGCTCTCCAACGCCCTCTGGCTCTTCACGACCCTCGTCGCCATCCCCTGGCTGCTGCTGGTCATTCCTCTTTTCCAGCATCTCTGAAGCATAGTTGAGCAGGTGCCACTGACAGGCAGAATTCTCTGAGCATGGTGATGGGGACGGTACGGGGTCGAGTGAGCGGCGCGTGTGGAAGGCCGAGCGGGCATGGTGCCGAGCGTCAGCGAGGCGAGCGAGGCCTGGAACCCGAGCGAACGGCCCGCGCGCTGGGCGGGCCGGAGCGGTGCCGCGAACCGACCCCGTGCCGGGCCACTGCTCCATTTTGACTTTCCGAGAGGGATTTGGTATCGTGAACGCACCTCAATGAAACCTCGTGTTCTCCTCTCTATTGCCAGTGCGCTGATCCTCACGGTCGGGGTTCCTTCGACGGCGTTTGCCGCTTGGGTATGGTCGCCGCAGACCGGATGGATCGGGCCCAGCGGAGCGGTGAAGGACACGCCGGAAGAGCAGCTGCTCTTCGCGGTGGGATTCTTCGAGCGCCACGACTATCACCGAGCCGGCATCGAGTTTCGCAAGCTCCTGAAATCCTACAAGCAATCCCACGAAGCCGCCGAAGCCCAATACTACGTGGGCCGCTGCAACGAAGAGGAAGGCGA
The DNA here is from genome assembly GCA_016198905.1 of Candidatus Omnitrophota bacterium. GTDB lineage: Bacteria > Omnitrophota > Gorgyraeia > Aquiviventales > Aquiviventaceae > JACQHR01. The sequence goes on along the minus strand of JACQHR010000013.1, from coordinate 58,430 downwards.
CTACTACAAAGCCTTCCTTGAATATCGCAAGACGGTCCAAACCTATCCCTCGACCAAACGCTTTGACGAGATCCTCGAGCGGGAATATCAGTTGGGCAACTACTTCCTCGCAGGCAAGAAGCGAAAACTCTTCGGTATCGCTGCGCTTTTGCCGGCGCGCGACAAAGCCGTGGAGATTTTTCAGGCCATCGTCGATGACGGGCCCTTCAGCGAGCACGGCCAGTTAGCGCAGTACAAGCTGGGCTTGGCACACTTAGCACTGCAGGATTACGAGGCAGCCGTCAGCGCGTTTGAGCAAGTGATCTCGCGCTATCCGGACTCGCCGCTCGTCGATGACGCGCGTTTTCAAATCGCGCAGGCGAGTTTGAAGGGGACGTTCAAAGCCGAGTACGATCAGTCGCCGACGGATCACGCGGTGCGCGAGCTGGAAGCCTTCGTGCACGAGTATCCGGAAAGCAGCCTCTCGAAGGAAGCGGCCGGGCGCTTGGAAGAGTTGAAGACGCGGCGCGCCCAGCACGAGTTTCAGGTCGCCCAGTTCTACGAGCGGCGTCGGCATCCGGAGTCCGCCCGCATCTACTACGAAGCGATTGTCCAGCAGTTCGGCGCCACGTCCTGGGCGGCGCAAGCGGCCGCCAGACTGCAAGTGCTGACGCCCCGTCCGTCCCCCGCTTCATAATGGAAGCACAAAGCACACAGCACAAAGCACACAGAAAGTGGTGTTGTTCTTTTGTGCTGTCTGCTGTCTGCTGTCTGCTGTCTGCCGGATGCGGCTACTCCGCTCGACCCGGCTTGCCCTCCAACTATAAGACCGTCTACATCAAACCCTTCGCGAACAAGATCGATGTCACGCGGCTGACGTCCGGGACTGAACAGTATCCGATCTATCGCCACCGCATGGAAGTCGATCTGACCAACGCCGTGATCAACCGGTTCCAGTTTACCGGACTCATGCGCCCGTCGAGCCAAGATCGCGCGGATACGCGCCTGGAAGGCGAGCTCGTGGAGTTTCGCCGCGATGCGTTGCGCTACAACGCCCAGCAGCAGGTGGAGGAGTGGCGGCTCAACGTCGTCGTCAATCTGCGCTTCATCGATCAATCGAACAACGCCATCATTTGGGAAGAGGAGCGCCTCACGGGGGATACGAGTTATTTCGCCTCGGGGAACAACGTGACGGTGGAAACCGAATCCCAAGCGCTTGACCGCGCGCTGACTGATCTAGCTCGACGCATCGTCGAGCGCACGGTTGAGAACTGGTAAGTCCAAACCGGCCTAACACATCACGCATGATGTCGGCTCGCCCCATAGGTGGCATCCTTCTTTTTCTTGGTCCTGATCGCGCTGGGAAACTTCAGCGCCTCCACGAGCTTGAGCGCACCCGCCAGGTTCACTCCCTCGACCGGCACGAGCTCGACGGCGCGGTCACGAGTGCGGCCGACCTGCTGGCCCTCTGCCGCCAGCAGCCGGCACTCAGTCCCGTCCGGCTGATCGTTGTTGACCACGCGCACCGTCTGGACGCGGCGTGCGTCGAGGCCCTCATTCATCACGCCGACACCATCGCCTCCATCGCCTGCGTCGTGCTCTTGGTCGAGACGGAGCTGAGCGTGCGCCATGCGCTGGCCAAGCAGCATCCGGCCATCACGGTGGAATCATTTCAAGGACGGCCGACGGCATCCAGCAAACCGTTTGCGCTGACCGACGCGCTTGGGCAAGGTGACGTCGCCGGAGCCCTTCGAGCAGCCCACGAGCAACTGGTGGAAGGCAAAGAGGTCTTCGAACTGCTGGGGCTCGTGGCGTGGCAAGTGCAGCGGTGGGTGGCGGTCAAACGGCTTGCGAACAGCGGGTATTCCGCGGATCAGATCGCCGCGGTGACCGGCTTACGGATATGGCATGTCGAACGCCTTCGAAGCGAGGTGGTCCGCAGATCCCAAGCGGTGTTGGATCGTCAGCTCGCGTCGTGCTGGCAGGTGCAACGGGATGCGAAGAGCGGGCGGGCCAGCCCGGAACTTGCGCTGGAGCAGCTCCTCCTGGAGCTGTGCGAGACGGGGACGCGATGAGGCTTACGTGGACCGGCGCTTGTTGAGCTGAAGCGCCAAGCGGGATTTATACCGAGCCGCCGTGTTCGGGTGCATGATCCCCTTCGATGCGGCGTGGTCGTACTCTTTGGCGACCACGTGGAGCAGCGTAGCCGCCTCATCGAGCTTCTGCGTGCTGAGCAGCGTGAGCAGCCGCTTCGTGAGGTTTTTTAGTTCCGTCCGGACGGCCTGATTGCGTTGCTGGCGTCCACGATCCTTCCGAAGCTGTTTCAGTGCGGCGTGCTTAATCGGCATTGTGTGTCCTCCTGAAAGAGCCACCATTCTATCACGGAACCGCTTCCATGCAAGAGGACAAATCGTCACCTCGTGACCGGAGGCCGTCGACGGGACAAGGCCGTCAGCCCGCGTCGGTATCCGGACGCATCGCGCGATCGACCGGCGTGCTCGCCTTGGCGACGGGCGTCAGTCGCGTCCTCGGGTTTGTGCGCGATATCCTGCTCGCAAATCTCTTTGGGACCAGCGCGCAAGCGCAAGCGTTCGTCGTCGCGTTTCGGCTGCCGAATCTCCTGCGCGATTTGGTCGCGGAGGGGGCGGTCACCAGCGCGTTTGTGCCGGTGCTCAGCTGGTATCAGGCGAAGGGGGAGTCGAAAGAGTTCTGGCGGCTGAGCCAGGCGCTGTTGACGCAAGTGTTCCTGCTGCTGTGCGTCCTGGGGCTGGCGGGCACGATCGCCGCCCCGGCCATTGTCCGCGTGATCGCGCCCGGGTTCATGTCGGATCCCGAGAAGTTCGCGCTCACCGTCCGGCTGACCCGCATCCTTTTTCCGTTCATCACGCTGGTCGGGTTGTGGGCGTATTTCATGGGGCTGCTCAACACGCTGCGGCACTTTTCCATGCCGGCCCTCGGCCCCGCGATCCTTAATGCCGCCATGATCGTCGCGTGCGTGGTCTTCGTGCCGCGGACGACGCCGGGCGTGGTCGCTGTGGCGGTGGGGGTGGTGATCGGCGGCGTCATTCAGCTGGCGATTCAGCTGCCCGTGGCGTGGCGTTTGGGATTCCGGTGGCACTGGCGGTGGACGCATCCAGGCTCAGCTAAGACGCTGAAGCTGCTCGGGCCTCGCATGCTCGGCTCTGCGGTGTACCAGGCCGATGTGCTCATCGACACGATCCTCGCCTCGATGGCGTCGATCGTCGGCGAAGGGGCCGTAGCGGCGATCTATTTTGCGAACCGGCTTGTCCAGTTGCCGCTGGCGTTGTTTGGGACCGCCTCGGCGCAGGCGAGCCTGCCGCTGCTGGCGGAACAAGCGGCGCATGACGATTTCGCCGGGTTCCGGGCCACGCTCCTATCCGTGATGCGGATGGTCGGGTTTGTGATCCTGCCTGCCTCGGTGGGCCTGATGGTCCTGGCGTTTCCGATCGTCGGCGGCCTGTTTGAGCGCGGGGCGTTCCACCACGAGGCGACGATCATGACGGCGCAAGCCCTCATCTGCTACGCCATCGGCCTTCTGGCCTACTCGATCAGCAAAGTGATCACGGGAGCGTTCTACGCGCTGCACGATACCTGGACGTCGGTAAAGTTGGCCGCCGAGGCGGTGGTGATCGGGGCGGTGTTGAGCGTGCTGCTGATGTTCCCCTTGCGCGTCGCCGGCTTGGCGCTTGCCGCGGCCATGTCCAACACCTGGAATGCGTATCGTCTCACGCGATGTCTCGAGCGGCGGCTCGGAGTCTCGCTGCTGCAGCCGGTGGCGGAGCCGCTGCTGCGCATGACGGCCGCCTCGCTGCTCATGGGTGCCGGGTGTTGGGTCGTCTGGATAGCGGCAGCTGCGGGGATGCGTCCCTGGCTGGGGTTGCCGACCGTGATTGTCGCGGGGATGGTCTTCTACGTGGTGGCGTGCCGCGTGTTGCGCGTGCAGGAACTGTCGACGGTGCTGCAATGGCTGGGCAAACTGCCGGTGTTTCAAGTCTTCGCCGGCGAGTAGCGCATCTTCCGGATCAGCCCGGCGTCTACCTGTTTCGCGATGCGCAGGGCCGGCTGCTCTACGTCGGCAAGGCGCTGAGCCTGCGCAAGCGCGTCGCCTCGTATTTTCGCACGGCCCGCCCCCTCCTCAGTCCCCGCATCGCACGGATGATGACGATGGTGGCCGATCTCGAGACGCGCCAAACCGCGTCGGAAGCCGAAGCCCTCCTGCTCGAAGCCCAGCTCATCAAAGACCTCACCCCCTATTACAACGTGACCTTCCGCGACGATAAACGCTACCCGATGCTGAAGATCACGAACGAACCGTTCCCTCGGCTTGTGGTGGCCAGGCGCAAGCTCGACGACGCCGCACACTACTTCGGTCCGTACACCGAAGCGACCCTCATGCATCAGGCGGTGCGGTTTCTGCGCCGGGTGTTTCCGATGCGCACGTGCAAGACGTTCCCGAAGAGCCCGTGCCTCGAGTATCATCTCGGCCAGTGCTTGGCCCCCTGCGTGGGCTACGTGACGCCGCAGAATTATCAGCGGATGGTCGATGACCTCGTGGCGTTTCTCGAGGGCAAGCGCGAGCGGCTGCTGCGGGATCTGTCGCGGCGCATGACGCAGGCCGCGTCTCATCGACGATTTGAGGAGGCGGCTCGAGTACGCGATCAAATCCAAGCCCTCACCTCCATCATCGTCGCGAAAGAGAAATCGCTCGTTGCCGGCCCGCTCGAGCAGCTGCAGGCTGCCCTCACATTGCCGCAGTTGCCGCGCCGCATCGAGGCCTTCGATATTTCCAACATCTTCGGCGACTTCGCCGTGGGCTCGATGGTCGTGTTTGTCGATGGCAAGCCGCACAAGGCGCACTATCGGCGCTTTACGATTCAAACGGCGCAGGGCATCTCCGCCAAAGGCGGATCCGCCTACGGCGGAGATGACTACCAGATGATGCGCGAGGTGATCCGGCGGCGTTATAGTGGATCGCTGGCGACCGCCCGCCCCCCCGGCCCGCCTGGATCGAAAGCCGGGGCGGGCGGCGCTCGTGAAGGTCGGGCCGGGGAACTGCCGCTGCCGGATCTGATTCTTGTTGATGGCGGCAAAGGGCAATTGGCGGCAGCGTGCGAAGAGCTGACGGCGCTCTCGCTGACACTGCCGATCATGGGACTGGCCAAACGGTTCGAGCAGATCTTCCTGCCAGGGTCGCAAGAGCCGGTCGTGCTGCTGCCGACGTCGCCGGTCCTGCATTTGGTGCAACACGTGCGCGACGAGGCGCATCGCTTCGCCATCACCTTTCATCGTCAGCGACGGCAGCGTGCCGTGACCGCGTCGGCATTGGATGCAGTTGCCGGTGTCGGGCCGCGGCGCAAGCTCTGGTTGCTGCGAGAGTTTGGATCGTTGGAGGGACTTCGGCGAGCTTCTGCGGAGGACGTGGCGCGGGCCGGTCGCTGCTCCCGCGCCTTGGCCGAAACGATTCTGCAGCGTTTGCACGCACGCTAGTGTCCTGAGTCAGAGATTCGCGACCAATCCCTGGGCGGGTCCTGTCACGGCGGACCCTTCACCCGTCCTCGCCCAGCGACTATCGCGCTGGTTCTGCGGGCGGGCGAAGGGGACTTCCGCCGTGCCACCCGCTCCGCAGTTGATGAACGGATTTCTGACTCGGGACACGAGGAGGAGACGCATCATGAGACAGCTTCCACCGCCAAGGACAGTTTCTCGCGTCGCGTGGGGATCATTGACGCCGTTCCAGCAGCAGGTCTACCGAGCGATTTGTCGCATTCCGAAAGGCGAAACCCGGTCGTACCAGTGGGTGGCTCGGCAGATCGGCCGCCCGCGCGCCATGCGGGCCGTCGGGAACGCGCTGAACCAGAACCCCTTTGCGCCTTGCATCCCGTGCCATCGCGTCGTGCGCTCAGACGGAACGCTTGGCGGCTATGCGCGGGGTCTGGCTCGCAAGCGCGCCTTGTTATACGCCGAAGGATGGAAGGAACACTAGCTTCATCCCACAAACCTGCCGAGAGGCTCTACATGTTGCCGCCCCGGCCAGCGTCCCTCACCGGCACGCACTCGGCGGCCCCACCGTGGCCGCCGGTGCTCGGCTCTCGGGCTCGCTCTCCCGCACCCAGCGCGCTGGGTGCGGGAACCATGGTCGCTCGCCCTCCGAGACGTTCGGCTCAGGACCTGTCCGGGCCGATGGCGCGCAACTCATGAGGTGTCACCCGCCACACGTGACCACTACGGAATTGTCTTACTCCTCCTTGAGTCCTCGCACAATCCCTTAGCGGGACGTGCTGTTGCATAATTTTTCATAGAGTTGCGTCGGCGTTCCGCAACCTCAGGTATACTTTTTCTTAGGAGGGCAGGTTCCGAGCCTGCCCTCTTCCACGTCACTCTTCATATAACGCTACGAGCGCAGAACATGACAACGTCATCCACGATGCCACAGCCCGCGCCGCGCAAACGTCCCGCGGAGGAGCGGCTGGAGTACAAGCTCGCTCTCGCTTTTGGCTTCATGGTCTTCATTCCCGTCCTCGTCATCTGGGCGATGGTCCACGGGCTGAATTGGGGGATCGCCATCTGCGTTATCGTGGGCTCGGCCTTCATCGGGTATTTCGCCATTGCCAGGCCCATGGTGCGCTCGGTCTTGAAGGTGACCGCCAAAGTGGCCGCGCTCTCCGATGGGGAGCTGCCCGGCAAGATTGAAGTGACCGAACAGAACGAGATCGGAGAGCTCGCTCGCGCGTTTAACCGGATCACCCATGAGCTCGAACAGAAGATCGACGAGCTCGAATCCTCGCGCCAGCTGGTCAAGAAGCTCCTCTCCCGCATCGGCACGGCGATCGTGTCGTACGAAGGCATCGATAACCTCCTGACGCTGATCGTGGAGAACGCGGCGGTGGCCCTCGAGGCCCAAATGGGCAGCCTCATGCTGGTGGATGGGGAAAAGCAGGAACTGTACATCAAGACGGGCTGGTCGCTGAATGGGCCAGCCACACCGCCCGATCAAACACCGCGCCTCAAGCTGGGAGAGGGCATTGCCGGGTTGGTGGCGAAGGAAGGCCGTGCGATGCGAGCCACGAGCAGTCCCGCAGCCCTTGGGTTCGGCAGCGGCCATGGCAAAGACGGCGCGGTGCTCAGCGTGCCGCTGAAATTGCGCGAACACGCCATTGGCGTCATCACCGTCCTACGCACCGACGCGTCGAAGCCGTTTACCGAAGATGACGAATCGCTCGTGACGAGCATCGGCTCGCAGATCGCCGTGGCGATGGAAAACTATCGGTTGAACCTTGACGTCGAACGCACCTACATCGAAACCATCATGGCGCTGGCGCTGGCGGTGGAGGCCAAAGATCCCTACAGCGCCGGGCATTCGAAGCGTGTGGGCTTCTACGCCAGCAAGATCGGCGAAGTGATGGGATTGGATCAAGATACCCTGCGCGTCCTCACCAACGCCGGCATCCTTCATGACATCGGCAAGATCGGGATCAAGGACGAGATCCTGTTAAAGGCCACTCCGCTGACCGACGATGAGCAAAAGATCATGCAGCAGCATCCGATCATCGGTGAGGCGATCGTCAAGCCGGTGCGGTCGCTGCAGAACGTCGTCGCCCTGGTCCGCCATCACCACGAGCGCTACGATGGGGCAGGCTATCCCGCGGGACTCAAAGGAGACGCCATTCCGTTGGGCGCGCGCATTCTCTCCGTGGCCGATACCTACGACGCGATGGTCACCGACCGCCCGTATCGCAAACGCATGACCGTTGAGGACGCGAAGGCGGAATTACAGAAGTTCGCCGGCGTGCAGTACGATCCTGCCGTCGTCGAGGCCTTCCTGAAGGTGTTGGCCGACAAGGAACAGCGCCTCACCGCATCACACGCTCAGCCCCCAGCGAACGCGTGATTGTTCCGCACGACCGCCCGTGTTACACTGATGCTTCTCTCAATGTCGCCATCTCAGGTTCCGGACCAACTCGTTGACTTGCGCAATCGCCTTTCCGTGCTCCAGCAGCGCTGGACCGAACTGCGGAGGTATCTTTGACCTCGAGGCGATCACCGCTCGCATCACCGAGATCGAGCAGGCGATGGCGCAGGGCGACTTCTGGTCCGATCAGGACCGCGCCAACAAGACCATCCAAACCCTGAAAACCCTCAAAGCGCAGCGCACACCGATCGACCAGTTCGAGCAGGGGCTGCGCGACCTCACCGAGTTGCTCGGGATCATCGATGGCGACGATCAATCCTCACTGGCACAGCTGGCCCAAGACATCACCAAGCTCGAGGCGCAGTTTGGGCAGCTCGAGATTCAGCGGCTCCTCGGCGGCGAGGTCGACGGCAAGCATGCGATCCTCACAGTCCATTCAGGCGCGGGCGGCACCGAATCGTGCGACTGGGCGCAGATGCTGCTGCGGATGTACCGTCGCTGGGCGGATGAACGCGGGTTTTCGACGGAACTCATCGACCTGCAGCCGGGCGAAGAAGCCGGTGTTAAGAGTGCGACGGTCATCGTGAAGGGCCCGTACGCCTACGGCTATCTCCAGAGCGAGGAAGGGGTGCACCGGCTCGTGCGGATTTCACCCTTCGATGCCAACAAGCGCCGCCACACCTCCTTCGTCTCGATTGATGTCGTCCCGGAAGCCGATGAAGACGCGCCGATTGAAATCAACGAAGGCGACCTGCGCATCGACGTCTTCCGCTCCGGCGGCAAAGGCGGCCAGTCGGTGAATACCACCGACTCGGCGGTGCGCATCACGCACGTGCCGACCGGGACGGTGGTGCAATGCCAGGACGAGCGCTCCCAGCTGCAGAACAAAGCCAAAGCGATGCACGTGCTCAAAGCGCGCTTAGCGGATCTCGAACGACGCAAAAAGGAAGAGCAAGCCGCCAAGGAGTATCAGTCCAAACAGAAAATCGAGTGGGGCTCGCAGATTCGCTCCTACGTGCTGCATCCGTATAATATGGTGAAAGATCATCGCACGGAGCATGAGACGGGAAACGCGCAGGCGGTGCTCGAGGGCAAACTCGATCCCTTCATGGAAGCGTATTTGAAGTGGAAAGCGCAATCCAGCACACAGCACTAAGCAGAAAGCACACAGTATGGTCAATTGGATTGTTCAGAAAGTGATCGGCACGCACCACGAGCGGGCGCGCAAGCGGCTCTGGCCGACGGTCGAGCGCATCAATCGGCTCGAGCCGGAGATTCAGAAGCTCTCGGATGCCCAGTTGCGGGCGAAGACCGACGAATTCCGCGTGCGGCTTCGCGAACAGCTGACGACTCACACGTTCCTCACACCGGCCGATCCGGCATGGTACGAGCGCGATCATGACGAGCGGCTTGAGCTCAGAAAGCAACGGCGCGCCATTCAGCAGAAAGCGCTCGGTACGATCCTGCCGGAAGCCTTCGCGGTCGTGCGAGAGGCGAGCCGACGGGTGCTGAACATGCGGCACTTCGATACGCAGCTCATGGGCGGCATGGTGCTGCACGAGGGCAAGATTTCGGAGATGGCAACCGGGGAAGGCAAGACGCTCGTGGCGACCCTGCCTGCGTATCTCAACGCCCTGACGGGCCGCGGTGTGCACATCGTGACGGTCAACGACTACCTTGCGCGCCGCGATACGCGCTGGATGGGGCCGATCTATCACGCGCTGGGGCTCACCCTCGGCGTCATCCAGGGTGTGGATCCGGCTGAGCGGCGACCGGGAGAAGAGTCGCTCTCCTTTCTCTACGATCCCTCCTGGACGCAGACGGCCGAGCGCTTTATGCACCTGCGGCCGGTGCCGCGCAAAGAGGCCTACGCGGCCGATATCACCTACGGGCAGAACAACGAGTTCGGCTTCGACTACCTGCGCGATAACATGCGGTTTCGCCTCGAAGATCTCGTCCAACGTGAGTACCACTATGCCATCGTGGATGAAGTCGACAGCATTTTGATCGATGAAGCCAGAACACCGCTCATCATCTCCGGCCCCGCCGAAGAGTCGACCGAGCTCTACTACAAGCTGGATAAATTGGTCGCCCGGTTGAACAAAGGCGCGGAGTACGAAGTGGATGAGAAAGAGCAAGGTGTCAGTCTCACGGAAGAGGGCATCAAGCACTGCGAAGAGCTGCTCGGGGTCGGCAATCTCTACGACGAGATGAACATGCGCCTCGTGCATCACATCAATCAGGCGCTGCGCGCGCACGAGCTCTTCAAATGCGACGTGGACTACATGGTCAAGGACGGCGAGATCATCATCGTGGATGAGTTCACGGGGCGTCTGATGCCGGGACGGCGCTGGAGCGATGGGCTCCATCAAGCGATCGAGGCGAAGGAAAACGTGCGGATTCGCGAAGAGAATCAAACGCTGGCCTCGGTGACCTTTCAGAATTACTTCCGCATGTACGAAAAGCTCGCCGGCATGACCGGCACCGCGTCCACCGAAGCGCAGGAGTTCAGCACGATCTACCAGCTCGACGTCTTGGCCATCCCGACCAATCGCCCGCTCATCCGCGCCAACTTTGCGGATACGGTGTATAAAACCGAGGATGAGAAATTTCTCGCGGTCGTGCAGGAAATCGTCAGTCATTACCGCGCCGGACAGCCGGTGCTCATCGGCACGATCTCGATCGAGAAGTCCGAGCGGCTCTCGCGGTTCCTGAAAGAGCCCGGCCCCATCATGAAGCGGTTGAGCACGGTGTGTCAGTGGACGCTGGAGGAGCTGAAGAAGGAATCGCTCGGCGACGCGCTGCGCACGTCGCTTGAACAAGGACTCGCGCGGCCGGCGACCCTCACGGATGCGCAAGTCGGCGAGTGGTTGGCGCAACTCAAGCGCGAGGCGCCCAAGTCGACGCTCATCTTCAGGCTCGAGGACATCGTGCGTCTCGTGCAGACCGCAGCGACCATCAAGGCCGGGCTGCCGCACAACGTCCTCAACGCCAAATATCATGAGCATGAAGCGCACATCGTCGCCCAGGCCGGCCGCAAAGGCGCGCTCACGATCGCCACCAACATGGCCGGACGAGGCACCGACATTCTCCTTGGCGGCCATCCTCAAGCGCTGGCGGATGACGCCATCCGCGCCGAGGAAGAGAAGCGCCAAGCCCCGCTGGAGGAGACTGAGCGGCACGCCATCGTCGAGCGATTCAAGAAACTCTGCGAGTCTGAACACGAACAAGTCGTCGCTGTCGGAGGCCTGCACGTGCTCGGCACCGAGCGCCATGAGGCGCGCCGCATCGACAATCAGTTGCGCGGTCGTTCCGGCCGTCAGGGCGATCCGGGATCCTCGCGGTTTTATCTCTCCCTCGAAGATGATTTGATGCGCATTTTCGGCTCGGATCGCATCGCGAAGCTGATGGAGCTGCCGTGGTTTAAATGGGAAGAGGGCTTGCCGATCGAGCACGGGATGGTCTCGAAAGCCATTGAGACCGCGCAGCGGCGCGTCGAGGGCCACAACTTTGATATCCGGAAACAACTCGTCGAGTACGACAGCACGATGAACCGGCAGCGCGAGGTCATCTATGAGCAGCGCCGTCGGATTCTCGAAGGAGTGGACCTCCAGGGTCTTGTCCGCGAAATCATCAAAGAGGTCGCCGATGGCCTGCTTAGCACGTTTGCCTCCAACGAACTGCGATCGGATGCCTGGGACCTCGCCGGGTTGCGCGAAGCCGCCGGCCGCCAGTTCATGGTGACGCTCGGCGAAGAAGCGACGATCGCAGACCGCGACGCCATTGGCGCGGCCATCACGCACGCCTTCGAGCAGGCCTATGAGGCGAAGCGGGTCTCGATCGGCCCGGAGATGATGGCGCAGCTGGAGCGCACCGTCCTGCTCTCGATCATGGATCAAAAATGGAAAGACCATCTCTACATGATGGATGCGTTGCGCGAAGGCATCCACTTGCGCGCCTACGGCCAGCGCGATCCCGTCGTCGAATATCAGCGCGAAGCCCACGAATTGTTTCAAGTGATGATCGAGTCCATCAAGCTGGATTCGCTGACGATGCTGTTGCGTGTACAGCCCGTTGCGGCTGAGGCGCGCCCTGTCAGCGTGTTCGCTAGAACGCCGGTGCAAGAAGTCCATCCCGAGGCCTCGGAAGCCGCGCGCTTCATTCCCGCTCCTCTCACTGATGAAGCATCAACGCTTCCAATAGGTTCGGCTCCAGGCTCCAGGCTCCAAGCTTCGGAGAAACGCCTCCAGCCTCCAGCCTCCAGCCTCCAGCCTCGAAGTCCAACGCAACACACAGGCCCCAAAGTCGGTCGCAACGAGCCCTGCCCGTGCGGTAGCAATAAGAAGTACAAGAAGTGTCATGGGCAATAGAACCGTGCATACGTGTAGACGTGCAGACGTGCTGGCGTGCGGGTGGTTGGAATAAGGCCCACCGATGAGAGCTCGTGCGCTTGGTCTGATCGGATTGATGGGCGGAGTGGGTGGGGCGATCAATGCGTGGTGGTGCTATGCCAAGTTTCCCGTGCCGTCGGACGTGTTTAGTGGGCAGTTCACTTGGCACATCGTGCCGGCGGGAGCGGCCCACGGCGCATTGCTGGCCCTCGTGGGCGTGGGACTCGCCGCAAGGCTTTCGAAGAAACCTCTCTGGATGCGATGGGTGGGTGTGCCGGTCAGCGGCATCATCTGCGGATGGATTCCCTATATTCCGATTAGCCTCTATGTCAGTTCCGTCAAACTCTGGTCTGGCGATATCGCTGGGTTGTCTCGAGAAGACATCCTGCGGGCGCTGTGGCCGTTTCGGCTCGAGCTCGAAACGCTGTGGACGCTCTTCCAAGCTTTTGGACTCGCGGGATCGGTGTTCGTACTCCTCGCGGCGGCGTGCGGCCTGTTGAAGAGCCGGCGGTTACTGACACATGTCCTGATCGGCGCCGTGAGCGGATGCGCCGGATCGTTCTGGTGGTGGCTCGCGTTTAAGCCGTGGTACTTCAGCGTGCTGCATGGCGCGATCTGGGGATCGCTCGTCGGGTATGGCGTCTGGAAGTCGCAACAGCAATTGCAACATTCGTCGAGCTATTGACCACGCGTCGTTTGTCCCGCATCGTTCGTCCTCTGTTGCCGGCGCTCAGTAGCGCCATCCTGCTCGTCCTGTCATTTCCGAATTTCAATCAGCCCTGGTGCGCGTGGATTGCTTTCGTTCCGTGGCTGTTGCTGTTGCGCACGACGTCATCGCGCGCGGCGTTTTGGTGGTCGTATCTCATCGGTGCACTGTTCTTCCTCGGCTCGATGTGGTGGCTGATCTATGTCACCGTCGTCGGGTGGCTCGTGCTGTGCGCGTACCTCGCGCTCTATTTCGGGATCTTCGGCTGGTGCGTCGTCAGACATCAGACATCAGACATCAGACATCAGGGTAGGTTTGTCTGTGGTCTGAGATCTGGTGTCCGGAGTCTGATTGTGATTCCTGCGCTGTGGGTGACGCTGGAGTTTGCGCGCAGCCACGTCCTCACGGGGATGGGCTGGAATCTGCTGGCGTATTCGCAGACGTCGTGGCGGCCGCTCATTCAGTTCGCAGATCTGACCGGCGCGTGGGGGATATCGTTCCTGATCGTGATGGGGAATGCGGCGATTGCGGACTACATCAGCACGACAGTTTGGGGCAGGGGGCGGGCCCGCCCCGACGGTAGTAATCGGCGGGCCGGGGGGGTGGGGGGCGGAAAACGCACACAATCCGTTCTTATTCGCGCGGCGTGCGTCATGATCCTCGTCCTCATTGGGCTTGGCTACGGCGCGTGGCGCATCAGCAGCATCGTCGATGCCTCATCGATCAGGGTAGCGGTGGCGCAGGGCAACATCCCTCAAACTGAGAAATGGGACGAAGCGTTCCAGGAGCGGATCTTGACGCAGTACGAAACGCTCACGCGTGAAGCTGCGCGCACCGAGCCTGATCTCATCGTCTGGCCGGAGACTTCCGTGCCGGGCTATTTCGGGCTCGATGAGGAGATCACGCAGCGCGTCTTTGCGCTTGCCAAGTCGGTGAAAGCACCCCTGTTGGTGGGCGCTCCAATGGGACATCTTGATGGCGTGGAGTGGATGATGACCAACAGCGCAGCACTCGTCGATCATCGCGGCGTCATCGATCAGCGCTATGACAAGCTGCACCTGGTCCCGTTCGGCGAGTTCGTGCCCTTTGAACGCACCTTGCCGTGGCTGCGCCGCCTGTTGCCGCCGATCGGCGACTTCGATCGTGGGCATCACCACACCGTATTTCATATTGAGCAAGAAGCTGATGTGCTGGGGCGGGGGGCGAGAGACGAGGGGCGAGGGAAAACCGGTTTTCCCACGTCTCCTGTCTCCCGCCCCTTGCCCCCGTTCAGCGTCCTCATCTGTTTCGAAGATGTGTTTCCTGAGCTTGCGCGACGGTTTGTCCAAGAAGGGGCGCGGATGCTGGTGGTCATCACCAACGACGCGTGGTTCGGGCCGACGGCGGCGGCCTATCAGCACGCGCAGACCTCGATCTTCCGCGCGGTGGAGCTGCGGGTGCCGGTGGTGCGCGCGGCCAACACGGGATGGTCCGGCTGCATCGATCCCGCCGGTCGCATTCTTGGAAGCGTTCACGATGAACAGGGTCGCGAACTCTTCATTGCCGGCACGCACGCGTGTGATGTCCCGCTGAGCTACACCCGCACCCTCTATGAGCGTTGGGGTGACTGGTTCGCTTGGGCTTGCCTCATCGGCATCCTCGGTTGGATGATAGCACGTCTTCGATAACGTTCGCGGGCCACGGGGCCTGCCCCGGCGCCACCCTGCGCCGTCCTCGCCCAGCGACTATCGCGCTGGTTCTGCGGGCGGCGCAGGGGACCCGTCGCCGGGTCACCCGTGGCCCCGGTAGCTATCAGAAGGAGTTTTCGACAGAATACCTTCTCGCTTTGACACGTTGCTCGACGACGCCGTATAATCAAAGCTCCTCCATGGCTTACAACGACCCTGATCTGAACGAACAAGCCCGCACCCGCCGCGACAAGCTGCATGCGCTCGAGCGGCAAGGAATCGTTCCGTATGGAGCCGCGTTTCCGAAGGCTGAGCCGATCCAGACGTTGGTGGCGGGGTTCACCGAGGGCAAGTCGGTTAGCACGGCCGGCCGCCTCTGCGCCAAACGGACGATGGGCAAACTGAACTTCGCCGATCTGCGGGACGCCAGCGGCAAGATTCAGATGTGTGTCAAGAAGGATCGCGTGGGCGATGAGGCGTTTACACTTTTCGGCGAGCTGGACCTGGGCGACATTATCGGAGTGACCGGCGCGCTCTTTCGCACGAAGACCGATGAAGTGACGGTGCAGGTGGATCGCTTTACCATATTGGCGAAGGCCTTGCGACCGATGCCGGAGAAGTGGCATGGGCTCAAGGACGTCGAGATCCGCTATCGCCAGCGGTATCTTGATCTCATCGCCAATGAGCCGGTACGGAAAGTCTTCTTCCAGCGCAGCCAGTTGCTGGCGTCGCTGCGGCGCACGCTGGAGCGCCGTGGATTTCTCGAAGTCGAAACGCCGATGATGCATCCTATCGCCGGGGGCGCCGCGGGCGAGCCGTTCGTCACGCATCACAACGCGCTCGATGCGGATTTCTATCTGCGCCTCGCGCCGGAGCTGTATCTCAAGAAGCTGCTCGTTGGAGGACTGGAACGCGTGTATGAAATCAACCGCTGCTTTCGCAATGAAGGCCTCTCGACGCAGCACAATCCGGAATTCACGATGCTCGAGGCGTACGCGGCGTATCAAGACTGCGCGTTCATGATGGACTTCGTGCAGGAGCTCATTTGCGACGCGGCCAAAACGCTCGTCGGCTCGCTCCAATGTGAGTATCAAGGTCAGCCGATTGATCTCACACCGCCGTGGGAGCGCGTGTCATTCGCCAAGGCGATGGAAGAGATGGGGTTGACGCCGCAGTCCTCGCTCGAAGAGATGCAAACGGTCCTGCAGCGCAAGGGGATGCAGGTCAAGGAACTGAACCGCTCCCAACTCGTCCGACTGACCGAGCAGCTCTTTTCCCCGAAGACGAAATCGAAACCGCTCTTCGTGGTGGATTATTGGACGGAGTTGTCGCCGCTAGCCAAGAGCAAACCTGACAATCCACTCATCACGGAGCGTTTTGAGCTCTACATCGGCGGCATGGAAGTGGCGAATGCGTACTCCGAGTTGAATGATCCGATCGAGCAGCGTCGCCGATTCGAAGCTCAGCTAGAGGGGCAGGGGGCGGGAGACGGGGGGCGAGGGAAAACCAGTTCTCCCACGCCCCACGCCCCACGCCCCACGCCCCAAAGGCGGGTGATTGATGAAGACTTTGTGACGGCGCTCGAATACGGCATGCCGCCGGCCGGCGGCCTTGGCGTCGGCGTCGACCGCCTCGCGATGATTCTGCTGAACCAACCCTCGATCAAGGACGTCATTCTTTTTCCTTTACTGAAACCTGAAATCTCATGAGCGGGTCTTTGCAACATCGGCTTAGACATATGGGACAGACGAACAACAAAAGTCATTTTGCCGTTCCTTATGACATGCTGTTTGATGTCAATTTTTCTGTGTGCTGTGTGCTGTGTGCTAATCGATGCGGTACGAGCTGTGGTTGGGCATCCACTGCAACGAGGTGAAGAATGGATCGCAGTGAAATCCTGAGACGACTCGCCCAGCAGCGCCGGGCGGTGCAACAACTCGGCGTGCGGCGCTTGGGGTTGTTTGGGTCTATCGCCCGAGGGGAAGAGACCAGTACGAGCGATGTGGACGTGCTGGTGGAGCTGGAGCGCAATAGTTTTGACGCGTATATGGATCTCAAATTTTTCCTCGAGGAGCTATTGCAGCGCCGCGTGGATCTGGTGCTGGCAGATACCGTGAAACCCCGGTTGAGAGAGCGCATCCTCAAAGAAACGGTCTATGTCCCGGGATTCTAAAGTCTATCTGGAAGATATTCTTGAAGCGATCCGGAAGATCCGCTCCTTTACGCAGGGCTTGTCATTAGCCGCGCTCTCCCAGGATGCCAAAACGCTGGATGCGGTGATCCGCAACCTCGAGGTGATTGGTGAAGCGGTCAAGCGCTTGCCAGAACCGGTGAAACAGCAGCAGCCGCAGATAGAATGGCGCAAGATCGCCGGCCTCCGAGACATTCTGATTCATGAATATTTTGGTGTGAACGTGGAAGTGGTCTGGGACGTGGTCGAACAAAAGTTGCCGGCTCTGGAAAAAGCCGTTCAGCAGCTGCTGGCAGGTTAATGAGATACGAACTCTGGCTCGGATTGCGATACCTCTTCGCGAAACGGCGCGAGCGGTTCATTTCGATCATCGCGGTGCTGTCGATCGGCGGTGTGGCGCTCGGCGTGGCAGCCCTCATCGTGGTGCTCGCCGTCATGAGCGGATTTGATCGCGACATGAAAGACAAACTCGTCGGCACCAACGCCCACATCATCGTGGATGCGCAAAGCGGCATCAAAGACACCGAGGAACTCATGCGGCGCCTCAGCGCGATGGAACACGTCGTCGGGGTGAGCCCGTTTATTTCCAATCAGGCGATCTTGCGGCTGCCGGATCAAGCTTTCGGCGTGCTGCTGCGCGGCATCGACGTCGATCGCGAAGCGCGCGTCAATCATCTTGGCGACTACATTGTGATGGGCCACTTGCCGAAGGCCGATCACGAAGCGGCTATTGGCACCGAACTCGCCGCATTCCTGCATGCGAAGCCTGGAGATGTGGTGACGCTCGTCAGTCCCGTGGATGGGAAGCCCCATCAGTTGAGCATCAGCGGGTTGTTTCGGTCGGGCATGTACGAGTATGATGCCAACCTCATTGCCGTGACGCTGACTCGAGCGCAGGCGTTCTACCAGTCCAAGGGGGTCGTCACGGGTATCGGTGTCAAAGTGGATCAGTTGGAGCGCGCGCCTGATGTCCAGCGGGCGATTGAGCGTGAATTGGACGCCTCATACCGTGTGCGGACGTGGATGGAATTGAACCCGGCACTCTTTGGCGCGTTGCGCGTGGAGAAAACCGTCATGTTCGTCATTCTGACGCTGATCATCGTCGTGGCCGCCCTCAACATCATGTCCATGCTCATCATGATCGTGATGGAGAAGACGAAAGACATCGGCATCCTCAGGGCGCTGGGAGCCACGCGGCTGTCCATTGCGTCACTGTTCCTCTCGCAGGGTTGCGTCATCGGTTTTGTGGGGGTATGTCTAGGGCTTGCAGGCGGGTTTATGCTCTCGTTGAATCTCAACAGCTTCGTCAAATGGGTTGAGGGGACGTTCGGCGTCTCGCTCTTTCCGCCGACGGTCTACTATCTCGATCACATCCCGACGCAGATCAACAGCATCGATGTCACGGCGGTGGTCGGCGCGACGTTCATTCTCACCGTCCTGGCGGGCACCTATGCCGCGGTGCGGGCGGCGTACCTTGCTCCCGTCGATGCGCTGCGGTACGAATGATCGAAGCGCGCCGTGTGTACAAAGAGTACGTGATGGGCAAGGTCACCTTGCAGGTGCTCAAGGGCGTGTCGCTGCAGATTGATACCGGGGCCTTCGTCGCCATCGTCGGGCCATCGGGAGCGGGGAAATCGACGCTGCTGCATCTCTTGGCCGGGCTCGATACGCCGACGAGCGGTGAGGTGCGGTGGGACGAGCACGTCGTCTCCCGCCTGAGCGACCGCAAGCGCGCGGAGTTTCGCAACCGGACGCTGGGCATCGTGTTTCAGTTTTATCACTTGCTGCCGGAGCTCTCGGCGGTGGAAAATGTGATGCTCCCCAGCCTGGTGCGCGGCGCGCGCAACTCGCATGCGTTGCGGGAACAGGCGACCGCGTGCTTGAAGCAAGTGGGGTTGGCTCAGCGCGTGCGGCATAAGCCGCGTGAATTATCCGGAGGTGAGCAGCAGCGCGTGGCGATTGCGCGGGCCCTCATCAATGAGCCGAAGCTGTTGTTGTGCGATGAGCCGACGGGGAACCTTGATTCGAAAACCGGCGCCGAGGTCATCGAGCTCTTGGTCGGGCTGCATCAGCGCAATCGCGTCGGGCTGGTCGTCGTCACGCACCAGATGAAGCTGGCGGAGAGTGCGGATCAGACGATTGTGTTGGAAGATGGGCGCGTCGTGGATCACGAGGGCGTCCACGCACAGAAGGGGAAGCGATGAAAGTCTATCTGAACGGCACATTTGTGGATGAATCGAAGGCGACGGTGTCGGTGTTCGATCATGGGCTGCTGTACGGCGATGGCGTCTTCGAAGGTATCCGCTCGTACGATGGGCTCATCTTCAAGTTGGAGGAGCACATCGACCGGCTCTTTGAATCGGCGCACACGATCATGCTCAAGATTCCGTTGAGCCGCGCCGAGCTCATCGACGTGGTGAAGCAGAGCCTGCGCGTGAACAAACTGCGCGGAGCCTACATCCGCCTCGTGGTGACGCGCGGCGAGGGCGACTTGGGGCTTGATCCGCGCAAGTGCGCGCAGCCGACGGTGTTCGTGATCGCGGATAAGATTCAGCTCTATCCGCAGCAGCTCTACGAGCGGGGGCTCGAGCTCATCACGGTGGCGACCCAGCGCAACGTGCCCGAAGCGCTGAACCCGCAAATCAAGTCGCTCAACTACCTCAACAACATCCTTGCGAAGATCGAAGCGATCAACGCAGGTTACGAAGAGGCCATCATGCTCTCGCACTCCGGCTACGTCACCGAGTGCACCGGCGAAAACATCTTCCTCGTGAGGAAGAAGCAACTATTGACGCCGCCGCCCTACATCGGCGTCCTGCGCGGCATCACGCGACAGACGGTCATGGACCTTGCCGCCCAGCAGCGCCTGCACGTGCGCGAGGATTTGCTCACCCGCCATGATCTCTTCAATGCCGATGAGGTGTTCTTGACCGGCACTGCCGCCGAGATCGTGCCTGTCGTGAAGATCGACGGCCGCGTCATCGGCAGCGGCACACCCGGCCCGGCCACCAAGAAGCTCCAACAGGCCTTTCGCCAGGTGACCAAGACCGAGGGCGTGCGGTACTAAAAATGGCCACGGAGCCGCGACTTTTCCAGCGATGGGAAACCTGGTAGACTAGGGCTACGGTGATGTCAATGCTCTGCGAACTGTGCAAACAAGCGCAAGCGACGGTCCATCTGACCGAGATCATCAACGAGCAGATGACCGAGCTGCACCTGTGCGAAGCCTGCGCCAACCAGAAGGGCGCGCAGGTCGAGAGCCATTTCGGGCTCTCGGATATGCTCTCGGGATTGGCGGACTTCCAGAAAACGCCGGAGGCTGAGGCGACGGAGACCAAAGCCTGCCCGATGTGCGGGATGACCTACGAGGATTTCCGCAAAGTCGGCCGGCTGGGCTGCGCGCAATGCTACCAGACGTTCAAGAGCAGCCTGGGCAGTTTGCTGAAGCGCATCCACGGCTCGCCGATTCATTTGGGCAAGTCCCCGGCGCGACTGGTCAAGCCGTCGAAGACGAAAACGGAGTTGGTGGAACTCAAGAAGAAGCTTGACCGCGCAATTGAGAAAGAAGAATTCGAGGAAGCCGCGCGGCTGCGCGATCAGATCCGTCGCATGGAACAGCAGCAGCACGAGCAGCAATTAAAACACAAGGCCCGCAAAGATGCTGAAGGCATTTGACGAGTTCTTGAAACATCCCAGCGAGTGGCTGCGCGGGGCGGGGCCGGTGTCGGACATCGTCATGTCCAGCCGGATTCGTCTGGCGCGCAACCTCGAGAAGTTTCCGTTTGCCACGCGCGCGACCGCCGCGTCGCAGGTCGAAGTCTTCAAGGTCGTCAAAGACGGCCTCATGCACAGCGTGACGCTCAAACAGCCGCTCATTTTGGAGATCCGCGAGCTGGATGAAGTGGATCGCCAGTTTCTCGTCGAGCGCCACCTGGTCAGCCGCGAGCACATCGTGCACGCGGATCACAAGGCGGTGGCGATCGGGCAGGGCGAGGTCATCAGCGTGATGATCAACGAAGAAGACCATCTGCGCATCCAAGTCATGCAGTCCGGGATGAACCTGCGCGATGCGTGGTCGATCATCGATGCGCTCGATGATGAGCTCTCCGAAGCGCTCCCCTATGCCTACTCGACGGATTGGGGGTATCTGACCTGCTGCCCGACGAACACCGGCACCGGGATGCGCGCCTCGGTGATGGTCCATCTGCCGTCGCTGGTGCTCACCAAGCAGATCAACAAGGTGCTGCATACGATTACGAAATTGGGGCTGACTGCGCGCGGGCTCTACGGGGAAGGCACCGAAGCCTCGGGCAACTTCTTTCAGATTTCGAACCAGGTGTCGCTGGGGCGCTCTGAAGAGGAGCTGATCGAGAACATCGAGCGGATCCTCAAAGAGGTGATTCATCAGGAGCAGGCCGGGCGCGAGTCGCTGCTGTCGAACAGTCGCACGCAGCTGGAGGACCGTGTCTGGCGGGCGTTCGGCATCCTCAAGCACGCCAAGACGATGAGCTCCAACGAAGCGCTCGATTTGCTCTCGGCGGTGCGCCTCGGGGTCGATCTGGGACTGATGGCTCCCAACGGTGGATCCCCCTCGAGCGGCAATGGGATGGACCGGACGAAGGTCAATGAGCTCTTTCTCTTCTCGCAGCCGGCGCACTTGCAGAAGCTGGAGGGCAAGGCGCTGACCGCGAAGGAACGCGACACCAAACGGGCACAACTCATTCGCAGCAAGCTAGGCGGCCAAGGCTAACGCACAGAAGGAGAAGCGATGTTTAATAAGTTCACCGAGCGGGCTCGCAAAGTGATCCTGCTGGCCAAAGAGGAAGCCAAGCGCTTCAATCACGACTACATCGGCACCGAGCACATTCTGCTCGGGCTCATTCGTGAAGGCGAGGGAGTGGCCGCGGCGGTGCTGCAGAAGCTCGGACTCTCGCCGGAGAAGATTCGGCTCGAGGTTGAGAAGCTGGTGCAGAGCGGACCCAGCACGATGGTTTCGGGCGACATTCCCTTCACGCCGAAAGCCAAGAAAGTCATCGAGCTGGCGATGGAAGAGGCCCGCAGCCTCGGGCACAACTACATCGGGACCGAGCACCTCCTGCTGGGCCTCATCCGCGAGGGCGAGGGAGTGGCGTCGCAGGTCCTGATGAACCTCGGGTTGGATCTGAACCGCGTGCGCAACGAAGTCATCACGCTGTTGGGCTCGTCGAGCCCGGCGCCGACAGGCGGCACCGGCACGGGTGCCCGCACGAAGACGCCGGCCCTCGACGCGTTCGGGCGCGACCTCACACAACTCGCGCGCGAAGGGAAGCTCGATCCGGTCATCGGGCGCAAAGAAGAAATCGAACGGGTGATCCAGATTCTCGCTCGACGCACCAAGAACAACCCGGTGCTGCTTGGGGAGGCCGGGGTGGGCAAGACCGCCATCGTCGAGGGGCTGGCGCAAATGGTGATCAAGGGTGATGTTCCGGAAATGCTGCGCGATAAGCGCGTCGTCATTCTCGATCTGGCGTTGATGGTGGCCGGCACCAAGTACCGCGGGCAGTTTGAAGAGCGGATCAAGGCCGTGATGGATGAGATTCGCCGCACCGAGAACATCATGCTGTTCATCGATGAAATCCACACGTTGGTCGGCGCCGGGTCAGCCGAAGGGGCGATCGACGCGTCCAATATCCTCAAACCGGCCCTCTCGCGCGGCGAGATCCAGTGCATTGGCGCCACGACCCTCAATGAATATCGCAAGTACATCGAGAAAGACGCGGCACTCGAGCGACGCTTCCAAACGATCATGGTGGAGCCGCCCTCAGTGAGCGAGACCATCGAGATCCTCAAGGGGCTGCGCGATAAGTACGAGGCGCACCACCGCGTGAAGTATCTCGATGAAGCGCTCGAAGTCGCCTCGAAACTCTCCGACCGCTACATCGCCGGGCGCTTCTTGCCGGATAAGGCCATCGACCTGATCGATGAAGCGGGCTCGCGCGCGCGGCTCTCGGTCTTGACGGTGCCGCCGGACGTGAAGGATCTCGAAGACAAGATCGAGCACATCCGCAAAGAGAAAGAGTCCGCGATCAAAGGCCAAGACTTCGAGCTCGCGGCCTCGCTGCGCGATCAGGAACGGGAAGCGCGCGAGCAGCTCGAGAAAGTCAAAGGCGAGTGGAAGAAGACGAAGGGCGAAGCGATGCCCGTGATCACCGGCGAGGAGATCGCGTACATCGTTTCGAAGTGGACCGGCATTCCGCTGGTGAGGCTCGAGGAGAAAGAAACCGAGCGGCTGCTCAAGATGGAGGAGGCGGTCCACAAGCGCGTCATCGGCCAGGAGGAAGCGATCGCCGCCATTTCGCGCGCGGTGCGCCGCTCACGCGCCGGCATCAAGGATCCGCGCCGGCCCATCGGCTCCTTCATTTTCTTGGGGCCCACCGGGGTGGGCAAGACGCTGCTCGGCCGCGCGCTCGCCGAATTCCTCTTTGGCGATGAGGATGCGCTCATTCAACTCGACATGTCCGAATACATGGAGAAGTTCAACGTCTCGCGGCTGGTCGGGGCACCCCCCGGCTATGTCGGCTATGAGGAAGGCGGCCAGCTCACCGAGCGCATCCGCCGGCGTCCTTACTCCGTCGTGCTGCTCGATGAGATCGAGAAGGCGCATCCGGACGTCTTCAACATTTTGCTGCAGGTGCTGGAAGACGGGCGGCTGACCGACAGTTTCGGGCGGCGAGTCGATTTTCGCAACACGGTGCTCATCATGACGTCGAACCTTGGTGCGGAGCTCCTCAAGAAGCAGGGCAGCATCGGGTTCTCGGCCCTCAACAAAAATGAGGTCGATTTCGGCAAACTGAAGGAGCAACTGCTCGACGAAGTCAAGCGGACGTTCAAACCGGAGTTCATGAACCGCATCGATGAGGTGGTGGTCTTCCACCCGCTGTCGCAGGAGAACCTCATCCAGATCGTCGACGTCGAGATCGGCCACGTGAAGGAGCGGATCCGCGAGCAGGGTGTGACGATCGAATTGGATGTGTCCGCCAAGGAGTTACTGGTCGAGAAAGGCTTCGATCCCGTCTACGGGGCGCGGCCGCTGAAACGCGTCATTCAGCGATTCCTGGAAGATCCGCTGGCCGAATCCGTGATTGCCAAGCGGCTGAAGCCGGGGATGACCGTCAAAGTCTTTCGCAAGGGCGACGCCCTCGACTTCGAGGAGTCCCCAACCGTTGCGCATTCCTCGACGAGCCCGTAGCGTGTCTTGCTCAACGCAAGCGATCCACGATTCCGCGATGTGGCGTGACGGCTGCGAATGTCCGCACGCGCATTGCGGAATTCGTGTCTACGGGAACCTCCCCGGCAGCGACCGCGAGGTCGCGTCACGATGATCGGACGGTTCAGCGGCCCGTTTCTTGAAACCACGGCGGCAGCCGGAACGCGTGCCGTCGAACTGTTCTGGTACACCGGCAGCCTGTGCCTCTTATTCGTGCAAACCGTCGGCGGGGCGGTGGCGCGGCCGCTGCGCGGGAATGCCGTCGCGCGCGAAATTTCGAAGATCGGCATTCAGTCGTGGTTCATCGTGTCCATCTCAGCGCTCTTCATCGGGATGGTGCTGGCGTTTCAAAGCGCCTATCAGATGAAGAAACTGGCGGCGGAGATCTACATCGCCAGCCTCGTGTCGCTTTCCGTCGTGCGGGAAATCGGCCCGGTGATGACCGCCCTCATCGTCGCCGGGCGCGTGGGCTCCGCCATCGCCGCCGAGCTGGGCACCATGAAGGTCACCGAGCAGATCGATGCGCTCACCACGCTAGCGGTGGATCCGGTCAAGTTTCTCGTCGTGCCGCGGTTCCTCGCGATCCTCGTGGCGTTGCCGCTGCTGACCCTCTGGGCGGATGCGATCGGCATCCTCGGCGGGTTCATCATCGGCACGATGAAGCTCGGGGTGCTGCCCAGCCTGTATTGGAAGATGGCCACGCTGCCGCTGGTCTTCAAGGATCTTTTCTCCGGGCTGTTGAAGTCGTTCATCTTCGGGATGATCATCTGTATCGTCAGCTGCTTCGAAGGCTTCCGCACGGAAGGGGGGGCCGAAGGGGTCGGCCGCACGACGACGGTCGCAGTGGTCGTGTCGTTCCTGCTCATTATCGCGGCGGATTGTATCTGCACGGCCATGTTCTACTTTGTGTGGCGATAAGCATGGGGCAAGGGGCGGGAGACAGGAGACGGGGGAGAGCCGGTTCCCGCGCCCCACGTCTCGTGCCCCACGCCCCAGCCTAGATGATTGAGATCAAGGATTTATCGAAGTCGTTCAATGACCATCAGGTCCTTGACCGCGTGAACCTGACGATCAACACCGGCGAGACGACGGTCATTATCGGTCGCTCGGGTTGCGGCAAGTCGGTGCTCCTCAAGCACATGATCGGCCTGCTCAAGCCGGACGAGGGGTCGGTCGTGATTGGCGGCGTCGACGTCGCCTCGCTCTCCGGCCGCGAGCTCAACGAGGTGCGGCTGAAGTTTGGGATGCTCTTTCAGAGTGCGGCCCTGTTTGATTCCATGACGGTCTTCGAGAACGTGGCGTTTCCGCTGAGAGAACACACGCAGACGCCGCCGGCGGCTCTTGAGCAACGCGTGCACGAATGCCTTCAGCTCGTCGGGTTGCAGGAGATCGACGAGCTGTATCCCTCGGCGCTCTCGGGCGGCATGCGCAAGCGCGTGGGCCTCGCGCGCGCCTTGGCGATGAACCCGGAAATCGTGCTCTACGATGAGCCGACGACGGGGATCGACCCCATCATGGGAGACATCATCAACGGGTTGATCGTGGCCCTGCGCGATCGGTTGAAAGTCACCTCCGTCGTGGTCACCCACGACATGCGCAGCGCCTACAAAGTGGCAGACCGCATAGCCATGCTCTACAATGGGGGCATTATCGAAGTGGGAACGCCGGAGCAGATTCGCGGCTCCAAGAACCCGATTATCCAGCAATTCATCAAGGGGGAGGCGACCGGCCCCATTCAGGAAGGGCTACCGGACCGCCGCGTCTTATCTCGCTGGTCGTTACGCAGTCACGTCAATTTGCAGTAGCGGGATCACCATCACAGCAGGCATCACCGGCAGGGAGGATTGAAGAGAGAGCGGATGACGCAACGCTGGACGCTGGAGATCAAGGTTGGCGCATGGATCATCTTGGGGTTCGTGCTGCTGATTTTCTTCATGTTTGCCATCGGCGACCTCTCGACCGTGTTCGAGCGGGGGCATCGCCTCTACGTATGGTTTGAATCGGCCAACGGCATCACCGACGGCTCTCCCGTGCAGTACGCAGGCAAAGAGGTCGGGAAGGTGGTGGGGGTGGAGCTCATCACGCCGACCGAACAAACGAATCCGCCGTCGCACGTCCAGCTGGTGATCCGCGTGCCGAACAGCGTCAACATCCGGGTGGATGACGAGGCGTCGATCAGCACGTTTGGGTTGCTGGGAGAGAAGTATCTCGAGATCCGGCCCGGGCCGGGAGCGGGGGCCCTGCTGAAAGAGGATGAAAAACTCATCGGCAAGCCTCCGGTGTCCACCGAACGCATCATGGAGCGCTCCAACGAAGTGCTGACCGAATTCCACCAAACGCTCCAGGGGCTCAACACCCTCGTCGGAGATCCGGAGGCGCGCATCTATCTGAAGGAAGCCGTGCTGGAGGCGCGGGACGCGACGCGGCAGTGGAAAGCGATGGCCGAGCGGCTGAACCTGGCCTTGTTCTACGCGGAGTCCGGGCAGGGCAACCTCGGCAAGTTCGTTTACAGCGACGACCTCTACCGGCAGGTCGAAGGGTTTGTCGATGACCTGCGGGCACACCCCTGGAAACTCTTGGCCAAACCAAAGGGCCAGAAAGCAGCAGGCGGTAAGCAGTAGGCAGCGTGCGCACACTGTTTTATTACAAGCCGAGCAATACAGATCCGAACGACACGGCTCATCCGATAGCTTGCTGCCTTCTGCATTCTGCTTACTGCTTACTAATCGTCAAGTGAACACGGCGATGCCCAAACTCAAAACGCTCTACATTTGCCAGCAATGCGGCTCTCAGTCCGTGAAATGGGCCGGGCGCTGCGCGGGCTGCGACGGATGGAATACGTTCGTCGAAGAGGTGGTCGAGCAGTCCTCTCCGACGAGTGCGAGCGATCCGGTGGCGCTTGTGCCCCCCACGCTGTTGGCGGATGTGCTGCTGGAAGATGCGATGCGCGTGCGCACCGGCATCGGCGAATTCGATCGCGTGCTGGGTGGGGGCATCGTGCCGGGCTCGATTACGCTGGTGGGCGGCGAGCCGGGAATCGGCAAGTCGACGCTGCTGCTCAGCGTCGCGGGCTCGCTGGCGGCAGCGCAGCACGCAGTCCTCTACGTCAGCGGCGAGGAATCGCCGCATCAGACGAAATTGCGCGCGACCCGGTTGGGCTTAAGCTCCTCGGCTATTCACGTGCTGGCCGAGACGCGGCTGGAAGCGATCATCGAAGCGATCACACAGATCAAGCCCCACGTCGTGATCGTCGATTCAATCCAGGTGGTGGAAACCAGCCAGCTGCAGTCTGCGCCCGGCTCGATCGGCCAGGTGCGCGCGTGCGCGCACGAACTGGTCCAACTGGTCAAGGCGCGCCACTGCGCGCTCTTTCTCGTCGGGCACGTGACCAAGGAAGGCTTCCTCGCAGGTCCAAAGGTGCTGGAGCATCTCGTCGACACCGTGCTCTACTTCGAAGGCGAATCGACGAGCGGATTTCGCGTGCTGCGCTCCACCAAGAACCGCTTCGGCGCGACGTACGAGCTGGGCGTGTTCCACATGACCGCGGAGGGGCTTGTTGAAGTGACGAATCCTTCCGAGCTGTTCTTGAGCGATCGCACCGAGGCGGTGCCGGGCTGCACGGTGACGGTGAGCCTGGAAGGCAGCCGCCCGCTGCTCGTGGAAGTGCAAGCGCTCACCAGCCCATGCACCATGGGGCTGCCGCGCCGGCGCACGACCGGGATCGATTTCAATCGGCTCTCGATGCTGCTGGCCGTGCTGGAGCGGCGCGTGGGGCTGCATCTGCTCGCGCAGCAGGACGTGTTTGTCTCGTCGCTGGGCGGCGTGCGGCTGCTCGAACCCTCCGCCGATTTGGCCATTGCCATCGCGATCGCTTCGAGTCTCAAGGAGCGATCCACGGATCGCCATCATCTCGCGATTGGAGAAGTGGGGCTGACGGGCGAAGTCCGGCCGGTCAGCAATGTGTCGCAGCGGATCCATGAAGCCAAGCGCGTCGGGTTTACGCGCTGTTTCGTGGCCGCCCAACGCGGAGGAGTGACCGGGGTTGACGGGATGGAGATCGTCCAGGTCCGTCATGTGCGGGAAGCGGTCGCGCAAGCGATCACCTAATCATTCACCGTTCATTCACACACGCCGCGGCACATTCTTCCATCATCGTTATTGCGGTGCGCCGTCGGGGTGAGGAGTAGCTCAGCATGGATTTACGATTCGTTCGGGTCGGCTTTGTCATCATCAGTGCGCTGTTTGGATCGCAGTTTATCGGGCAAGCAGAGGGCTGGCCATTCTGGTTGCGTATTCCACTAGCTGCGGGGGCCGGAGCGCTGCTGGTCCTGCTGGAAGCGGCGATCCATCGCATCGGGCGCGTGTCGGTCCGCGGTTCCTCGGCGGCGGTCTTCGGCATGCTCTTTGGGCTCATCATGGCCAAGCTGGTGGCCGATGCGATCACGCTGCTGCCGTTTGATCCGATTACGGCGGGCGGCCTTCGCGTGTCCCTCACGTGGGCATTCTGCTACCTCGGCATGGCCATGGCGCTGCGCGGGCGGGATGAGTTCAGCGTGATCATCCCGTACGTGCGGCTGGCGCGCCACGATCGCGGGGAAGACGCGTCGTTGGTCGATACCAGCGCGATCATTGACGGCCGCCTCTTGGATTTATGCAAGACGCGCTTCATTGAAGGCCGCCTGCTAATTCCCCGGTTCGTGTTGAAGGAGCTTCAGACCGTCGCAGACAGCGCGGATCCCATCAAGCGCAGCCGCGGACGGCGAGGGCTCGAAGTGCTCAATCAACTGCGGCAGCTCACGACGGTGGATGTGCGCATCCATGAAGAAGACCTGCCGGGGATTCCCGAAACCGATGCGAAGCTTGTGAAGCTCGCCCAGGTGCTCAGCGCCCGCGTGATCACCAATGATTTCAATTTGAACAAGGTCGCGGAGTTTCAAAACGTCAGCGTGCTCAATGTCAACGAGCTCGCCCAAGCGCTGCGGCCGGTGGTGCTGCCGGGCGAAGCGTTGGAAGTCAAGCCTATCAAAGAAGGCAAAGAACACCACCAAGCGGTGGCATATCTCGATGACGGGACGATGGTCGTGGTCGAGAACGGGCGTGCGCTCATCGGCCAGAGCATCCGCGGAATTGTGACCAGCGTCCTGCAGACTTCTGCCGGGCGCATGGTGTT
Source organism: Candidatus Omnitrophota bacterium (assembly GCA_016198905.1). GTDB lineage: Bacteria > Omnitrophota > Gorgyraeia > Aquiviventales > Aquiviventaceae > JACQHR01. The sequence continues at coordinate 29,150 of JACQHR010000013.1, read as the reverse complement.
CGTCAGGCCGGACGGGGCTCCGGCGCCAAAACGATAAAATGTTCCAAGTTTCAGGTTTCAGGTTTCAGGTTCGAAGTTGACAGGGTAGGGAATCAAAGCTTCGGCGTTTGTTGCCCGCAACATGAAACTTGGAACGTGAAACATGAAACAGCATTCGATGGACGTCGCCGCGGTCGTGCCGGCGGCCGGCAGCGGCACGCGTTTTACCGGATCACCATCGAAACTGTTCGCGCCGCTTCATGGTCGGCCGTTGCTGGCCCACACGCTGGCGGCTCTGCAAGTCAGCCCCGACATCCGCTGGATTATCGTCGTCGTACGCGCAGGCGAGCAAGCGCGGATGCGTACGTTTCTCAAGCAGCATGCAATCACCAAGGCGGTTTTGCCATGCGTGGGAGGAGCCTCGCGCGCAGCCTCGGTTGCGCGCGGGTGTGCCGTGGTGCCGCGCGCGGCGCGCTGGGTGCTCATCCATGATGGCGCGCGCCCCTGCGTGACGCCGGACGTGATCGCACGCGCCGTGCGTGCAGCGCGGCGCGAAGGCGCGGTGGCGTGCGGGTTGCCGGCGACGGTGACCGTCAAAGCCGTCGATGAGCGACAGGGTGTTCGGCTGACATTGGATCGCGAGTCGCTTTGGTTGGTGCAGACGCCGCAAGTGTTCCGTCGGGAATGGATCACGCAGGCGCTGACGCGGGCGGGATCGCAGCTCGAGCAATTTCCGGATGACGCGGCCATCCTCGAAGCCGCCGGGTTTCCGGTTCGGATGGTGCATGGCGATCCGCGCAATATCAAAGTCACGACAAAAGATGATCTCATCCTCGCGGAAACTATACTGTCCCATAGAGTCCAGCACACAGCACAAAGCATAAAGCATAAAGCACAAAGTAGATGACATATTTGAGTAGGAAACAGTCGCATCTCATGCCACAAACCATTGCTGCGGAAGTGTTGTGCTGTCTGCTTTGTGCTTTGTGCTGATGATATGAGAATCGGCATCGGCTACGACATCCATCGGTTCAACGGCCCCGGTTCCGGGGCAGGCAAACGGCCGCTGCGGCTCGGCGGGATCACCGTGCCGCATGCACGGGGGCTTTCCGGCCACTCCGACGCGGACGTGCTGCTCCATGCGCTCGCGGATGCGCTCTTCGGTGCGATCGGGGCGCCGGACATCGGCGAGCAGTTTCCCTCGAGCGATCCCCGCTACCGCCGCGCGGATAGCCGGGTGTTCGTGGAGGCCGCGCGCACCGGCGTGCAGCGCCGCGGGTGGCGCATCGGCAACATCGACGCCACCGTTATTGCGGACGCGCCGACGTTGGTCGGATACAAAGCCCAGATGGCCAGAGCGATCAGCCGCCTGCTGGGCATTTCAGCGGCTCAGGTCTCCGTCAAGGCGAAGACGACCGAAGCGTTCTGCCCCGGCAAGCAGGGGATTGCGGCCCACGTGGTCGTGCTGGTCGCGCCGTCAACGAGTCGCACGATGACGCGCGGTACGCGAGTGAAGAGATGATGGCGGTCTTCTGGATCCTTGCGCTGCTCATCGCCGTCGGGACGGTCATCCGTGTCGCGTTCGACGCGGAGGTTACGGCGTGCTTTGAGCGCGACCCTGCCGCGCGCAACCTCGTCGAAGTGCTCCTGACGTATTCCGGATTGCACGTGGTGGTGTTCTACCGTCTTGCCCATGCGTTGGACCGGGTCAAAATCCCCGTGGTTCCGCGGCTGCTGATGACGATCGCGCGCTGGATGACCGGCATCGAAATCCATCCTTCCGCGCGGATCGGACGCGGATTGTTCATCGATCACGGCATCGGCGTCGTGATCGGCGAGACGACCGTCATCGGCCGTAACGTGACGCTTTTCCAAGGTGTGACGCTGGGCGGGACCGGCAAAGAGAAAGGCAAGCGCCATCCCACAATCGGCAACAACGTCGTCATCGGCGCCGGAGCGAAAGTCTTAGGCAACATCACCATCGGCAACGATTCCATGATCGGCGCTAACGCGGTCGTGATTCGCGACGTGCCGGATCACTCCACCGTCGTCGGGGTCCCCGGGCGCATCACACGGATCAAGGACCGGCACTTCCCGGGGATCAAGCTGGACCATACGCATCTGCCGGATCCGCTGACCGAGCGGCTCGAGGCGTTGCAGCATGAGATCGACGCCGTCGAGAAGCACCTGAAAGAGCATCGGAAGTCTCAGTCAGGTTCGTGATTTTAACTCTGGCAGCGGGTCCATCCATCGTGGGTCGCGATCGGCCCGGGCAGCGTCCCTCGCCGGCACGCACTCGGCGGCCCCACCGTGGCCGCCGGTGCTCGGCTCTCGGGCTCGCTCGCCCAGCACCAATTTTCTATCGTTGGCTGCATGAAAATTAGTGCTGGGCACCATGGCCGCTCACCCTCCGAGACGTCCGGCTCGGGACCTGCCCGTGCCGGCGACCCGCTCGCTGCCGAGCCATGAACGGATCATAGATGAAGCTCTACAATACGCTCACGCGCAAGATTGAGTCCTTCACGCCGCTGCACCCGCCGGCGGTGACGATGTACGTGTGCGGCCCGACGGTGTACGACGTGCCCCACATCGGCCATGCGCGCAGCGCCTACGTGTTTGACGTCTTGCGCCGCTACCTGACGTTTCGCGGCTATCAGGTGAACTTTGTGCGCAACGTGACGGACGTGGATGACAAGATTATCGAGAAGGCCAGACAAGAGATAGCACACAGCACACAGCGACTTGAAAGCGAAGTGCGCCGAGGTGTCGCAGCGGTACTTGGCCAGCTATCGCGAGACGTTGCGGCGCTTCGGCATTGAACCTCCGACCAAGGAACCTCTCGCGACCGCGCACGTCGTGCCGGAGATGACCGACCTGATCTCCACGCTCCTGATCAAAGGGGTGGCGTACGAAGCGAAGGGCGATGTGTATTTTTCGGTCAGAAAGTGTGAAGGCTATGGGAAGCTGTCGAACCGCACCCTTGATGAATTGCAAGCCGGCGCTCGCATCGAACCGGGCGAGCACCCCGGCCCGCCTGTTGCGACTGCCGGGGCGGGCAAACACGACCCGCTCGATTTTGCGCTCTGGAAAGCGGCGAAACTCGGCGAGCCATCATGGCAAAGTCCCTGGGGTGCTGGGCGTCCCGGCTGGCACATCGAATGTTCGGCGATGAGCACGAAATATCTCGGCGATCAGTTCGACATCCACGGCGGGGGCGTGGACCTTGTGTTCCCGCACCACGAGAACGAAGTCGCGCAAGCCGTCGCCGCGGGTAAGCCGTTCGCCCGCTATTGGGTGCACAACGGCCTGCTCACCGTCAATGGCGAGAAGATGTCGAAGTCGCTGGGGAATTACACGACGGTGGAAGACGCGCTGAACAATTGCCAGGGCAATGCGGAAGCGCTGAAAATCTTCTTTCTCGGCGCCCACTACCGCAGTCCGATCGATTACTCCGCGCCGAGTGTGCAAGCGGCGGCGGCCCGCTGGCGCGGATTGGCGGAAGCGCTGCATCGCGTCGAAGCATGGCGTACGAACAGCACCCTCTCGCCATTGGAGACGTGCGAGGCGCGTGCTCAGTTTGAGCGGGCGATGGATGACGATCTCAACACCCCGGCGGCACTCGCGGTCTTGGATCGGTTGGCCGTGGACCTGAGTCGCACCGTCGAGGCGGAGGCGGTCAAACACGCCGATGCCTTGCTCTCGCTCTGCCGCGTCCTCGGGCTCTTTCTCTCCTACCAGCCGCAGCCTGTGGAGTTACCGACACAGTGGCGCACAAGGCTCGACGCGCGGGAAGCCGCACGCAAGCGCAAGGATTTCCAATCCGCGGATCAGATCCGTCGAGAGTTTCAGGAAGCAGGGTTTATCCTTGAAGACACGGCTCACGGCCCCGTCGTCTGGCGTAGGCCGTAACGTCTGTTGTGCTGCAGTCTGAGGTCTGATGTCTGAAAGAAAAGGTTTTTTCATCACGCTGGAAGGCCCGGAGGGATCGGGCAAGTCCACGCAGGCACGGTGGCTGGTGCAGCGGCTTCGGCGCGCGGGGCGCCGGGTCGTGTGGCTGCAAGATCCGGGATCGACGCCTGTGGGCTGCGCGACGCGCCAATTGCTCCTCCACACGACCACTCCCCTCTCGCCGTTAGCGGAAGCGCTCTTGTTTATCGGCGGGCGCGTGCAGTTGGTGGAAGAGCGCATCCGTCCGGCGTTAGCCAAGGGCGACGTCGTGGTCTGCGATCGCTTCCATGACTCCACGGTCGTCTATCAAGGCTACGGCGGCGGCGTGCATGTGCCGTGGCTTGACCGGCTCGGCCGTCACGCCATTCATGGGGTGATGCCGCACCTGACGATCGTGTTAGATCTCCCGACGGCGCAAGGGTTCGCCAGGCTGCGCCGGTCGCACGACCGGATGGAACGCAAGACGCGGCAGTTCCATCAGCAGGTGCGGCGCGGGTACCTGCAGCTGGCTCGGCGAGACCCTCGGCGCGTCGTCATCGTGGATGCGTCCAAGTCTGTGGACGCGGTTCGCGCGCAACTCGAATCTCTCATCATGAAACGCATACACCCATGAGACCGACGATGCAGCGGTGGGAATTCGCGGGCGCATTCGTACGTGTCGCGTGTCACGTGTCGCTTGTCGCTTCATAAATGGCGTGGAGCGACATTCTCGGACAAGAACGGGTCATCGAGCTGCTCAAGACCCATCTGCAGGATGAGCGAGTGGCCCACGCCTATCTCTTCGCCGGCCCGGACGGAGTCGGCAAGCGCCGCCTCGCCTTCGAGATGGCGAAAGCGCTGAATTGCACGGGAGCAGGCAATCGACCGTGTGATGCGTGTACGGTCTGCCGGCAGATTGCGCGGGGCACGCATCCCGACGTGCACAGCGTCGTTGCGGGGGGCGCGTCGGATCAGATCAAGATCGACATGATCCGGCACGTGATCGGCCGCGTGGCCCTGCGGCCCTACAGCGCGGCGTTTCAGGTGGCGATCCTCGAAGGAGCGGAGCGACTGACTGAAGAAGCGGCGAACAGTTTATTGAAAGTATTGGAGGAGCCCTCCGCGCACACCCGCTTCATCCTTACGACGGCGCAATTCTCGGCGTGTCTGCCCACCATCGTCTCGCGCTGCCAGCTCATCCGGTGCCGGCCGCTTCCTGCTGACGTGGTTAAGCAGATCCTGATCACGCAGAAAGGATGCGACGAACCAACCGCCACCGCCATCGCGTCGCTGTCAGGAGGCAGCGCCTCAGAGGCGCTCGCATTGGCGGATCGTTGGAGCACGTATGATCAGTGGGTGTCGTTGCTGGGAAGCGATGCGCCTCCCGCATGGTTTGAGCGTCCCTTGCCGGAGTCGCGCGAAGGGGTCGCCCAGTTGCTGGACGGGATGATGCGCTGGCTGCGCGATCTGGCGGTGACGGCGACGAGCGAGACGGCGTACATCGCGCACGCAGGACACGCTGTCGCGCTTCGCCGGCAGGTCCGCGGCATGGATCTGGATCGGTGCCTGGACACGGTGTTCGAGCTCGTGGCGCTGCGCGATTCGCTGGAACAGTTCGTCAGCCCGCGCCTTGTCGCGGCGGTGGCGCGCGAGAAATGGCTGAATCTCATCGGAAAGTAATAGCAGGAAGCTGGAAATTGGAAGCTAGAAGCTGGAAACAGCAGCGTCGAACACTCAGCCTGTCCAGCTTCCAGTCTCCAGCATCTAACTTCAGAACTCATGGCTAAGACCCTCTATCTCACCACGCCGCTCTACTACGTCAATGCGGCTCCGCACATCGGCCACTCGTATACCGAAGTAGCGGCGGACTGCCTGGCGCGCTACCATCGGCTGAAAGGCGAGCCGGTGTTCTTGCTCACCGGCACCGACGAGCACGGCCAGAAAATCGAGCAGGCGGCGACGGCGGCCGGTAAGACGCCGCAAGCGTTCGTCGATGGGGTGGTCCAACATTTCAAGACGCTCTGGACGACCCTCAACATCCGCTACGACGATTTCATTCGGACCACCGAGCCGCGCCACGTCGAGGCGGTGCAGCAGATCCTGGTGAAGTTGCGCGAGGCAGGCTCATTGGAGCGATCGTCGTATCAAGGCTGGTACTGCACGCCCGATGAAACATTCTGGACCGAAGCGGAGCTCGGCGGAACGGCGACAACCGGCAAGCCGTTGTGTCCGTCGTGCCAGCGGCCGCTCGATCCCGTGAGAGAAGAAGGCTGGCACTTGCCGCTGCGCGCGCATCAAGACTGGTTGAAGCAGTTCATCAAGACGCACCCACGCTTCATCCGTCCCGAGAGCCGCTACAACGAACTGACGAGCCTACTGGAGCAGCCGCTGCCGGAGTCGCTGTGCATCACCCGTCCTCGCAGCCGGGTGAAGTGGGGCATTCCGGTGCCGTTTGATCCGGAGCACGTGGTCTACGTGTGGTTCGATGCGCTGCTGAATTACATCACCGTGCCTGGATATCGCGGGGAAACACCGCCATCGGAGGCGTTTTGCCGGCTGTGGCCCGCGGATGTGCACTTTATCGGCAAGGATATCCTGCGCCACCACGCGCTCTACTGGCCGATCATGCTGCACGCGCTGGGGTTTTCCGATGAGCTGATGCCGACGATGATTTTCGCGCACGGCTGGTGGAAGATCGGCGAGCAGAAGATGTCGAAATCGCTGGGCAATATCGTGAACCCGACGGTGGTGATCAACGAGGTGCTCAAGGGACAGCCGTACGCGGCCGACGTCTATCGGTATTTTCTCCTGCGGGAAATTCCGTTTGGGCAGGACGGGAATTTTTCCGAGGATGCCATCTTTACGCGGCTGAGCGCGGACCTCGCGAATGACCTCGGCAATTTAGTCAACCGAACGCTCTCCATGATGGAGCGGTATGGCGCAGGGAAGATTCCCGCGGCAGGCCCTGTGGGATGCGCGGTCGAGGATGAACCATTGCGACAGGCGGCGGTTGACCTGGCAGGACGTGTCAGTGCCGCGATGGATCGTATGGAATTTTCTGTGGCACTCGAAGCGATCATGGATGTGGTCAGCGGCGCGAACCGCTACATCGAGACGGCTGCCCCCTGGAAACTGGCGAAGCAGCCGGATCTTGCGCCAAGATTGCAGACGGTGCTCCATGCGCTCGCAGAGGTGATCCGTATTGTGGCGATCACCCTCGATCCGTTCATGCCTTCCGTCGCCGATGCGATCTGGCAGCAGATGGGCCACGGGACGACTCCTCGGCGTTTCGCGGATGCGGCGCAATGGACAGGCGTGAAGTCGGGACAGGCTATCGGGCCGCATCCCGTCTTGTTTCCTCGAGTTGAAAAGACGACTTCAACATGATGAATGATCTCGGCTGCCAGCCACAAGCTGCAGGCTTCAGGCGAAACACAGCTTTCTGTGGCATGCAGCTTGGAGCGTGCAGCCAGAACCATCGACGGACGTGGCAACGATGATGCAGCGCCTCTTGCGCGGGTGGATCCTCTATGTCGTGTTGGGCGCGGTGGCGGTGGGGCTCTACGTCCATGGCCGGCCGCCGTCGGTGAGACATGAGCTGAACGCGCTCGAGCAGCAGTTCGAGGCGCGCGTCGGCGTCGCCGTGCCGTCCGTTGAAGCGCCGTCGACGTTCTCACGCTTGCGCGAACCGGCGCTTGAGTGGTGGCCCAAGGAGCTGACGCAGGCGGCGGTGCGTCGGCGCGTGGCCGGCCACCCGAGATTGTTCATGACGGTGACCGCGCTGGGAGTCATCATCATCGGGCTGACGATCGGCGGGCTGTTTCTTTCGTTTGGTTGGATGTGGGCCGGAGGGTTCGCGTCGTTCTGGCGCACGCCTGCCGCGCGCCTGCCACGGTGGTCGCTGGCGGAAGTGGCGCGCATCATCCTTTTGATGCTCCTCATTGCCAGCTTGATGCCCTTTGTCCGCATCGCCATGCTGGCGCATCTCAACGGCGAAGGCCCTGACGACCATCTGTGGATTGCAGCCTCCATGCTGTTCTTGGATGGGTTTGTCGTCTTGACGGTCGCCGTGTTTGCGTTGGGCAAGGGCCTCTCGGTGTGGCGATTCTTCAGCGGCTCTGCGAGGCATCTGTCGCATTCCATCGGCGTCGGTCTTCGCAGCTATGTCATGGTATTTCCGTGGATGTTTGCGCTGCTGTTTCTCATCGCTCAAGTCGCGCGCTGGTGCGGATTCACGCCGCCGGCGGAGCCGATACAGGAGCTGATTTTTCAGGAGCACCGGCCGCTGGTTCTCGGGCTGACGGTGGTGTTGGCCTGCGCGATCGGGCCGTTGGCGGAGGAATGCTTCTTTCGCGGCGTCGTCTACCCGGCCATTCGCGGGCGCACATCGGTGCGCAGGGCGATGCTCCTCAGCGGAGGGCTCTTCGCGCTCGTCCACACGAATTGGGTCGGCTTTCTGCCGATTCTTCTGTTGGGCGTGCTGCTGGCGTACGTGTATGAGCGGACCGGCTCGCTGATGAGCTCGCTGGCCGTGCACGTCGTGCACAACACGATGCTGATCGGCGTCGCGATGACGGTGCGGTCGTTGTCGGCGTCATCGTAGGCCGTCATGGCGATCCCGCGTTTACTGCACGCGCTTGGCGAAGTGGGGCTCATCGCGCGCATGAGACGCCGACTGCACCGCGACCGTTCCGTGATCGTGGGAATCGGCGATGACGCCGCGGTGCTGCGCGCGCCGGCATCGAAACGGTTGCTCTTTGCGAGTGACATGTTGGTGGAGGGAATACACTTTCGTCTGCCACCATCCCACCACCTGCCGGCCGGCCCGAAGGGCCGGAATTCGCCTTCGGCGAACCGACAGGTGGTGGGATCTTCGGCGGGCACAGAAGAAGTGACCAAGCCCACCTTGATCGGCTGGAAGGCGCTAGCCGCGAACATCAGCGACATCGCGGCGATGGGCGGGGTGCCGCGATGGGCGGTCGTCTCGCTGGGCGCGCCGCCGTCGACGCCGGTGGCGGTTGTGGATCGGCTCTATCACGGACTCGAGCGCTGCGCCAGACGATTCGGCGTCTCCATCGTCGGCGGCGACACGGTCCGCGCGCCCCAACTGATCATCGACGTCGCCATCCTTGGCACGGTTGAGCCGCGTCATCTCACGCTGCGCAGCACGGCGCGGGTCGGCGACACACTGTTTGTCACTGGCCGGCTCGGCGGCTCGTTACGCAGCGGCCGGCACGCGCAGTTCATCCCAAGACTGCGCGAGGCGCAAGCACTCGTCACGCGCGTGCGCGTCCATGCGATGATGGATCTCTCGGACGGTTTGGCGTCAGATGCGTGGCAGCTGGCCCGCGCCAGCCGTGTGACGCTGCGCATCGAGGCGGCGGCGATTCCTGTTGCACAGGCGGCGGGCTCTGTGCATCATGCTCTGGTCGACGGCGAGGATTTCGAATTGCTGTTTGCGGTCGGCGCACGGGATACCGCGCGCGTGCCCGCGCGAATCGGCACGTGCCCGGTCACGCGCATCGGCACCGTCGTCAGACGCGGCGCACGTGTTGAGCTACAGCGCGTTGACGGACGCATCACCCTGCTGCGCGCGAAAGGCTTTCAACATTTCTAGACGATGAGCAAACGATCATCCGCAACCTCTCAATCCGCATCAACGTTTGAACTGGTGAGTCATTCGCTCGAAGAGACTCAGGCGTTGGGGGAGCAATTCGGGCGTCTGCTGAAGGCAGGCGACGTCGTCGCATTCTACGGCGAGCTCGGCAGCGGCAAGACGACGATGATTCAGGGCATCGCGCGCGGGCTAGGACGGGAGCAGGAGACGCTCAAGAGCCCCACCTTCGTGCTCATGCGCGAGTACGCCCCCGGCCCGCCGTCTACGAAAGCCGCCCGCCCCGGCTCTGATGACCAGCGGGCCGGGGGGGCGGGCGGCGATCCTGGACTCGTGCACATCGACGGTTGTCGCTTGGAGGGAGCCTCGGCGGTGGCCTGGCTTGACGTGGATCTGATTTTTTCCCCGCATAAAATCACGCTCATTGAATGGGCGGAGCGGTTCGAGGGTTTCTTGCCCGAAGATCATATTAAGATTCGTCTGAATCACGTGAGCACGAACCGCCGCCGCATCACCGTCGTGGCGCACGGGACGCACGCCGCATCGATCGTGGCAGCCCTGCAGCCACCCGCAACGCCCGCGCCGTCGTCTGCCGCACCTTCAGAAAGCGACTCCGATGCTCCTGTCGATTGAAACCTCCGGGCGTCAGTTGGGTGTGGCCGTCCTTGATGGCGACCGCCTCATCTCTTCCTATGAATTATTGGTAGATTATCCACACGCCGTCGAGTTGCCAGGTGCGGTTACGCGCGTCTTAGAGGCGGCGCGGACGAAACTGCATCAGCTTGAGGCCATCGTTGTGGATCGCGGGCCAGGCTCGTTCACCGGCTTGCGCATTGGGCTCTCCTTCGTCAAGGCGCTGGCGTTTCCCACAAAGATTCCGGTGGTTGGCATGCCCTCGCTCGAAGTCTTGGCGGCAGCACTGCCATTTGCCCCCGGCGCGATTTGTCCGATCTTGGACGCCAAGCAGAAGAACGTTTACGCCGCACTGTATCGGTGGGAGGAGGGTGTGCTCGTTAGGCACGGCGACTACTTCTTAGGTCCGATCGATCAATGGCTTGGCCGCATCAAGGAGCCGGCGGTGTTCCTGGGAGATGGCGCCGGGCTCTATGCCGAGCGCCTTCGTCAGCACGGCCAGGATGCCACGATAGCGCCGCAAGAGTTCTGGTTGCCGCGCGCCGCCACGTTAGGCCGCCTCGGATATGCGCGATGGCTTAAGGGCGAGCACGATGACGCCCGCGCGCTCGTGCCGCTCTACCTCTATCCGCAGGACTGCCAAGTCCGCGGCCCGAACCGCCCCACCAGCGTCCTTCCTCCCGCGCCGCAGGCCGTTTAACGAACGGGCGGCTTTCGTCCGGCGGCTCACCGTGTTATAATCTCTGGTTACCATGACGACAAAACTCAAAGGCGCCCAAATCTTGATCGAATGCCTCCAGCGCGAGGGTGTCGAGACGGTCTTCGGCATCCCCGGCGGGGTCAACCTGCCGACGTTCGACGCGCTCTACCAATCCCCGATTAAGGTCGTGCTGACGGCCCATGAGCAGGGGGCCTCGCATATGGCCGACGGCTACGCCCGCGCCTCGGGCAAGGTGGGCGTGTGTCTGGCCACGTCCGGTCCGGGTGCTACCAACCTGGTAACCGGCTTGGCCACGGCCTATATGGACTCGATTCCCATCGTGGCACTCACCGGCCAGGTGCGCACCTCGGTCATCGGCAATGATGCGTTTCAAGAAGCCGACACCATCGGCATCACGCGTCCGGTGACCAAGCACAGCTACCTGGTGAAGGACGTGCGCGACATGGCTCGCGTGGTGCGCGAGGCCTTCCATATCGCGGCCACCGGACGACCTGGCCCGGTGCTGATTGATCTGCCGGTGGACTCGACGGTGAACGAAGCTGAGTTCGAGTATCCTAAGCAGGTGAACATCCGCGGCTACAAGCTGCAAGCGGCACCTGCGATCAACATGGCGCAAGTGCGCGCAGCGGCTGAGGCGATAGCCAAGAGCAAGAAACCCATTATTTACGTGGGCGCCGGAGTGATTCATAGCGGGGCCTCGGCCGAGCTGCTGCAGTTGGCCAAGACCCTCAAAGCGCCGGTGACCACGAGCTTGCTGGGCTTAGGGGCGTTTCCCGAGTCGGATCCGCTGAGTCTGGGCATGCTGGGCATGCACGGCTTCGAATACACCAACCTGGCCGTGGCCGAATGCGATTTGCTGATCGGCATCGGCGCTCGCTTCGATGACCGGGTGACAGGCAAGCCCGATGAGTTCGCGCGCCACGCCAAGAAGATCCACATCGACGTGGACCCCTCGTCCATCAACAAGACCGTGCGCGTGGATTACGCGGTGGTGGGCGATGTGCGCCAGGTCTTGATCGAGCTGAACAAACTGGTGAAGGGCGCTGATACGTCGGATTGGCTGAAGCAACTGGCCGAGATGAAGCGCCAGTACCCGCTGACGTACCGCGAAAAAGGCCGCCTCTTGCCGCAGTACATCATCCAGCAGATTGCCGAGGCGACGCGCGGCGACGCCGTGATCGCTACCGGGGTGGGCCAGCACCAGATGTGGACGGCGCAGTACTACCAGTTCAACAAGCCGCGTTCGCTCATCACCAGCGGGGGTTTAGGGACCATGGGCTTTGGTTTGCCGGCGGCCATCGGCGCGCAATTCGGCCGCCCGAAAGACGTGGTGTGGGACATCGATGGCGACGGCAGCTTCCAGATGACATCGATGGAATTGGCCACCGCCGCGAAGCAGCGCCTGCCCATCAAGATCGCCATCATGAACAACCAATTCCACGGCATGGTGCGCCAGTGGCAAGACCAGTTCTACGAGAGCCGCTATGCGGCTTCGGAGCTGAACGTCGTGGACTTCGTGAAGCTGGCCGAGGCCTATGGCTGTGTGGGCCTGCGGGTGGATAAGAAAGAAGGCGTGCGGCCGGCCATTGAACAAGCCATGAGTGTCGCCGACCGTCCGACCATCATCGACTTCCTCGTGGAACAAAAAGAAAACGTGTGGCCCATGATCGCGCCCGGCAAGCCGCACTTCCAAATGCTGGGCACCTACGCCATGCTGAGCAAAGACGGCGGCGTGCCGCAGCATCGTCGCGCCACCCCGGATGAAGAATCTAAGCTCAGTCTTGGGTAACGACGTGCAGACGTGTGGGCGTGTAGACGTGCGGACGTATGCGCATCTGCACGTATGCACGTGAGATGTGATGAGCGAAAAACACACGATCTCCTGTTTGGTTGAGAATCACTTCGGCGTGCTCTCGCGCGTGGCGAATCTCATCAGCGCGCGCGGGTTCAACATCGACTCCTTGACCGTGAGCGCGACGGAAGACCCCACGATCTCGCGCATGACGATCGTCGTCGATGCCGATGCGGTGAAGCTCGAGCAGGTGAAGAATCAGCTCAATCGCCTCATCGACGTGATCGAGGTGCAGGAGATGAAGGAGGGCCGCTTCATCGACCGCGAGCTCTTGCTGGCCCAGGTGAAGGTCAACGGGGCTGCCCTGGCCAAGCTCGAAGCGCTCACCCAGCGCTATGGCGCCAAGGTAGCCCACGCCACCGACCAGTCCGTGGTGGTCGAAGTGGCCGGGGACACCAAGACGCTCGATCAGCTCGTCGACGAACTGCGCAAGTATGGCGTGCTCAAGCTCGTGCGCACGGGCCGCGTCGCGCTCGAAAAGTAACGCTGAGCAGCACACAGCACTCAGCACCCAGCAGTAAGCACACAGCACACAGCAGAAAGCACAAAGGAAAAGGCCAATGGCGAACATCTACTACGAGAAAGACGCGGATCTCAAGGCGCTGAAGGGCAAGACCGTGGCGGTGATCGGCTACGGCATCCAAGGGCGCGGCCAATCATTGAACCTGCGGGATAGCGGTGTGAAGGTCATTGTCGCTCAGCGCCCTGGCGGACCAAACTTCGACCTGGCGAAACACGACGGGTTTACGCCGATGTCTGTCGCCGAGGCGACGAAGAAAGCCGATCTCATCATCGTGCTCGCGCAGGACATGCTCCAAGGACAGATTTACAAGGAGTCCATCGAGCCGAACTTGAAAGCGGGCAAAGCGCTGGGATTTTCACACGGCTTCGCGATCCTCTACGGGTTGATCAAGCCGCCGAAGAGCGTCGACGTCGTGATGATCGCCCCGAAAGGTCCTGGCAGCCTCGTTCGCTCGCAATATCAAGAGGGCAAAGGCGTGCCGGCCCTCATCGCGGTCCATCAAAACGCAACGGGGCAGGCGAAAGCGATCGCGCTGGCATGGGCCAAAGGGATTGGGGCGACGCGCGCCGGCGTGCTCGAGACGACATTCAAAGAGGAAACGGAGACCGACAATTTCGGCGAACAGGCCGTCCTCTGCGGCGGCGCCTCAGCGCTTATCAAAGCCGGATTCGAAACGCTCGTCGAGGCCGGCTATCAGCCCGAGGTGGCGTACTTTGAATGTCTGCATGAATTGAAATTGATCACAGACATGTTTTGGGCCAGCGGCATCCAGGGGATGCGCAAGCGCGTCTCAGATACCGCGAAGTGGGGCGACATCCACTGCGGCCCGCGCGTCATCGACGCTCACGTGAAAGAAACGATGAAGCAATTGCTGAAGGAAATTCAGTCGGGTCAGTTCGCAAAGGAATGGGTCGCCGAGCATGAAGCCGGCCGCCCGAATTTCACGCGACTCATGCAGCAGGATGAACAGCATCTCATCGAGCAAGTCGGAGCTAAGCTGCGCGCCATGATGCCCTGGATTGGAAGTAGCACTAAGCAATCAGCAGTAAGCAGTCAGCAGAAGGCAGTAGGCAGAAGTAAGAACCAGAAGCGAACCGCCCTACGGCAGACGGCGAAGAGCCGGTCGTGAGTTCGTTAACTCGTTCTCGGTTGGAGTGAAGATGCAGTTTGTCACAAGCAGCGGCGTATGAAATGGATGAGGTAGTCGGTATTATCATGTCGATGTTTGAGCAGAACATCCAAGAGCCAAATCTCTTTATCGAAGCGCTGCGGCAGTATCATGAAGCGAACACCGCACAGCGCGGCGACTTGGCCAATGCGCTCTCTGAGCTCATCATTCGAAAACGGGTCGATCTTGCCCAGGTCCGCCAGCTTCTCCTCCGCGAGGAGGAGCATGCGCTGATCTCAACCTTGGATGCGTTATTGGATCTCATCGAACCGTATCTCGAAGAGGGCGGCGTCGACGAATGATATCCAAGCGCATTTCAGATTTTCGATTTTGGATTTTAGATGACCAGTCCAATCCAAAATCAAAAATCCAAAATCCAAAATGTCCGTAGGAGAAGACGAAATGTCACGACGTATTGTTATCTTCGATACCACCTTACGCGATGGCGAACAATGTCCCGGAGCGAGTTTAACGCCGCCGGAGAAACTGGAGATCGCCAAGCAGCTCGCGCGCTTGGGTGTCGACGTGATTGAAGGCGGATTTCCGCTGGCTTCGCCCGGTGATCGGCAAGCGGTCAAGATGATCGCGCAGACGATCAAAGGCCCGACGATCGCCGCGTTGGCGCGCTCACTGGCCCCCGATATCGATGCGGCCGCAGCGGCGTTGGCGCCGGCGAAGAAGAAACGCATCCACGTCTTCCTGGCGACCTCGCCGATCCATCGCAAGTACAAGCTCCACAAAGCGCAAGCCGAGATTCTGCGCCAAGCGGTGTGGGCGGTGACCTACGCGAAGAAGTACAGCACAGACGTGGAGTTTTCGCCTGAGGATGCCTCGCGCACCGAGCCGGAGTTCCTGTACCAAGTGCTCGAGGCGGTGATCAAAGCCGGAGCGACGACGGTGAACATTCCGGATACCGTTGGGTTTGCAATTCCAGAGGAGTTCGGGGCACTCATCAACGGGATCACCGAGCACGTCGTGAACATCGAGGACGCGACGATCAGCGTGCATTGTCACAATGACCTGGGGCTGTCGGTGCCGAACTCATTGGCCGCCATCTCGAACGGGGCGGGCCAAGTCGAGTGCACGATCAACGGCATCGGCGAGCGGGCGGGGAACGCCTCGCTCGAAGAGATCGTCATGTCCTTGAAGATCCGCCAGGATTTCTACCGGGCGACGACCGGCATCGACACGCGGCAGATCCACAAAACGTCGCGGCTGGTCAGCAGCCTCACCGGCATCGTCGTGCAGCCGAACAAGGCGATCGTCGGTGAGAACGCGTTTCGCCACGAGTCCGGCATCCATCAGGATGGGATGCTCAAGCATCGCGCGACGTATGAAATCATGCGTCCGCAGGATATCGGCTTGGCGGACAGCACGCTGGTGTTGGGCAAGCTCTCCGGCCGCCACGCGTTTGCGAAGCGTCTGGGTGCCTTGGGCTTTCGCCTCTCGAAAGCGGAGCTGGATCGCGCCTTTGAGCGCTTCAAGGTGCTGGCCGATAAGAAGAAGGAAGTTTTCGACGAGGATTTGGCTGCGATCATCGAAGAGGACATGCCGCCGGAGCAGGAAACCTACAAGCTCGTCTACGTGCACACCGCCTCGGGCAGCGATACCGTCCCAACAGCGACGATTCGTCTGGTGAAGGACGGCAAAGAGCTGCAAGACGCCGCCTGCGGCGATGGGCCGGTGGATGCGTGCTATAAGACGATTGATCGGCTCACCGGTGTGTCGCCTGAGCTGGTGGATTACAGCCTCCACGCGGTGACGAAGGGCAAAGATGCGCTCGGTGAAGTCTCGCTGAAACTGCGCTACCGGCACATTGAGGTGGGCGGGCGTGGAACGTCGACCGACGTCATCGAGGCCTCGGCGAAAGCGTATCTGAACGCCGTGAACAAGCTTATTTCCTCGACGACGCGTCAGGCCTACCTCAAGCGCCGCCAAGCGCTGCATCCGTGAACCGCAGCAGACAGCAAACAGCAGACAGCAGACAGCAGGAAACGCAACGTAACCTCTTCGTTCGGCCATCCTGTGTGCTGTGTGCCGTGTGCTGTGTGCTTCTCTGATGACGCGCCTCTTCGGCATTCTCGGTCATCCAGTCAGCCACAGTCTCTCACCCGCGATGCACACCGCGGCCTTGCGGGCGATGCGGCTAGACGCGTTCTACACGCCCTTCGACGTGCCGCCGCGCTTTCTCGAGCCTGTCGTGCGCGCCCTCGAGTTAGCGGGTGTCGATGGTCTCAACGTCACCGTGCCGCACAAGCAACACATCCTGCGACATCTCGATCCTCAACGGGGTGTCGCATCGGAGGCGAAGGCAATCGGCGCGGTGAATACGCTGGTGCGCAAGGAGGGCCGCTTCGTCGGGCACAATACCGATGTTGAAGGATTCCGGCGGGCGCTGAAGGAAGATCTTGGCTGCAATTGCCGGGATCAGCAAGTGGTCCTATTGGGGGCCGGAGGAGCGGCGCGCGCCGTGGGATGGGCGTTGCTGTCGATGCGTCCGCGGACCATTTTCGTTGTGAATCGCACGCCGGCACGAGCGGCCCAGTTTGTCCATTGGCTGCAGGCCAGCTCTTCCGGAGGCATGATTACCACCGTGCCCTTCGAACGACGAGCAGTGAGCAGGTTGCTGGAGCACTCCACCTTGCTGGTCAACGCGACGACGCTTGGCCTGCGCCCGAAGGATCCGCTGCCGGTGGATCCACAAGCCATCCACAAGCGTCTGGCCGTGTTCGATCTTGTCTACCGACGGCCCACGACCGCGCTCGTGCGAGCGGCCCGGGCGCGTGGCGCGCTTGCGATCGACGGGATTCCGATGCTACTATACCAAGGTGCCGAATCGCTTCGTTTGTGGCTGCGTCGTGAGCCGCCCATCCGCGTCATGCGACACGCTCTTGAGCGGGCTGTTCGGGCGATGTCATGATTACCACCTTTCACGTGCCAGGCCATGACCGGGACCAGAGCAGACGGATGACATCGTGATCCCGCACGAGGTGTGGTGGGTCATTTGGTTTGCGCTCGGCGGCTGCCTGGGCAGTTTCCTCAACGTGTGCATTTACCGGATGCCGCGCGAAGAGTCGATCGTGTTCCCGGGCTCCCGCTGTCCTCATTGCGAAAAGCCCATTGCGTGGTATGACAATCTCCCGCTCGTCAGCTACGTGGTGCTGGGCGGGGCGTGTCGCCAGTGCCGCGCTTCGATCTTGTGGCGCTATCCGGTGGTGGAAGCGCTGACCGGTGCGGCTACGGTAGCGATCTTCGAGCGATTTGGCGTCACGGTCATCGGCCTCATTTATCTCGCGTTTGTGTACGCGCTGATCGTGGCCAGTTTCATTGATTTCGAGTTCCAAATCATTCCGGATGAGATCAGCCTGGGCGGGCTCGTGATCGGGCTCGCCCTCAGCGTGGCGCTGCCGGCGCTGCACGGCACCGATTCGCGATTCTTTTCATTTCGCTCCTCGATCGTGGGGATGCTGGTCGGCGGCGGGCTCTTGTACGGCACCGGGCTGCTGGGCGACGTGGTGTTTCGCAAGGAGAGCATGGGGGGCGGGGACATCAAGCTGCTGGCGATGGCCGGCTCGATCCTCGGATGGAAACTGGTCGCGCTGACGTTTTTCCTGGCCCCGATGTTGGCACTCATCCCAGGACTCTTTGTGCTGCTCATGAAAAAATCACACGTCATTCCGTTTGGGCCGTTTTTGTCCTTGGGGTTGATCGTGGCACTCTTTCAGGGTAATGCGATCCTCCGCGCGACAGGCGTGGAGGAAACGGTCCGACTCTTGTGGAGCTACTATGGGTGGCGTTGACATGAAACAAGTGAGACACAGTGGTCACGTGGCCACGTGGCCACGTGGCGGGACTATTCGATGCTACGATTTCTGACGGCAGGTGAATCGCACGGCCCGTACTTGGTGGCGACGGTGGAAGGCATGCCGGCCGGCGTGCCCATCGATGCGGCGGTGATGCAAGCCGAGATGCGCCGACGCCAGTTGGGGTATGGACGCGGGCCACGCATGCAGTTTGAAACCGACACCGTGGAAATCCTTGCCGGTGTGCGACGGGGCATCACGCTGGGCAGCCCCATCGCGATGGCGATCAAGAATAAGGACGCTTCGATCGATCGATTGCCCGTCGTCACACAGCCGCGGCCAGGCCACGCGGATTTAACCGGAGCGATGAAGTACGACCACCGCGATATCCGCAATGTCCTCGAGCGGGCCAGCGCGCGCGAAACCGCGGCGCGCGTCGCCGTCGGCGCCTTGTGCAAGCAATTGCTCTGCCCATTAGGAATGGAACTTGCCAGTCATGTGGTGGCGCTTGGCTCGGTGCGTGCGAAATCGGCACAGGCGACCATCGCGATGATTCGCCGCAAGGCCGAGCCCACACCGCTGCGCTGTCTCGATGCGGCGGCCACCAAGCGGATGATGCGAGCCATCGATGCGTGCGTGAAAGCCGGCGACACGCTGGGCGGCATCTTCGAGGTGCTGGTTGAGGGCGCACCACCCGGATTAGGCAGCTACGCCCACTACGATCGCCGCCTTGACGCGATTCTGGGCGGGACGATTCTCTCCATCCACGCCGTCAAAGCGGTGGAAGTCGGCGATGGCGTCTTAGCCGCATCGCTACCGGGCTCCAAGGTCCAAGATGAAATTTTCTACACGAAGGCGCGAGGCTTCTACCGATCCGCGAACCGCGCGGGCGGATTCGAAGGCGGCATGACCACGGGCCAGCCGATTATCGTGCGCGGATTCCTCAAGCCGCTCTCGACGCTGCGCAAGCCGTTACGTTCCGTGGACATCAACACGAAGCGGCCGGTTGTGGCGACGGTGGAGCGCTCCGATGTGACGACCGTGCCCGCCGCCGGTGTAGTCGGCGAGGCGATGATCGCGTTTGAACTCGCAAAGGCGATGCTGGAGAAATTCGGCGGCGACAGCCTGCGCGAAGTGCAGCGGAACCATCAGAGCTACCTGAAGCACATCCGACAGTTCTAGCAAACAGCACTAAGCACACAGCACACAGAATGTGCGTTGAGTAAGAGGAAAGCAAAGATGAACCAAAAGGGACGAGAGCGAGTTGAACGATTTTACTGTCTGCTGTGTGCTGTCTGCTGTGTGCTGTCGCGATGAACGTGATCCTGATCGGATTCATGGGCACAGGCAAGACCACGGTCGGCAAACGGCTGGCCAAGCGGCTCGGATGGGAGTTTGTCGATGTCGATCAGCTCATTGAAGCGCGGGCCAAGATACCGATTGCGCGCATCTTCGCCGAACGCGGGGAGCCGGTGTTCCGTCGGATGGAGCGGCGCTGCATCGGCCGCGTCATCCATGGTCATCATCAGGTGATCGCCACCGGTGGCGGCGCAGTCGTTGACCCGCAAAACCGCGCGCGATTGCGCGCCAGCGGTCTCGTGGTGTGTCTGACTGCGCGCCCGGCGGTGATTCTCTCGCGCGTGGGGCGCAAGCCGGCCATGCGGCCGATGCTCGAGAAGAGCCACGCCAACCCGCTTTCGCGCATCCGGTCGCTCATGCAGGAGCGCGCCGCGGCCTATGCCAAGGCGGATTTGACGATCGACACGAGCGGCCTCTCCGTCGACGAGACGGTGGAGCGGATTTGGGAGCACGTCAGCCCCTATCTCTGCAAGAGCTGGCAGTACCTTCTTGATCACGCAGGAGCATTGGCGCATCGCTACGGCGGCAAATACATCGTCGTCGTCGATGATCGCATTGTCGCGTGCGGTGACACGCAGCTCGACGCCTACCAGAAAGCCTCGCATCGGCTCGACGACAAGCGCGAAGCGGGCATCTACTACATTCCGCTGGCCGAAGAGTCGCTGACCGCGCTGTGATGATTGACAATCCATGGTTCAGGCCCCAAGCTTCAGGCCACAAGTCGCAGGTGGCCATGATACCTGTGCAGTCTACAGCCTGCAGCTTGCAGCTTGAGGTGTGGGGTGTGGGTATTTTTTCCTGATGGATCGTTCGTCCTTCAAGAAGTCATCAAGCCTGCAGCATGTCGAGTTCCCCTACATGAAAGACGCGCACGGGCACTACGCGCCGATCGTCTACCTGCAAGTTTGGACCGGCAACCGATGGGTGTACCTCCAAGCGTATGTGGATTCCGGGGCCTCGTGGAGCGTCTTCCACGTGGATGTCGCACAGCTGTTGGGAATCAAACTCAACCGCGCCAAGCGGCGCTATGTGTCTCTCGGCAACGGCAGCGTGCTGCCGATTTATCTCCAGCACATCAAGGTGAGATTTGCGGGTACCGAGTTTCTGGTGCCGGCCGGATTCTCCGATGCGCTGCGGATGGGCTTCAACTTGATGGGGCGCGCAGGCTTCTTCACCAAATTTACCGTTTGTTTCAACGACCGCGCCCGCCTGTTGACCGTCACGCGCCTCCCAAGCCGGTCTCCATAAGACAGCGCAGAGGATGGCAACGATGAGCGCCATGTCGACGATGTTCAAGAAACGACTCCCGCGAGTCCGTCCGGCTCCTCCGGTGCAGGCACGACACATGGAATATTCGATGCTGTTTTCTGCCGACGATGACGCGGCACAACCATCACCATACCTGATATCAGTTGCCGTGAACGCCATTCAGCGCGCACAGACCATTGCACTGGAGCATCTCTCAGCGCGGCTGCCGCAGCCTCCGTACTACCCGGACATTTGGCCGGGCGAGCACTATAAGCTTCTGGCCGGGCTCATCGCTACTCTACAGCCGAAAGTCGTCATTGAGATCGGCACAGCCACGGGCCTGTCGGCGCTGGCGATGAAACAGACGCTTGCTGATGATGCGAAGATCGTCACCTTTGATGTACTCGATCTGCCCACCATACGCGCGTCAGGGATTGTGCACGATGAGGATTTGAGCGATGGCCGGCTTGTCATTCACACCGATGATCTCACCCAACCGGCCGTGTTTTCCAAGCATGACGCATTGATTCAAGAAGCGGGCTTCATCTTTATTGATGCCGCCAAGGATGGCGTGATGGAGCAAACGTTGCTCGATTTGCTCCGGACGGTCTCATTTCGCGTCAAGCCGTTGGTGGTTTTTGATGACATCCGGCTATGGAAGATGCTCAAGATTTGGAGGAATGTCTCTTTTCCGAAACTCGACCTGACCTCGTTCGGGCATTATACGGGGACAGGGCTCATCGACTGGCCGATGACGGCAACACCGTGAGCGCGGCCGCCTCCTTCCTATCGCTCGCTCGACTCGCTCGCTCGACTTATCCGGCGGAACGCTTCCAATTTGTTTCTGATGCAAGGCGTGTGGTAAGCTAGTGCCTCAATGGATGGATCATGACGAATCGCGAACGCTGCATTCTCTTAAATATGGTTCCCGACGTCGGCTCCACGCGCCTGCGCCGTCTCCTGGACATGTTCGAGAGCCTCGAGCGGGTGTGCGCAGCCGATGTGTCAGCGCTTCAACGCGTCGAGGGGATCAGTCCTGCGCTGGCGCAACGCATCGCCGGCGGCTGTCGCAATGAACGGCTGCTGAACGAAGAAGTCACCCTCGCCACACGGGCCGGCGTGGACATCGTGACGCTTGAAGACGCCGAGTATCCGCAGTGGCTTCGCACGATTCCGGATCCGCCGCTGGCGCTCTATGTCAGAGGCACGCTGCTTCAGGCTGATGAGGTCGCCATCGCCGTGGTGGGCTCTCGTCGAGCCTCCATCTACGGCCTGCAATGCGCCGAGCGGCTGGGCTATGATTTGGCCTTGCGCGGGGTGACCGTCGTGTCCGGATTGGCGCGCGGTATCGATACGGCCGCCCACGAGGGCGCGCTCAAGGCTGAAGGGCGCACGCTGGCGGTGCTGGGCAGCGGACTGGCCCGCATGTATCCCGCGGAGCACGAGCCGCTCGCCGAGAAGATCGCCGCCGGCGGGGCCGTGCTCTCGGAATATCCGATGCGCACGCCACCGCTGCCGCACAACTTTCCTCGGCGCAACCGTATCATCAGCGGCCTGTCGCGCGGGGTCGTCGTCGTTGAGGCCTCTCAACGCAGTGGAGCGTTGATCACCGTGGACTGCGCGCTGGAGCAAGGGCGCGAGGTCTTCGCGATCCCCGGCCCCATTACCTCGACGACATCGCAGGGCACGCACCATCTGCTCAAGCAAGGGGCGCGCATGGTCACGAGCGTCGAAGACATCCTTGATGAGCTTGGCCTAACGCCGCAACCCGTGGCGCGCGCCGCAGCCGTGGCGACGCGACACGAGCGCGTTGAGCCGGCGGATCGAGAAGCGTGCATCGTCGCGTGTTTGAGCGAACGTGAGCCGTCGTACGTGGATCACATTGCCGCAGCCAGCGGACTCGCGATGGCCGAGGTCTCCGCGCTCCTGATGCAGCTTGAGCTCAAGCGCGCCGTGCGCCAGCTGCCGGGCAAGCGGTTCGTGCGGTGCTGATGGAGCAATTGATGTCAATTTCCATCGTGGTGAATGGCCAGGCGCGCGAGGTTGCTGAGGGCGCGACGGTTACACAGCTGCTGGAGCAATTGAAGATTGAGCCGGCGCGCGTCGTAGTCGAGTTGAACCTGACGATCTTGAAGCGCGCCGAGCATCCGACCACCGTATTAAAGGAAGGCGACCGCGTTGAAGTGGTCCATTTCGTGGGTGGGGGATCGGAGTTCTGCTGCAAGCTGCCAGCTGCAGGCTACAGGCTGTTGCCTGAAGCTTGGGGCTTGTAGCCTGAGGCCTGAAGATGGTAAAGAATCTCGTCATAGTCGAGTCGCCGGCCAAGGCGAAAACGATCACGAAGTACCTCGGACCGGATTTCGAGGTGACATCGTCTTTCGGGCACCTGCGTGACTTGCCCGCGAGCAAATTAGGCGTCGATGTCGAGCACGACTTCGAACCGCATTACATCGTGATCCAAAAGCGGCGCAAGATTGCCAAGCAGCTCCAGGAGGACGCTCGGGGCCGTGAGGCGATCTATCTTGCTCCCGATCCTGACCGGGAAGGGGAGGCGATCAGCTGGCACCTCGAACGGCTGCTGCTCGATGACGACATCACCCAAGCCGAGAAGCAAGCCAAGGCGCAGGAGAAGCAGCGGGCGAAGGATCTGGCCAAAGGCAAGACGCCGGCCAAAACGCCTCGCGCCGCTCGAGGGAAGGCCGCCCAGCAGAACGGCCGCAAGATTTACCGCATCACCTTCCATGAGATCACGCCGCAGGCGGTGAAGGCCGCAATCCAGCATCCCCGCGCCATCGATCTGAAGAAAGTGGATGCGCAGCAAGCCCGCCGCATCCTGGATCGCCTCGTCGGATACTCGCTCTCACCGCTGTTGTGGAAAAAAGTCGGGCGCGGTCTCTCCGCCGGACGGGTGCAATCGGTGGCGCTGCGGCTGATTGTCGATCGTGAGAGGGAAGTCGAGGCGTTCGTCCCGCAAGAGTACTGGACGATCGAAGCGGAATTGAAGAAGACCGGGACCGACGCGGCGTTCAAGGCCCAGTTGGAAAAAATCGGCGGCAAGAAAGCAGACATTAACACGAAGGACGTCGCCGAACGAGTCGCCGAGGAGTTGAGGCGCCAAACGTTCACCGTCGCGTCGGTTGAAGAGAAAGAGCAACGACGCTATCCCAAGCCGCCGTTTACGACCAGCACGCTCCAGCAAGAGGCGTTCAACAAGCTCGGTTTTGCCTCCGCACGCACCATGCGCATTGCCCAGCAACTCTACGAAGGGCTTGAGATCGGCGAGGCGAGTCCGGTCGGGGTCATCACCTACATGCGCACCGATTCTGTCCGGATTGCCGATGAGGCGTTACAAGCGCTGCGCGGGTTCATCCCGACACAGTATGGCAAGAAGTACCTGGCGGCTGAGACGCGCGTCTACAAATCCAAGAAGCGCGCTCAGGAAGCGCATGAGGCGGTCCGGCCGACCGGGGTGACGCGCACACCCGAATCGCTCGCCTCGTATCTGACGGATGAGCAGTTGGCCCTCTATCAGCTCATCTGGCAGCGGTTCGTCGCCAGTCAAATGGCGGATGCGATCGATAAGGTCGTCAGCGTGCGCATCGACGCGGGGAAGTATCATCTCAAGGCGAACGGCCGCACGAACCTCTTCGCCGGATGGACCAAAGCCTACCAGGACAGCGAGGAGCGGGAGCGCGATCCCGATCAGCTGCCCGAAGGGACATTACCGCCGCTGGCGACAAACGATCCGCTCGTCTTGATCGGCGCGCTTCCGAGCCAGCACTTCACGAAGCCGCCGCGGCGCTACACGGATGCATCGCTGGTCAAAGCGCTTGAAGAGGCGGGCATCGGACGGCCCAGCACCTACGCGCCGACGATTCAGACGATCGTCTCCCGCGACTACGTGCGGCGCAACGGCGGCAGCCTCGTGCCCACGCAGCTGGGGCGCATCGTGACCGACATGCTCATCGAGCATTTTCCCGAGGTGATGGATCTGAGGTTTACGGCCGAGATGGAAGAAGAGCTCGACCGCGTCGAAGAAGGCGACCTGCAGTGGGTCTCCGTGGTGCGACACTTCTACACGCCGTTTTCCGCGCGCGTCACGACGGCGCAGGAAAAGATGCGCGAGGTCAAGCGCGAGGTCGTCGCGACCGACTACGTCTGCGAGAAGTGCGGCAAGCCGATGGTCATCAAGTGGGGCCGCTTCGGGCAGTTCCTCAGCTGCTCCGCGTATCCCGACTGCAAGAATGCCAAGCCGGTGCCGACAGGGGTGAAGTGCCCTGAACCCGATTGTGGGGGCGACTTGATCGAGCGGCGGGCGCGCGGGCGCCACTTCTACGGGTGCTCCAAGTATCCCGCTTGCCGCTACACGACGCGGCGGCTCGTGAAAGAAGGCGAAGAGCCGGCCAAGAGCGGCAACGCCGCAGCCGGCGAGACCGAGCCGGGAGACGAGTGACGACGTCGACCATTCCGTCCGTCCAACGTTTTCTTCGCTACCTCAGCACGGAACGCAACGCCTCGGACCACACCTGCCGTAATTACGCCCTTGATCTGTCACAGTTCTTCGCCTTCCTCGCGCACCACCGCCTCGCGATCATCACGCCGCTTGAGATCCGGCGCTTCGTAGCGCATTTGAGCACCCGGCAGCTCTCCCGGCGCACGATCGCGCGCAAGCTGTCCTGTCTGCGCAGTTTCTTTCGGTTCCTCTGTCGCGAAGGCACGTTGGAGCATAATCCGGCGGCCGCGATCCCCACTCCCCGACTGGACAAGCGCCTCCCATCATTTCTTGACGAACAACAGGTCACCCGGTTACTCGAGACTCCGGCGAAAAGCAAATGGCAAGGGCTGCGGGACCGCGCGATGTTGGAAACGCTCTACTCGACGGGCGCGCGCGTGAGTGAGCTCGTGGGGTTGGATCTCGAGGATCTTGATGAGATTTCCGGGACAGTGATGGTGCGGGGCAAAGGCAAGAAGGAGCGGCTCTGTCCGATCGGCGAGACGGCGTTGAAGACGATCCGCGCGTACATGGCGAAGCGGCCCACAAAACTGCGGGTGCCGTACGCGATATTCGTCAGCCAAAAAGGGACGCGGTTGACGGTGCGTCAGGTCGATCGCCTCATCGCGCACTACGTGCAGGTCGCCCAATTGCCCAGCACGATCAGCCCGCACAGCCTGCGCCACAGCTTTGCCACGCACCTGCTGGAGCATGGGGCCGATTTGCGCAGCGTGCAAGAATTGCTCGGCCACTCCAGTCTCTCGACGACCCAAATCTACACGCACGTGACCGCTCAGCGGTTGAAGAAAGTCTACGACCAGGCGCATCCCAGAGCGTGACATCGGGGTCAGGGGCGGGGATGAAGCACATTGTTGACGAGCGGCACTGCCCGAACTGCCGGCATGACACCGGTACGTGGCGGAAGCCGTGCCCGGGATGCGGACGCACGCCGGCGAACACGCTTGCGGGTCGGCAGTTGTTGCAGCGGCAGCAGCGCCGCCTCTGGGCCATTCGGGCGATCCCGCCTCTCGTGTTCGTGGTGGCCGTCGCCGCACGGCTGATCGCTGATCGGTCGCACGCGTCTTCGGTCGACCATGCGGGCGAGTCCGGCGCGCAGGATTCGCAACCCGGGGCGATCAAGCCGGCGGCGGGCGCGGCCTCCGTCATCGCGACATCGTTGGATCTCAAAGCGTATCGCGGCAAATATGTCATCCTCGATTTTTGGGCGACATGGTGCGGCCCGTGCCGGTATCAGCTGCCCGCTCTCAAGCGGTTCTATCAAGACATCGAGCGCGAGACCGAGGTGGTCTTGGTGAGCGTCAGCCTCGATCGCGATCGGCGATTTCTTGAGCGATTTGTGCGGAGGGAGCAGATGCGCTGGCCCCAAGTGATCCAAACCGAGGGGTTTCGGTCGGCGCTCGCGCGCCAGTATCAAGTTTATGGCATTCCGCACATGACCCTGATCGGGCCCGACGGTACGACGCTGCTTCAAAACGCCAGCCTACCGCTCGTTCGCCGCGCGCTGCAGCCGCACCTCGGACAACGCGTGAACGCTCAGCAGCACACCGCCGCACCCGGCACGATTCGCGGCACCCTGGAGCTTGATGGAGGTTGAATGACACCGCAGCTGACAGAGCGTGAAGCGCGCATGTTGAAGCGAGCGCGTCGAGGAGGATTGCTCGGCATCGCGTTAGGATTCATCCTGGTCTGCGCGGGGTTCGGCTACTCACTCTGGAGCGTTCAACGATTCAAGCAGATGGGAGCCGCCACGGCGCTGCCGCCGGCATTTGATCGTCCGATCGCCCGAGTTGAAACGTTTCTGGCCGACAAACAAGAAGAGCTCAGGCGGATCCAGCCACAGACCGATCTTGAAAAGCAACTCCATCACGCCCTCGTGATCCAGACGAATTTCAGTTGGGGGTTGCTGGTCTGTCTAATCCGATTCTTGATTGGCAACCTCCTGGTGGTTTCAGGGCTCATCTACCTGATGATTGGCGAAAGCCGGCGGCCGCTGCTGACGATCATTCGAAAGTTCCAAGACGCCGGTCCACAACCATAAGCCATGTGGATCTTCTACGAACTGTTGCTTCTGCTTGGGTTCTTGCTGTATCTGCCCAAGGCGCTGTGGCGCCGTCGGCTGCCGCATCGCGGCTGGTCGATGCGCCTGGGGCGGTATCCGACCGACGTGACCCATGCGCTTCAAGGGCGCAACACGCTGTGGGTGCATGCCGTGAGCGTCGGAGAGGTGCTCTCGGCAAAACCGTTGATTCAGGAGCTGATCCGCCGGTATCCGGAGCAGCCTCTGGTGCTGTCGACGGTGACGCACAGCGGCTTCGACGTGGCGACGAAGGCGGTCGAGGGCAAGGGCGTGCCGATC
Organism: Candidatus Omnitrophota bacterium; assembly: GCA_016198905.1. Taxonomy (GTDB): domain Bacteria; phylum Omnitrophota; class Gorgyraeia; order Aquiviventales; family Aquiviventaceae; genus JACQHR01. Next base: position 1,454 of record JACQHR010000013.1, on the reverse strand, counting down.
TATTTTCCGCTGGATATGCGGATGGCGGTGACACGCGCCTTGGATGCCATCCGCCCGCGTGCGCTGCTGCTCATGGAATCGGAGTTGTGGCCGATGATGATCTGGCTGGCGAAGGCGCGCGACATTCCCATCGCTGTCGTCAACGGACGCATCTCGGGCCGCGCGTTTCGGCGCTACGGATGGATCAGGCCATGGCTCAAGGGCATGCTGCGCCGCGTGGACCTGTTCCTCATGCAAAGCCAGATCGACGCCGATCGCATCCTCGCGCTTGGCGCGCCGGCGCAACGCGTGAAGGTGACGGGCAACTCGAAATGGGATGCAAGTCGTGGCACGCGCCCAACACCGACGGAGATTACCGCGCTTGCGTCACGCCTGGGCCTGCGCCAGGAGGATCGCGTGCTGGTCGGTGGGAGCACGCATCGAGGAGAAGAGCAGGTGTTGCTCCACGCATTCCAGACGTTGCGCAGCACCCATCCGACGCTTCGTCTCATCGTGGCCCCGCGTCACCTGGAGCGTTTAGCGGAAGTCGAAGGACTCATTCGCCATGCGGGATTCACGCCTGTGCGACTCTTGCAGGCGACACCGTCAACCTCGTGGGAGGTTGGTGTGATTGATACGTTTGGTCAGCTGGCGCAGTATTACGATCTGGCCACCGTGGTGTTCATCGGCGGAAGTCTCATCCCTCATGGCGGCCAGAATCCGCTTGAGGCCGTGAGCTTGGGCAAGCCCATTGTCTACGGGCCGTCGATGGACAATTTCGCGGCAATTTCGCATCAACTCCTTGCGCATCACGCCGCGCGGCAAATCGCCAGTGCGGAAGAATTGACCCCGCTCTTCAAGGAATTGCTCGATCATCCCGTTGAAGCGCAGGCCATGGGACGGCGCGGGCAGGAGCTGACCGAGCAATTCTGCGGGGCGACCCAGCGCATCCTCGAGGCGTTGACGCCGTTGCTGGCGCGCCATCCGACGTGGCCGCAAGGCTACGGCTGATGAAATTGCTCTCTCGAAAACCTGTTGGGCGCGGGTCCCGCCACGGGCCACCCCCACGGCAGTCCTCGGCGTGGGGGATGCTACACCATTGAGTGTCTTGCCCCCCATCCCCCATCGCCTGCGGGCTGGCGTGGAGACCCCTGGCCCGTGTCACCCGCGCGGGAGATGTTTTTCGACAAAGGACAAAGCGTGGTGAGCTCACTGGAGCAGCAAGTGACGCCTCACAAGCAGCACCCCGTCGGCCAGGCCAGGTCCTGAGCCGGACGTCTCGGAGGGCGAGCGGCCACGGTGTCCCACCACCTGCTGGGCGGCCAACGGCCGGATCGTTACGCGATCCTGGTCGGCGCAGCCAACCACCAGCAGGTGGTGGGACGAGCGAGCCCGAGAGCCGAGCACCGGCGGCCTCGGCGGGGCCGCCGAGTGCGTGCCGGCGAGGGACGCTGGCTGGGCCAGAAGCAGCCAAG
>JACQHR010000012.1 GCA_016198905.1 Candidatus Omnitrophota bacterium | reverse complement strand
TCGCTATGGACCCGAGCGGCCCGTGTTCCGGGATAGCCGCTGCTACCGGGGGATCTACGGGTGGAAACTCGCCCAATTGGAGTCATAAAAAAGTGTTACCTATGTGTGTAATCAGTGCAGGACGAGAAAAACTTGGGAGTCAGAAGGCGTGAGCGGAACGACGATAGGAGATTACCAAATACGGCCACCGAGCGCTTTAATCTGTCCTTCAATCGCGCTGAGCAATTGCTCATACTGCGCGCGGCCGTTGGCGCCAAATGCTTCTTTTTCAAATGCTCTCATATGTTTGAGCACGGTCGTTTGTTCTGCCGGCGTAAGCATGTCGAGGACTGGGAAGACGTGCTGCTCTTGCAAGACAATGTGGCGGTTGAGCATGCGCACAAGATAGTCGATCGTATCCGCCACCTGGGGAAGTTTCTTGTGTCCCGCCTCATATTGCGTCAGATCCTGTTGCCACAATCGAACGGTTCCAGCCTCTTTATCCTGGTCTATTTGAATCAAGCGGAGAGCGTCTTGCTGCTCAGGGGTCAGGTAGCGTAGAAGAACAGGGTAGAGGAAACGAGTTTCTTCATCGTGAATGTAGGCCACATATCCCGTAAACACATCCATCGCGGCCGGCATCAGCAGCGGCGGCGTCTTGTACCCGTAGGAGTAATCATGGGTGGCTTGCCGCACGATGGCTAAGTAGCGATGGAAAAAACGGTGTTCTTGTTCCAGCCATTCTCGAACAGTTCTCGGCGCAGAGGACACCTCGGCCACAACGCCAGGAGGGCATGCCAGACACACCAGCGCCGCGAAGATCAACGAACGCTTCGGCACCGTCATCCCTTGAGGTCTGACTCCACAGCTTACGCGACGATGAATTGTCAGTCCGCACGTTGCAGGCGAACTTATGGAGTCTTTGGCCCAGCCGGTTTGCTTGGCTCCTGAGCAGGGGTAGTAGAGATTGGAGCCGCTGGGGGAGCTTCGCGCTCGATGAGGACTCGTCGGTCGGTATCGAGCGAGTAATTCTTCGTCACATCAAGCTGATAGTCTGTTGAAAGTTTCTTGTTGAGCTCATCTAAGTCGGCCCGCTCCTGCTCCCAGTACGCTTGGAGCACCGTCATGCGCACGACCACGCCCTGTCGTCGCTGCCAAATCTTCGTGAACTCGAGCATCTTGTCCTGGTTCTCAAACGTGTAAACGATCTTCTCCGACGCTGGTTGAGCTGCTGCAGCCGGTTGTGCTGGCTGAGCTGGTGCGACCGACGTCACGGCCTCCGCCTTCTTGGCGTCTGCTGCCGACGCGGTCGTCTGGTTATGACCCGCGAGCATCAGGAAGGAGATCAGCCCTACGCCTCCTGCGATGCCAACGGCCACCAACACGCTCCGCTTCATCCCCGATCCTTTCTCAAGGCGTGCGCCTTGTTTGGATTGTGCCCACCTGGAATGTCCCAACAGTGTCTCATTCAGACCAACATGGACGGATTATACCACACTATTATTAGTTCGGGATAAAGCACGCGCTCCAGCCGCTGCCGGTTGTTCCTGACGCACTCCCGGTTTCCACAAACTCAGCCCCCACGCGATCTCCGGCAACAACGCTCACTGAGGCCCCGGCTGTCGCACATGATTGGTCGCTCCCAGCAATCGCGCAGGATTGGGTGGTATTGGCGTCATTTTTCCGAAGCGTTACCGTCCATGAGTCTCCTGTCCCAGGCGCCGTATTCACAAACGCGCGCAGGCTGCTCATGGTCCCCGCCACAGGGACCGGCCAGAGCTGATCCGCCCGACCGGCTGTGCCGCTTGGACCAAACGTGGCGACTTGAAACGTCGCGGAACGGCTCGCGTCATCTGCGCCGCCGATGGGCATACAGCCCGTGGCCCACTTCACACCACCGGTCTGTGTTGAGTCGGCCATCAGGATTGTGTCATCGCCTCCCACTGAGAGGAGCGTGGGATCCGTTGCGCCATCACCTACAAGTAAACTTCCTTTTGCCAGCACCCCGGTGGTGGCAATCGCAGAGGTCCCCCTGCCGATCACGAGTGCTCCATTGGTGATGGTGGTCGCTCCGGTCCCACCCTGGACCACGGAAAGCGTCGTGGTCAACCCGCTCAGCGAGGTGATATCGCTATTCGCTCCGCTGGCTGCGGCTCCTAAATTCGTGCGAGCTCCACCGGCGGTCGTCGATCCGGTCCCCCCATTCGCCACCGTGACGGGTGTTGAGAGCGACACTGTCACATCTCCTGTTGTTCCGCCCCCGGTCAGCCCCGTCCCTGCCGTGACACCGGTAATCGTTCCTCCGCCACCAGAAGTGGCGATCTGCCAGGCGCCGCTTGCGCGCGCGACTGTAATGCCGCTGCCGGCTGTCAGAAAGGTGGCGACCGTATCATCCGCCGTCAGCGTGCCGTCGGCCACGTCGGCCGACTCAATGGAAGAGCCGAGCAGCGACACATTCGAGGAGAGCCGCGCGTCTGCTACGGTCCCGGTGGTGAGGGTGGAGGCGTCGAGGGCCGTGAGGTTCGCCCCGCTGACGGCGGGCAGCGCCCCGCTGCCATCGAGCTGCACAATCTTCCCCGCGGTCGTGCCGACATCTACGGCGAGGGTCCCAGCAGTCGTGATGGGACTCGCCGGACTCGCGGACAAACCGGTGCCCGCGGTAATGGACGTCACCGTCCCACCGCTGTTCGTGTCCGCATCGGCGGCGCATTGCCACGTCGTACTCGTCGCGTTCCACTTAAGGAGTTGGCCATCGGTACAGGATCGCAGGAGACTGACACCCGTCGCATCCGCGAGAAGGCCTGAACCGGCAGACAACTGGACGGCCAGATCATCTGCGTTGGCTTGTATCCCATTGCCTGCGCCTACAGTGAGTGTCACCGCTCCACTGGTGCCGCCTCCTGTCAGCCCCGCCCCTGCCGTGACTCCTGTGATGGTTCCCCCTGCCCCTGTCGCATCAATCTGCCACGAGGCTGCATCTTTGGTCACCGTCACGCCGCTGCCTGCGATCAGAAATGTCGCCGAGGTATCCGCCGCAGTCACCGTCCCATCGGTCAGTTCTGACGACTCAACGGCACTGCCCAGCAACGACACGTTGCTCGAGAGTCGCGCATCCGGCACGGTGCCTGTTGAGAGGTTTGCCGCATTGAGACTGGTGAGATTCGCCCCGCTGACCGCTGGCAGCGCAGCATTCCCATCAAGCTGGACGATGCGGCCTGCCGCCGTTCCCACATTGACGCTGACGGCATCTGCGCCAACGACGATGCCTGTTCCAGCGCCGACGTTCAGCGTGGTCACGTCACCTGACGTGCCGGCCGTCAGACCTGCGCCGGCGGATGCCGCACTGATAGCCCCCGTGCCCGTCAACGCAAGGAGCTGTGTCGCCGTCATCCCGTCGAGCGTGTTCGCGTTGATGGCATATCCGACCGCAGAAAGCGGCTGCCGCGGGGTGAACTCTCCTGCTCCATCGATCTCCGTCGTCAACCAGAGTGGGTCATTAAACGTCATGCTCGCTCCAAATGGCGTGGTGCTGCCAAGGACGACAGCAAAGATGCCGTTATCCTCTCGCTTCAAACTGATCTGGTGAGTTTCTTGCCACAGTGCGACGCCGCCGGTCGCCGCGCCATACAATCGCACCGTCACCGCATGGTCACCGACTAATGGAGAGCCGTTCGTCTCTGTCAGTTTCCCTTGATAATGAATCGTTCGCGGCACCTCGCCGCACACGATCTCTGGCGCGCCCCACATCGCTGCTGCGATCACCAGGCTCATCGCCACACTCCACCCGCAAGAACGCCGAGTGCGCTGACTGACATCGATCATCGACGCCCTCCCACAGTCTGACTGAAGAGAACGGCTTGTAGACGCGTCATCGTCTCACAACCCACCCACGGCACCATGTCCGAGGGAATCGGCGCCGTCACCGTGAGCGGTTTGGCGGTCACCGGATGCTGAAAACTCAATTGGTAGGCGTGCAGCAGCTGCCGCGCCACGCCGATGGATTGCCAGAACTCAGCCGGATGACGCCCGTACGTCGTATCACCGATGACCGGATAACCCGTGTGCGCCAGATGTACGCGAATTTGGTGCGTCCGGCCGGTTTCAAGCGAGACGTCAATCAGCGTGTATAAAAACGCTTGAAGCTGGAAGCTAGAAGCTGGAGGTTGGAGACCGACACCTGAAGCCTGGAGCTTGGAACCGAATCGTTTGAGGACGCGGTAGTGTGTGACTGCCGCGCGACCGCCGAGGTGACGCACGGTCATGACTTTGCGATGGGTCGTGTGTCGTCCGATCGGCATGTTGACGGTGCCCGTATCGAGCGGCAGATGCCCTTCGACCAGTGCGAGATAGCGCCGATGGATCGTGCGTGCCTTGAGCTGGCGCGCTAATGAGAGTTGCGCTTGTGCCGTCTTCGCAATGAGTAATAATCCAGAGGTGTTTTTGTCCAGCCGGTGAATGATTCCAGCTCTTTGAAGCTGCGGTTCGCCTGAGGAGGTCCGTGCTGTGTGCTGTGTGCTGTGTGCTGTGTGCTGATCAAGATGCCACAGAATCGCGTTGACGAGCGTACCATCCCAATGACCGGGCGCCGGATGCGTCACGAGGCCAGGAGGTTTGTTGACCACGAGCAGCGCGTCGTCTTCGTAGACGATGTCGAGAGGAATGTTCTGTGCCAGGAGGGGCACGTCGCGAGCGGGAGCGGGCAGTTGATCAAACGCCGCTGTCACGACATCGCCGTGACGAAGCTTGTAATGCACTTTCACGGGCTGCTCCCCAATGGTAACGGTGCCTGCGCGAATGCCGCGCTGGATCATCGCGCGCGACACGCGTATCGGCAGCCGGCGCGCCAAAAACAGATCCAGCCGCATCCCGGCTTCAGCCACACCAATGGAGAATGTATATGTGCGAGCCATCGCATCGTCACTTAGGCGCGGCGCGTCGTGCGCGGCGCGCGCCATCTCGCACCCCACCATAACGCGAGACCGCAAACAACAAGACACGCGCTGATGAGCTGTTGCAACGTCAGTCCCATCCACCACACGGTTTGATCGCCGCGAAACCATTCGATGACACACCGTAGGAGTCCATAGCCAATCAAATACGCGCCGAACACCGTGCCAGGCGATCGCAAGTTCGACGGCGACTGCAATCGCCGCAAGATCAGAAACAAGACGAGCAGTCCCCCAGCCTCAAATAGCTGCGTGGGCAGCACCGCCTGCTCATGCCCTGGAAACCAGACTCCACACCACAATGTGGTCGTCTTCCCATAACAGCATCCGTTGAAGAAACATCCCACGCGTCCGATCGCATGGCCGAGTGCCACAAACGGCATGAACTGATCGAGCACTCGAAGAAAATCCAGCCGCTGCGCGCGCACGTACAACCACCCCGCCATGATACCGCCGATGAATCCGCCATACCACACGAGTCCCCCGTGCCACAACGCCACGATCTCGAGCGGATCGCGGGCGAACTCTTCCCATCGCAGGATCACGTAAAAGATCCGGCCACCCACGATGCCGCCAAGCAACGCGAAACAGGAGAAATCGACAACCTGTTCCGCGGTGATTGCGACGGAGGCGGCGGGCACCTGACGCGCAAACCGGCATGCCAACCATGTCGTCGTCAAGAAACCCAGCACCAGCATCGCTCCGTAGGAATAGAGCGTCAGTGGCCCGAGGTGGAGGAGGATCGGATGCATGTTACGGGTGCGGCGGTGACGCGCGTCGGGTGCGCAGCATGTCGAGGATGAGCAGGCCGACCCCGATCGTGATCGCCGAATCCCCGACGTTGAAGACCGGCCACACGCGCAGGTCGAAAAAATCGATGACGTAACCCAGTCGCACGCGGTCTATCAGATTCCCGATCGCCCCGCCCCAGATGAGCGCGCAGCCCCACAGCACCCGCCGCGAGTGGGCGGGTTTGGTCAGTAATTCCCACACGACCCAGGCGATCACCAGCAACGAAGTGATGATAAAGAAGGTTTGCTGTCCCTTGAATAACCCGAAGGCGGCCCCGGTATTTTGGACGTAGGTCAGATGGAGGATCGGCGAGAGAAGCGGCAAACTCTCTCCGGGATGAAACGCAGCGACGACCGCGCGTTTGGTGAGTTGATCGGCCACCACGATCAGGCTGCCGATCACCCATGGCAGCAGACGGATGCCGGTCGAACGAGAAGAGATCGGTGGGTTTAACGTTTGCTCTTTTGCTCTTTGACTCGCTGGCAGCTGATGCACAGCGAGGCATAGGGCACCGCTTTGAGGCGGCTCATCGTGATGGGCTGGGTGCACTGCTGGCAGACCCCGAAGGAGCCGTCGTCAAGTCGCTTCAGCGCATCATCGATTTGGTAGAGGATCTCTTGTTCGCTAGAGACGATGTTCATGGAGAGCTCGCGTTCGTAGGTGTCTGCGGCCATGTCCGCCATGTGGACGGTGTACGCGGAGAGATCGCCCGACGCCTCGCGCGGGCTCGTTGAGGCATCGTGGGCGATCGACTTGATTTCTCCCGCAAGCTTGGCGCGCTCGGTGATGAGGAGTTGCCGCAATTGCTTGGCTTGGTCTTTGCTCAGTGCCATGTTACTGCTCCCGCCCTGTCACGACCCGCGCGCACCGTTCACACAACTGCGGATGGGTCGCGTTGGCTCCCACGCTTGTCAGATACTTCCAACACCGGCTGCACTTGGCCCCGGCAGCCCGCGCCACCTTCACCTCAGCTAAGCCGGGAACGCCAGGAGCGACCTGTGCGGCTGGAGTACCGTTCATTCGTACGTTGATGTCCGAGACCACAAACGCTTCGGTGAGCGCTTCGCGATACGTCTCGCACATCTGCCGCAGCCGCTGGTCGTTGATCACCAGCGTCACGCTGGCTTCAAGCGGCGAGCCGATCACGCCGCGGCTACGCTGCTCTTCGAGTGCCTTCATGACCACATCGCGCATTGAGAAGAACGTCGCCCAGCGTTGCGTGCGTCCGGCATCAGCGGTCACTGCCGGCGCTTGCGGCCACGCCGAGAGATGGACCGAGGCTTCATTGACCCACCCCGCCTCTCGCATCAGCTGCCAGACTTCCTCCGTCGTGGCGACCAGAATCGGTGCGAGCAGCTTCACAAGGTGAGCCAGTATAGCATAGAGCACCGTTTGTGCACAGCGCCGTTTCGCCGTCGCTGGCGCTTCCGTGTAGAGCCGATCCTTCAGCGCGTCCAAGTAGAAAGAGGAGAGGTCCACCACGCAGAATTGGTAGATCGCGCGCGCCACTTCATGGAACTGGTACGTTTCGTAGCTGCGGGTCACGGTCTCCAGCACCTCGCGCGTGCGTTGCAGCATCCAGAGATCCATGTCGCCGTATTGCTCAAGCGAAACCGTATCCCGTTGCGGAGAGAAATCATAGAGGTTCGCCAGGAGATAGCGAAACGTGTTACGGACCTTGCGGTACGATTCGGCAACCTGTCCGAGGATCGTTTCGGAGATGCGCACGTCCTCGCGATAATCGCAGGAGGCCACCCACAGCCTGAGGATGTCCGCGCCGTAGCGCTGCATGACGTCTTGCGGGGCTACGACGTTGCCGAGGCTCTTCGACATCTTGCGCCCTTCACCATCCATCACGAAACCGTGCGTGAGGACTGATCGATACGGCGGCTGGCCATGCAGCGCGACCGAGGGAATCAGCGAGACTTGGAACCATCCGCGATGCTGATCCGAACCTTCGAGATACAGCTCCGCCGGCCACTTCAAGCCCGGGCGCGCTTTCAACACGGCTTCGTAGCTCACGCCGGAATCGAACCACACATCGAGGATGTCGGTCTCTTTCGTGAAGTCGCTGCCATGACACGTTGGGCACGTCACGCCAGGCGCCAGCTCCTTGGGCGAAAGACTAAACCACGCGTCGACGCTTTTCGCGGCGAGCACTTCTTCAATCTTTCGGATCACGGCCGGATCGCTGAGCGGCTTGTCACACTTCACACAATGGAGAATGGGAATTGGGCTGCCCCAATAGCGCTGGCGCGACAGGCACCAATCCGGCCGCGTTTCGAGCATGCCGCTCATCCGGTTCAGACCCACCGGTGGCACCCACGTGACAGTTTTCGCCGCCTCAAGGAGCCGCTGGCGCAACTGTTGATGTTCGACGCTGAGAAACCACTGCGGAGTCGCGCGGAAGATCACCGGTTGCTTGCACCGCCAGCAATGCGGATAGGAGTGCGTGATGGGCTCTTCCTTTAATAAGAGGCCGCGCGCCTTCAAGTCGGCGATGATCTTCGGATTGGCGTCGAACACCGACTGGCCGGAAAACTGCGGCACGTCCTTGGTGAACTTGCCTTGATGATCGACCGGTGAAAGTGTTTCAAGCTTTTCCCGCTGGCCGATAACGTAGTCCTCATGCCCGTGACCCGGAGCGACGTGCACAATACCAGTGCCTTCTTCCATTGAGACGTACTCGTCGGTAACGACTCGTCCCGGCGATGAGGAGAATGGCTGCTGGTATTCTATCCGCTCTCCGGCGAGCTCCCGACCGGTCGCGGAGCCGAGAAGGGACCCCTTGAAGAATGGCTTGGAAAGAGCAAGCGGCTTGGCTATGATCCTCACCTCGTCGCCAACGTCAATGTAGTGGTACCCCTCGCTTGGATGCATAGCGACCGCAACATTTGCCGGCAGCGTCCATGGAGTCGTCGTCCACACTACAAAGAAAAGTTTTCGCGCCGCGCCGGTACCGGAGAACCCGGGGAGTTTTCGTGCTGAGGTCTCCGTGAGGGGGAACTTCACGAAGATCGAAGCGTCCTGCCGGTCTTCGTACTCGACTTCGGCTTCGGCCAGCGCAGTCTCGCAGGTGGCGCACCAGTACACCGGCTTCTTTCCTCTATATATGTAGCCTGCTTCGAGCAGCTCCCGGAAGACGCGCAGGATCGTCAGCTCGTAATCCTTCGCCATCGTCAGGTACGGATGCTCCCAGTCGCCCATGACACCGAGTCGCTTGAACTGCTCGCGCTGAATGTCGACGTACTTCTGCGCATACGCGCGCGCCTTCTGGCGAAACTCGGTCTGCGCGATCTGATGCTTCGTGATCTTCAACTCTTTGAAGAGCTGATGCTCGATGGGCATCCCATGACAGTCCCAGCCGGGAATGTAGGGCGCATCGAAGCCGCGCATCGTCTTATAGCGGACGATGAGGTCTTTGAGGATTTTGTTGAGCGCATGCCCGATGTGGATGTCGCCATTGGCGTACGGCGGTCCGTCGTGCAGGAGAAACGGTGAAGCGCCCGCGCGGGCCTTGCGGATCTGCTGATAGAGGTCGGCCTGCTGCCAGCGCGCAAGCATCTCGGGCTCGCGCTTGGGCAGCTCAGCCTTCATCGGAAACGTGGTCTTGGGAAGATTCAGGGTCGACTTATAATCCATGATCGGTTAATTCAATTGCGTCCGTCAAATTGCTCCTCATACCTTCGAGCGGGTGACGCCGGAGGGGAGGCCCCCGCGGGCCGGACGTTCGGCATCATCTAAGAACGCGGTGTCGCCCCAACGACATTGCCAAGGCCAGGCGGCGGCAGGACGGCCAGCGGGGTCCCGCAGGCGGCAGGACCCGCCCGTGCAGTCATGAAAGGGATTATCGATCCAGTAGGGATCACGGAATCACCGCAGCCGAAAAGCCAGATCAAAAAGGGAGCGCACCACGACCATCTGGAGCAGCTGGATGATGACGAAGACGACGATCGGAGACAGATCCATCATCCCCACGCGCGTAAACGGCAGGTGCTCGCGCACCCAGGCAAAGACAGGCTCGGTGACCGATCGTAAAAACTGCACGACCGGGTTGAATGGATCAGGACTCACCCATGAAATGAGCACCGCGATCATCACGACGATGCCGTAGAGCCATAAGACTTTATCGAGAATCATCGCAATCGCTTGGCAGAGATTTGCGAGCACAAACATCGCGCGCCTCCGGGGGTTAGGACCAAGACAACTGGCGCGAGCGTCGCGCCGCCGCCTTCAGCGCCTCGGCAAAATGCGCTGCGACGCGCCGCTTCGCCAACACCTTCAAGGCCGCTTCGGTCGTGCCCTTCTTCGACGCGACCTTGCTGACGAGCACGGCAGCGGGCTCAACCGACGCGTTCAATAATCGCACGCTGCCTGCAAGGGTTTGCGCAATCGCGCGCGACGCCACCGTCGGAGGCAATCCTAACGCCCGCGCCGCCTCTTGCCATATCTGCACGAGATAAAACACGTAGGCGGGCCCTGAACCGCTGACCGCGGTGATCGTATCGAAGGACGATTCCGGCAGCTCACACGTTTCTCCGACGGCGGCGAAGAGCGCACGCGCGATCTGCCGCTGACGCGCCGTGACGCGACGTCCCATCGCCAGCGCGGAGAATCCGGCACCCACCGTCGCCGGCAGATTCGGCATGACGCGCACCACCGCCGCCTTGGGCAATCGCGCCTGCAGCCATCGCAGCGTGATGCCCGCGGCAATGGAGATGACGAAAGCGCTTGACGTGACACCCGAGGCGATGGACGTCATGAGCTCGGGAAATTGCTGCGGTTTCACCGCAAGGATAACGACGTCGCAGGTGCGAACCACGTGCCGGTTGTCGTCTCCCACTTGAATCCGAAAACACCTCCGCACGGTGTTGCGCATCGAGGCGCTAGCATCGGTCGCACGCAGCGCACGAGTCGGCACGCCCTGCGCGAGCAATCCGCCAATCAGCGCTTGGCCCATGGTGCCGGCGCCAATCACACCAATCGTCAATCCTCTGAGCACTCGAAGATCAAGACTTGGAGATTGGGACTCAAAACTCAAGACACGAGACCCAAGACTTGAGGTTCCGAGCTCTTGACGCCTGACTCGAGTCTTGAGTCGTGAGTCTTGTGTCCAGCGTTTGGACTTGTTGTGCGAGATATGTTGTCTCATGTTTCTTGTCCCGCGTCTCTCGCCCCCTGCCCCCTGCCCCCAAAAATCGCCGTGCCGATTCTCACGAAGTCCGCGCCCTCTTCAATCGCGACTTCAAAATCCCCGGACATCCCCATCGAAAGACAGAGACTAGAAGCTGGAAGCTGGAAGCTGGAAACCACGTCATCTCTCAGAGTCCGAAGACGACGAAAATACGGTCGAGCAGCTTCTGCGTGATCAGAAAACGGTGCCATCGTCATGAGTCCTATGAAGCGAAGATGCGCCATCCGGTTGATCGCGTGCGCCAGCGGTGCCACCTCCTGCGGAGCGCAGCCGAACTTGGTCGCTTCGCCAGAAACATTCACTTGGACCAGGATGTCCACACGTGTTCCACGCTGTGCGGCCTGGCGATCCAGTTCGTTGACGAGTTCGAGGGAATCCACCGAATGAATCACGTCAAAGAGCTCGATCGCAAGCTTCACTTTATTGCGCTGCAGATGGCCGATGAGATGCCACCGAACAGGCTGCAGGCTACACGCCACAGGCTGCACGCTTGAGTCTGAAGCTTGCAGCTTGAAGCCCAGTGCTTGCCGCTTGGCCTGCGCTTCCTGCACGCGATTTTCGCCAAGATCCGTCAAGCCTAACTGAATCGCTTCGCCGACCACGTCTGCGGAAACGGTTTTCGTCACCCCGATGAGCGTCACCGACGAGGGGTCTCGACCGCAGCGCTGGCAGGCATGGGAGATCCGCTCACGAACCTGTTGGAGTTGTGCCTGTAACACGGCGCTACTCTAACACAGGCGTCCGGAGGGGTCAACGCACCTTGGGTGGATTCGAACCTGAGACGTCAGACTAGAAGTACTCGGTGAGGATGGTGCGGGTCTGGTCAATGAGGCGGTTGATGAGATGGGGAGAACGCACGACCGATCCGTTGGTCCCCACGGTCAGATGTTCGAGGATCCCCAACACGGGTGTCAACCCGACTTGCCGCGAGAGATCGCCGAAGCGGCTGGTCCGGCTGCTGCGGCATAGCGAGGTGTGAATGCCGGTGGTCCGCTCCACCCACTCGACGAAACCATCAGCTAACGCGCCTCGACCCGTCACCAACGCGACATCCGGCTGCGGCTGCTCCTGCAGGACCTGCCCGATGCCCTGCCGGAGCGAGGCCCGTCGCTGTTCGATCATCGTACGCACCTCGGTTTTGCGGCACGCAGTCCCCTCAAGGCTCCAGGTCACGGCTTGTTCCATCGTCACACCCAGCGAGCGGGCGATGTCCATCGCCAACGTGAGCCCGCCCGCGGCGATGGCTGTCGAGGCCTGCAGCACGCCGTCAACAAAGAGGCCCACATGCGATGACAGGCCGCCCACATCCACGAGCAGCACGCGCTTGCGCTGCGTCTCCTCATCGGCCAGACTCGCGAGGACCGCGGGAAGCGTGTAGGTGAGCTTCGCCACCTCAAGCCCGGCGGACTCGACCGCCTGCACGACCACGCGCCGGGCGGCCATCGGCATCGTGACAATCTGGAACGTGCCGAACAACCGGCTGGCGGAGAGCCCGCGCGGATCGCGCACCCCGTCAAAGCCGTTGCCGGCGCATCCAAGCCGCTCGATCAGCAGCGGCTCGCGGTCCATCCCGAGCGCTTGGTCGAGGGCCAGCATCTGCAACCGCTCGAGATCATGCGCGCGCACCGGCACCGGCTCATCGCCGAGGGTGACGCTCACACGGACGCGTTCGCTGGTGAGCCACGGATGGCTCACGGTCACGACGGCGCGATGGAAATCGCCCCGCACCGCGGTCGCTTCCAGCGCTTGCTCGATGGTCCGTCCGACGATCAGCGGATCGCTCAGCCACGACTCAAACAGCACCGGATACGCGCTCAGGCTCGTCCCGAGCAACTCGAAGCCGGCGCTGCGCTCATGAGGCAACGCAATGGCGCACGCCACTTTGGTGGAACCCAGGTCAAGGGCGACGATCGGTTTGAGGCTCATGAGGCGCGGGGGCCGACGACCGGCTCGTGAAACCGGACGTCGATGTAGCCGACGGCGAACGGCTGCTTCGCGATCGCTTTCAGCGTCGCGCGCAAACGCTCCAAATGCGCGGCCAACTCCACCTCTGAGCCGCAGCGGACTTCGATCTCCCGATCCATCGTCAATCGGATCTCCTGAGGATCGGAGACGTTCACCGCCGTGATGCGCCTGGCGATGGCTCGCGGCGCGCGCGTGATGATCTCGAAGGCGCGCAGCCCAAGCTTCAAGCGCTCATCCGTGTTGTCCTTGCCCACTTTTGGCATGGCACCGGAGCGGTCAAGGCCGACCAACTGGATCAGATGCTCGTCCGGCTCGGCCGTTCCCTGCGGGAGAATGAAGCCCTCGCCGTCGACCGGGTACCATCGATCAAGCTTGACCTGGACAACCGGACGGCGCGCGATCGTCTCGATGCGCACGGCATTCGGCAACTGACGGATGACGCGCACGTCTTTCAGCCACGGCTGCTGCCGATGCAGCTGCGCGCTGAGCGCGCGTAGATCGAGCCCCCAGAGATTCTCGCCGATGATCGGGCGCGGCAGCGTCAGCGCGGACTGCGGCGGCAGCGTCACCGAAGCGATGCGAAACGCATCGGCACGTTGGGCATAGACCCACAACGCCCACGCCACGCCGACAAAGAACGCGCAAAACACAAAAGGCTGCGGCGACCGCAGGATCCATCGCCACACGCTCACGAGCTGCCGACCGAACCAAGGGATCAGCCCGGTGACGCGCCGGGTCCGCTTACGAAATCGCATGGAGGGGCTCATGATCCGTCAGGAGGCTGCTCGGGCCAACCGCGTACTTCCCTGCCAAGCCATCTTCACCAACTGTTCGCACAAATCATCGTACGAAATCCCAATGCAGCCGGCGGCTTTAGGAAGCAAGCTGGTCGGCGTAAACCCGGGAATCGTATTGACCTCCAGAATCACGGGCGTGTTATCCGCCTGCAGAATCACGTCGGTGCGCGACAGATGCCGGCATCCCAGCGCCCGGTGCGCGGCCAGGCCGGCCGCCTGAACCGCTTTCGCCACACGACTGGGCAGCGGGGCCGGCACCAGGTATTCCGTCGAGCCGGCCGTGTACTTCGCGCTGAAATCGAAGAACATGTGGTGCGGCTTGATCTCCACAACGGGCAGCGCCTGATCGCCTAAGACGCCGACCGTCAGCTCCCGGCCCACGACGAACTCTTCAATCAGCACGTGCGGGCCGTACTGCGCCGCGCTGGCAAGTGCGGCTTGCAGCGTTTCGGGCCGCTGCACGAGCGACACGCCGATGCTCGAGCCCTGGCTCGATGGCTTGACGACGACGGGATACGTGAACCGCTCCGGCTGGATCCGGACGGCGGACTGTCCGGGCGTGAAATCCACACTGTGCCATCGGGGAACGGTCAGTCCGACTTGTTCAAAGCGCTGACGCGATGCGGCCTTATCCATCCCCAGCCGGCTGGCCGCCGCGGTCGAGCCCGTGTACGCGATCTGCAGCTGTTGGCAGAGCTGTTGAATCGTGCCATCCTCGCCAAAGGTTCCGTGCAAGGCGATGAATGCCACCTCCGTCCCGAGCCGTTTGAGCTCGGTCTTGACGACGCTGCACACCTCTTCGACGCTGCGCGTCCTGGGAATCTCCACGGCCTCCGCCGTCCAATGGCGCCGCGCCAGCGCTTCCACAACGCCTCGCCCGCTCTTCAAGGAAATGTCGTGCTCCGAGGACGGCCCGCCCATCAGCACGGCGACGCGCGGCAGCTCGGTCATCCGATGCGCTCTCCGACCATGCGGACCTCCGGCTCCAACCTGATGTGAAAGTGCCGGTCGACTTCCCGCTGGATGTGCTCCATCAACGAGAGGACGTCATCGCATGTGGCGTACCCGACATTGACGATGAAATTCGCATGCCGGCGCGAGACTTGCGCATCGCCGATCCGCGCACCCTTCAACCCGGCTTGATCGATCAACCGGCCCGCCCCCACGCCGGGAGGATTCTTAAACGCGCACCCTGCCGAGGGCAACCGCACTTCCTGGGTGCTATTGCGATACTGCAGGACCTGGCGAATGCGCTCGTAGGCTTGCGCCGGCGGCACTTTGGGAAACTGCAACGTCACATCCGCCACGATGCCGGGCTCCAACGCCGCATCGCGATACCTGAAGGTGAGCTGATCCGCCGTGAACTCTCTAATGGTGCCGTCAAATGAGACCAGGCAGATGCGCCGAATAAACTGGCCGATGTCCTGCGCGTTCATCGCCACCGCCCCGCCGATCTGCCCCGGCAGCCCGGCGAGCGATTCGAGCTCTCCCCATCCGTGTGTTGTCGCGAGGTAGACCAGCCGTTGGGTCAAGAGGGCCGCGCCGCACAAGACCTGGGCGAGCGGATCGTCCTGATGGCTCACATCACGGATGGTTCGAAATCCACGGCCAAGATGCATGACGAGCCCGCGGATGCCCCGATCCGAGGCGAGCGTGTTCGTCCCCCCGCCGACTACCGACACCGGCATCCCCACGCGGTGCGTCTCGCGCAACACCGCCACGAGTTCCTCAAGGGTGGACGGCTCGGCAAACCACTCCGCCGGGCCTCCAATGCGGAAGCTCGTGTGGTTAGCGAGTAATTCGTGGGGACGTATGCAGTCGTGTGGCCAGGGCATGGCACAGCTCTCCGATGTCGCCCGCGCCGAGGAAGAAGATCGTGTCTCCGGATCGAGCGATATGACCGACGTAGGACGTCAGCTCCTGTTTCGGCACATAGCGCACGCATGGATGCCCATGCGCCTTGATCAATGTCGCGAGCCGCTCGCCGGACACGCCGGGAATCGGCAACTCAAACGCGGGATAGATGTCCGTGACAATCACGCCGTCGGCGCGATCAAAGCACGCGCTGAATTCCCGCTCGAGCGACTGGGTCCGGGAGAAGCGGTGAGGCTGGAACACGACGAGCCGGTGGCGCCCGTCGGTGGAATCGGCCGCAAGGGTTGCTTGAATCTCCGAAGGGTGGTGCGCGTAATCCTCGACGAACCGGATGTCGCCTGGCAACTGCGTGACTTGAAACCGCCGCCCCGTGCCCTGAAACGTGGCCAGCGCCTCGCGTATGGTCAGCAGCGGCAGCTCGAGCTTCAAGCCAAGCGTAATCACCGCGAGGGCGTTGAGAATGTTGTGCCGCCCTGGCACCTGGAGCGCAAACGTTCCGAGGCAGCGCCCGTTGTACAGCGCGCGAAACCGGCTGCCGTGCCCGCTCAACACCATGTGATCGGCGGTGACGTCCGCCGCGGCTTGCAGACCGTAGCTCAACTGCGAGGGATGAATGAGGGTCTCGCGAATCAACGGATCGTCGACGCAGCGGATGAGGGTGCCGTGGGGCGAGATCTGGCGAACGAATTGCTGGAAGGCATTGATCAGCCGCTCAAACGTCCGGTAGTAATTCACATGCTCGCGATCGATGTTGGTCACGATGGCAATGTGCGGATGCAAATGCAAGAAGGACCCGTCAGACTCGTCGGTCTCCGCCACCAGGTAGGAGCCGTTGCCGGAGCGCGCATTCGTGCCCATCGACAGCATGATGCCGCCGACGACGACGGTGGGATCCCACCCGGCGTTCATGAGCAGCTGCGAGGCCATGCCGGATGTCGTCGTCTTGCCGTGCGCGCCGGCCACGCCAATCAGCTGCCGGTCAACCGACAGGACGGCCAGCAATTCGCCGCGCGTGATGGCCCGCAGGCCCTGCGCTCTGGCCCGCATCAACTCCGGCTCGTGCGCCGGAACCGCCGAACTATAGACGACCAGGTCGGCGCCCTCCTCGATATGAGCGGGGTGGTGCCCGATCGAAATCGTCGCCCCGCGCTCCTGCAGCCGGTGCGCCGAACTGTTGAGCTTGGCGTCGCAGCCGCTGACAAGGCATCCGCGCTCGAGACACACCGACGCCAGCCCGCTCATCCCGATGCCGCCGATGCCCATGAAGTGGATCCGCATCCCGCGCTGGATGGGGACCATCGCATCAGGACGAGGCGTGCTTGATCCGACGGTCGACGGCATGGAGGCCAACGAGTGTGACATTCAGACGCACCCCTGCTCCTGGTAAGTGCGTGCCTGTGCCATTTCGACAATCACCTCGGTCAACTGTTCATCGGCGTGGTCGCGGTGAAGCGTGCGCATCTGCGCGCCCATGATGCGCCGCAACCGTTCATCTCTCAGGATGCGCTGCATCGCATCGAGCAGCCGCTGGGAGGTGACTTGGGCTTCTTCACACATCACGGCTCCGCCGCAGGTCTCCGCAACTTTCGCGTTCGCTCGCTGATGCGCGTCGGCACCCGGATATGGAATGAGGATCGCCGGTGTGCCGCACCGTGCAAGTTCCGCAATCGTCGACGCACCGGCGCGCGCGATGACCAGGTCCGCCAGCGCGTAGGCCGCGTCCATGTGCACGAGATAGGGCGCGACCCATGCCGCGAGGTGATGCGCGGTATAGGCGTCTTTCACCGCCCGCTCATCCGCCACACCGGTCATGTGGAGGATCTGCCACACGGCTCGTTCGCGCGGCGCCATCGCGGCGGCAACATCGATCATGAGGCAGTTGATGGTTCGAGCTCCTTGGCTGCCGCCAAGCACTAAGACCGTCGGACGACTTGGATCCAATTGATACTGAACGGCTGCCTCGACGCGCGACATGGTTCCAATGCCCGTCCTCACGGGCATGCCCGTGACCACGGATCGAGTGCCCTCCGGCAGCTGCTGGGTCTCTTGAAATGACACGGCGACGCGGTCCGCCCACCGCGAGAGCCATCGGTTGGCCTTCCCCATTGTCACGTTCTGCTCGTGCAGCAGGCATCCGATTCGCCGTCTCTTGGCCGCCAGCACGATAGGCGCCGACACCCATCCGCCGAATCCCACCACGACATCGGGCGCAAAGGTGTTGAAGCAGCGCTGCGCGCGATACCACAGCTGCCCGCACTGCCACAGACGCGCCATCGGGTTCGACCCCGACTCGACCAGAATCGGATCCACTTCGATATGATCGTGCACGTGCGCCTGCGTCAGCGCGTTGGAGAGGCTTGCGACCTGCCGGCGCTGGGCATACCACACTTTAATGGTCGCCCCCGTCTTGGCCAGCGTATCGGCCACCTGCAGCGCGGGAATCAGATGCCCGCCGCTGCCTTCAGCGACCAAGAGCACTTTCAGCGGTAAATTTCTCGCCATGTCGACTCGCTTGAAAGATGAGCGCGCACGCCACAAGATTCATCACCATCGAGCTGCCCCCGTAGGAAATGAGCGGCAAGGGCAACCCCTTCGTCGGCAACAATCCGGTCACGACCGCCATGTTCACCATCGCCTCGAGCCCGATCATGCCGACCAATCCGCAGACGAGATACTTGCTAAAGAGGTCTTGGGCGGCGATGGCAATCCGGAACCCGCACGCCAAGAACAACGCGAAGAGCAGGAGGATCGACGTGGTCCCCACCAATCCCAGCTCTTCCCCGATGATGGCGAAGATGAAATCGGTGTGCGCGCTGGGCAGGAAGAAGAGTTTCTGCAGCGAAGCGCCGATCCCCAAGCCCGTCAGGCCGCCGCTGGCCATGGAGAAGTAGGATTGCAGAATCTGGTAGCCGATGCCCAGCGGATCCGCCCAGGGATCCATGAAGGCCAGAATGCGACGCCGACGATATTCCGCTCCCGCGATGAGAATCACCAGCGCCACAGCCGCGACCGCAATGACCGCCAGCAGATGTTTCCAACGGGCGTTGGCGATCACCAGCAAGAGCAGCGCGACCGACCCCATCGCAATCGTCGTGCCAAGGTCGGGTTGGATTAAGACCAGCCCGGCTATGAGCCCGGTGACACCGAGCGGAGGAAGTACTCCGCGCCAGAATTCTTGTAGGTGTCCGGCCCGTCGAGCCAGCAGATCCGCGAGATAGAGGACGAGGGAGAGTTGCGCCGACTCGGAGGGTTGCAGACTCCACCGGCCGATGCGAAACCAGCGCTTCGCCCCGCTCACTTCCTGCCCAAAGACCGCCACCAGGATGAGCAAGACGACGCTGATGAGCAGCAGCCATCGCGCCGAGCGGCGCAGATGCGCATAGGGCACCATGAGACACGCCAACCCCAGCAGCAGGCCGAACGCAATCGCAATGAGATGGTGCGCGACGAACCGCAGATCGCTGCCGTACGTCGCATCGGACATCATCGCGCTCGAGGAGTAGACGGCCACGATGCCGATTCCCAACAGGGTCACGATGATGACGAGCAGCATCTGCCGCAATTTTTTCGGCGTCATACCGTTTGCGTTCGCGCGTGCACGATCGCCTTGAACGCGCGCCCTCGATCCTCAAAATCGCGGAACATGTCAAAACTGGCGCACGCCGGAGAAAACAGCACGGTGGCACCCGGATGCGCCAACCCCGCGGCCGCGTCGATGGCGTCCTCTAACGTCGCGCTTTCCCGCACGATGGACGAGCCGTTAAGCAGCCGGCGCAATCGCGGGCGCAATTCGCCGATCAACACGATGCCGGCGACCCGCGACTCGTGCAGCGGCTCAATGAGCCGCGTAAAATCCAATCCCTTATCCCGTCCGCCGACGATGACGACGACCTCGCCTTTGGTCTGCCGCAGCGCATAGACCAAGCTTTCCGGCGTCGTCGACTTCGAGTCATTCACAAAATGGACGCCGCGGATCGTCTTCACAGACTCCAGCCGGTGCTCGAGCCCGCGGAACGACCGGATGATTTGCCAGGCCAAGGGATCGGGCAGTCCCAAGATGCGGCTGACTTGCAGGACCGCCTGGTGCCCTTCCGTCAGCGAGCGTTGCGTCTCCGGTGCCAGCCGGAACCGTTCGCTGTTGGATCGATTGTCACCAAACCAGACGACCTGCGCCTGGCATTGCCCCGCGAGCGACACCGCGCGCACATCGTGGCCGTTGAGCACCGCCCAATCTTCAGGAGTCTGACGCTGGAACAGCCTGGCTTTCGCCGTGAGGTACGCCAGAGGGTCCTGATGGCGGTCCAGATGGTTTGTGCCGATATTCAGCAGCACGGCGATCTTCGGTCGAAACTGATGGCACCACAGCAACTGAAAGGAGCTGACTTCCACGACCGCAACCGCATCAGGGGTCAGATCGCTCACGACGGAAGAAAAGGGAATGCCGAGATTGCCGCAGGCGATCGCCTGCCGGCCGCTGGCCTTGATCAACTCGGCGATGAGGGTGACCGCTGTGCTCTTGCCGTTCGTGCCGGTCACCGCAATGATGGGCGATGGGCAGCAATGAAACGCGAGCTCGATCTCGCTGAGCACGGGAATGCGGCGCTCCAGCGCCCACGCAACCGGCCCGGAAGTCTCCGGGACCCCGGGGCTGACCACCACCACGTCCGCCTCGTGGATCAACCGCTTCGTGTGCCCGCCGACCTCGACCTCGTCAACGCCCTGCGCCGTCAGCGCATCACGCAGCGCCCGCAGGTCCGTCGTATCCCTCGCATCGGTCACTCGCACATGGCTGCCGAGCCGACACAGCAACCGTGCTGCGGCGACCCCGCTGCGTCCTAATCCGACGACGGTCACGCGGCGGCCCTGCCACAGGCGCGTGGCGGCATCGGTTGGATGCGGTACCGTCTCGCATTCCGCCAGCAGGCTCATGGCATCCTCAACGTAGTAAGTCCCAACACCGCGAGCAACAGCCCGGCGATCCAAAAACGCACGATCACCTTCGGCTCGTTGATCCCTCCCAGATGAAAGTGGTGATGGATAGGTGCAACGCGGAAAATGCGCCGCTTGCCGCGCCACTTATAGGAGGCCACCTGCAGCATCACGGAGAGCGCTTCCACGACAAACACGCCGCCGATAATCAGCAAGAGCAGTGCGGCGTGGGTGAGCGCGCCGATGGTCCCGAGCGCCGCCCCAAGCCCCAGCGCCCCGACATCCCCAAGGAAGACGCTCGCCGGAAACCCGTTGAACCACAAGAACCCGGCGCACGCGCCCGCAAGACTCACGCACCAGGGAATCAACGCGCCATGCATCGTGCCCGTTGCCATCAACCAGAGTCCAAATGCGGAGAGCGCAATCGCCAAACAGCCCGCCGCGAGCCCATCCATCCCGTCGGTCAAGTTCACCGCATGCGCGCTGCCGGCAACCGTGAGCATCACCAACGGAACCCACACCCATCCCAATGTCACGGTCTGCCGCAGCCACGGAATGTCCAACGTGCTGTCGGCATTCGACCAACTCGCAAACCCCAGCTGCGCGCCAATGCCCAGCGCCATGACCAACTTCGGCATGCTGCGCAGGCCCAGCGCGTTGGGCCCGCGGAACTTCAAATAGTCGTCGAGGAATCCGATGAGGCCAAACCCGATGATCGAGGCCAGGACAAGCCAGCCATACCGCTGGGTGAGTCCTCCGCTCATGCACGCCACCACCGTGCCCACGCCGAGGACAAACAGTCCCCCCATGGTCGGCGTTCGAGGCTTGGCTTCTTGGTAGGCTTGCAGCGGCGGGCAGTCTTCGTAGCGTAAGGGCGTGACGCATTGCGCGTTGGCCAGCGCACGAATGATGGGCCGACCGACGATCATGCACAGGCCCGCGCTGGTGAAGAAAATCAGAGCGGCGTCACCAAACACGTTCACCAGCACGACCTCGATAGCGTTCAACGAGAAAGTTCGTCACTTGCTCAAGATTGAGTTTGCGCGAGCCCTTTACGAGCAACCCGTCGCCCTGCTGAAGCATCGCGGGCAATTCCTTCATCAGCTCCTGGACCGTGCGATACGTCGTCACGCCGTCGGCGCGGATCTCCCGCACGCCGCGCGCGACTTCCTGCGCATACTCGCCGACCGCCATGACCGCGTCGATGCCCAACTGCGAGGCCATGCGCCCGATCGCCTGATGGGCGGAGGGAGCGTAGGAGCCCAGCTCCAACATATCGCCCACGATCGCGACTTTCCTTCGCGCCGGTAGATCGCGCAGGGTTTCAAGCGCCCGCGCCACGGAGAGCGGATTAGCGTTGTAACAGTCGTTCAGGATCGTCAACCCGTCGCACTGCACCACCTCGGATCGCAGCGGGACGGCCTCGAACGAGGCTAGCCGTTCTTTCGCCACCGAGAGTGGAATCCCCATGGCCCAGACGCACGCCACGGCCGCGAGCGTATTCTCGACGTTGTGGTAGCCCACCAGCGGAACTCTCCACTGGCTCATCTGATCTCGCAAGCGCACGAGCATGCCCGACGCACTGCGCTGCACGTCCAACGCTTGCAGATCGCAGCGGTCGGTCGTGCCGAAGGTCACTTGACGCACCAGCGCGTTGAGGGAGTTCGGCGCCTCAAGACAGACATCGAGTTGATCGCCCGGCAGCACCGCCACCCCACTGGGCGGCAGCGCCGACAACAAGGAGAGCTTTTCGCGCAAGACGCCCATGATCGATCCGAGAAATTCGAGATGAACCGGGCCGACGTTCGTGATGACGCCGATCTCAGGCTCGGCGATCGACGCCAGGTACGCAATTTCTCCCGGATGGTTGGAGCCCAACTCCACCACCGCCATGCGATGGGCGCCGGTTAAACGCAGCAAGGTCAGCGGCACGCCGATATGATTGTTCTGCGTTCCGGTGGTTTTCAGAATGATCCCGGGATCGCCGAGGAGATGCGCGATGAGTTCCTTCGTGGTCGTCTTGCCGCACGACCCGGTCACGGCGATGACGGGAATGTCAAACCGCCGACGGTGGTACTGGGCCAATCGGCCGAGGGCTGCAGTGGTATCATCCACCAGGATGATCGGCAGCGACGTGCGCGGTGTGGTGACGGGACGAGCGACGATCAGGCAGGAGGCCCCATGCTGGATGGCATCAGCAATGAAGTGATGCCCATCGAGCCGAGTGCCGTGAATGGCGACGAAGGCGTCGCCCGGGCTGAGGCGTTGTGAGTCGATGGCGATCCCGGCGATGGCGCACTCGGATTGCCCGCTCACAAGCTGGCCACCAGTCGCTTCACAAATCTGGTGGATGGTCCACGAGGTCATGACGTGCTGCGGCGAGCCGTGTCGGCTCGCAATCCTTTCTGCTCCCTGCGACTCATCCGCACACATGCCCGTGGGATGCGCCGCAGGCTCAAACTGGAGATGACAGTGCGACCGTGTGACGCGCGTCGACCCAGCGCTCCGCCACATCGCGGTCTGAAAATGGTACCGAGATGTGATCGAAGAGCTGGTACGCTTCGTGGCCCTTGCCTGCAATCAGGACCGTATCGTCCCGACGCGCCACGGAGAGTGCCGCCGTAATCGCCTGTTCGCGATCCGGCACAACCTCACACTGCCGAAACCCGTCCGGAAACCCGGCTTGAATCTGTCGAATGATGTCCAGAGGATCTTCCCCTCTGGGATTATCTGAGGTGAGCACCACATGATCAGCCAAGAGACTCGCCATCTTGCCCATCACCGAACGCTTGGTCTGATCACGATTGCCGCCGCAGCCGAACACGACAATGAGCCGACCGCGGGTCAGCTCACGTAACGAAAGTAAGACGAGTCGCAAGGCATCGGCTGTGTGCGCATAGTCTATCAGAATATTTATGCCCGTGTCATTGGGGATGCGCTCCAATCGTCCCGGCACGCAATCGAGCGCGGCGAGTCCGTGACGGATCGATGTCGCCGGTAATCCGAGTGCGAGCAATGTCGTCGCGGCCGCGGCGATGTTCCACACGTTGTGCCGGCCGATCAACGGTGTGGTCATCGGCACCACACCCCACGGGCTATCGAGCACCAGGCTGGTCTCCTGCCACGAACACGCGACCTGCTTGACGGTCGCGTGCGCCGGAGACTCCATGCCATACGTGATCGTCGAGGATGCAGGCAACGCGCCCGCCAGGACGCGGCCATACTCGTCATCACCGTTGATGATCGCTCGCCCATCGGGACGCAGGTACTCGAAGAGCCGTCGCTTCGCCGATGCGTAGGCCTCGCGCGTCTTGTGATAGTCCAAATGATCGGATCCCAGATTCGAGAAGATCGCGGCCTCAAACTCCAAGCCGGCGATGCGCCCTTGGGCCAGGGCGTGCGAGGAGACTTCCATCGCGCACCACTGCAATCCCCCGCCGACCATCTGCGCGAAGTAACGCTGTAGCTCCAACGACCCCGGCGTGGTGTTGGTCGATGGCACCACCCGCCCGCCGATTTGATAGACGATCGTCCCTAACAACCCTGCGCGATAACCGCAGGCTTCGAGGATCGTCTTCAAGATATAGGTGGTCGTCGTCTTTCCGTTCGTGCCGGTCACGCCGATCAGGCGCAACTTGCGTGATGGGTGGCCGTAGAAGCGTGTGGCGATCACGACGAGGGCTTCGCGCGTATCGCGCACAATAATGCACGGACAGGCGCGACCGGCAGACGCCGCTCCGGTTCCCGTGTTTGCATGCACCGGGACGCGCTGGGCTAAAACCGCCGCCGCACCGCGCGCCATGGCTTCCTCAATGAAGGCGTGCCCATCGACCGCGGGTCCCTCAATCGCCACAAAGAGATCCCCGGGCCGTACCTGTTTCGAATGGCACGCGATCCCGGCAATGGCAATGTCCACAATCGGTTCAACCGTCACTCCGTGCAGCAGGTCTCGTAGATTCATGGCAGTTGTGCGACCGTATCCATGTGAGGAGCGGGTGCCCGCTCCAATCCCCAATAACTGGCCAATTGCTCGACCATCCGTTTGAACATCGGCGCGGACACCGATCCGCCGAAATAAATCGGCCGAGGCTCGTCCACGGAGATGGCAATCACAAACCGAGAGTCAGGCACCGGCCCAAAGCCGACGAAGGAGGCAACAAAACGGCTGTGGGAGTAGCGGCCGGTTGGCTCGAGCTTCTGAGCCGTCCCGGTTTTACCGGCCACCGTGAGGCC
>JACQHR010000011.1 GCA_016198905.1 Candidatus Omnitrophota bacterium | reverse complement strand
GGTGATTACCGAGATCATGAAATGAAACCGCGCAACAGTTCAGGCTGCAAGCTGCAAGCTGCAAGCTGCCATTGCCTGCAGCCTGGGGCCTGCAGCCTGGGGCCTGTTTAACGATGGCACCAGCACCGAAAATTCGCATCAAGTTGAAGGCGCACGACCACCGTGTCCTCGATTTGTCGACGACGGAAATTGTGCGGACCGTCCAGCGCACCGGGGCAAAGATTGCCGGGCCAATTCCGCTGCCCTCAAAGCGCGAGCTCTATACCGTGCTGCGCGGCCCCTTTATCGATAAGAAGTCGCGGGAGCAGTTTCAATTGGTGACACACAAGCGGCTGATCGACATTCTCGAGCCGACCTCGAAGACCATTGACGCGCTGCGCAAACTGAATCTTCCTTCCGGCGTGTACGTGGAAGTCAAATGACAGACATCAGACATCAGACCTCAGACATCAGAAAGAACAACTGTGTGAATCGAGGCATCGCCTGGTATTTGTGGTCTGTGGTCTGTGGTCTGTGGTCTGGAGTCTAAACGAACAATGGCCATTGGCTTACTTGGAAAGAAATTAGGAATGACGCACGTCTACGACGACTACGGTCGTCGCATGGCCGTGACCGTCATTCAGGCCGGGCCGTGCACCATCGTGCGCGTGCGCCAAACGAAGCCGGACGGCTATCGTGCGGTGCAACTTGGTTTCGAACTGATCGCGGAAAAGAAACTGCGCAAACCGGTGCTGGGACAGTTCAAGAAGGCCGGCGTCAGCCCGTTTCACTACGTGCGTGAGCTGCGATTAGACCACGGCAACGGGGCCAAGACCGCCAACGAATCTGAGTGGAAGGTCGGGCAGCAGTTGACGGTAGAGCTGTTCCAGCCCTACGAGCTGGTGGATGTGGTCGGCGTCTCCGTCGGCAAGGGGTTCCAGGGCGGGATGAAGCGATGGCACTGGCGCGGTGGCAGCGAAACGCACGGCTCCATGCAGCACCGCGCGCCGGGATCGATCGGATCGACGACCACGCCGGGACGGGTTTGGAAAGGGCATCATCTCCCGGGACACATGGGAGGGGATCGCGTGACGGTGCAGAATCTGCGCCTCATCACCGTGGACGTGGAGCACAACCTTCTCGTGGTCCAGGGCGCCATTCCCGGGGCAGAGGACGGGCTCGTCGTCGTTACAAAATCCAAGAAGCACCCGGGCTTGATCCGGAAGCCGCGCGAGCTACAGGAGATCATCGAAGAGGATGAGACCCTGAGCAAGACCGCGAAGGCCGCCTCGAAGAAACTGAAGAGTCCAAGCCCTGCTGCGAAATGAGCACAACCACCAGCACGCCACGCGCAAGTGAAGTCAATATTGTGAACCTCCAGGGCGCCTCCGTCGGGCGCCTGACGCTGGATCCGGCCGTGTGGGGCGGGCCGGTGAATCTCAGGATCCTCTCGCAAGCGATTGCGATGTATCGGACCAACCAGCGCTCCGGGACCGCGTCGACCAAGACGCGAGGCGATGTCTCCGGAGGCGGGAAGAAGCCGTTCAAGCAGAAACACACCGGGCGGGCCCGGGCCGGCTCCACGCGGTCGCCGCTGTGGCGGCATGGCGGCAGCGTCTTCGGCCCGCGTCCGCGCAACATGCACTACCGCTTGCCGCAGGCGATTCGCCGTCGAGCGCTCCTTGAGAGCTTGAAAGGCAAGCTGCACGACGCCCAGCTCGTGATCATGGATCAGCTCGTCGCCGAGGCGCCTAAGACCAAACCGTTCAGCCAGATGGCGAAGACCTTTCAGGTCGAGCGCCGTTCGGTGATCGTCCTCGATCAACCGAGCGAGACGCTGGTGAAATCGCTGCGCAATCTGGCGACGTTCGAGCTGTGCAGCGCGGCGAATCTTAATGCGTTCGACGTGCTGAATGCGGACAAAGTATTCGTCACCAAGTCCGCCTTCGAGCGGTTGGAGAGCCGCGTGAAAGAGTCTGATGCGTCCAGCAACTGAAATTGTTAAACGTGTCTTGCAGACCGAGAAGGGCACCCGCGTAGCCGCCCGCGATCAATATCTCGTCAAGGTGGCTCTGAATGCCAACAAGATCGAAATCCGCCAGGCCGTTGAAGAGCTCTTCAGCGTGAAGGTGACCAAGGTCAACACGCACATCGCCCACGGCAAATGGCGGCGGCTGTCCGTGAAACGAGGACGACGTTCTGATTGGAAGAAAGCGATCGTGACGCTGACCAAGGGCCAGAAGATCGAAGTCAAAACATAACTGTTAGGCCGGTTGGCCCGTTTAGCCGGTTCGGCCCATCCGAAAACCGCAGGCTTAACTGACGCAACTGGCTCAACCGGCAAAACCGAACAGGCAGATTTCCATGGGAATCAAGACACATAAGCCAACGACGAGCACGATGCGGTTCCAGATTACCGCCGACTTCGCTGAAGTGACGACGGCAAAGCCGGAGCGGCGGCTGCTGGAACCCATGCGCAAGACCGGCGGGCGCAACGCGCACGGCCATCTGACGAGCCGTTTCATGGGCGGCGGGCATAAACAGATGTACCGACACATCGACTTCTACCGCCGGGACAAGGCGGGGGTTGAGGCGAAGGTGTTGACGGTCGAATACGACCCGAACCGCAGCTCGCGGATTTCCCTCGTGGAGTACCCGGGCGGTGAGCGGCGCTACATTCTCTGGCCTGAAGGATTGCACGTCGGGGATTCCGTGTCGGCTGGAGATGAGGCCGAGGTGAAAGTGGGCAACGCGATGCCGCTGCGCAGGATTCCGCCAGGCCAGATGATCCACAATATTGAATTGACCAAGAATCGCGGCGCGCAGATCGTCCGCTCCGCGGGCTCCTGGGCCATCATTCAAGCGAAGGAAGGCGATATTGCGCATGTGAAGTTGCCCTCAGGGGAAGTGCGCCTGGTGAACCTCGACTGCTGGGCGACGATCGGGCAAGTCGGGTTCTCGGAGCATAAATCGCTCGTGACCGGCAAAGCCGGCCGGTCCCGCTGGCTCGGCCGCAAACCGCACGTGCGAGGCATCGCGATGAATCCCGTCGACCATCCGCACGGCGGTGGCGAAGGTAAATCCGGCCAGGGCAACCCGCACCCGGTGTCCCCGTGGGGATGGCACACGAAGGGTCGCAAGACGCGCACCCCGAAGAAGTACTCCAATCGTTTCATCGTAAAGCGCAGGCCATGAAGCGTATTCCGCGACGTATTTTGGATTTTGGATTTTGGATTTTGGATTGCCATATGTTGGCGAAATCGGTTAATCCAAAATCGGAAATCGAAAATCTAAAATGCGCTCATGTGAGGTAGAAAATGGGACGATCAACCGCCAAAGGCGCATTTGTCGATGAACCGCTGCAGCGCAAGGTCTCCGTGGCGCAGCAGATCAAGGACCGCAAGCCGATCAAGACCTGGTCGCGCCGCTCCACGGTGACGCCGGACTTCATTGGCCTGAACTTCCTCGTGCATAACGGCAAGGGGTTTCAGCCGGTGTTCGTGACGGAGAACATGGTCGGCCACAAACTCGGTGAGTTTGCTCCGACGCGCATCTTCAAGAAGCACGGTGGCGTCAAGAAGGCCGAGGCTCCTGGTGCCGGCGGCGGTGGTGGTGGGGCTCCGGCGCCTGCGGCAGCCGCGCCTGCGGCACCGGCCGCGAAAACAGGGAAGTGAGATGACCCCACCACCTGCCCTCAGCCTGCACACAAGAAGGATTGTCCGGCTAGCAGGCCGTAGACGGGCGCTGTTAGCAAGCAGTTGTGACAGGCAGGTGGTGGGATGATCGCCAAAGCGATTGCTCGACACGTTCGGATCACCCCGCGCAAGGCGGGTTACGTCGTCGCCCCCATCCGCAAGCTGAGCGTCGCGGAAGCGTTGGCCTTGCTGTCCTCGACCAATCGCCAGGCGGCGAGGCCGATCGCGAAGCTGGTGGCGTCGGCGTTTGCGAACGCGCGGCAGAAGTATCCTGATTTGCGCGAAGACGACGCGATCATTACGAAGGCCATCGCCAACGAAGGCCCCCGATTGAAACGGTTTCGTGCCGCCGCATTCGGGCGCGCGGCGCGCATCTTGAAACGGACGACGCATATCACCGTTGAGCTGGATAGAAAGTGAGCGGACGCACGCATGGGGCATAAGGTCAATCCACAGTGTCTGCGGCTACAGATTTCCCACGATTGGCGCTCAAGATGGTTTGCAGCGACCAAAGCGCAGTATCGCCAGCAGTTGAAGGAAGACCGGCTCATCCGGGAGCTCTTGCACAAGGAGCTGGCGTCGGCGGCGGTCTCCAAGGTCAACATTGAGCGCTCGGCGGAAAAGGTGCGCATCGCGATCCACACCGCACGGCCAGGGATTCTCATCGGCCGGCGCGGGGAGAGCATTCAGCGCCTGCAAGACGCCGTCCAAAAAATTCTCGGCACGACCCAACAGCTCAAAATCGACTACGTCGAGATTACGAATCCCAATGCGGAAGCCCAGCTGATCGCCGATTCGCTGGCGTTTCAGCTGCAGAAGCGCATCGCCTTTCGCCGCGCCATGAAGCGAGCGATTCAACAGGCGATGGATGCCAAGGACTGCAAAGGCATCAAGGTGGTCTGTGACGGCCGGTTGGCCGGGGCCGAAATGACCCGACGGGAAGTCTATCGCGCGGGCAAGGTGCCGCTGGGCACGCTGCGCTCGAACATTGAATTCGGCACGGCCACCGCGCACACGACGGCCGGATGCATTGGCACCAAGGTGTGGGTGTGCCGCGGCGATCTCGTCTCGCTGGAGCGCGACAAGACCCCGCGTCGGCATCCGGTGCTGGCGGAAGCTCCCGCAGCGCCTGAGACCGCGTAACCGGAGCGACGACTGCGATGCCGCTGCTCTTACCGAAACGAATCAAATACCGCAAGGCGTTCCGCGGCAAGCGGCGCGGAGCGGCCAAGGGCGGCACGCGCCTGGCGTTTGGCGAGTTCGGCCTCAAGGCGCTCGAAAACGGCTGGATCACGGCCGCGCAAATCGAGTCCTGCCGTGTCGCCATCAGCCGCAGTTTAAGCCGAGGCGGGAAATCCTGGCTGCGCATTTTCCCGGATAAACCGGTGACGGTCCATGGACAGGAAAAGCCGATGGGGGCCGGGAAGGGGCTGGTCGATCACTGGGTGGCGGTCGTGAAGCGGGGCCGCATCCTCTTCGAGGTCGACGGCATCCCGGAACTGTTGGCCAAGGATACGTTTCGTGTGGCTGCGTGCAAGCTGCCGCTGCGCACACGGCTTGTCAGTCGCAAGGATGAGATCGGACACTAACGATGGCGACCAAACAGCCCACAACCAAAGACCTTCGCGCGATGCCGGACGCGGAGATGCGCGTCCAGTTCGAGAAGCTCCAACAGGAGCTGTGGCAGCACCGGGTGAAAGCTCGGGAAGGATCGCTGCCGCAGACGCACCTCATCCCAACCATAAAACGACAAATCGCACGCATGCACACGATTCTACGGGAGCGAACCTCATGACCGCAGCCTCAACAACTTCCGCGCTCGCGGCGCGCGCACAGCGCAAAACCCGCGTCGGGGTGGTGACCAGCAACAAGATGCAGAAAACGATCGTCGTGCGCGTGGTCCGCCTGGTGCGTCATCCCAAATACAACCGCGTCATGAAACAGGTCGAAAGCTTCAAGAC
Organism: Candidatus Omnitrophota bacterium; assembly: GCA_016198905.1. Taxonomy (GTDB): domain Bacteria; phylum Omnitrophota; class Gorgyraeia; order Aquiviventales; family Aquiviventaceae; genus JACQHR01. The sequence goes on along the minus strand of JACQHR010000011.1, from coordinate 100,481 downwards.
GCACGATGAGACGAACCAGGCCTCGATTGGGGACTGGGTGAAGATCATGGAGACGCGGCCCCTCTCGCGCGATAAGCGCTGGCGGTTGGTAGCGATCCTCAAGCGCGCTTCCAGCGCGCCTCCTGTGCCAGGCGGCGAAGAAGAGCGTGTAGCCCCCGTGCCTAAGCCATCAGAGGTCGCGGGATGATCCAAATTCGCACCCACCTTGAGGTGGCGGATAATTCGGGCGTGAAAAAGGTGTGGGCCATCGGCGTCATCGGACGGGCGAACAAGCAGACGGCGGACATCGGCGACGTCATCACCGTCCACGTGCGCGAGGCCGATCCGGATGCGCTGGCGAAGAAGGGCGAAGTGGTCCGCTGCGTCGTGGTGCGGACCAGAGCCCCGATCCGCCGCACGGATGGAACGACCCTGAAGTTCGATTCGAACGCCGTCGTGCTGATCGACCCGCAGAACAATCCCAAGGGGACCCGCGTGTTTGGCCCGGTCGCCCGCGAACTTCGGGAAAAACGATTTATGAAAATTATTTCCTTAGCGCCAGAGGTGGTGTGATGGACGTTTGGGATATGAGACGACGCTGTCTCCTGTCTCCCGTCTCCTGTCTCAAGAGGAGCGACTGAGGATTACAGATGGCACGGATTAGGAAAGGCGACACCGTCATGGTGGTCAGCGGCAAGGACAAGGGCAAGACCGGTAAAGTCCTGCGCGTTTGGCCGGAGGAGGCGCGCGCGCTCGTGGAGCGCGTCAACCTGCTCAAACATTTCGAGCGTCGCAGCCAGCAAAATCAGGCGGGCGGCATCGTGGAACGGGAAAGTTCGTTGGCGCTCGCGAAGCTGTTACCCGTGTGTCCCAAATGCCGCAAGCCGGTGCGCGTGGCATCGTCCGAGGCCGCGGACGGCTCCAAGCAGCGCCTCTGCCGCAAGTGCAACGAGGTGCTGGCCTGATGACGACCGCCGCACCCGCCAAACGCCCGGCGCACGCGCCGCGCATGCTCGAGCGCTACCGCAAAGAGATCGCGCCGGGACTCGTCAAAGACTTCAAGCATAAGAACGCGATGGCGGCCGCCCATCTGCAGAAAATCGTCCTGAATATGGGTTGCGGGGAAGCGGCGCATGACGCCAAGGTGCTCGAAGCGGCTCAAAAAGATCTTGGGCTGATCACCGGGCAGCGCCCCTTGATCACGCGCGCGAAGAAGGCCATCTCGAACTTCAAGATTCGGGAGAACGATCCGGTCGGATGCAAGGTGACGTTGCGCCGCGCGCGGATGTACGAGTTCCTCGACCGGCTTGTCAGTACCGCGCTGCCGCGCATCCGCGACTTCCGCGGCTTAAGCCCGAAGGGATTCGATCAAGGCGGCAACTACAGTTTCGGACTGAAAGAGCACACGATCTTTCCGGAAATCCAGATCGATCAGGCGCCGTACACGTTAGGCATGGACATCGTGCTCGTGACGACGGCCAAGACGCGTGACGAGGCGTACGCGCTCCTGAAGGGATTCGGATTTCCATTTGCAGCCAAATAGCGAGGGAGTGACGAGGCATGGCACGAACCTCCTGGCTTGAACGAGCCAAACGGACACCGAAATTCAGCACGCGCGCGGTCAATCGCTGCAACCGCTGCGGACGCCGCCGCGGCTATTACCGGCGATTCGGGCTGTGCCGCATGTGTTTCCGCGAGATGGCCTGGCGCGGCGAGATCCCGGGCCTGATGAAAGCGAGCTGGTGAGACCATGGCCGGCACCGATCCGATTGCAGACGGGTTGACCAAGATTCGCAACGCCTCGCGCGCGAAGCATCCGACGGTCGAGGTGCGCGCGTCGCGGGTGTTCTCCGAAATTCTCGAGGTGATGAAGCGCGAAGGCTTCATCCGGACGTACAAGCCGGTGGGCGAAACGCCGGCCCAGCGCGCATTGCGCGTCTACCTGAAGTATGTGAAGAAGACGCCGGCGATCACGCAGCTCATTCGCATCTCGCGGCCCGGCGTGCGCACCTATCGCAAAGCCAGCGAGCTGCCGCGCGTGCTCGGCGGATTGGGTGTCGCGATCGTCTCGACGTCGAAAGGGCTCATGACGGAGCACGACGCGTATCAGCAGCACATTGGCGGTGAGGTGATTTGTTATGTGTGGTAACCTGGGAAGCACACAGCACACAGCACACAGCATAAAGGGTATTTCCTTACTGCTTTGTGCTTACTGCTTTGTGCTGATGTAACGATGTCACGCATCGGACGCGCGCCCATTCCCATTCCCTCTGGCGTCACGATCAAGCCGGAGCCTGGCCAGCTGTTCGTCGAAGGCCCGAAAGGCAAGCTCTCCTTGCGGCTTCCATCGACGATTTCGGTCGCGATCGAGGGCCAGCAGCTCAAAGTAGCTTCGGCGAACGCGGATAAGCCCGGCCGGATGATGCACGGGTTGCACCGTGCGCTGATCGCGAACATGGTCCAGGGCGTGGCGACAGGATTCTCGAAGGAGCTTGAGATTGTCGGCGTTGGCTACCGCGCTCAGCTGCAAGGCAAGCAGTTGAGCCTCAGCGTCGGGTTTTCACACCCCGTGCTGGTGCCGATTCCTGACGGGATTACCGTCGAGGCGCCCAAGCCCACGGTCGTGATCATCAAAGGGTCGGATAAGCAGCAGGTCGGCCAGTTCGCGGCGAACTTGCGGCGCATCGCCCCGCCCGAGCCGTACAAAGGCAAAGGCATCAAATATGCGGGTGAGGTCATTCGTCGCAAGGCTGGAAAAGCCGCGACGGGATCTGGAGCCAAGGCGGCAGGATGAGCGTCATTACGGATCGAGAAGTCGGGCGACATACGCGGCACCGACGCCTGCGCAAGAAGGTCGTGGGCATGCCGGAGCGGCCGCGCCTGTCAGTGTTCCGCAGCCACAACCAACTCTACGCGCAGTTGATCAATGACGTGGCGGGTAAGACGGTGCTGGGATGGTCCACGAAAGATAAGCGGCTGACGTCCACCAAGGGCACAGGGACGGTTGAGGCCGCCGTGGCCTTGGGGGTCTTGATTGCGAAGGACATCGTACAGAAGAAGATCACACGGATTGTGTTTGACCGAGGCGGCTATTTGTATCACGGCCGGGTCAAAGCCCTGGCGGAAGCCGTTCGGGCAGGAGGGATTCAGGTCTAATGGCTCAAGACAGACAGCGAGGACCCGGCGGACCGCGCGGCTCGTCGCAGCTAGCCGATGGCACGCAGCTGATGGAAAAGCTCATCAGCATCAATCGCGTCGCCAAGGTCCATAAAGGCGGCAAGCGGTTGGCGTTTAACGCGCTGACGGTGGTGGGGGACGGCCGCGGGCGCGTAGGCATGGCGCTGGGCAAATCCAATGAAGCCTCCGATGCGATCCGCAAAGGGTTCCTGCACGCGCAGCGCAACATGGTGACGATTCCGCTCAAGGGGCCCACGATCCCGCACGAAATTATGGGCCACGCTGACGCGTCGAAGGTGCTGCTCAAACCCGCCAGCCCCGGGACCGGCATCATCGCCGGCGGGCCGGTGCGCGCGGTCTGCGAGGCCTGCGGCATCCGCGATATTCTCACGAAGAGTCTTGGGTCCAGCAATGCGGTGAATCTCGTGAAGGCGACGTTGGATGGGCTGCAATCGCTTGAGAGCGCGGAGACGATTCGCGATCGGCGGCGGCTCGTCGTTGAAATTACCGAGGCCTAATCAGCATGGACGTTTCGACGATTCCAGCGGTTCCTGGGGCGAGACATCGACGCAAGCGCGTCGGGCGAGGTGTCGGCTCCGGCCATGGCAAGACCTCGACGAGAGGACAAAAAGGTCAGCGCGCGCGCACCGGCTCGGGCAAACGCCCTGGATTTGAGGGTGGGCGCAATCCGCTCATCCGGCGGCTGCCCAAGCGCGGGTTTCGCCAGAAGGCGACCGGCCGGCCTGCTCCCATGCAAATCGTGAATGTGCGGCAATTGGCCGGTTTCAACGAGGGCGAGCGCATCACCCCGGAGCGCCTGCAGGCTGCAGGACTGATCGACGACGCGGCACAGCGCGTGAAGCTGCTGGGTGATGGCGACCTGAAAAAGCATGTGACGATTGTGGTGCATGAAGTGAGCGCGTCTGCCAAGGCAAAAGTCCACGGCGCGGGCAGCACGCTCGAGCTCATTGACAAGGCGACGACGAAGACGGGTCGAGGCGCGAAGGCGTAATGTTCCGGCTCCTCAACGCGCTCGTCAACGCGTGGAGCATCCCCGAGCTTCGCAAGAAGCTGATTTTCACGCTGGCCATTTTGGCGGTCTATGAAGTGGGGATTTTTATCCCCACACCCGGGATCAACGGGCGCGAGCTCGGACGGATCTTTGACGAGCTCTCAGCGGCCAGCGGCGGCGGGCTATTGAACCTGCTGGATATGTTCACGGGGGGCGCGTTGTCCCACGCGACGATCTTTGCGCTGGGGATCATGCCGTACATCAGCGCGACGATCATCGTCGAAACGCTGTTGGCGACGGCGATTCCCGCCCTTGAGAAACTGCGCAAGGAAGGGATGGCCGGCTATCGCAAACTGCACCAGTATTCGCGCTACGCGACGGTCGTGCTCGCGATCATCAACTCCTTCATGTATGCGATGCTGCTTGAGAAGGCGATCCCGGCGCAGTTCAAGACGCAGATCGTGCTGTTTCCAGGTCTTGGGTTTCGGCTGTTGACGATTCTCACGATGACCGGCGGCATGGCGCTCATCATGTGGCTGGCGGAGCAGATCACCGAGCGGGGCATCGGCAACGGCATGAGCCTGCTGATGACCGCCTCGATCGTCGGGCGCGTTCCGCTGGCGATCCGTGACGTGATGGTGCAGCTCGGTCCCGGCGGACTCGAGCAATCCCCCTTGCAGCCCTTGGCCGTCATCTTCATGGGCGTGCTGCTGGTGGGCATCGTCGTGGCCGTGATCTTCGTGGAGCAAGGGCAGCGGCGCATCCCGGTGCAGTATGCGCGCCGGGTCGTGGGCCGCAAGGTCTACGGCGGGCAGAGCACGTACCTGCCGCTCAAAGTGAACAGCGGGGGCGTGCTGCCGATCATTTTTGCGGTCTCGCTCATTTATTTTCCGATTCAGATCGCGAGCTTCGTCCCGTGGATGCAGGGGCTCGCGCAAGCCTTTTCCAGAACGTCCTGGTTCTTTAACATCTGCTACGCGGTGCTGATCATTCTCTTTACGATTTTCAGCAACGCGCTGACCGCGCAGCAGTTTCTCGACGCGGCCGATCAGATGAAGAAGGTGGGGGCCTTCATTCCGGGCATCCGGCCCGGCGATCCGACGGTGGACTACCTCGCCAAGATTCTCACGCGTATGACGTACGTCGCGGGGGTCTACCTCGTCGTGATCGCGATCTTGCCGGATGTCATCATGGCGTGGATGAAGATCCCGCCGCGCGTAGCCGGATTCTTCGGCGGCACCAGTTTGCTGATCGTGATCGGTGTCACGCTGGATACGATGAAGCAGATCGAATCCCATCTGCTCATGCGCCACTACGAAGGGTTTTTCAAATCCGGCCGCATCAGGGGCCGTCGGTAAGCTGATACCGATGAGTTATAGTGACACATTGGCGGGAGCGATCTTGGATGATGGCCGAGGCGCGAGGAGCGTGGCGTACCGAAATCGCGGTACGCGAGCGACGAGCAACGACGGCCAGCGCCAAGAGCGCCCCGCCCAGTCGAACGTGATGGGGAGGCGCCATCTCCGGCCGATTCCGGCGTCGCTCCTCCTCGACGTACCGGGGTTCCTTGTACGCCATCGTCGTCGCTCCTTGGACTCGTCTCGGATCTGGCGCCTCCAATGCGCCACTATAACTCATCGGTATCAGCTGTGCGCATTGTCTTATTAGGTCCTCCTGGCGCGGGGAAAGGTTCTTTGGCACTGTTGTGTGAGCAACGCCTCGGGTTGGCGCATCTCTCGACCGGCGAGATCTTCCGGCAGGAGATCGCCAGGCGCAGCGTGCTGGGGCGGCGCGTGCAGCGGTATGTGGCCGCCGGTCGCTTGGTGCCTGATGCGCTGGTGGTCCAGGTCATGGCCTCACGTCTCGGAGCCATGAAGGTGCGGCGAGGGTTCGTCCTTGATGGGTTTCCGCGTACGCAGGGGCAGGCCGCGGGGTTGGATCAGGTCCTCGATCGCAAGCGCAAGCCGATCGACGGAGCCGTGTATGTGACCTCTCCGGAAGCGCTCTTGGTGCGCCGCCTCTGTGGCCGGCGCGTCTGCAGCCGATGCGGCGCCAACTACCATCTGCGGACGATGCGGCCCAAGCACGCAGGCGTCTGCGACCATTGCGGCGGATCGCTCATGACGCGCAAGGACGATCAGCCGGCCACGATCCGCAAGCGGCTGGCACTGGATCATCGGACGGCGAAGCCGCTCCTGACGTATTACAAGAATACGGGGCGGCTCTCCACGGTGGATGGGCGCGGCCATATTGAGACCGTCTTTCAGCGGACGCTCACGCTGTTTCGACACCGCGGGTGGATCGACGGACGGCATGATCGAACTCAAGTCCACGCGAGAAATTGAATTGATGCGCGAGGCCGGCCGCGTGGTGGCCGGCCTGCTCGACCATTTGACAACGTACGCGCGACCGGGCGTGAAGACCAAGGACTTGGATCAAGAAGCCCTGGCCTATTTGCGCACGCACGCCGCCAAGCCGGCATTCCTTGGCTACCGGGGGTTTCCGGCGACGATCTGCGTCTCGATCAACGAGGAGGTCGTCCATGGCATTCCTGGTGAGCGCGCCATCGCTTCAGGCGATCTCGTCAGCCTCGATGTCGGGGCGATCGTCAACGGATTTTACGCGGATGCCGCGGCAACGGTGGTCATCGGGACGGCGCCTTCGAAGGCGCAGCAGTTGACCCGGACGACGCAGCGCGCGCTGGAGGCAGGCATCGCGCAGGCGGTTGTGGGGCACCGGCTCTCGGATATCTCGCATGCGGTGCAGCAGGTGATCGAGCGCGAAGGATTCGGCGTGGTGAGGGATTTCGTCGGCCACGGCATCGGCCGCGCGCTCCATGAGGATCCGCCGATCCCGAATTTCGGTCCGCCGCACATCGGCCCGCGCCTGCAGGTGGGGATGGTGCTGGCGATCGAGCCGATGGTCACGATGGGCCACTACGACGTAGAAGTCCTGGCGGACGGGTGGACCGCCGTGACGAAAGATCGCTCGCTCGCCGCGCACTTTGAGCATACGGTGGCGATCACGGAACACGGGCCTGACGTGTTGACGCAACGCGCTGACGGATCGTGAAGGGATGCCGAAGGAAGATTTGATTGAAGTCGACGGGGTCGTGATCGAAGCGTTACCGAACGCGGTGTTTCGCGTTGACATTCAAGAAGGCCATACGGTGATGGCGCATCTGGGAGGCAAGCTCCGGAAGCATTACATCCGGATTCTCCCGGGCGATAAGGTGAAGGTGGAGCTCTCGCCGTACGATTTGACGCGAGGGCGGATTACGTTTCGCGTCTCCTAACCGAAGGATTCCTATCGATGAAAGTACGCGCGTCAGTGAAACGAATCTGCAGCAAATGTAAGATCATCCGCCGGCAGCGGGTCGTGCGGATTATCTGTACGAATCCGAAGCATAAGCAACGGCAGGGATAACCGGACACATGCCAAGAATCGTAGGAATTGAAGTCCCGAAAGAGAAGCGGATCGAAGTGGCCTTAGGCTACATCTTCGGTGTCGGACCTACCCTGTCGAAGAAGGTGCTGGGCATGACGAAGATCGACCCGAACAAGCGCGCCAAAGATCTCACCGATGAGGAAATCGGGAAGCTGACGCAAACCATTCAAGCCACGGCGAAGATCGAAGGCGACCTGCGCCGCGAGATGACGGCGAACATCAAACGGCTCATCGACATCGGATCGTATCGTGGGCTGCGCCACAAGAGGGGGTTGCCGGTGCGCGGTCAGCGGACCCGCACGAATGCCCGCTCCCGCAAGGGCCCGCGGCCTCGCGTCGGAGTGCGCAAACGCGCCAAGATGACGACGGCGCCCTCAAGATAAAACGGCGCACAGAACCTATCGCGAAGGAGGAGTGCACGAGCATGGCTGACGAACGCAAGGAGCATCCGGCGAAAGAGGCGGCACCGAAGAGTGACACGAGCCCGGCACCCGCTCCTGCCGTCGACGCAGGCAAGGAGACGCCGAAGCCGGCTGCGCGCACCCGCGGGAAGAAGAAGCTGCAGTCCACCCAGGGCATTGCGCACATCTTCGCGACGTTCAACAACACGATTATCACGATTACCGATCGGACCGGCAGCGCCATCTGCTGGGCGACGGCGGGATCGAGCGGCTATCACGGCTCGCGCAAATCCACCCCGTACGCGGCCCAGATCGCGGCGGGCAACGCGGCGAAGAAGGCGCTTGAGGCCGGACTGAAGGAAGTGGAAGTGTTCGTGAAGGGTCCAGGGCAGGGACGGGAATCGGCGATCCGGGCGCTGTCGCAGGCGGGCCTGACGATCACCGCGATCAAGGACGTGACGCCGATTGCGCATAACGGCTGTCGGCCACCGAAACGTAGGAGAGTCTAATGGTTCAGCACTCGGCAGCCAGCACTCGGCAGTCAGCACATGAAATGAAGGCGCGTCTGTGTGCTGTGTGCCCCGGCCCGTCAGTGGTGATTGTCGGGGCGGGCTGTGTGCTGCGTGCTCCCGCTATTCGACGGATTCGATAATGGGGCGCTACATTGGGCCGTCCTGCCGGTTGTGCCGGCGCGAAGGCATGAAGCTTTTCTTAAAGGGCACGAAGTGCTACGGCCAGAAGTGTCCGGTGGAGAAGCGCGCGTTTCCGCCCGGACAGCACGGGCAGATTCGCGTGAAGCTCTCCGACTACGGCATCCAGTTGCGCGAGAAGCAAAAGGTCAAGCGCATGTACGGCGTCCTCGAGCGGCAGTTTAAGCGCTACTTCAGCATCGCGCAGAAGGCCAAGGGGGTCACCGGCCAGCAGCTCCTGGAGATGCTCGAGCGCCGGCTCGATAATGTGCTGCACCGCACGGGGTTTGCGACGTCCCGGCATGAGGCGCGCGAGATGGTGCGCCACCGCGCCGTGACGGTCAACGGCAAGATGGTCGATATTCCCTCGTTTCCGGTGAAGGTGGGAGATGTCGTGCAGATCGCGGCCAATCGCAACGGGCAAGCCGCGCGCATGAAGGACAATCTCGACCGCACGAAGGATCGGCCCGTGCCCGCCTGGATCCAGGTGGAGACGGCGCAGCTGAAGGCCACGATTGTGCGCATGCCGCAAAAGGATGACATCGGCCTGCCGATCCAGGAACAACTGATCGTCGAACTCTATTCGAAATAACGCCCCGGTTGCGATGGCTCGACTAATGCGGCTCTTACAGACGGAGGGACTGGATGGGAACGCTCTGGCGTGATTTTGCGACTCCGAAACGACTGCTCTGCGATGAGGAGACACTCACCGACACGTACGGCAAGTTCATTGCCGAGCCGTTTGAGCGTGGCTATGGGATGACGATCGGCAACGGCTTGCGGCGCGTGCTGCTCTCCTCCATCGAGGGGGCGGCGGTGACGTCGATGAAGATCGATAGCGTGTTGCATGAGTTCAGCGCGATCCCTGGCGTGCTGGAGGATGTGACCCAGGTGGTCTTGAACGTCAAGCAGCTGGTCTTGCGCGCCCACTCGCGACAGCCGAAGACCATCGTGATTGAGAAAGACAAGAAGGGTGTGGTGACGGCGGGCGATCTGCAAGTGGACGACACGATCGAGGTCATCAATCCCGATTTGAACATCTGCACGCTCACCAAAGCCGGCACGTTCCGGATGGAGCTGGAAGTGAGCCGCGGCCGCGGCTACGTTCCGGCGGAGCGCCACAAGAAGGAAGGCCAGCCGATCGGGGTCATTCCGGTCGACGCGCTCTTCTCGCCGGTGAAACGCGTGAACTTCAGCGTCGAGGATACGCGGGTCGGGCAAGTGACCGATTACGACCGCCTTCTGCTCGAGATCTGGACGAACGGCTCGATGAGCCCGAAGGACGCGCTGCTCTACGCGTCGAACATCCTGCAGCGGCACCTGGACCTGTTCGTGAACTACGGCAGCCTCCCGGATGAACCGGAAGAAGAAGAGCCGGCCACGATTAATGAAGAGTTGCAAGAGAAGCTCAAGACGCCGATCTCCGAGCTGGAACTGTCCGTGCGCTCGGCCAACTGTTTGCGCGAGGCGAAGATCCACACGATCGGCGAGCTCGTGGAGAAATCGCAGGCGGAGCTGCTGAAGTACCGCAACTTCGGCAAGAAATCACTGGCCGAAATCGAAGAACTGTTGAAAGGCATGGGGCTGTCGTTGGGCATGGCGTCGGGATCGCAGACGGCGTCCTCGGCACAGGCCTCCTAAGCGGATTCGATGCGCCACGGGAAACGCAACCAACGCCTGTCCCTTCCGACGGATCATCGCGCGGCCCTATTGGATAATCTCGTCAGGAGCCTCATCATTCACGGGCAGATTCGGACGACCTACGCGCGGGCCAAGGAAGCGCAGCGGCTCGCGGATCGCCTGGTGACGCTCGGCAAGAACGGCAGCCTCCACTCGCGGCGCCAAGCCTTTCGCACCTTGCAGGATCGGGTGCTCGTGAAGCGTCTCTTTGGCGAGATCGCGCCGCGATTCGTCGACATGTCCGGAGGGTACACGCGCGTCACGCGCCTGTCGCTTCGGCGGGGAGATGGGGCCCAGCAAGCCTTGCTGGCGCTGAGCCGCGTCCCGGTTGCCGTCGCCGGTGCGCCGACGAGTGCCAAAACCGCGCAGACGCCGCATACGCCTTCCGCACCTCAACGTCCACCAAGTGCTCAGGAGACGCAAGAGGGCGAGAAGCCTAAAGGGTTCTTCGACGGCCTGCGGACGCTGTGGAAAAAAAAGAAGAAGGGGAGCGCGGCCTAACCGTCGTGCCTCCTGCGGGGTGTTGGCAGGAGGAACCGAGGCAGATGTCCATGGCAGTCCGATGACCCTCGCGCTGGCTGATCGCCTTCGACACGTCGAAGGCTCGCCCACCCTCGCGCTGGCTGCCAAAGCCAAAGCCCTCGCGAAAGCCGGGAAGCCCGTCCTTGATTTTACCGCCGGCGAGCCTGACTTCCCAACGCCTGCGCATGTCAAGCAAGCCGGCATCCAGGCCATCGAGGCCAATCACACCCGTTACACCCCGGTAGCCGGCATTCTCGAACTCCGCAAAGCCATCGCCAACAACCTGGCCCATCGCCTTGGGCTAAAGTATGCGGATGCTGAGGTGATGGTCTCGTGCGGTGCGAAGCAGGCGCTCTATAACGCTTTACAAGTCCTCTGCGACCCTGAAGATGAAGTCATCATCCTCACCCCGTACTGGGTGAGCTACGACCCGCTCGTGCGACTGGCTTCTGCAACACCGGTGTTCGTCGAGACAAAAGAAGCGGACGGGTTTCAGCCTGACCCGGCCGCGGTGAAGCGGGCGATCACCTCGAAGACGAAGGCGATCATCCTCAATAGCCCGTCTAATCCAACCGGCGCCGTCATTGAGGAATCCCGGCTCAAAGAACTGGCTGCCGTCGTGAAGGGTGCGCGCTCTGATGACAGCCTGCTCATCATCAGCGATGAAATTTATGACCAGATTGTCTTCCCGCCGGCCCGGGTGCGCTCGATCGTTCAGGTTGACCCCACACTGATTGACCGGACGATCCTGGTCAACGGCGTCTCCAAGAGCTACAGCATGACGGGCTGGCGCATTGGCTATGCGGCCGGTCCCAAGAACGTCATTGATGCTATGATCAACTTGCAAAGCCACTCGACCTCCAACCCGGCGTCCATCAGCCAATACGCTGCGCTCCAGGCACTCACGGGCGATCAGCAGGACGTCCAGCGCATGGTGGCGGAGTTTCAGCGACGGCGCGATCGGTTGGTTAACGGGTTGAATCAGCTCAAGCCCTTACGCTGCACGATGCCGGGCGGAGCGTTTTACGCCTGGTGCAACGTCAGCGGCTTAGGCCAGTCCGCCGATGCGACGGCCGCCCAGTGGCTCGAAGACGCGCTGGTGGCGACGGTTCCCGGCGAAGGGTTTGGCGCGCCAGGCTACATTCGGTTGAGCTTTGCCACATCGCTTGAGCAGATCGAGGAAGCCCTCACGCGGCTCGGTCAGTGGATGCGCACGCGCAAGCCCGCCGGCGCCGTGCGTTCGGTCGAACGAGGATGAGATGTTGCGTCGCGTGACCTTTATTGCCGGAGACGGGATCGGCCCGGAAGTAGCCTGGGCGGCCCGGCGCTGCCTGGATGCCACGGGCCTTGCGTTTCATTGGGACGAGCGCCTGGCCGGTGAAGGGGCGATCAAAAAGTTCAACACGCCCTTACCGGAAGAGACCTTGCAATCCGTTCGTGATAATCGGCTCGCGATCAAGGGGCCGGTCACGACACCGATTGGAACAGGATTTCGCTCGGTCAACGTGGCGCTGCGCAAACAGCTCAACTTGTTTGCGTGCGTGCGCCCCTGTCGAACGTACGCGGGCGTGCGCAGCCCGTTTCAGAACGTCGATTTGATCATCGTGCGCGAAAACACCGAAGACCTCTATGCCGGGATCGAATTCGCGTCCGGTGACGCCGGCACCAAAGAATTGATCACGATCTTTCGTGAACGCACCAAGCAGCCGATCGAATCCGACGCGGCCATTAGCATCAAGCCGATCTCCAAAACGGCCTCGGAGCGGATCATCCGGTTCGCCTTCGAGTACGCGCTGAGTCATCATCGTAAGAAAGTGACCGCGATCCACAAAGCGAACATCATGAAGTTCACCGATGGTCTCTTCATGGAGACCGCCCGACGCATCGGCAAGGAGTACGAAGGGCGCCTCATCTGTGAGGATCGGCTCGTCGATGCCGCCTGCATGCAGCTTGTGCTGAGGCCACACGACTTCGACGTGCTCGTCCTGCCGAACCTCTACGGCGATATCCTTTCGGATTTATGCGCCGGCCTCATCGGCGGGTTGGGGGTGGCTCCAGGCGCCAACATTGGTGATGGCGTGGCCCTCTTCGAAGCCGTCCATGGCAGCGCGCCCAAATACACGGGCCTGAATAAAGTGAATCCGACGGCGATGATCCTCTCCGGCGTCATGCTGCTGCACCACATCGGCGAGCACGAAGCCGCCGAGCGGCTGGATGCGGCGGTACAAGCGGTGTTGCGAGAGGGCAAGGACGTGACGTACGATCTGAAGCCTGAACGCACCGATCCCACGGCCGTCGGCACGAAAGAGATGACCGAGGCGATCGTGGCGCGCATGAAGACGGTCAAGGTCAGGGTCTAGCCTCGTCATTCTCTTGATGCAACGATACCCGGCGTGGCTGAAGCGGCCGTTCTCGCCGGACGGTGTCGCGCGGGATGTCCGCACGCTCGTCGAGGATCTCAAGCTGGCGACGGTCTGTGAAAGCGCGCGGTGCCCGAATCTGCGCGAGTGCTACTCGCAGCGGCAGCTGACCTTCATGATTCTCGGCGATGTCTGCACGCGCAGCTGCGGCTTCTGCGCGATCGACCATAGCCGTCCCACGCCGGTCGCGGCGGATGAACCCTGGCGTGTCGCGGAAGCGGTCAAGCGGCTTGGCCTTGAACACGTCGTGATCACGTCCGTGGCCCGCGACGATCTGCAGGATGAGGGGGCCGGACACTTTATTGACGTGATCCGGGTCGTGCGCGCGGCCAATCCGGGGATCACCGTGGAAGTGCTGACGCCGGATTTTCACGGGCGCGAGCCGCTGGTGCGACGAGTCATTGAGGACGGGCAGCCGGAGGTCTTCGCGCACAACGTGGAAACGATCGAGCGGTTGTCACCCGTGCTGCGACCTCAAGCGGATTACCGTCGCTCGCTGGACGTGCTACGGTATGCGGCCTCCTTGGGAACGAGCAGCCTGATCAAGTCGAGCGTGATGGTGGGGCTTGGCGAAACGCCTGAGGAGTTGACGCAGACGTTCGACGACTTACGCAACGCGAGCGTGACGCATCTGACCATCGGACAGTACTTGCGTCCTGACGCGAATCATCTGCCGGTCATGGAGTACGTCAGCCCCGGACGATTTCAGGACTATGAGCAGCTGGCCTCTGCGCGCGGATTTGCCTGGGTGACATCCGGCCCGTTTGTCCGAAGCTCCTACCATGCCATTGATGCCGTTCAAGCCGTCAAGGTGGACTGAATGACACGAACAGCCAAACCGCTCACCTCGCCGTCGATCCGCCGCGTGCAGCAGCAGCTGCGCGAGCAAGCGAGGGTTGAGCAGCAGCGCAACAACCGGCGTCTCTTTCACGAGGCCAATCGGCTCAAGCGGCTGCCGCTCTACCTCTTCACCATTTTGGATCAGCTCAAAGCCAAGGCGCAGGCGCGCGGGGTGGACGTCATCGATTTGGGCATGGGCAATCCGGACCTGCCGCCGCCCACGCACGTGGTCGAAGAGCTGGTCAAGCAAGTGAAGAAGCCGGAGAACCACCGCTACTCGCGCAAGGACGGCGATGTCGAGCGATTGCTCAACGACACCATCGCACAGTGGTACCACCGCAAGTTCCGCGTCGAGCTGGATCCTCGCACCGAGGTGCTGCCGCTGCTCGGTTCCAAAGAAGGCATTTCGCATCTCTCGTTGGCGTTCCTGAACCACGATGACATCGCGCTCGTGCCGAACCCCACGTACCCGGTGCACTTTAACGGAGTCGTGCTGGCCGGCGGGATTCTCTACAACCTGCCGATCAATGCGGAGAACGAGTATCTTCCAGACTTACAGGCGATTCCGCGCAGCGTCCTGAAGCAATCGAAAATCCTCTTCCTGAGCTACCCGCACAATCCGACGACGGCGGTGGCGGATCTCAAGTTCTTCAAGGAAGTGATCGCCTGGGCGCGCCACCACCGGATCATGGTCGTGCATGACTTTGCGTATTCGGATTTCATGTTCGATGGCCACCGCGCTCCCAGCATTTTGGAGGTGCCGGGCGCGAAGGAGGTCGCGGTCGAGTTTCACACGCTCTCAAAATCGTACAGCTTGCCGGGACTCCGATTTGGATTCGCGGTCGGCAATCAAGATGTCCTGGCCTCGCTGGCGAAGACGAAGAGTTACATCGATTTCGGGATTTTCCGTGCCGTGCAGTGGGCGGCAGTGAAGGCGCTCTCCGGTCCGCAGGACTATGTGGAGCGGGCGGTGGCGTTGTACCACACGCGGCGGAATCTGTTTTTGAAAGGACTCAAGCAGATTGGGTGGGACGTGCCCATACCGAAGGCGACCTTTTATGTCTGGGCGAAGATCCCGCTCAAGTTTAGTGCGCTGACCTCGCTCGAATTCGCGACCCTGCTCGTGCAGGAAGCCGGCGTGGTGGTCTCGCCCGGCAGCGGATTCGGAGAGTACGGGGAGGGCTTTGTGCGGTTTGCGCTCGTCGAACCCGAGCCCCGGCTGAAGGAAGCGATTCGGCGCATTGCGAGGGTCCTGCAGATGGCCGATTGAGCCTCGATGGCCGGACGACGGTTTCTGCTCCTGCACATTACCAGCAGCACCGGCCATCGTCGCGCCAGCCTGGCGATCGAGCAGACCATCAAGACGCTCGATCCGGCCGCGTCCATCCTCAGCGTGGACGCCACCGAATACACGAGCCCCTTCGTCCGGTGGATCGTGTCCCGCTCGTACTTCTCCCTCATCCGTCACCAGCCCGATATCTGGGAATACCTCTACGACAATCCCGACGTCCACAAGCAGGTGCAACAGTTTCAATCGCTGCTGCATCGCTATCATGCGGTCAAACTGCAGCGCGTCTTGGCGACGTTTCGTCCTGACGCGATTGCGTGCACGCAGGCGTATCCGTGCGGCATGGTGGCGGATTTTAAGAAGCGCCACGGTGCGCAGGTTCCCCTGATCGGCGTCCTCACCGACTACGCCCCGCACCTCTATTGGTTCCATGAGACGGTCGACGCCTATGTCGTGCCCTCCGAGCAAGTCAAGCAGCGGTTCCTCATACGGGGAGTGGAGGCGTCCAGGGTGAAAGTGCTGGGCATTCCGATTGCCCTGCGCTTTTTGGAATCCGTCGACAAGGCAGCCATCGCACGAGAGTTTCAGCTCGAGCTCGAACAGCCGATCCTCCTCATCATGGGAGGCGGCGGCGGGTTCGGGCACCTGCGGGATATCATCGCGAATTTGGACACGTTGCCGCAGCCGTGCCAATTCGTGGTGATTGCGGGCACCAATCGGTCGCTGCTCTCCTGGCTGCAGCGCCAGCGTTTTCGTCATCGGGTGGTGCCGCTGGGGTATACGGAGGCGATTCCGCAGCTCATGGACATCGCGACCTTGCTCATCAGCAAGCCGGGTGGGATGACGACGTCGGAAGCGATGGCGAAACAACTGCCGCTCGTCATCGTCAATCCCATTCCAGGGCAGGAGGCGTACAACGCGCGCTACTTGCTCTCGCAGGGGGCGGCATTGCAGGCTGGGTCGGCCGAGACGGTGCGGCAGACGGTGCGCGATTTATTGGAGAATCCGGATCGGTTGGAAGTGCTGCGTCGTCGGCTGGGAGAATTGGCGCATCCCATGGCGGCGGTTGATGTGACGCGGTTGTTGTTTACGCTGGCGGATCAATCGCTGCGGGCCGGACAGCCGAGTCTCTACGCGCAGGACGCGGCGTGACGGCTGCTGATGCGCGCGAAGGCGGTCGGCTATCGAATCGCCCAGTGGGTGAGTGAGCGCATCCCAGCCTCGTGGGCATTTCGGTGCGCGCAATGCCTGGCGGATGGGCAGTGGCGTCGAGATACAACGCGCCGCGCAGGGGTGCGCGCAAACATGTCTCTGCTGTGTGGGGAATCGATCGCTCCAGCTGATCCACGCATTCGGGATGTCTTTCGAAACTTTGCCAGCTATCTCGTGGAATGTTTGACGATCCACCGCGTGTCGAACCCTGTCGTGCGCGTGGAAGGCGCCGAGCACTTGCACGAAGCCCGGCGGTATCAGCGAGGCATCATTATGCTGACCGCGCACCTCGGCAATTGGGAGGTGGGGGCGGCACTCCTTCAGCGTATGGGCTGGCCGATGGCGGCGGTTGTGTTGCCGCACGAGGAGGCCGACACGAACGCGTTGTTTAACGCGCAGCGTCGGCGCTGCGGGATCGAGGTGATCCCGCTGGCGCGTGATGTCACACAGCAGTGCTTGCGGAGGCTGCGGCGCGGCGAGGCGCTTGGCCTGTTCGGAGATCTTGATTTTACCGGAGGGGGCATCGAGGTGCCCTTCTGCGGCCGGCAGGTTCGGCTGCCGCGCGGACCGGCTTTGTTGAGCGTGCGAAGCCAAGCGCCGGTGGTGCCCGTCTTCTGCATTCGGGAAGGGGATTGGAGCTTTCGATTATGTCTGGAGCCTCCCATCCTGCCGCCGCGCCATCCGGATCGCGAGTCGGTCACACGGTTGACGGCTGCGTACGCGACCGTGCTTGAACGGTATCTGACGCGCACGCCGGAGCAGTGGCTGGTGTTCCAGCCGCTTGAGACCATCACAGGAACATGGCAGAACGCACACCGGCACTCCACGGCCGCTACTGTGTCGTGATTCCGGCGTACGACGCCGCCGCGACCATCACTGAGGTGATCCGGCGCGTGCGCCAGCAGGGCCTGCCCGTCGTGGTCGTCGATGACGGTTCGCGGGACCATACGGCCGCGCTGGCGTCGAAAGAAGGGGCCTTGGTCATCAGCCACCTGCGCAACGAAGGCAAAGGATGCGCGCTCCGCACCGGGTTCGAATACGCGTTGCGCTCGCACTATGATGGCGTGATCACGATGGACAGCGACGGGCAGCACGACCCATCGGATATCCCGCAGCTCATTCGCGCCGCTGAAGTGCAGCACGCCGGCATGGTGCTCGGCAATCGCATGGCCAATGGGGCGTTGATGCCGCCGGTGCGCAAGCGGACCAATCAACTCATGTCGAGGGTGATCTCAGTGGTGACGCGGCAGCGCATTCCGGACTCGCAGTGCGGGTTTCGCCTCGTGCGCAAAGAGGTGCTGCAGGACGTTCCCTTGCGCGCGAAACGGTTTGAAATCGAAAGCGAGATGCTCTTCGGAGCGGCCGCCCGTCGATGGAAGATCATCTCCATCCCCGTCAAGACGATCTACGCAGAGCATCATCGCAGCCACATTCGTCCGGTCAGAGAAACCCTGCGTTTTCTCGGCGCCCTGCTGCGCTATCTGGCGCGTTGGCGGTAATCCCCGACATGCTCCCGCGCGGCGAGCCGCCGATGTCATTCGAGGAGCAGCGCGACCGCATGGTCGAGGAGCAGCTCAAGGCTCGCGGTCTGAGGGATGTCCGAGTGCTGGCGGCGTTCAGGAAAGTTCCGCGCCATCTCTTCGTGCCCTCCGAATTTCACCACGAGGCCTACGCGGATCATCCGCTGCCCATTGGGGCGGGGCAAACGATCAGTCAGCCCTATATGGTCGCCCTGATGACAAGCCGATTGCGGCTCCAAGGACACGAACGCGTCCTAGAAATCGGCACCGGCTCCGGCTATCAGACGGCGATTCTCGCGGAGCTGGCGCTCGACGTCATCTCCATCGAGCGCATCCCTGAGCTGCTGGCAACGGTCAAACAGCGCTTGGCCGACCTGGGGTATCTGAACGTCCAATTGCTTGCCGGGAACGGATCGCTCGGCTCACCGAATCACGCGCCCTTTGATGCGATTATTGTGACGGCGGCCGCCCCTGATGTCCCCGAGCCGCTCCTGGAGCAACTCGCGGAGGGTGGGCGCATGGTCCTGCCGATCGGCTCCCACGAAGCGCAAACCCTCGTTGAAGTCACCAAGCGCCAGGGCGCCATCACCCGGACGCCGATCACCGGCTGCGTGTTTGTCCCCCTGCTGGGCGACTACGGCTGGCCAGGACCCTAGGCGATCGCATTCCCTGAAGTGGCCTCGTAACCGGTGGCCACGTGGCCACGATATCACCTGGCCACTCAGTGATTGTTTTTCCCGAAACACATCCCAAAACGCAGCGTGTCAATGATTCGTGAAGTTGTCCGGTGTTCATAGTTTGTGATCTGTCCGGTTGTGGTGGTTGTTGTGGTTGAGTTTTTCTACCGCCGCGCGCCCGTTGCCGTTCAGCGCATGCCCCTCGAGGTCGTACCGCCCCAGCGTATGCGGGCCGTAGCCGATCGAGAGCGTCCCATCGAGATGTTCGTAGACCCGCACGCGGCACTTCGCGAAGCTACACCGCAGCGGGGAGGGCTGCAGCTGCAGCGTGAGCCGCGCATACTGGACGGTGTTGTCGTGTGCCACCGTGCGCTCCTGCTGGACCGAGAAGATGCGCTCCAGGTCGGAGCGGTGACAGGGCACGAAGGCGCTCCCCGGCTGTGTCGCCGGCACACCCCAATGTCGCCGGTGATACGCGAGCCAGTGGCGGCGCAGGAAGGCATTCGCGGCCTCGTAGTCCCGGATCCCGCGCAGCGCCAGCTCGTGGGGTAAGCGGCCCTGCCAGGTCCCGAAGAGCCGCTCCATGCGCCCCCGGGCCTGGGGGCTGTTTGCGGGGATGAGCTGAATGCCGAGCTCCTGCAAGGCCCGTTGGATCTGCGTCGGATCCGTGGCGGTCTGCGGTCGATGCGGGCTCTGGCCGGTGCGCGTCGTGATGAAGTGGCTCCCCTTGTCGGTGTAGAGGGCGCAGAAGACCCCGTGCTGCTCGACGGTGCGGCGCAGTTGGCCCAGGCAGCTTCGGGTATCCTCCTGGGGCACGAAGACCGCATCGTAGACCTCGCTCGTCGCATCATCGAGGATGACCACGAGGTCCTGCTGGCGGCCATCGCGGGTCGGCCACCACGCATGGGTGCTGGCGTCTTGGAAGAGCAGCATACCGACCAGGGGGCGCCGCGCGCGGCGCAGCCGATGGCCGCCGCGCCGCGGCGCCGTCGCGACGAGGCCCGCACCTTGCAGCGCCAGCTTGACCCAGTGGTAGCTCACGGTCATCCGGTGGTGCTCCCGCAGCTGGTCATGGAAATGGGCCACGTTCCAGCCCCGGTAGCGCTCGCGGTAGAGAGTGAGGATCTGCTGGGCCTTCGCGAAGGGCATGCGCTTGGGGCTGGGCCGCTTCCAGCGCCGGTCGAAGAGCCCATCGTAGCCCCAGCGTTCGTAGCGCTCGCGCCAGCGGCGCATGCTGCGATCCGAGATGCCAAGGATCTCGGCGGCTTGGATCCAGTG
The DNA here is from genome assembly GCA_016198905.1 of Candidatus Omnitrophota bacterium. GTDB lineage: Bacteria > Omnitrophota > Gorgyraeia > Aquiviventales > Aquiviventaceae > JACQHR01. The sequence goes on along the minus strand of JACQHR010000011.1, from coordinate 80,339 downwards.
CAACTGTCCACTCATGGCTCGTAACATGACCTCGTGCACCTTCATGGCCCGCTCCGTGGCGTGGTGCGGATAGTGCGTCATGGTCCACCTCCAGACGCATCACCCTACACCGTGCCGAAGCGGACAGATCACGAATTATGACTACCGGACATATCACGAATTATCGACAATCCCAAAACGCAGCGTTGACAGGGTCGAAGTTGTTCCCTATAATGCCCCCTTAAGGTCACCCACACACATGCCACGCGTAGAAGTACGAGACGACGAGTCACTCGAAAAGGCGCTTCGGCGCTTCAAGCGCATGCTTGAGCGCGAAGGGATCCTCAAGGCGCTCAAAGCCAAGAAACATTATGAGAAACCCAGCGAGCGCAAGCGCCGAGAGCTTCGCCAGGCGATCAGCCGCCGAGCGCGCTCCGTGTAGTTCGTCCGAGTGCCTTTCCCACCCAATCCTTCGGCAACGAAAGGATACTGTCCGGTGTCCACCTCATCATCATGGATCGCCGCCTGTCGGTCATTTCGTGATGCGACCCGGCGTGATCCGCAGCATCGTATTCCTCGCGCTCTTGGGAGGCGTGAGGATGCCTGAGGCGCGCGCCGCCGTACCTTCCGTCGACTCGACCCACAGTTCCCGCCACACCGTCCAGCAACGCGAGTTCGAGAACGGCCTCCAACTGATGTGGGAGGAAGATCATCGCCAGCCGCTCGTGGCCATCGAAGCGCGGATCAAGGGCGGGTTGCGCGGCGAGGGCCGCTACATCGGTGCCGGCATCACGCATTTCATCGAGCACATGCTCTTCAAGGGCACTCCCTCACGCCCGCCAGGCACGATCGACCAGGAAGTCCGCCGCTACGGCGGCACCATCAACGCTTTCACGTCCCTCGATACGACCGGGGTCTCGCTCTACGTCGAGTCGAAATACCTGCACGAGGCGCTGGGCATGCTGGCGGATATTCTCCAACATGCGGTCTTTGAGCAGAGCGAATTTGACAAAGAGCGCGCCGTCATCATCTCCGAGATTCAAATGAATCGTGATGATCCGGATCGCCGGCTGCATCAAGCGTTTTGGGGGCGGCACTTTTTGGAGCATCCCTACAAGCACCCCATCATCGGCTATCAGCCGCTCCTTGAGCAGTTGACCGTCAAGGACGTCCAGGGCTTCTACGCCTCGCAGTACCAGCCGCAGAACATTACGATCGCCTGTGTCGGTGATCTCACGGGTGCAGATTTTGAGAAAACGGCGCGGGAGCTCTTTGGATCATGGGCGCGCGGCACGACCGATCCCAGCCAATTGCTCGTCCCGGCGGAGCCGCCGACGGCCAGCGCCAAAGAAACAAGCGTCGAGCTGCCGGTCCAGACCGCGTATGTGATGCTGGGGTTTTCTTCGACGCGCCTGGCCGATCCGATGCTCTATCCGCTCGATGTGCTCGCCAACATCCTCGGGCAAGGACGCAGCTCACGGCTCTATGAGCAGGTCGTCCGCCAACGACGCCTCGCCGATGAGATCGCCGGCTGGAACTACACACCATACGACCCTGGGATTTTCGGCATCCAGTTGCGCACCGACCCGGATAAGATCCCTGCCGCCACCAAAGCGATTCTTGAGATCCTCGAGGAGATCAAGCAGCACGGCGTGACCGATGCGGAACTTCGCAAGGCCCAGCGCGCAGTCAGCGCGAGTTATGTGTTTAGTCTGCAAACCATCGAAGCTAAGGCAGGGGACTTGGCGAACTCGATGGTCTCAACCGGCGACCCGCTGTTCTCGCGGCAGTATGTGACCGGGGTGCAGCAGGTGACGCGCGAACAAGTGCAGGACGCTGCGAAGCGATTTTGCGACTCTTCGAAGATGACGACGGCGGTCATCGTGCCGCAAGGACAGACGCCGGCGGCGGCTACGGCTACACCTGCGGTGACGCAGATGCCTGTCACCAGAACCGTGCTCGGCAATGGTGCGACGACCTTAGTCGGTGTTGACCGCACGCTGCCCATGGCGGCGATCGTCGTGGCCTTCCGTGGCGGTGTACGGGCGGAGTCCGAAGAGACGCAAGGCCTCTCCAACCTCGTCGCGCAGCTGCTCACGAAGGGCACGGCGCGCAAAGATGCGCTCACCATCGCGAAACAGGTCGAATCGCTTGGCGCGAGCCTGGAGCCCTTCAGCGGGCGAGACGGGTTCGGGCTCATCCTGCAGCTGCTCTCGCAGGATCTGAACGAAGGGCTCGCCCTCATGCCTGAGCTTGTCACGCAATCGACGTTTCCGGACGAGGCGCTCTCGGTGCAGCGAGGGTTGATCGCGAATCAGCTCAAGGCGCAAGACGATGAAATCTTCGACGTCGGGGGGCGGTTGCTGCGCCGGACCCTTTTCGGGCATCACCCGTATCGCTTCAATCCGCTTGGCGATCCCAAGATCCTGGACCGGTTGACGCGGCGCGAGTGCCTTGACTTCGCTAAACGGTGGTTGGTGCCATCGAATCTGGTGGTGACCGTGTTCGGGGATCTTGATTCATCGGCGGTCGCACAGACGTTGCAGCGTTCGTTTGGCGCGATGCCCGCACACGCCTCTCCGTGGCCCAATCGTTTGCCCGAAGAGCCGATCGAGGGTGTGCGCGAAGCGACACAAACGCTCGAAAAAGAACAAGCCTTGATCATGTTGGGATTCTATGGCACGACGCAGACGGACAAGGATCGTGATGCGCTCGACGTCATGACGGCCGTGCTTTCCGGCATGGCCGGCCGGCTCTTTCAGGCGGTGCGGGAGGAGCATGGGTTATCCTACACGCTCGGAGCGGCCCATGCGCCCGGGTGGGACCCGGGCTATGTGCTGGTCTATGCCGCGACGCGGCCAAACGAGCAGCAGCAAGTGCTCAAGATTCTCGATGAGCAGTTGCAGCTTGCCGTGGACAAGGGCTTCACGCAAGAAGAGGTCGACCAGGCCAAGCGGTATCTCATCGGCGCGCACCGCATGGATCTCCAACACCTGGTCGGTCTGGCCAAACGCGCCACGCTGGATGAGCTCTATGGCGTTGGCTTTGATGCCTGGACCACGTATGAGAATCGGATCAACGCAGTGACCGTGCCGATGGTCAACGAAGCCGCTCAGCGGTACCTGACGCTGGGCAAGCGCGCGCAGATCGTCGTGTCGCCCAACGGGCACGCCGCGCCATGATGACGGCGCGCATCCGACGGCCGGCGGTGGCCGGCTACTACTATCCTGCCGACCCTGTCCGCCTTAGGCAAACCATCGATGAGCTGCTGCCGGATGCGCCGGCGGCGCGCGACGTTGCCACCGCCGTCATCCTTCCGCATGGCAGCTACCGGCACGCGGGAACGATTCTCGCAGCGACCCTCGGGCGCATTCGAATTCCTCGACGATGTATTCTCCTGGGCCCATCCCATACGGGCAGCTGGATGCCCTGGAGCATCATGACCGATGGCGCCTATCGCACGCCGCTGGGTGAGATCCCCATTGACGCCGCGTGCGCCGACGCGCTCCGGCAACGCTGTCCGTTTCTCGAAGCGGATGCCTGGGCGCACCGAGGCGAGCATGCGATTGAAGTCCTGCTGCCATGGTTGCAGCATCGCGGGCCATCGGATCTATCCATCGTCCCTGTTGTGATGGGAACAGGATCGCGCGAAGAGATCGCACAGCTGGCCGTGGCATTGGCTCAAGTCATCCGCATGCAGGAAGAGCCGGTCCTATTGATGGCCAGCGCAGACTTATCGCACTATGAGCCGCACGAGCGCGTGGTCGAGCAAGATCGAGCGCTGATCGAGACAATGACTGAGCTTAAAAGTCACCGGATCTTTGAACATTTGGCAACGCACGAAGTGGTCATGTGCGGGGCAGGCGCGGTCGCATGTATCTTGGATGCGTCAGTGGCACTCGGGGCGACTCGCGCGACCCTGGCCAAATATGGCACAAGTGCTGAGGCGGGAGGCGATCCCTATGCCGCCGTCGGCTACGCCGGAGTGATCATCCGCTAATGGACGAGCAGGTTAAGAAGCGCGTCGACGAATCGTGGAAAGAGCAAGCCGAGCGCGAAAAGCAGCAAGTGGACGCCAAGACACAAGCCTCACCATCCGCGCCTGGACCCGGAAGCGCACCGGAAGCCGGAGCCTCACGCATCGACACCGGCGAAGAACAGCTGCAGGCCCGGTTCGATCTTTTCGTCTCCGGATTAGCCATGGAGGCGCTCATTGCGATGGGCGAGATGCCGCATCCCACGACGCGCCGCCAGCAGGCCAATTTGCCGCAAGCGAAGTACCTCGTCGATCTGCTGGGCATTTTAGAAGAGAAGACCAAAGGCAATCTTTCCGTGGATGAGAGCCGGCTGTTGAGCGACGCGCTCTACCAATTGCGCATGCGCTACCTCACCAAGGCGGGCCCTGCGGGATGAGCGTGGTGATTGCCGTCGCAGTCATTGTCGGCGCCGTGGCCGCCGCCCTCTGGGTGATCAGGCGGGAAACGAGCCATTGGGTGCGCGAGCAGATTCAGACGTCGCTGAAGGACGCGCACGAGCAGTTTCTCGCGTTGGCGACAGAGCGACTCGGCGCCGAGCGCAGTCAGCATGTCAGCGATCTTGAGCTGCGCAAGCACGCCGTCGAAGCCTCGGTCCAAGGGCTGACGAAGCAGCTTGAGCGTTATGAGCAGCTCATCCGCCAGCTCGAACAGGATCGCGCCACGAAGTACGGGTCGCTTGAACGTCAACTGACATCCGCAGCCACGGAGACTCAACGCTTGCACCAGACCACCGCACAGCTGACCTCGATGCTCGGCAACGTCAAGCTGCGCGGCCAGTGGGGCGAGAAGACCGCGGACGATGTCCTGAAGCTGTGCGGGTTGCAGGAGCAGATCCATTACGTGAAGCAGCGCAACGCGCCGCTGGGCCGTCCGGATTTCACGTTCCTGCTGCCGGATAATCATCGCTACTACATGGACGTCAAGTTTCCGCTCGATAACTATCTCAAATTGGCCAACAGTGAGCGGCCCGAGGACCAGCGCGCCTACAAGGACCAGTTCCTCAAGGACGTTCGCACGCACATGCGAGAGCTGGAGCGGCGCGACTACGCGCAGGCCGGCGAGGGCTCGCCCGATTACGTCCTCATGTTCATCCCCAACGAACAGGTCTACGGCGCGGTGAATGAGTGGCTGCCGGGCCTCATCGATGAGGCGCTGGGCAAGCGGATCGTTCTCTGCGGACCGTGGACGCTCTACGCGCAGGTGCGCCTGATGTGGCAAGCCTGGCAGCAGTACTATCACACGCAGACGATGGGGGAGATCGTCAAAGCCGTCAACGACTTTCTTGGCAGCTATCGTCTCTTCAAAGAGCGCTTTGAGGACCTGGGCAAACAGCTCGCACGGATGAGCGAACAGTACGGCGACATCGCGCACAAGAGTTTCATCCAGCTTGAACGGCGGATTGAGCGGATCGAGAACTATCGAAAGGGTCAGGGCAGCGAGGCGACTCTGACCCTTCAGCCGGAAGCGGCGGAAGAAGCCATCTCGCTAAAGGAGGGCGTCTCATGATTGATCCACAACTGTTGGAAATTCTTGCGTGCCCGGCGTGCAAGACCGAAGTGAAGCTCGACGGCGATCGGCTTGTCTGCGTGCAGTGCGGACGGCGCTATCCCATTCGCGAAGGGATTCCGGTCATGCTCATTGACGAAGCCGAGCAACAGGGGCAGCGTTCATGAAAATCCTCGTCATCCACGGACCCAATCTTCAGTTGTTGGGCACCCGCCAGCCGCAGCTCTACGGCACCGCCAACCTCGAGGCGATCAACCGGGAGCTGAAGCAGGTCGCGATGACGCGCGGGGCGATTCTGACGATCATCCAATCGAATCATGAAGGAGAGATCGCCGATCAGATCGGCAAGGCGCGCGGACGCCATGATGGGCTGCTGATCAACGCCGCCGCGTACACGCACACGAGCATCGCGATCCGCGATGCGATCGAGGCCTCGGGGTTACCGACCGTCGAGGTGCATCTCTCCAATATCTACGCGCGGGAACCGTTCCGTCATCATTCGATGCTGGCGGCGGTGTGCCGCGGCCACATCGCGGGGTTCGGGTCGCTCAGTTACCGATTAGGGCTTGAGGCGCTGCTCGCCATCGGCGCTTCCTTGGCCGTCCCGCAACCTGATGCACGATCGGCGGCTCCACCTGCCCGTCGCCCTGCGCACAAGGCAAAGTCGAAACCGGCCAAGCGCCGCCGCTAACGCGGAATCGCCTCTTTATAGGAGCGCACGGAGTCGATGATCTCCACGAATGAATTCAAGGGCGGCTCGACCATCGTCATGGATGGCCAGCTGTGGGTCATCGTCGAGTTTCAGCACGTCAAGCCCGGCAAGGGCGGGGCATTTGTCCGCACGAAGCTGCGCCGGCTGCGCGATGACTCGGTGATCGAGCGGACCTTCAAGGCGGGCGAAAAGTTCGAAGAGGCCTACATCGAGAAGCGCACGCTGCAGTACCTCTACCGCACCGCCGATACCTTCCACTTGATGGACACCAAGACGTATGAAGAAGTCCAAATCCCCGCCAAGGCCATCGGCGAGGCCGCGGGCTTCCTCAAGGAAAACATGGAGCTCGAAGGCCAGTTCCACGAGAGCCAGATGATCGCCGTGCAGCCGCCGATGTTCGTCGATGTCCACATCGAGTCGACCGAGCCGGGGATCCGCGGCGACACCTCCAAGGGTGGGATGAAGCCTGCGACGCTGGAAACCGGAGCCACCATTCAAGTGCCGCTCTTCATCAATACCGGCGATTTCATCCGGGTCGATACGAGAACCGGCTCGTACGTTTCTCGCGTGTAGCCACATCCGTTTGCACCGGATAACCGACGAGGCCAACGTGGATAAACGAGTGAAATCGTCCGAGCGAGAAGCCTTCCGGCTCATTGAAGAAATGCTCCAGCTCATGGAGAGCCGCGGGTTGGTGGAGCTGGAGATGGAACATCAGGGCTTGCGCATCCGGCTGAAGAAAGCCTCTACCGCCCCCACGGCGCAGCTCGTGGAGTATGTAACCGGCATCCCGCAGCCGGCGCAGCCCGCCGGCGGAACCCGGTCCACGCCACCTGCGGAAGACTCCCACCGCATCGTCATCAAGTCCCCGATGGTCGGGACGTTCTACCGAGCGCCCGCCCCGGATGCGCCGCCGTTCGTGGAGATGGGGCAAGACCTCGAGGTCGGCCAAGTCGTCTGCATCATCGAAGCGATGAAGCTCATGAACGAGATCAAGGCCGAGGTCTCCGGGCGCATCGCCGAAGTCCTCGTCGATAACGGCTCCCCCGTGGAGTTCGGCCAGCCGCTCTTCGTGGTCGAACCGCACCAGTAAACCCGTCGTTTCGACGTCTCCGTGGAGGATCATGTTCTCGAAGATTCTTATTGCGAACCGAGGCGAGATCGCGGTGCGGGTCATCCGGGCCTGCAAGGAGATGAACATCCGCACCGTCGCGGTCTACTCCGAGGCCGATCGCACGAGCCTGCACGTGCGGCTGGCCGATGAAGCGATCTGCATCGGCGGGCCCAAGGCCGAGCAGAGCTACCTCAACATTCCCGCCATCATCAGCGCCGCCGAGATCGCCGATGTCGACGGCATCCATCCCGGCTACGGCTTTCTCTCGCAGAACGCGCACTTCGCCGAGATTTGCGAGTCCTGCAACATCACCTTCATCGGCCCCTCGGCGCAATCCATCCGGCTCATGGGCGATAAGATCGCCGCGAAGGATCTCATGCGCAAATCCGGCATCCCGATCATCCCCGGAAGCATGTCGGCCATCCGGGATAAGGACGATGCGCTGAAGACCGCGCGGCGCATCCAGTATCCGGTCATCATCAAGGCGGCGGCCGGCGGCGGCGGCCGCGGGATGCGCGTCTGTCATAACGATGTGCGGCTGATCAGCGCGCTCATGACGTGTCAAACCGAAGCCGAAGCGAGCTTCGGCAACGCGGATGTCTTCGTGGAAAAATACATCCAGGAGCCGCGGCACATCGAGTTTCAAATCCTCGCCGATAAGAACGGGCATACGATTCACTTGGGCGAGCGCGATTGCACCGTCCAGCGGCGGCACCAGAAGCTCATTGAAGAGTCGCCTTCGCCGGCGGTCGATGCGAAGCTGCGCCGCAAGATGGGGGAGCTGGCGGTGCGCGGGGCCAAGGCCGCCAACTACGCCTCAGTCGGGACCGTAGAGTTCCTTTTGGATAAGGACGGCTCCTTCTACTTCATCGAAATGAATACGCGCATCCAAGTCGAACATCCGGTGACCGAAATGGTGACCGGGCTTGATCTGATCAAAGAACAGATTCGCGTGGCGGCGGGCGAATCGCTGGGGATCAAGCAAGACGAGGTGACGATTCGCGGGTGGGCGATCGAGACGCGCATCAACGCGGAGGACCCCACCAACGGGTTTTCGCCATGCCCAGGGCGGATTTTGCAGTATCATGAGCCGGGCGGCCGCGGCGTGCGGATGGATACGCATGTGTACGCCGGCTACGAGGTGCCGCCCTTCTACGATTCGCTGCTGGCGAAACTCATCACGACGGGAGAGACGCGGTTGGATGCGATTCACGTGATGCAGCGCGCGCTGGAGGAGTTTCAGATCGAGCCGCTGCGCACCACCATTGCGCTGCATCGGCAGATCTTCAGCGATCCGACGTTCATTCGAGGGCAGATTTCGACGGACTACATTGATCGCCAACTACAGCTAGGAGAGAGCGAATGACAACGGTACGACAACTCGGAGTCCTCACCGGCGGAGGAGACTGTCCGGGCTTAAATCCTGTGATCCGTGCGATCGTGCGCCGGGCGATCCAGAGCCATATCACCGTGGTGGGAATTCGCAACGGATGGAAAGGGTTGGTGAAGGCCGAGACCATCCCGTTGAACCTGCAGGCCGTCTCCGGCATTCTGCCGAGGGGCGGCACCATCCTAGGGACGTCGCGCACGAACCCGTACAAGAAACCCGAAGACCTCGCGAGCGTCAAAGAGAACATCAAGAAGCTCCAGCTGGACGCGCTGATCGCCATTGGCGGCGAAGATACGTTGGGTGTCGCGACCAAACTGGTGAAAGAGGGAGTCCGCGTGGTCGGTGTGCCCAAGACGATCGACAACGACCTCTCGGCCACCGACGTCACATTTGGCTTCGATACGGCGGTCAACATTGCGATGGAGGCGATCGATCGGCTGCACACGACCGCGGAGAGCCACCATCGCATCATGGTCGCCGAAGTGATGGGGCGCCACGCGGGGTGGATTGCGACGTACGCGGGGATCGCCGGCGGGGCGGACGTCATCCTGATTCCGGAAGAGCCCATCGATCTCGACGAGGTGTGCGGCATCATCAAGACACGCCATGCGCGAGGCAAAGATTTCAGCATCGTCGTCGTGGCGGAGGGCGCGCAATTCGCCAACAAGAACCTCGTGAAAACCACCGAGAAGCTCGATGAGTTCGGCCATGTCCGGCTGGGCGGCATCGGGGACACGCTCGGCAAGCTCATTGAGGAGCGCACTGGGTACGAAACTCGCGTGACGGTGCTCGGCCACATCCAGCGCGGCGGCAGTCCGACGGCCTTCGACCGCGTCTTGGGCACGCGCTTTGGCGTGAAAGCCGTTGAATTGGTGCTCGAAGGGAAATTCGGCTACATGACCAGCCTCCAGGGCAACAAGGTGATTGGCGTCCCGATCGAGCAAGCGACCGGCGTCTTGAAGACCGTCGATAAAGACTTCTACCAGTTGGCGAAAATCTTCTTCGGATGAATCCCCCAGCACTGACACACGCTATTGCCGCGACGCTGCAAGAGACCTCGCGCCTTCACGCGCAATTGCCTGAAGCGCAGATCGTGTTGATGGTGAAGGCCGCCCAGCTGATGACGCAGGCGATCCGCGGGGGACACAAGATCATCTGGTGCGGCAACGGCGGCTCGGCCACGCAAAGCCAGCATATGGCCGGCGAGTTCGTCGGGCGATTCCAGCAGGAGCGCCGCTCACTCCCGTCCATTTCCTTGACCGAGAACATGGCCAGTGTCACCGCCATCGGCAACGATTACGGCTATGAAGACATTTTCTCCCGACAGGTTGAAGGACTCGCACAGACCGGAGACGTTCTCGTGGGACTCTCGACGTCCGGCAACTCGCCGAACGTCCTCAAGGGATTGCGGCGGGCCAAGGAGCTCACGCTGGCGACCATTGGATTGACCGGCGGCACCGGCGGCACGATGGCCGGGCTCTGCGACGTCTGCATCTGCGTGCCCTCGCCCGTGACGGCGCGGATTCAAGAAGTCCATCTCACCATCGGGCACATCCTCTGCGGGCTTGTTGAAGATGCGCTCCAGCCGGCTTTCTCCGCGCGCCGCGCGTAAGATTCTTTCGCTGCCAGCCCTCATCCGGCGGGTTCGCCGCCTTCAATCCCAAGGCCGACGCGTCGTCTTCACGAACGGCTGCTTCGATCTCGTGCATGCCGGCCATGTGACAGTGCTCGAACGCGCCAAACGTTACGGCGATGTGCTCGTCGTCGGCGTGAACAGCGACCGTTCGGTGCGAGCGTTGAAGGGTAAGGGGCGGCCGATCTTGAATCAACAGGATCGCGCGCTCTTGCTTGCCGCGTTGGCGTGCGTGGACTATGTGACGATCTTCAGCGAGCGGACGCCGCAGCGCGTGATCGAGCGGCTGCGTCCCAACCTTCTGGTCAAAGGCGCGGATTGGGGAGCCGGAAAGATTGTGGGCCGCGACACCGTCGAACGCTACGGCGGCCGGGTCGTGCGCGTCCCGCTGCTGAAAGGCTCCTCCACCTCGCGGATCATTGAGCGCATTCGCGGATCGTAATGGCGGCTCTCCGGCGTTTCGCCACTCGGCGGTCAACACTTCGCCTCATCGATGCCAATGCCAACCGTGCGCTTGAAGGCCTTCGCGTCTGCGAAGAGATCGTGCGCTTCCATCTGGAGGCCGCACCTCTGTTTCGGCGGCTGCGGCGGCTGCGGCATGCGATCGCGGCGGCCATTCGGGAGCTTCCGATCGATCGAGAGGATCTTTTGCGCGCGCGGGAGAGCCGATTCGATGTGGGGCGGCAGGCGCGGGCGTCTCGCGTCGCCTCGCTTGAGCAAACGCTTGTCATCAACCTCCAACGAACGAAGGAGGCCCTGCGGGTGCTGGAAGAGTGCGCGCGCGTGACGGCACCGCGTCATACGTCGCAGTTGCAGCGATTGCGCTTTACGACCTATGAGATCGAACGTGACCTCTTGCTTAGCGTGGCGACTCTACGTCATTCTTGACCGGGCTGCGGCTCAGGGACGGGCGTTACCCGAGCTCGCTGCCGCGGCGATTCGTGGGGGAGCCGATGTCCTGCAATTACGGGATAAGACGGCTTCAGCGCGCTCATTAATGGAGGAAGCGAAGCGTCTCTTGGCCGTGACGCGGCCGGCAGGCATCCCGCTGATCATCAACGATCGCGCCGATGTGGCGCGCGCCGTCGGCGCCGATGGGGTGCATCTCGGACAAGACGACCTTCCGCTCGCCGACGCTCGAGCCCTCCTGGGTTCTGATCGGATCATCGGCGCATCCACCCATACTCTTGATCAGGCGCTTGCCGCTGCAGCCGAAGGCGTTGACTACATCGGCATCGGCCCCATTTTTTCCACACCGACGAAGCCCGAGTATCCGAGCGTGGGTCTTGACCTCGTCAGGCAGGTGACGGCTCACGTGCGCGTGCCTGGGGTGTGCATCGGCGGCATCGACCGCGACCATCTGGATCCGGTGCTCGGGGCAGGAGGAGCCTGTGTGGCGGTTGTCCGCGCCGTCTGTTGCGCGGATGATCCTGAGGTGGCGACGCGTGAACTGAAAATGCGGATCGAACATTTTCATCGCGCGACCCTCGCGCGCTCCCTATAATAGGAACGTTCTTCTTCGTGTTGTTCATCCCAGTCGCAGACTAGCCCGTACGCAGTTTGGCGTCTTGCGCACAGGAAAAGGAGACCGCGGGTATAGCACAGTGGTAGTGCGCTAGCTTCCCAAGCTAGTTACGCGGGTTCGATTCCCGCTACCCGCTGATTACTTCTCAATAGTAGTAGCGGGAATCGAAGGGAGCGCCGACTTTGGTCATCAAGCGGAGCCGCGAGCGAATAGCGAGTGGCGACCACCACGGGAGGCGCGGGCGGTGACCGGAGCGAGCCAGAGGCGAGCGGAGGCACCGATTCCCGCTACCCGCTCGTTACTTCTCGATTCAAGAACGAGCGATGCGAATAGGGTCTGACCCCGTCTTTGAGGTTCAGGTTCATGCGAACGATATCTGAAAGAGGAGTCGTCTCGCTGGCGTGTCTTGCCATCGCCGGTTGCGCCGCTTCTTCCATGACTCCGATGACCGCACCTCCTGCCGTGCAGTCCCGAGCCTCTCTGCCAAGCCTCGCCGGTTCCTATCACATCGTCAGCAGAGGGGAAACCGTGTGGCGCATTGCTCGCTCCTACGGCATAAGCCCCGAAGCGCTTCTCTCAGCCAACCGACTGTCTCACGCGATACCACTCGCCGTTGGCCAGCGCCTGTTCATTCCATTGCCGCAAGAGTCCAGGCAGTTCTTGTGGCCGGTGCGGGGCCGCGTCAAGAACGCTGGGGCCCCGTACGGGATTGAAATCGCAGCACCCCCCGGCACGTTGGTGCGAGCCTCGCGCAGCGGACGCGTCGCAGTGGCTGCCCGAGACCTCTCAGGGTGGGGCAAAACGGTGATTGTCGATCACTGGGATGGCTCCCTGAGCGTCTACGCCAGGCTTGAGCAACTGCTCGTGGCCCCAGGATCGACGCTGCGCCAGGGCGTTCCCTTGGGAAGCGTCGGGGTGCAGCCGATCTACTTCGAGGTCCGGTATGGCAGCAAACCTCGTCACACCGTAAGCCTCCTTCCCGTGGAATGAATCTTCGACCGGAGTTGAGTCAGCGGCTGCAGCAGCACCTCCAAGCCTTCACAGAAGGGTTTCGCCACAATCTCGCCCTCCTAGGTCCCCAAGGCAGCGGCAAGACGTACCAGCTGCAACACCTGCTTACGCATCCTCCCTCAGGGGTGCTCATCATCTCGTGTCCGCTGTACCGTGAGTCGTGCGGCAGCTTCCTACAGCGATTCGTGTGCGCCATTCTCCAGGCGATGCTCCCTGATGCAGCGCCGGTCAGAGGTGGGGCCTTGCGTTCACTCGAACCGCTCGCGCAACAGATCGAGGGCTCATCGCCGCGTCTTGCCATGGCGATCCGATCGATCGAGGGGCTGCTGACCAGGCGGCAGTATGGGGAGGCGTTCACGCGGACGTTGGATCTCATCCCGATCGTCAGCCAGGAGCGGGGCATGTCCTGCGTGCTCATCTTGGACGAGTTTCTTCTCTTGGAAGAGTTAGGACTCACGCACGCCTTTCATGAGCTGGGCAAGCGCGTCATGACGTGGCCGACCACGCTCTTCATCCTGTCGAGCTCGTCGCTGTACCGGGCCAGGATGATTTTGCGCGAACGACTGCAGCTGCTCTTCGGCCAGTTCGAGCTGCTGACGCTCGAGGCGCTGGATGCGCCGACCGTGATGGCCTGGATGCAGCAGGAGCTGCGCGGGATTAGGCGGCCCAAGGGCATGACGAACTTCCTCATGGACTGGCTTGGCGCCTATCCGTGGTATCTCACCGTCTTCGTCAATCGGCTCAAAGAGCGGGCGACCCTGAGCAACAGCGTCGAATTGCACGAAGCGCTTTTTCTCCAGGCCGCCTGGGATGTGGTGGGCAGCGCTGAAGGCGCGCTCCATCAGACCTGTCTTGCGCGGACCGGTCACCTCGCGACGCGAGGGCGCGGGGGATCAAGAGCGTTGGAAGCGCTTTTGCAGGTGGCCAATGGCGCGCGAACCGCCACCGAGATCGGCAAACGCATCGGCCGCAGCGGCCTCACCGACGCGCTGCAACTGTTGGTCGAGCAGGATTTGGCGCAACGCAACGGGATGTGCTGGATCGTGACCGACCCCTTACTGCGTTGTTGGCTCTCCACCGTGCTGGCCTCGCAGTGGTGCGATGCGCGCACCGACGCTCCCGCGACCAGGCAGCGGTTCAATCAGGCTCTGCGCGGGCTCTGGAACGAGTGGGTTCGCGCGCATCAACTGTCGTTTTCCGAGCAGATCGCCGGCTTGTTCGCAAAGTTCTCGGATGACACCGTGTCGCTTGACCTGAAAACCGGGCGGCTGCCGCGCTTTCAGACCATCCACCGCGCGAAGCCTGTTGAAGACCGGAGCATGGAGCCGTACCTCGTGGCTGACGCCGAGGGCAAGCGCTGGTGCGTGACGGTCCAGGAAACCGGCGTCGATGAGCAGGCGATTGCGCGGTTCGACGCGTTTTGCCGCGCGCAGGCGCCTAAGCCCTCCCGAAAAGTCGTCATCACGAAGACGCCTATGGATGCGAATGCGCGCTTGCTCGCGAAGACCGCGAACATGTGGGTGTGGGGACCGGACGACTTGAGCCTGTTGCTTGAACTCTACGGACGCGCGTGACGACGATGGCGCACCTCCAGCGATTGTGGGCGCCCTGGCGCAACTGCTTCATCGCGCATCCGCAGCCGCGTCGCTGCATCTTTTGTGCGGCGAAACGCTCCCGGGCGGATCGCGCACATTACGTCGTGGCTCGAGGTCGGCACGTCTTCACCCTCCTTAATCTCTACCCCTACAACAACGGGCACGTCATGATCGCCCCCTACCGCCATGTGGGGACACTGACGACGCTCGCCCCCGCAGAATGGAGCGAGATGCTGCAGATGAGCCAACGCATCATGACGCGACTCACCCGTCTACTGCATGCCCAGGGGTTCAATGTGGGAATGAATCTCGGCCGCGTTGCCGGCGCGGGGATTCCCGGACATCTGCACCTGCATGTGGTGCCGCGCTGGCAGGGAGACACGAACGTGATGCCCATCATCGCCCACACCAAAGTGATCTCACAGTCGCTGGATGAGCTCTATACGATGCTTGCGACGTCACGGCGTCGACGATGACCGCGCTGGCGGCTGATCCGACTCCTATCCTGGCGTCACGCCAAGAGCTCGAAGCGCGCGAGGCGCAGTGGCTAGCGCCCTACGCGATGAAGAGTCGCGAGAGCAAGGGCCGGCAACACCCGGAATCGGAGGATGCGTTTCGCACCGCGTATCGCCGGGACCGCGATCGCATCATCCACACCACGGCCTTTCGCCGTCTCGAGTACAAGACCCAGGTGTTCGTCAATCATGAGGGCGATCATTACCGCACGCGCTTGACGCACACGCTGGAAGTCGCCCAAATCGCCGTGTCGATCGCCCGCATCCTGCGCCTGAATGAGGATTTGGTCGAGGTGGTGTCGCTGGCGCACGACATCGGCCATCCGCCCTTTGGACATGCCGGGGAGGACGCGTTGCGCGAGCTCATGGAAGGGCACGGCGGGTTTGACCATAACATTCAAGGCTTGCGCATCGTGGACCTGATCGAGGCGCGCTACCCCGGATTCCCAGGACTCAACCTGACGTGGGAAGTCCGCGAGAGCATCAACAAGCACCGCACGCCGTACAACCAGCCTGATGTCCAGGCGGCCCTGGATCCTACCGTCGCTCCGCTGTTGGAGAGCCAGATCGCGGATGTCGCGGATGAAATCGCGTACGACAATCATGATCTTGACGATGGACTCGCATCGGGTATCCTGAAGGAGGATGAGCTGGGCGGCATCGCGCTCTGGCAGCAAGCGTGCGAGGCTGTTGAAGCGGGCGGGATCCATCTTGATCCGGATATCCGCCGCTACCAGATCATCCGCATGCTGATTAATCGAGAGGTTACCGATTTGGTTGAGGCGACGATCGAACGGCTCAAGCGACTGCGCATCGGATCTGTGGAAGATGTGCGGCATTGCACCGAGCGACTCGTCGCGTTCAGTGCCCAGACGCAGCAGTTGCGCACACCGTTGAAAGGCCTCCTGTGGACGCAGTTTTACCACCACTACCGCGTGGCCCGCATGGCCGATAAAGCCAAGCGTTTCATCAGCGAGCTCTTCCACCTTTACCTGAAGAAGCCGGAGCAATTGCCCAATACCACACGGTCGCGGATTACGCGAGGGGACGATCCGTATCGCGTGGTCTGCGACTACATCGCGGGGATGACCGACCGGTACTGCCTGGAAGAGTACAAGAAACTGTTCGATCCCTTTGAACGGGTCTGAGGGATTGGCGATGCCGAACCACGACGACGGAGGAACGATGCGCCGGGTTGCGATCTGTCTGCTGGGAATGGTGGTCGTTGCAGGGTGCGCCACACGCAAACCCTCATTGCTCCTGGAACGCAAAGCCCGCGGCCCGCTGGCCGAGATGCTCACGCTTGCCAAGCGAACCGACTGGGGGCTGGAGCCTGTCACCCAAACACAGGACAAGGAGAAAATCTCGGTCACCGTCACGGTGGCGACGAAAGAGTACCTGACTGATTTCTTCCGCAAGCGCGAACTCTTCGGCGAGTACGCAGGGCAAAATCCGTATTTTCCTGAGAATTTGGTGTTCTACATCAAAGTCGCCAATACCAGCGACCAACGCGTCCGGGTCAGCCCATGGGATTTTGTGCTCGTCGATGACCGCGGCAACCAGTACAGCCCGCTCGATGTCGATTACGTGGATGCCTTGGCGGATACCCGCCGGCCCGCGCAGACCATCACGAGAGGTCTCTTAGAGGAGGCTCGGCCAGGGTACTTTGGCGTGAGCGTGCCGATTGGCCGGATGTTCGCCCAGAAACCGCAGGGCCGCTTCGCGCTCATCAAACAATGTTCACTGCAGACCGGCTACCTCTATCCCGGCGTGATCCATGATGGGCTCGTGGCGTTCTGGAGCCCGGATCAGCAGGCGACGTCCATGCGCTTGCACGTCGCCAACCTGAAAACGGCGTTTGATGCCAACGAGCTCCCGCAGAAGAACCTGGAGTTTGTCTTTCCTCTTCACGTCACCAACGCTGAGGCTCACTGACGACTCGTTCTGATACCCTCGTCCCTCCCGGCGAGCTGCTGCTCGACGAGCTCACCCCAACCCAGCGTGACGCCATCCTGCATGAGCAGGGCCCGCTCCTCATCATCGCGGGGGCGGGAACGGGGAAAACCACCGTCATCACGCGCCGCATCGCATGGCTCATTGCGACACAGCGCGCCCGCCCGGATGACATCCTCGCCCTAACCTTCACCGAAAAAGCCGCGGCGGAGATGGAGGAGCGCGTCGATCTGCTCTTGCCGTACGGCTACGTCGACGTGGCCCTCAAGACGTTTCATGCCTTCGGGGATGGGCTGCTGCGTGAGTATGCGTTGAAGAGCGGGCGCTCCTCGCAGTTTCGCGTCCTCTCAAAGGCCGAGCAGCTGGTCTTCCTGCGCCAACATCTCTTCGAGCTGCCCCTGCAGGAGTTGCGGCCACTGACCGACCCCACACGCTTTCTCGAAGTCATCACCAGCGTCTTCTCCCGCGCGAAGGATGAGGCGGTGGGACCCGACGAGTTTCTTGCGTACGCGCAGCGTCTTGCGCGCGCTGACGCCGCCGGAGCACCCGGTGAGGCCACACGCACACAGGCCAGTCGCATACGGGAGCTGGCTCAGGTGTATGCGGCCTATGAGGAGCTGCTCGCACAGCACGACCTCGTCGATTTCGGCGATCAAGTGCTGCTGGCCATCCAGTTGCTTGAGCGCCACCCCGACATTCTTGCCGCCGTCAAGTCGCAGATCCGCTATGTCCTCGTGGATGAGTTCCAGGATACCAATTACGCGCAGTTTCGCCTGCTGCAACTGTTGGCCGCCCCCACTGATAACGTGACCGTGGTCGCGGACGACGATCAAAGCATCTATAAATGGCGAGGAGCGGCGATCAGCAACGTCGTCAAATTCCTCGAGCACTACGCGCAGGTGCAGACGGTGGTCTTGACGGAAAACTTCCGCTCGCCGCAGCCTCTCTTGGACTGCGCGTACCGGCTCATCCGGTTCAACGATCCTGACCGCCTGGAGTGCCGCCAGGGCATCGATAAGCGCCTCGTCGCCCGCGCGAGCGCGCGGCAGGATCCGCCGCAATTTCACGTGTTTGACACGGCGTCCAGCGAGGCCGATTGGGTGGCGCGGACCATTCGGCAGGCCATTGAAGCCGGTGCCCGGCGAGCGGGTGATCATGCCATTCTTGTGCGGTCCAATCGCGAGGCGGATCTGTTCCTGCGCGCGCTCAACGTCGCCGGCGTGCCGTGGCAGTTCAGCGGAGCGAGCGGCCTGTTTGCCCGCGAGGAGAGCAAGCTGTTGCTGTCCTGCATCAAAACGCTCGCCGATCCTGATGACAGTCTCAGCTGGTACCACGTGGCCAGCTCCCCGCTGTACACGTGCCCCATGCAGGACCTGACAGGCGTGCTGGCCCATGCCGCCAAGACCCATCAGAGTCTGCGCGCGGTATTGGAGCAGCTCGCCACAGACCCGGCGTTCCTCGACACGCTTTCACCGGCCGGTCGGGAGAGCCTGCTGGCCCTCCTGGGCGACGTCGGCCGGTTGCTCGAGCTGGCCCGGACGCATTCCAGCGGGCAGCTCCTGTACCGTTGGCTGACGGATCGAGGGCTGCTGGCCGCGCTGAGCCGGGCCGATGAGCTGGGGGACGGCGCGCGGCTTCAAACCATTGCGAGGTTTTTTCACCATCTGCGGCGGCTCGAAGAGCTTGCGGGTTCTTCGCTGCCGGAGGTGGTCCGGCATCTGGAGCTGTTTCAGGCGCTGGGGAATGAGCCGTTCGAGGACGATGACGTCTGGGCTGACCGGGTGAGCGTGCTGACCCTCCATAAGGCGAAAGGCTTGGAGTTCCCGGTGGTCTTTCTGGTCGGCTTGGTGCAGGGACGGTTTCCCACCCCGCAGCGTCGAGAGCTCATCGAATTGCCCGAACCGCTCATCAAAGACATTCTCCCGATGGGCGACTACCATTTGCAAGAAGAGCGCCGCCTCTTTTATGTCGGCATGACGCGCGCAAAAGACGAGCTGCACCTGACCTGCGCCTATGATCATGGCGGCAAGAGCATGCGAAAGGTCAGCCAATTCGTCCTCGAAGCGCTGGATCTTGCCGCGCCAAGTCCTCCCGCGAAGAAGGCGACCGCGCGCGAATTGATCAACCGCTCGGCGCTCCAGGCGCCACTGCCTGTCAGAGAGACGCCCACGTCCAAGAGAGTCTTGCGGGTCGACGCGCATGGAATCGACGACTACCGCACCTGTCCCCTCAAGTACCGGTACAGTCATGTGCTGCGCATTCCCGTGATGCGGCACCATCTGGTCGCGTATGGAGCCGCGCTGCACAAAGCCGTCGAGCTGTTTTTCCGGCGCCGGCTCCACGCCCAGCCGATGACGAAGGAGGAGCTTCTGGCCGTGTTCGATCAGTCGTGGAACGCGGAGGGATTTCTCACGCGCGAACATGAAACGCTGCGGCGCGCGCAAGGACGGGCCACGCTCGAGCGGTTTTATGCGCAACAGCAGGAGGCTCCTGAAACGCCGCTGCTCATCGAAGAAAAGTTCAGGTTCTTGCTCGACGATCTCCTGGTTGTCGGCCGCTGGGACCGCGTCGACCGCGAAGGCAACGATGTGGTGATCATTGACTACAAATCCTCAGAGGTGCGCGATCAAGCTGCCGCCGATCGGCGCGCGAAAGAGTCCCTTCAGCTGCTCATCTATGCGCTGGCGTGGCGCACGCTTCATGGAGAGCTCCCCGCTCGCGTCGAACTTCGCTTTTTGGAAACAGGGGTGACGGGACGAGCCGTGTTCGACGAAGATGATCTTGATCGGGCCAAACAGGTGCTCCAAGAGGCCGGGCAGGGGATTCGTGCTCGTGCCTTCGAAGCCACACCACAGGAATTTGCCTGCCACTGGTGCGCGTTCCAGACCATCTGCCCATTCGCCTTCCAGACCCGCTAAGTCGTTGAGCTTCCCTTGAGGAAATAATTCTGGCACCCTTGTATTCTGCTTACTATATATGATACTTTTAAAACGTAATATAAAGATATTAGTTGATAATAGTTGATGCGGGTCCCTCAGCCCGATAGTGCAACGAACGCAGGCCGGGCTGCCATATTAGGTGGTTCGGCCATTTCGCTTCCATATGAGGTGGAGCGTGGAGCCAACAGCGATGTTTCAGCGACCGATGCATATCAAAGCCACACCCAGCGCGTACGAAGTGTCCGAAGCGCGGTTCAAACGCTTCTTGAAAGAGCTCGAAGTGTACGAACGAAAGCTGGGCTTCGAACGCACGTTGGATGCGTTCCTCGATGTCTATTCCTCTTGGAAGAAGACACACACCTCCACGCTGAAGCTGCGGCTCGTGATGCTCGCCTTCGAGCTGCACCGGTTGAACGAAGACTTTCAGTGCGACCTCTCCTTTCAGGATCAGAGCCCATGAGAGATATCGTCGTCCGCAACTTGACGTCCTCGGATTGGCTCAAACGAGACTGCGTCGTCAGCGAGCACGTGCAGCAAGGCGAGTACACCACCCGGGTCCTGCGCCGCTGCACCTACCGTGTGAAATCGCAGACCGTCCTGCCTTCCATGTGCGATTCGATCGCGTGGGCCAAGAACCTCGACCCCGTGTCCCCTCGGCAAGTCTTCGTCACCAAAGACCTCAATCCGGATACCGGAGGGGAACGCGTCGTGTACAAAGTGCTCGGACATTTCTATGTCGTGTGGGAACGCACGATCTTTTGCGTCGGCTACCGTCATATCCTCTCGATGGATATTGATGGGCAGGCCGCGCTCTCTGACACGCAGTGGTAGACGAGAAATCCATCGCACGACGATGGACCCAGCCGCTTCAACGGTTGGAGGCACACCTACCGCAAGGTAGGGCCGCAAAGCCACGGGTCCCTTGAGGATCGCCGGGTTGCCGAAAAGCAATCCGGCATTTTTATTCATCAGAGGAGAAGCACATAGATGCGACGCAGACCGTGTCACTCTTCGCACGTTCTTCGCGCTCTTCGTATCAGTCTCGCCGTCATCGGCCTCTCCGCTGGATCCACTCTTGTTCAAGCAGCCGACGATCTTAACGGACAAGGCCTGGCCGAGCTGCAGTATGATCCCGTTCCGGTAAACCTGCCTCCCACCGTCAAGGCGTGGATCGAAACGGACAGCGGGAATGTGGAGCAAACCACGATCCCGTTCGGGCAAAGCGCATTTGTGAACCTGAATGGCAGTGTCAGTGATGACAAACCCCCTGGAGCAAACTTCACCTTGACCTGGAGCAAGCAGAGTGGGCCGGGGACTATGCGCTTCTGTGATCCCAATTATCCCAACGATCCCAGCAAGTGTTTCGAGACCCTCTCCAACTCCAGGGGGGCGCACGCTATTCAATTCTCCACCGCCGGGACGCAGCCCTATATCTTGGCGCTGACCGCCAATGATGGAGAGCTGCAAACGACTGCGACCGTTAGCGTGACAGTCACCGGGACTCCCACTCCCCCCACCGTGAACGCGGGGAAGGACCAGACCTTGGAACGGCCAGTTGGGCAATCCGTCGGCACCACCCTGCATGCCACGGCACAGAACGCGACCACTTTCGCCTGGAGCAAGGTGAGCGGGCCAAACTCCGTGCAGTTAGGAGACACAACTTCAAAGGATCTTCAGCTGACCTTCACGGACCTTGGGACTTACGTGTTCCGCATCCGCGCCTCGAACGGAAGCCTCTACGCCGAGGATGATGTGCAAGTCACCGTCACGCCTCCGAATACGGCACCGACAGTGACGATCAACCCAAAATATCGGCAGCAGACAATCACGTTACCCACGAATACGGTCAATCTGAGCGCGAACATCACCGATGATGGTCACCCGAAGTCTAGTCTCGTGAGCGTCTGGAAGTGCAAGAGCGGTCCTGCGTGCGCTGGTGTCACGGGTGTCACGTTTTCGAACAAACGGAAAACCTTCACGAGCACTCCCGTGTCCGGAATCCATGACACCGTGGTGACGTTTCCAGCGACGCCGGGACTCTATAAGATTCGCATCGTGGCCAACGATGGAGCGCTGAAAGCTCAGCGTATCGTCACAGTCACCGTCCAACCCCAAGTCGCGCGACCGCCGAGCACCAAGCGCATCAGCGATGATGGTGCCGACCCGCAAGCCCTGTCGATTGATGGCCCACTCGTCGCATGGGGGGATACGCGCCACCTTGTACCCTATTCGCAGCCCGCAACTCCAGGGGATATCTACCTCTATGATGCGGAGCGACCCGTCGAGCCACGCGTGATGTGGATTTCCCAAATCGCCTTCGGCGAACGGCCGTTTGTCAGCGACAACAACCGCATCGTCTGGGTCAATAACGCCCCCACAGGGGTAGAGGCTCTCTATATCTGTACTTACAACCGCGAGGCGGGGACCTGCCCACCGCAGCTCATCCTGCCGGCTCCGCGGAGTTCCCCGGACGTCCCAACGATGTCGGGGAACCGTATCGTTTATCTAGGCAACTCATTTTTCATCAACGATCACGGCTACAAAGACACCGCCGAAGACATCTACACCTGCGCCTATGATCCGAGGACAAACCAATGTCCGGAGCAACGACTGACGGATTTCAGAGATGGCTTTCCGATCAACGATGAGGTCGAGGTGGAGGGCTCCCGCCTAGTGTTCCCGTATAGGATTGGCGGCACGACAAATAAGAATATCTTTACCTGTCTGATTCCTGGATCGGGCCAATGCAGCCCGATCCCATTGACGACCAGTAACAATGCGTGGCAGCCTTCCTTTGACGGTAACCGCGCGGTCTGGCTGGCTGGGAACAGCGTATCGCTCTATGACTTTTCGAACCCGAACCGCCCTGCCTTACCGCTCCCCTTGAGTCGTGGTGCAAAATGGGCAGACATCTCAGGCGATCGAGTTATCTGGGCGGCTGGCTCAGGCATCTTCCTGTATCGGATCAGCACCGGACAGACACAGCAAGTGCTGACGCGTCCCAACATGGCTGAATATTATACAGGGCAAATCTCCGGCGAACGGATCGTGTGGTTCGAGTACAATTCGAACACCAAGCGCTCTGAGATCTGGATGCACGACCTCGGCACAGCTCCATAATGAGAGTTGGCTCGGGGTTCAGGGTTCGGGGCTGCGGGCCAGACCGCCCAGAGCGCACAACCCGGAACCCAGAACCAGACAATAGCGGGGCGATCATGTCGGGCAGACGATGGATCACGCTCATGGCGATGGCCTTCCTCTACTGGCTCATCGCCTCGGAGTTACGTGCGTCCGCTGAGAGCGCTCCGAGCTCCTGTCCACAGGGGGAGCTGCCGCATCTAGCTCGAGCAGGCTTCGAAGACTGGTGGGGCCGTGACCACGTGCCAATTGGCGACGGACAAGTCCACACGTACTGTTTCACGGTGAACATGGACACGCATCAGCTGGCGCTTGCGGTTGGCGATCGAACAGGGAAAGCACAGTGCTTCTGGCACGTCGCCGAGTACATCCCACCCACAGAGAGTGGGTGGTCTGCACGGGTTGAAGCCGGCCGAGACACAAGCTACACGTTCTCCTTGAGATCTGAGTTGTTGCCAAAAGGCGTCTGGCGCATTCGCATAACCAATGATGTGACACCAAACTGCGCGGATCAGTATCAGGTCGTCGCACATTAGTGGCATGATCTTGACAGCGCTGGAGCTGCCGGTCATACTTCCTCAGATGATCGTAACTGCCATGAACGCACTCAAGCGATTGACGTTAGTCGCGCTAATCTTCGGCGCTATGGTTGGGCATCGCGCAGTCGCCGCAGCGACGGAGGAAGCCTTTCCCATCCCCGCAGAACCCCAAATGGCGTCGCCGGATGACGCCATGCCTGATAACCCGGAGCTTTCTACCGCGAACATCGAACGCTTGATTCAGCAGTTGCACGTTCCCATCGAGACAGGCAAGGTCAACGACATTACCTTCGCCATCCAGGAGCTCGATGATGAGGAGGAGCAAGCCCATCTCGAGCAGGTGCTGAATGAGCGCCTGGCTCAGCTTGGAGGAGCCCCGCTTCCATCGCGTACGTCGATGACTCTGGCGCCGGAACCGGAGAGCTCCAACGGCGATCTGCAGAGCCGCATTGAGATGTTGAATCTCGGGTCGGCCGCCACAGTCGAAGACTTGCGCGCGCGCGATCAGATCGTTTCCGACATCGCCGGTCTCACCGACCCGGTCGAGCGGGAACGGTTGCTGCAAGTGCTGCAGCAACACGAGCACGACGCCGCCTCGGAATAACCCACGCACGCTCGTCCTTCCGATGGTTCGTTGACGCCCTCCCATCGCTGTGTTAAAGTTGGCGCCATGAGAGCATCGACGCATCGACACATCGTCGTACTCGGCGACGGTGGATGGGGCACGACGCTCGCCATTCACAGCTATCGTCTGGGACATCGCGTCACGCTCTGGGGCGCGTTTGCCGATTACGTCCGCGTGCTGGATCATCGACGTCAAAATCCTCGCTTCCTTCCGGGCATCCGCATCCCCGCACGCATTCGGATCACGGCTGATCTTGCCGAGGCATGGGCAGGGGCGGATCTCGCAATCCTTGCGGTTCCATCTCAGTATTTACGTGCCGTGGTGCGCCGCGTCGCGCGACTGCCCCGGAGCACCTCGCGAATCGTCAGCGTCGCCAAGGGCATCGAGCGGGGCAGCCTCAAACTCATGTCCACCGTCATCACCGAAGAGCTCGGCGCGGTGAAGCTCGCCATCCTCTCCGGCCCGAATATTTCCTCCGAGATCGCCAAGGGACAACCGGCCAGTTCCGTCGTCGCCGCGCGAGACCTCCACGTGGCGCACGAGGTGCAGCGCGCGCTGATGAGCGAGACCTTTCGGCTCTATACCTCGCGAGACCTCCTCGGTGTGCAACTCGGCGGTGCGCTGAAAAATCCCATCGCCATCGCCGCGGGCATTGCGGATGGTTTGGGATTCGGATCGAACGCAAAGGCAGCCCTGGTCACCCGCGGGATCGTGGAAATGGCGCGGCTGGGCGTCGCCATGGGAGCGAAGGAAGACACGTTCTGGGGACTGAGCGGGCTGGGCGATCTTGTCACGACCTGTCTTTCCGGACGGAATCATTGGCTCGGCGAACAGCTCGGACGAGGGCGTTCGCTGGCTTACGTGTTGCGTTCAACGCCCATGGTCATCGAAGGGGTGGAAACCGCCAAAGCGGCTGTGGTGCTTGGCCGGCGCCACCGCGTCGAG
This sequence comes from Candidatus Omnitrophota bacterium, assembly GCA_016198905.1. Classification (GTDB taxonomy): domain Bacteria; phylum Omnitrophota; class Gorgyraeia; order Aquiviventales; family Aquiviventaceae; genus JACQHR01. The sequence continues at coordinate 55,183 of JACQHR010000011.1, read as the reverse complement.
CTGCCGATTATCGAACAGGTTCACGCGATCTTATTCCACCGTCGCGTACCGAGACATGCGCTCCGGGCGCTCATGCGTCGAGCCGGAAAATCGGAAACCGGTTCTAGTGTTCCGTCAGTATCGATGTGATGGATCAAGTTGGCGGGGCCTGCCGCTGCGCCACCATGCGTCCGTCCTCGTCGCCGGGCGGCTGTACCGCCGCCGCCTGCGGCGACCGGCAACTCCGGGTGGACGCAGGGGACCTGGCTGCGCGTCACCCGCCAAACCGACCATGCCAGCGCGTCGTAGTCGTCGACTTGGCGGGTGGCAAGGGATACCCGGAGCGGACGTCCGGAGGGGTGACCGGCCACGGACCCAGCACTAATTTTCCAGCAGCTAATGGCAGAAAATTAGTGCTGGGGAGGGAGCCCCGGAGGCCGAGCGAAGCCCTGCAATGTTCGCGTAGGGCTTCGTCCCGAGCGGAGTCGAGGGACGAAGGCGCGGCTCGGCGGGACGCGCCGAGCGGTCCGCGGAGGGCATCCCTTGACAGGGCCCGCCACAAGGAATGATCCTTCGTGCGATCGATGCAGGCTGTCGGTTGACAGGTATGACGCGCCCTGCTAGGCTGGAACTCCCCTGACGGCATGTCACCGAATGTTTCCGAGCGTATTGTGAGCGTTCGGGTTGTGTTTTTGGGGAAAGCGAAGGAATGTCAAGCGAAACGAGGCAAATGGGGTGGCCTGGCCGAGCCTATCATCGGGGCGTAGCGAAGCTTGGTATCGCGCGTGAATGGGGTTCACGAGATCCTGGGTTCAAATCCCAGCGCCCCGATATTTTTTGATGGACGCACAGGGGGACAGAAGGAAGGCAAGTCATGAGTGAGAAAATTCACGTCGGGATTATTGGATTCGGCACCGTGGGTTCCGGTGTCGCGAAAGCGCTGCTGGAGAAAGGCCGGCTGCTGGAAGCGCGCATCGGCGCGCGCGTGGTGCTGCGGCGCGTCTGTGATCGGGACTTCCGCCGCCGGCATGACGTGCGCCTGCCGGCAGGAATGATCACGACCGACCCCTCCAAGATTCTCCAGGACCCGGACATCGATATCGTCGTCGAGCTCATCGGGGGATTGGAACCGGCTAAGACCTTCATTCTTGAGGCGCTGCGGCGCGGCAAACATGTCGTCACGGCGAACAAGGCGCTGCTCGCGCACGCAGGCAGCGAGCTGTTTCGCGCCAGCACCCGCGCCAAGACTGACTTATATTTCGAAGCGTCGGTCGGAGGCGGCATTCCGATCATTAAAGCGCTGCGGGAAGGGCTGATCGCCAACCGGCTCGACACCATCCTGGGCATCATCAACGGGACCTCCAACTACGTGCTCACCCAAATGCGCGAGCACCGGCTCAGCTTTCATGAAGCGCTCCTTGAGGCGAAACATCATGGCTACGCGGAGCGTAACCCGTCGCTCGACATCAACGGCAATGACGCCGCGCATAAACTGGCGATCCTCACGCTCTTAGGATTCGGCGTCCAGGTCCGCCTCGAGGATATTCACATGGAAGGCATCAGCAATATTTCGCAAGCGGATATTCAATACGCGGATGAGTTGGGCTACTGCATCAAGCCGCTGGCGATCGCCAAGGAAGAGGACGGCGAACTCGAGGTGCGGGTGCACCCGGCTCTCTTGGCCAAGACCCATCTCCTCGCCAACGTCAATGGCGTGTATAACGCGATCTACGTGCACGGAGACATGGTCGGCTCACAGCTGTTCTACGGCCGGGGGGCGGGGCAGAATCCGGCGGCCAGTTCGGTGGTGTCGGACATTGCTGACGTGGCCCGCAACATCGCCGCGGGTGTGAGCCAGCGCATTCCGCTCGATCGGCACGCCAGTCACGGCGTGCGACGGTTACGCCGGATGGGCAATGTCGAGACGCGCTATTACCTGCGCTTCATGGTCACGGACAAGCCCGGCGTCCTGGCACGGCTGGCCGGCGTGCTCGGGCGCCACCACATCTCGATTGCCAGCGTGCACCAAAAAGAGCGTGCGGCCGCCCGCATCGTGCCGGTCGTCATCATGACACATGAGGCGAAGGAGTCTCATGTGCACGCGGCTCTGCAGATCATCGACCGGTCGGGATTTGTGAAGCATCCAACCGTCGCCCTGCGAACGGAAGCGCCCCGTGCGAAATAAGTCCTCCATGGCGCGTTCCGCTGCACGCCATCCGTATCCATGGCCCGGCGTCATCGAGGCCTACCGGTCGTATTTGCCGGTCTCTGCGAAAACACCGATCGTCACCCTCTTAGAAGGCAACACCCCGCTCATTCGCAGCCGTGTCCTGAGCCGACGCGTCGGAGCCTCGGCCGAGGTCTATCTGAAGTACGAGGGGATGAATCCGACCGGCTCGTTCAAGGATCGTGGCATGACGCTGGCCATTTCCAAAGCGGTCGAGGAGAAATCGGCTGCGGTGTTGTGCGCCTCAACCGGAAACACGTCGGCCTCCGCCAGCGCGTATGCGGCGCGCGCAGGGCTGCGCTCGATCGTCCTCATTCCCAGCGGGGCCATCGCGTTGGGCAAGCTCTCGCAAGCCTTGATCCATGGGGCGCGCATCGCCTCCGTCGAAGCGAATTTCGACGCGTGTCTGGCGCTGGTCAAATCACTCGCGCAGATGCATCCGATCACGATCGTGAATTCCATCAACCCGTATCGGATCGAGGGGCAAAAGACCTGCGCGTTTGAAATCTGCGACGCGTTGGGCCGCGCGCCGGACATCCACATCACGCCGGTCGGCAATGCGGGCAACATCACCGCGCAGTGGAGGGGCTACCGCGAATACCGCGCGAACGGCAAGACTCGAACGCTACCGACGATGCTGGGTTTTCAGGCGGAAGGTGCGGCCCCGCTGGTGAAGGGAAAGATCATTGCCAATCCCAAGACCATTGCGACGGCGATCAAGATCGGCAATCCCGCCAGTTGGCAGGGGGCGATCAGCGCCAGCGAGGAGTCGCACGGCTTTATCCGCGCGGTCAGCGATCGGGAGATCCTGGACGCCTACCGGCTGCTTGCCGCGGAAGACGGCGTGTTCGTCGAGCCCGCCTCCGCCGCCTCCGTGGCGGGATTATTGAAGCTGGCGCACGCCGGCTACTTCAAGTCGGCCGCGGCGCGTCGGCGAAGCCGTCTGGTGATCGTGTGCATCGTCACCGGCCATGGGTTGAAGGATCCTGAACGGGCCATCAAAAGCATTCGGGTGCCCAAGCCGCTGCCGCCCTCGCTGTCCGCGATCAGCAAGGCTGTCGGTCTGCACTAACACCCGCGGGCCTCGTGCCTCACCTGCCTAGACTCTGCGTGCCCTGACAGCGTATAATGGTTCTTCCGATGCATGAAGTGATCATTCGCTGTGAAGATGGTGTCATGCTTGGCCAGCCGGTCACGCCCTTATTGGAAGGGGCGAAGACGGCTCAACTGCAGCAGCTGGCGCAGGCGGGTGCCGCCGGAGTCATCCGGCAGCAGCGTCGGGGTCTTGGCATCGATCGGTTGCGCGTGCACCACGAACTGCTAGGTATGGCGCCGCGCGAGACCGCCGCCGGATCCTGGTATGCGGCCAGCGTGAATCTGGCGCTCGGCGAGGGGGAAACAGCCTGGTGCTGCGATTTCGTCACCCAGCGCGACGGTAAGATCATCGATCCCATGGCCGGATGCATCACGACGAAGGAAAGCGAAGTGCTGCTCCATGCGCTTGATGAGCAGTTGGGGTCCGACACGCGCCGGTGGGAGGCGGGGGAGGGGTCGCACCATGTGCTCATCGTCCGTGATCCAAGCTTGAGCGGTGAGCGGCCGCCGGCTATTCCATCCCCCGAACAATTGCTGAACCTTCGATGGGATGAACATTTGCCTGGCGCGTCAACCGGAGATGCGCTGCGGCTGCTCATCGATGAGGCCGGTAAGCTCCTCGATGACCATCCGATCAATCGCGTCCGCGTGGACTTAGGAGAAAATCCCGCCAACTTCCTGTGGCTGTGGGGGCCGATCAGCGGCGAGGTGCCCGCAGCGCATCAGCGACGAGCGCAACTCGAAGGCCTGCTCATCTCGCGGTATTTTCCGATGCGCGGGCTGGCGCGCGTGCGCGGATTCGACTGGAAAGAGGGCCCGGCCGCGTTGTTGGATGAACGCGCCATGCACGCCTTGTGGAAGGCCATCACCGCAGGGCTCGAGCACCACCAGACGATCTATGTTCATCTGCGCGTCGACACGGCCGATCCCGTGGAGCGGCAGTGCGCCATGGAACGGTTGGATCAGCTGATCCTGAAGCCGCTCACACAAGAGTTGCCTCGCCGAGACCCATGGCGTTTGCTCGTGGCGATCGACGATCACGGCAGTGACGCGATTCCGTTCGTGGCCATCGGCACAGGATTACCCCAGCACCCCGCCGTCTCTCTGGCCGGATCGCAATTAGCTGAGAGCTCGCTGACCTTCCCGGATGCGGCCGCGTTGGCGGTGTGGTTTCGACAAGGCTCGTCATGGCCCACCGCTTGATCGTCCAAAAATTCGGCGGCAGCTCCGTGGCGAATCCCGAGCGCATCAAGCGGGTCGCCCAGCGCGTGGTGGATGCCAAACGCACCGGTGCCAATGTCGTCGTGGTGGTTTCTGCGCTTGGCGATACCACGGATGAGCTGCTGCAGCTGGCCTCGCAAATCACGCAGGACCCCGCCGAGCGCGAGTTGGACATGCTCATGGCGACCGGCGAGCAGGTTTCTGTCGCGCTCCTCGCGATGGCCATCCATCAACTGGGGGAAGACGCCGTCTCCTTTACCGGGGCGCAAGTGGGCATCCTCACCGACGGCACGCACACGAAGGCGCGCATCGTCGACATCAACACGCAGCGTATTGAAAAGGAGCTCGCGAAGCGGCGCATCGTCATCGTCGCCGGGTTTCAAGGCGTCAACTTGAATCAGGACATCACGACGCTGGGGCGCGGAGGATCGGATCTGACCGCCGTCGCCATGGCGAAGGCCTTGGGCGCGGATGTCTGCGAAATTTTCACCGACGTCGAAGGCGTCTATACCGCCGATCCGCGCATCGTGCCGCAAGCCAGAAAGCTCAGCGTCATCAGCTATGATGAAATGCTCGAGATGGCCTCGCTCGGCGCGCAAGTCATGCAGGCGCGGTCGATCTTCGTCGCCAAACGATTCGACATTCCGATCCATGTCCGATCCAGCTTTTCACTACGGGAGGGCACGATGATTCAAAAGACCGGCAAAGCGATGGAAGACATCGTGGTCAGCGGCGTGTCGTTGCAGCGCGACGAAGCGAAGGTGACGATCCGCGACGTGCCGGACAAGCCGGGCATGGCCGCCGAGATTTTCCGCGAGCTGGCGGCTAAGGGCATCAACGTCGATATGATCGTGCAGAACGTCAGCCGCGAAGGCTCCACCGACCTCTCGTTTACCGTCGTGAAGGCCGATTTACCGGCGACCCTACGAGTTGCGCGCAGCGTCTCGCATCGCATTGGCGCCGGAGAAGTGACAACCGATGAAGGGGTCGCGAAGCTCTCGATCGTCGGCATCGGCATGCGCAGCCATTCGGGGATTGCGGCGAAAATGTTCGAGGCCATGGCTCGCGAGCGCATCAACATCGAGATGATTTCCACGTCAGAAATCAAGATTTCGTGCGTCATCCGCAAAGCGCATGCCGAGCGAGCCGTTCAGGCGGTCCATCGCGCATTTGGATTGAACCGCGCGGCCATGTCCGGCAAGAAGCGAGCTGCCGTCGCCGCCCACGCCTGATTTCGACCATTGTGTGGTCGGATCTCCAAACACAACACTCACAAACCATGTCTCACGTTGAACTGTACGACACCACGTTGCGCGACGGCGCCCAGGCCGAGGGCATCTCCTACTCGGTGCCGGACAAGCTGCGCATCACCGAGAAGCTCGACGCCCTCGGGCTGCCCTATATTGAAGGCGGCTGGCCCGGTTCCAACCCCAAAGATGCGGAGTATTTTCGTCGCGCGAAGACGCTGCGTCTGACGAACGCCAAGCTCGTAGCGTTCGGCAGCACGCGCCACGCGGGCAGTGCCGCCAAAGACGCCAATCTCAATGCGCTCCTACGCGCGGAAACCCCGGTCATCACGATCTTCGGCAAGACTTGGGACCTGCATGTCCGCGAAGTGCTGCGCGTCACCCCCGAAGAGAACCTCAAGATGATCGAAGAGTCTGTGGCGTACCTCAAGCGCCGCGGACGGATGGTCATGTATGATGCCGAGCATTTCTTCGACGGCTACAAGGACAACTCGGCCTACGCGGTGAAAGCGCTGGAGGCCTCGCTCGCCGGAGGTGCTGATGCCATCATCTTTTGCGACACCAACGGCGGCAGCCTGCCGCATGAGGTATACGACATCATCAGCAAGCTGAAAGGCACGCTCTCGGTGCAGTTGGGGATCCACTCACACAACGACAGCGAGCTGGCCGTCGCCAATGCGCTGGCGGCGGTGCACGCCGGCTGTCAGCAGGTGCAGGGCGTGATGAATGGCTACGGGGAGCGCTGCGGCAACGCCAATCTCGTCTCGCTGGCCGGCATCTTTTCGACCAAGATGGGTCTTGACGTGCTGCCTGCCGGACGACTCAAAGAACTCACCGAGACGTCGCGTTTCGTCGCTGAGGTGAGCAACCTCGCCCAGGTGGCGAACCAACCGTTTGTCGGCTCATCGGCTTTTGCGCACAAAGGCGGCGTGCATGTCAACGCGGTCATGAAGAATCCGCGCACCTACGAGCACATCGATCCGGCCGTCGTCGGCAACCAGCGCAAGATCCTGGTCTCCGAACTCTCGGGCCGCTCCGCGCTTGTCTTGAAAGCGCAGGGATTGGCGCTGGACCTTTCGAAGGAAACGCCGGAGGCGAAGAAGCTGCTCAAGCTCTTACAGAAACTCGAGCATCAGGGCTATCACTTCGAAGCGGCGCAAGGTTCACTGGAGTTGCTGCTCAAGCGCGAGATCGAACACCTAAAACCATTCTTCAAGCTCGAAGGCTTCCGCGTCATCATGGAGAAGCGCGACCACAAACTCACCTCCGAGGCCACGATTAAAATCAAGGTCGGTCAGGTGACCGAGCAAACCGCGGCCGAAGGCGATGGGCCGGTCAACGCGCTGGATAACGCCATCCGCAAAGCGCTGCGCCAGTTTTATCCGACGCTGGCGCACATGCACCTGCGCGACTTCAAGGTGCGCGTGCTGGATGAAAAAGCCGGCACCGCGGCCAAGGTGCGCGTGCTCATCCAATCGCAGGATGAGCAGGACTCATGGGATACCATCGGCGTCTCGGAAAACGTGATCGAGGCGAGCTGGCAAGCGCTCGTCGATTCTATCGAGTATAAACTGCTCAAAGATCAAGCACACAGCACACAGCACACAGCACACAGAAAACGCAAACAACCAGCATGACCCGTTCATTGTGCTTTGTGCTTTCTGCTTTGTGCTAATCCGCCATGGAGTTGCCTTCGCAGTACAATCCACAGACTGTCGAAGAATCCCGCTATCAATGGTGGGAGGCTCAGGGCCTGTTCCAGGCCGACGTCGATCCCACACGCAAGCCCTACACGATCGTGATCCCGCCGCCCAATATCACGGGCATCCTGCACATGGGCCATGCGCTCAACAATACGATTCAGGACATCCTGATTCGCTGGAAGCGCATGCAGGGCTTCAATGCGTTGTGGGTTCCCGGAACTGACCACGCCGGCATCGCCACGCAAAACGTCGTCGAGCGCGCCCTGGCCAAGGAAGGGAAGACGCGCCAGGACTTAGGGCGCGACGCGTTCATCCAGCGCGTGTGGCAATGGAAGGAGCAGTACGGCAATACGATTTTGTATCAGCTCAAGCGGCTTGGCTCCTCGTGTGACTGGCGCCGGACGCGCTTCACGATGGATGAAGGGCTTTCCGAAGCGGTGCTCGACGTCTTTATCCGACTCTACAACGACGGGCTCATTTATCGCGGCAACTACATCATCAACTGGTGCCCGCGCTGTCAAACCGCACTCGCCGATGAAGAAGCGCCGCGCAAGGACACGCAAGGCAAGCTGTATCATATTCGCTATCCGATTGAGGGGCAGGGGGCAGGGGACGGGGGGCAGGGGAAAAAGAAGTCCCACGCCCCACGCCTCACGCCCCACGCCCCTGACTTTATTGAAGTTGCCACGACGAGGCCCGAGACGATGCTCGGCGACACCGCGATTGCCGTCCATCCGAAAGACAAGCGCTATAAGGCGTTGATCGGCAAGCACGCGATCCTGCCGCTCGTGAATCGGAAGATTTCCATCATTGCCGATGAGCAAGTCGATAAAGCATTCGGCACCGGAGCGGTCAAAGTGACGCCGGCGCACGATCCGGTCGACTTCCAACTCGGAAAGAAACACGGGTTGGAGTTTATCAACGTGATGACCGATGACGCGCACATGACCAACGTGCCGAAGGCGTATGAGGGCTTGGATCGGCTCGACTGCCGCAGCAAGTTGATCGTCGACTTGGAGCAGCAAGGATTTCTTGGGGCGATCGATGAGCATCAGCACAACGTCGGTCATTGCTATCGATGTCATACCGTCGTTGAACCGCGCTTGAGTCCGCAATGGTTCGTGAAGATGAAGCCGTTGGCCAAGCCGGCCATCGAAGCGGTGAAGAAAGGGAAGTTGAAGTTTTCGCCCGAGCGTTGGACCAAGGTGTACTTGAATTGGATGGAGAACATCGAGGACTGGTGCATCAGCCGCCAAATCTGGTGGGGCCATCGTTTGCCGGTCTGGTACTGCAATAACTGTAGTCAGGGGCAAGGGGCGGGAGACAGGGGGCAGGGGAAGATCCCAACCCATGCCCCACGCCCCGCGCCCCACGCCCCAGAGCTCGGTGTAATCGTTTCGAAATCGAAACCCGCAACGTGTCCTCAATGTGGAAACGTTGACCTCAAGCAAGATGAAGATGTGCTGGATACGTGGTTCTCCTCGTGGTTATGGCCATTCTCGACGCTGGGATGGCCGAATAAGACCAAAGACCTCGACTATTTCTATCCAACGGATACGCTGGTGACCGCGCAAGAGATCATCTTCTTCTGGGTCGCGCGCATGGTCATGGCCGGCTACTTCTGCATGAAGGACTTGCCGTTTTCCAACGTCTACATCCATGGCACCGTGCGCGACATCACCGGCAAGAAGATGTCCAAGTCGCTCGGCAATATCATTGATCCGCTGGACATTATCAAGCAGTACGGTACGGATGCGTTGCGCTATACGCTGATCACCTCCACGGCGATCGGGCAGGATATCTTTCTTTCGGAAGAGCGTTTTACCGCCGGCCGCAACTTCGCCAACAAACTCTGGAACGCGACGCGCTTCGTGCTTGCAGCGGGTGACGCCGGAGGGGAGGCCCCTGCCGCCCGCCCGGAGAGCCGGCGCGATAGTCGCCGGGCGAGGACGGACGGCGGGGTCTCGCAGGCGGCAGGACCCGCTGCCATCACTGTACCCGATCGATGGATTCTCTCGCGGCTGCAGCATACCGTGATGGCCGTGACGAAGTCGCTGGATGCGTGCCTCTTTAATGAGGCGGCCACCGCGTTGTACGATTTTCTCTGGCACGATTTCTGCGACTGGTATCTGGAGATCGCAAAAGTCCAACTTCAGCACCAAGCACCAAGCACCAAGCAACAAGAAACCACCAAAGCTATTCTTGTCCATGTGTTGGAGACGGGCCTACGATTGCTGCATCCGGTGATGCCGTTTGTCACCGAAGAGCTCTGGCAACAGCTCCAGCACACAGCACACAGCACACAGCACACTGACAAAGCCGTGTCGATCATGAAGGCGGCTTGGCCAAAACCAGACAAAAAACTCATTGATGATGAAGCGGAATCGCAGTTTGAACGTTTCACCGCGGTGGTGGGAGCGATCCGTACGACGCGCGCGGAATTGAACGTCCCGCCTGATCGCAAACCGCCGGTGCATCTGATCACGCAGCACGCCGCGCTGCGCAGCTTTTTCGAGTCGCAGCAGTCGCTGCTCAAGACGCTGGCGGGCGTGGGTGAGGTGCATGTAGCCGCGAAGGCGCAGAAGCCCAAGGACGCCGCTTCAGCGGTCGTCGATGGCATCGAAGTCATCCTGCCGCTGGCCGGCCTGATCGATGTTGACAAAGAACGCGCGCGCAAGCAACAGCAGGTGGAGGAGCTCACGAAGCATTTGCAGCAGGCTGAAGCGCGCCTCAAGGATCGCCACTTCACCGAGAAGGCTCCGGCAGAGGTCGTTCAGGGAGCCCGCGATCGCAAGACTCAGCTCGAAGAGACGCTCAAGAAAACCGCCGAGCACCTCGCTGTTCTGCAAGCCATGTGAGCGCAATGGCTGACGTGACCGCCCGCGCAGTGCTGCCGATCATTCGCCACGCCCTCGCAGAGGATCGCGCCCGCCACGACGTCACCTCGCGCGCCATCATCCCGGCAAATCAGCGCATTACGGCTCGCATCATCGCGAAGTCGTCCGGTATCGCCGCCGGCGTGAAGATGGCGATGCTGACGTTCAAGACCCTGGATCCATCATTGCGCTGCCGGCTGCACGTGCGTTCCGGTGCCAAGATTTCTCCTGGCACGCCCATTCTCACCATCGAGGGACGAGCGCGCTCGATCTTCGCTGCCGAACGGGTCGCACTCAATTTCCTTGGACATCTTTCCGGCATCGCCACACTGACACAGGCCTATGTGCAGCGAGTCCGTGGCACGCGCGCGAAAATTTTCGACACCAGGAAAACGACCCCCGGATTGCGTGCGCTAGAAAAGTGCGCGGTCCGCGCCGGCGGGGGCTCCAGTCATCGCAGCGATCTGGCCGAGGCGATCTTGATCAAGACGAACCACCTGAGAGCACACAGCACACAGCACACAGCACACAGTGAAAGCCTCGTCCCCCTGCTCGTCGCAACAGCCAAACGTGTCAGACCAAGGCGGTCTGTGGAAATCGAAGTGACAAACCTCCGTGAGTTCCAAGTGGCACTCCATGCACGACCTGACGCGATTCTCTTAGACAACATGTCACTTAAAGAAATTCGGGCGGCGGTCCGGTCTCCGGTCTCCGGTCTCCGGTCTGTCTTGCTGGAAGTTTCCGGCGGCGTGACGCTGGCCAACGTCCGCGCCATCGCCAAGACCGGCGTCGATCGCATCTCCATCGGCCGCCTCACCCACTCTGCGACCTCGTTGGATATGTCGCTGCGAGTGATCCAATGAGCCATTTGATGCGGCGCGGGTGGCCGGGCAGCTTGCAGAGCCGGACGTATGGATCGATTTGAGCTCGTCACAGACCTCACGCCTAAAGGTGATCAACCTGAGGCCATCAAGGCGCTCACCGAAGGGGTGCAGACTGGGAAGAAGTTTCAGACGCTGCTGGGCGTCACGGGCAGCGGAAAGACCTTCAGCGTCAGTCACGTCATCGCTAACATCAACAAACCCACGCTGGTCATCTCGCACAACAAGACGCTCGCGGCGCAGCTCTACAGTGAATTCAAGAACCTGTTTCCGCACAACGCGGTCGAATATTTCGTGAGCTACTACGACTACTACCAGCCCGAAGCCTACGTCCCGCAGACCGACACCTACATCGACAAGGACGCGGCGATCAACGACGACCTGGATCGGCTGCGTCTCTCTGCCACGAGCTCGCTGCTCAGCCGGCGCGATACGATCATCGTGGCCAGCGTCTCGTGCATCTATAATCTCGGCGACCCTGATGAGTACAGCCAGCAGATGGTGTGGCTCACCGTCGGCACGACCGCGCGGCGCGATGAGATCCTCTCGTGGCTGGTGGGCATCCAATACGCGCGCAACGACGTCGATTTTCATCGCGGGACGTTCCGCGTGCGCGGCGACATCATCGATATCTTCCCGGCGTATCGCCAGACCGCGTACCGCGTCGAGCTCTCAGGAGAACAGATCGGCCGCATTCGCGAGATCGATCCGGTGACCTCCGACTCCTTAAGCGAGTTGCCGAAGATCGCCATCTATCCGGCCAAGCACTTCCTCACCAATAAAGACAAACTCGCTGTCGGGCTTGAGACTATTCGCGCCGAGATGCTCGAGTGCGTGCGCAATCTCCAAACGCAGAACAAGCTCCTCGAAGCGCAGCGATTGGAGTCGCGCACCAAGTACGACCTCGAAATGTTGAAAGAGCTCGGCTACTGCCACGGCATGGAAAACTACTCGCGGCACTTGGCCGGACGAGCTCCAGGCTCGCGGCCCAATTGCCTCATCGACTATTTTCCTAAAGACTACCTCCTCATCATCGATGAGTCGCACGTCACCGTCCCGCAGGTGCGCGGCATGTACGAAGGCGACCGCGCGCGCAAAGAAGTCCTCGTCGAGTACGGCTTCCGGCTGCCCTCGGCGCTCGAGAATCGGCCGCAGACGTTTCAAGAATTCGAAGACTTACTCAACCAAACGATCTTTGTCTCGGCCACGCCGGGGCCGTATGAGCTTGAGCGCTGCGAAGGCAAGGTCGTGCAGCAAGTCATTCGTCCGACAGGGCTCATCGACCCAGCCATCACGGTCAAACCGACCACCGGTCAAGTTGATGACCTGATTCAGCAGGTCAAGGTCCGCGCAGAGAAGAAAGAGCGCGTGCTGGTGACGACGCTGACGAAACGCATGTCCGAAGATCTCACGCGCTATCTCACCGAGGCGGGTTTGCGCGTGAAGTATCTGCACTCGGATATCGATGCCATCGAGCGCGTGGAAATCCTGCGCGACCTGCGCAAAGGTGATTTCGACTGCCTCGTCGGGATCAACCTGCTGCGCGAAGGGTTGGACTTACCCGAGGTCTCGCTCGTCGCGGTCCTCGATGCGGATAAGGAAGGGTTCCTCCGTTCAGCGACATCGCTCATCCAGGTGGCCGGCCGGGCCGCGCGCAACGTCAACGGCGAAGTGATCCTCTATGGCGATCATCTCACCGGCGCGATGCGAGCACTGATGGAAACGACGAACCGCCGGCGCGCGAAGCAGCTCGACTACAATCAGCGCAACGCCATCACGCCGACCACGATCATCAAAGCGATCCGGGAAAGCATCGAAGCGGTCCGGCAGGCCGAAGCGTTTACCGTCGAGCAGTCCGGCCTTTCGATCGAGCAGCATGAGGTCATGCAGACGCTCTCCGAGCTCGAGGAGGAGATGCTCCTGTGCGCCAAAGGGCTGCAGTTTGAGCGCGCCGCCGTGCTGCGCGACCAGATTCGTTCCTTGAAAGACACCTATCACCTCAGCGATGAGCCAACCCAGCGCCGCCGCCCCAGTCGCACGCGATTGCGCGCTTGAAGCCCGGCTGCGCCAGCACCTCGAGGGCACCGCCATGGGCCGCTCGCTGTACGCGTTTTCGTCCGTCGGCTCGACGATGGAAGTCGCGCATGAGCTGGCCCAACAACGCGCGCCGCACGGGACACTCGTGTGGGCCCAGCGCCAGGAGCAGGGACGTGGCCGGCTTGGCCGCGTGTGGGAGTCGCCCGCAGGCGGTGCGTACTTCTCGCTGATTCTCTGGCCCCTGCATACCGCTACCGAAATCCCGCAGCTGTCGCTCGTGGCCGGGCTCGCGGCGGTGCAGACGATTCAACAATCTGCGGGGTTGTTTGCCACGATCCGCTGGCCGAATGACGTCCTCATCGATGGTAAAAAGGTATGCGGGATTTTGGTGGAAGCCGCAATACCCTTTAGCACACAGCACCAAGCACACAGCACACAGAGCTACGTCATCATCGGCGTCGGCCTCAACGTCACCACCGATCCGCTCGATTTGCCTGAGCACGCGACATCGCTCAAAGCCGCGGGAGCCATGCACGCAGACTCGTATGAGCTGACGGCGGCGTTGTGCCGCCAGTTTCAGACGTGGTACGATGTCTGGTCATCGCAAGGATTCGCCCCGATCCGTGAAGCGCTGCGACCGTTCATGGGGCTCTTCGGCCAGGTCGTGCACATCGCCGCCGGCTCCAGCCGCTTCGAAGGCACCGCCAGCGATCTCGATGAGCAAGGCCGGCTCGTCGTCCGTCTTGACTCCGGCGTCCAGCGCGCCTTCGACATGGGCGAAGTGACCTTGTTGCGGTGAACCCCCACACCAAATCTTTGGTGTGGGGGTGAAGAGATCAACAGATGATGATCGCGATTGATATCGGGAACACGACGACGAGCTTTGGCGTCTTTGCCCGCCCCGGCTCTCGTGATGGACGGGCCGGGGAGGGCGCGCGGCTAAGATCGCAGTTTTCCATCGCGACACAACCCTGGCGCACGCCGGATGAAGTCACCCTTCAACTGAAAGCGCTGGCCACGAGCCGACGGCTGCATCTCACGAAAGCCAAGCAGATCGTCCTCTGCAGCGTCGTGCCGCGCATGGCCTCGGTGCTGACCGAGGCTCTACATTCATTGAAGGCCGTTCCCATTCGCATTGTCGGCCAAGATGTGTTCGTCCCGCTCAAGAACCGCTACGCATATCCGGAGCAGGTGGGGCAAGACCGCCTGGTTGGAGCTTACGCTGCATGGAAGGAATTCGGCGCTCCTCAGGGGCAGGGGGCAGGGGGCAGGGGGCGCGGGCAGGATTGCATCGTCGCCGATTTTGGCACTGCCATCACCATTGATATCGTGAAAGCTGGCCCCCGCCAAACCGGGAGCAAGGGGCGGGGTGGAGAATACCTCGGCGGCGTCATCGCGCCCGGCCTGGATATCTCGCTCGAAGCGCTCGCCAGCCGCACCGCGCTCTTGCCGAAAGTTGAGCTGCGCGAGCCGCCCGAGCTGCTGGGCCGCGACACCGCCAACAGCATCCGCTCCGGCGTGCTCTTTGGTTGTGTGGCGCTCTGCGATGGATTGGTGACCCAACTGAAGAGGCAATATGCCCCAAACGCCAAGGTCGTTGCCACCGGCGGAGCCAGCCCGCTGATTGTCAAGCATTCCAAGACCATCGATGTGCTCAAACCCCACCTTGTCCTTGAAGGCCTCTACCATCTGAGCCTTCTTCCAAAACCGCCTCAGAGCAAGAAATCATTTAAATCATAAGATATAGTGCGTCTTACTCATCTATCTGATATAATCAGGCCACAAGATCAATAAATATCTCGTTTTTCACCCTTGAAATGCCTTTCGGAGCTGTTACAATCAACTCAAATTAGCACTCAGAAATGTGGATTGCTAACAGGAGGATGGCGCATGGCGCTGAAACCATTGGCAGATCGCATCGTGGTCAGACCCCTCGATGCGCAGGGAAAAACGAAGAGCGGACTGGTCTTGCCAGATTCCGCGAAGGAAAAGCCGCAAGAGGGAAAGGTGCTTGCGATCGGAACGGGTCGCCTTCTTGATGATGGGACGGTGAAGTCCCTCGAGATCAAGAACGGCGACCGCGTGTTATACGGGAAGTATTCGGGAACCGAGGTGTCGGTCGAGGGCGAGGACTATCTCATCCTCAAAGAAGACGACATCCTCGCCGTTGTGCAATCGTAAGGAGGAGTGAAGATGGCCAAGCAATTGCTGTTCGATGAAGACGCGCGTCGCAGAATGTACCACGGAGTCAAAACCCTGGCCGAGGCGGTCAAGGTGACTTTGGGCCCGAGAGGCCGCAATGTCGTGCTTGAAAAGAAGTTCGGCTCGCCCACCATCACCAAGGATGGGGTGACGGTCGCCAAGGAAATCGACCTCGAGGATCCGTACGAGAACCTCGGCGCCCAGCTCGTCAAGGAAGTCGCCGAGAAGACCTCGGACAACGCCGGTGACGGCACCACGACCGCAACCGTCCTCGCCGATGCGATTTTCCGCGAAGGCTTAAAGAACGTCACCGCCGGCGCGAACCCGATGGCCCTCAAGCGCGGCATCGAGAAGGCCGTCGCGGAAGTCACCGAGCAATTGAAGAAATTCTCCAAGCAGGTCAAGGACAAGAAGGAAATCGCCCAGGTCGCGACCATTGCCGCCAACTATGACACCACGGTAGGCGAGCTGATCGCGGACGCGATGGAAAAAGTCGGCAAGGACGGCGTCATCACCGTGGAAGAAGCCAAGTCCATGCAGACGACCCTCGACCTCGTCGAAGGCATGCAGTTTGACCAGGGCTACCTCTCGCCGTACTTCGTGACCGACACCGAGCGTATGGAAACCGCCCTCGAGGAGCCGTACATCCTCATCTACGAGAAGAAAATCTCCGCGATGAAGGACCTGCTCCCGCTGTTGGAAAAGATTGCGAAGGCCGGCCGCCCCATCGTCCTGATCGCTGAGGATGTTGAGGGTGAAGCGCTCGCCACGCTCGTCGTCAACAAGCTGCGCGGCACGCTGCAATGCGCGGCGATCAAGGCGCCGGGCTACGGCGACCGCCGCAAAGCCATGCTCGAGGACATTGCGATCATCACCGGTGGCCGCGCGCTCACCGAGGACCTCGGGATCAAGATGGAGAACATCCAACTTGAGGACTTAGGCCGCGCCAAGCGCGTGAAGATCGACAAAGAGAACACCACGATCATCGAGGGCGCAGGCAAGACCTCGGCGATCAACGGCCGCATCGCGCAGCTCAAAGCCCAGATCGCCGAGAGCGACTCAGACTACGACAAAGAGAAGCTCCAGGAGCGGCTCGCGAAGCTCTCCGGCGGGGTCGCCCAGATCAACGTGGGTGCCGCGACTGAGACCGAAATGAAAGAGAAGAAAGCGCGCGTCGAGGATGCGCTCCACGCGACCAAGGCCGCCCGCGATGAAGGCATCGTACCGGGTGGTGGCGTGGCCCTCATTCGCTGTCTGCCGGCTCTTGAGAAGCTCAAGCTGCACGGCGATGAGCAAATCGGGGTCGACATCATCCGCCGCTCGCTCGAAGAGCCGGCTCGGATGATCGCGCAGAACGCCGGTCAAGAAGGCTCGGTCGTGGTCCAGCGCATCAAGGAAGAGAAGACCAACGTCGGCTTCAACGCCGAGACGCTGGAGTACACCGACATGATCACGGCCGGGATCATCGACCCGACCAAGGTCGTGCGCACCGCGCTGCAGAACGCGGCGAGCATCTCCAGCTTGCTGATCACCACCGAAGCGCTCATCACCGATCTGCCGGAGAAGGACAAGGATAAGGCCCCGGTTGGCGGCGGGCACGGCGGCATGGGTGGGATGGGCGGCGAGGGGATGTATTGAGAAACCGGTTCCGGGTTCCGAGTTGAAGGAGATCGCAAATGGCGACTGCAACAGCAACAGCGAGTTCGTTGAAACTCAAGCCGATCGGTGATCGGGTGATCGCCCAACGGTTGGGATCCGCTGAAAAGAGCAGAGGCGGGCTCTACCTTCCCGATTCCGCGCAGGAGAAGCCGCAAGAAGGCAAAGTAATTGCGGTGGGCTCCGGCCGTCTCTTGAAGAACGGCAAGGTGGTCCCGTTGGCGGTGAAGGCCGGCGACAAGATCATCTTCGGCAAGTACTCAGGCAACGAGATCAAGGTCGACGATAAGGAATACGTCTTCCTTAACGAGGACGATATTCTGGCCATCGTCACCTAAGTTTGCGACCGTTCGGTCGCGATCGCAAACCCCGCTCGGTCGAATGACCGGGCGGGGTTCTGCATTTCAGAGCGGTGGGTGTTGTCAGGGCGTCCCCTCGCCGGCACGCGCTCGTCGGCCCCACCGTGGCCGCCGGCGCTCGGCTCTCGGGCTCGCTCTCCCGCTAGGGAATGGTGATGGCGTGAACCGTGGCCGCTCGCCCTCCGAGACGTCCGGCTCGGTGGCCGCCCTGCCACCCGCCACTTGATGATGCAGCTCTTAGACGACACTATTTAGGACGGCACCGATCTTCCTAAATAGACCCGACTAACATGTGCTGACCCAGCCCTTAGACGACACTATTTAGAGCGGCACTGATTTGCTTCTGTGGCGCAACTCACAAGCCTAGAGAATTACTTTACATGCGACCAGATGTTGTTCAGCGGCTCCTTATTTGTAAATCGTTTTTAGGTGAGATCCGTTTCGTGCAAACGAAGAACGCTCACGAAGTAGCCAGGCACGTCCTTGTGGCGCATACTGCGGCGGAATTGGCCCTATCTGCCATAGTCGATCATCTTGGTTATACGCCTAATATGCCTAAGAAGCCGCCCCATAATTTCGGCATCATTGATTATTCTGGTACGCTTCATAACGAAGCTAAAGTAGATCTACCTCCTTCGGCCTTTATTCAGCGGCTCAATCTTCAACGTGTTGCGATCAAACATCAGGGCCAATTACCCAACGTTGATGAGTGGGCAACTGTTGGACGAGATACCTTCGATCATATCTCGAACGCATGCAAGGCGCATCTCGGTCGAACACTAGTCGACATTGATGACTCCGCTCTCTTGGAGGATGAACAGATAGCGACACTAATAGCGGAGGCCAAGCAGGCAGATCGTGATCGCAGACATAAGGAAGCTCTTGAACTGCTCGCGCGTGCTCTGTTCTATTTGATCAAGACTTCTGACAACCCGTCGATTCGTGGCATTCCTGTAGGTGTGGGGCGCGCGACGGATGCTACTGCACTCATGCCATTCGGTGTTGACGCAAATAGTTTTCTATGCCTTCAAGATTTTCTACCCCGTATTACCGAGGAGCCTTCCGGGCAACTGTCGGTCAATTGGCAACAAGACCCATATGGGCATCCGGGAAATTGGACCGAGCAAACAGTTGCCTATTGTTTGAAAAGCCTGGTTGAGTTAGCCGTGCGAGTCCAGAGCGCTCCTTGGACTCCGTTGGCCATAAATTTTTGGCTACTATATGAATTCAAGGTAACTGCACTAGAGGATGACGTTAAAATTACCTCAGGAGCCGGAGAAGGTTTCTCGTTTCTAGGAAGGCTTGCGGAAGGCCAATCGATCTCGACTAGTCCAGACGCATCCATCAAGACGCTAAAGACTCTCAAAAAGGGTGAATTCGTGGTAGGTCAGATCTGGAAATCGAAGAAAAACGATGCTCTACTCTCGGCCCTTATGAGGAAACAACACAAAGATGAGGTCGAAACAGTCACATTCTATAGCAGAGCGGATGATCGGATCTCTGGTGAAATTGATATAACTAAAGTTGTAATTACCTGTGTTCCTCGGCAAACTACATTCGTAAGGGAGCATTATCCGTTTCTGAAGGAAATCCCGTGGGACGGCAAGGCTCGAGACTGAGAATAGCGGGAATCTGGGACACATGACGAATTGGGCGGGTGGGCCGGTAGCCTGCGGCTTCCGGCACTTCCGTCGCCCACCCAGCTTCGCTGGGTACCCGGGCTCGGTCGCAGGGCGGATGCGCCGCGCCGGGGCGCACCAAGCGGTGCGGCGCAGCCAAGCCCCCTGACAGGCCCCGCCTACGATATTGACACGAGGGGGTTCGATGGCTAAAATCGAGTATGGTCGTGAGTGATTCAAGGCAACCTGACTCTCTCCACCGAGAAACCACGCCTGCGGGCGTGGTTTGTGTGTTTTTAAGACCAGTTTTTACTTTGTGCTTTGTGCTTAGCGCTGGACTCGCTCATTCATCGTTTCTTCTCACGAGAGGAGTAGCACACAATGGCTGAGTGGATCGGCATTGGGCGGCGCGCGCGGCGCTGTTACGGCTTTGATGAGATCGCGTTAGTGCCAGGGGCAGTCAGCATGAACCCGCTCGAAGTCGACACCGCGTGGTCGATCCGCGACCACAAGTTCCGCGTGCCCTTCGTGGCCTCGGCCATGGATGGCGTCGTGGATGTGGACTTCGCGATCGCCATGGGCAAGCTCGGCGGCTTGGCGGTCCTCAACCTCGATGGCGTCCAGGCGCGCTACAAAAACCCGCAAGAGGCCATCACCCAAATCATCCAAGGCGACGTCGAAGAAACCACCAGCATCGTCCAGCGCCTCTACAAGACGCCCATCCAAGAAAAGCTCATCGCCGCGCGCGTCGAGCAGATCAAGAAAGCCAAGGTGCCGTGCGCGGTCAGCACCATCCCGCAGAATGCCGAGCGCTTCGGCGCCGTGGCCCAGGAAGCCGGCTGCGACATTTTCGTCGTGCAGTCGACCGTCACCACCGCCCGCCATATTTCCAAATCGTACAAGGCGCTTGATTTCGGCCGGTTCCTCAAGAGCATGAAAGTTCCCGTCATCATCGGCAACGTCGTCACGTACGACCAAACGCTCGAGCTGATGAACGTGGGCGCTGATGCGCTGCTCGTCGGAGTAGGACCCGGAGCCGCGTGCACCACGCGCGGTGTTCTGGGCGTCGGTGTTCCGCAGGTCACGGCCACCGTAGACTGCGCCTCGGCGCGCGATTTTTACCACAAGAAATCCGGGCGGTATGTGCCGATCATTACCGATGGCGGCATGCGCAACGGCGGCGATATCTGCAAAGCTTTTGCCTGCGGCTCGGATGCGGTGATGGTGGGCTCGGCCTTCGCCAAGGCTAAGGAAGCGCCCGGTCATGGCCACCATTGGGGGATGGCGTATCCGCACGCGAGCCTGCCGCGCGGCACGCGCATCTACGTGGGCACGACGGGCACGCTTGAGCAGATTCTGTTCGGCCCTGCGGCGACCGATGATGGCTCGCAGAATCTCATGGGCGCGTTGACGACCTGCATGGGCACAGTGGGGTCGCAGAACATCAAAGCGTTCCAGATGACCGAGATCATCATCGCGCCGTCGATCCAGACGGAAGGGAAGATCTTCCAGCAAGTCCAGCGCGTCGGCATGGCCCGCAAGGGCTCGGCCGAGCAGCCCAACGGCCGACCCGCAGCAGGACGCACGAAAACACCGACGACTCGCGCAGCCAGGTGACCACGTGGCCCAGTGGCCACGACGCGACACGGCCACGCTGCCACGAGGCCACACGGCCACCAATCCAATTGAGTCGATGAGCACTTCTCACGAATCCATCCTGATTGTCGATTACGGCTCGCAGTACACGCAGCTGATCGCGCGCCGCATCCGCGAGCAGCACGTGTTCTGCCGCATCATCCCGCCGCAGCGGCTGACGCGCGATCTGCTTCAGCGTGAGCGTCCCAAGGGCCTCATCCTTTCCGGCGGCCCGAACAGCGTCTACCAAACCAATGCCCCCTTGCCGCAGCGCAACATCTTCGAGCAGGGCATTCCGACGCTGGGCATCTGCTACGGCATGCAGGCGATGGCGTATCGGCTCGGCGGCAAAGTACGCCGGGCCGGCAAGCGCGAATACGGCAAGGCGATGTTGACGGTCAGACAACCCGATGGCCTCTTTAAGGGCACGCGGCGCGAGTTCGTCTCGTGGATGAGCCACGGCGATTCGGTCAAGCAGGTGCCGCCGGGATTTTCCATCAGCGCGCGGACGTACAACACCGCCGCCGCTGCGATCGCCGATCCGCAGCGCCGACTCTACGGCCTGCAGTTTCATCCCGAGGTCGTGCACACCGAAGAAGGGCTGCGCATCCTGAAGAATTTTCTCTTCCGTGTGTGCGGCTGCCGCGGGGAATGGACGATGGCCTCGTTCGTGAAGGACACCACGGCGCGGATCCGGCAGCAGGTGGGTCGCAGCCGCGTTGTGCTGGGCTTAAGCGGTGGTGTGGATTCGTCCGTGGCCGCGCTGTTGTTGCATCGCGCGCTCGGCTCGCAGCTCATCTGCATCTTCGTGGATAACGGCCTGCTGCGCAGCAGCGAGCGCATCCAGATTCAAGAAACCTTCGGCCGGCATTTTCATCTGCGCGTCCGCTACGTGGATGCGTCGAAGCGTTTTCTGGAGGCCCTACGGGGGATCACCGACCCTGAGCAGAAGCGCAAGATCATCGGGCGCGAGTTCGTGCGCGTCTTCGAGGCGGAAGCGAAGCGAATTCCCAATGTGGCGTTCCTTGCGCAGGGCACACTGTATCCGGACGTCATTGAAAGCGTCTCCGCATGGGGCGGGCCCTCCGCGACGATCAAAACGCATCACAACGTCGGAGGACTGCCCAAGCGCATGCGGCTGAAGTTGGTCGAGCCGCTGCGCGATTTATTTAAAGATGAAGTCCGCGAGCTGGGCAAGCTGCTTGGCCTGCGCGATGAGCTCGTGTGGCGGCATCCGTTTCCAGGGCCAGGACTGGCCGTGCGCATCCTCGGCGAGGTCACGACCGAGCGGCTGCGGATGGTGCGCGAAGCGGATGAGCGGGTCGTCAAAGAAATCCGGCGCAGCGGGCTGTATCGCAACTTGTGGCAAGCATTTGCCGTGCTGCTGCCGGTGAAGACCGTCGGCGTCATGGGCGATGAGCGCACGTATGAACACGTGATCGCGATTCGGGCCGTCACCAGCCAGGACGCGATGACGGCCGATTGGGCCAAGCTGCCTCCGGACGTGCTGGAGCGGATTTCGAATCGCATCATTAATGAGGTGAAGGGCATCAACCGCGTCGTCTACGATGTCTCCTCAAAACCGCCCGCAACAATTGAATGGGAATAGCTCCTTCGCGAGATGATGATCAGCAGCGGGTCCTGCCGCTGCTATGTAGTCTATGCCTGGCGGTATCTCTTGCTATGTTTCATACCGCGTGCCGCGCCTCCGACGTTCCATCTTCTGAGTTAGCCACATCAACACCTACGAAGATGCACCCGGTCACCGCGGAACTGATCACTGAACATGCCTCGATTCAGCCAGGCGGACACACTCGGGTGGGTGTGCATTTCGACATTGAAGATGGCTGGCACATCTACGCCAAAGATCCCGGCGACGCCGGGCTGCCGACGATGATTGCATGGTCCGGGCCTGCGGGCGTGACCTTTGGCCCGCTGTGGTGGCCCACACCAGAGCAGTTCGTCGATGCAGGGGACATTCACACGTCCGGCTACACCGGGGTGCTTGTGCTGTATAGCCCTCTGAAGATCGCCTCGCGGGCAAGCGCCGACAGCATTCCCATTACCGCCACGGTCAAGTGGCTTGCGTGCAAGCAGATTTGTCTGCCCGGTTCGGCCCAGCTGCGCGTCACGCTTCCGGTGAGTCCTGCGACCCCTGTTCGTTCCACGCATGGCGAGCTGTTCGACCAAATCGCCGAATAGGAGACGATGTTTCGCACGAGAACCCGCATCATTGCCACGATCGGCCCGGCCTGCGCGCATCCCAAGACGCTGGAGCAAATGGTGCGCGAAGGTGTCGGCGTCTTCCGATTCAATTTTTCACATGGCACGCTCACCGACCATGAGCGGCTGCTGGAGCGCGTGCGCAACGTGCAACGCAAGGTCGGCCATCGGGTGGGCATCCTCCAGGATCTCGAAGGCCATCGCATTCGAACCGGCCAGATCGCAGGCGGAAAATTGCTGGCACTTAAAGCCGGCCAGCGGTTCACGCTCTATCGCGAGCAAATCCCCGGGGATCAGGAGGGCGTCTCGCTGGATTATCCCGGACGCTTCAACCGCATTCGTCCGAACCGGATGATCTACATCGATGATGGGAAGATCCATCTCAAAGTCCTTCGCGCAACCGAGAACCGCCTCGTGACGCAGGTCATCCAGGAAGGCGTGCTCGGCGAACACAAGGGCGTGAACATTCCGGGCACGCCGCTCGACTTTCCCTCCATCAGTCAAAAAGATATCCACGATTTGGTCTTCGCCACGCGCAATCACGTCGATTATGTCGCCCAGTCATTCGTGCGCAACGCCGCCGACGTGCTCGAAGTGAAGAAGCGCATCATGCACGCGCTGCCGACGTGCCAGGTTATTGCGAAGATCGAAAATCGCGAAGGGATCACGAACATCGCCGCCATCCTGCGTGCCGCCAACGGCATCATGGTCGCGCGCGGTGATTTGGGCATCTCGGTGCCCATCTATGAGATTCCCATCCTGCAGAAATGGATCATCGCGGCGTGCAACCACATGCACAAGCCCGCCATCACGGCTACCCAAATGCTCGAACACATGATCGACCACCCGATGCCGACGCGCGCCGAAGTCAGCGACGTCGCCAATGCGGTCATCGATGGCTCGGACTTCGTCATGCTGTCAGGAGAGACCGCGGCCGGACGGTATCCCGTGGAAACCGTCCGGATGATGCGCACGATCATTGAGTACACCGAGCGCCACGCGCCCTTCCGCGGCGTGCGCCGCACGCGTTAACCGATGATCTGGATACGCTACGGTAGTTTGGTGATGTTGCTGGGCGTCGCCCTGGGCGCCTTTGGCGCGCACGGGCTCAAGGACACGCTGACGCCGGAAGGAAAGCAGATCTACCACACGGCTGTCTTCTACCATCTCATTCACGGCCTGGCGCTGCTGGCTGTCGGCTGGCTGGCAACACTGAAGCCCTCGGAGCCGTTGATTCGCAACGCCGGCGTCGCATTCGTCCTCGGGATCCTCCTCTTTTCCGGCAGCCTCTATCTGCTCTCCGTCACCGGCATCAAGAAACTCGGCATCATCACCCCCTTCGGCGGCCTCGCGTTGCTCATCGGCTGGCTCCTCCTCGCCCTCTCCGCAAAACCCTGATGAGCACACAGCAAACAGCACAAAGCATAAAGCGGGTCGTGGGATCTTCACAGAACGCAGTTGCTTTGTGCTGTGTGCTTAGTGCTTTGTGCTGTTATAGCACTTGACATACTACGGGGGAGTATGTATACTCCCGGTGAGTACCAACCTATGGCTGAATATCCGAAACACGATAACCTCTTGCCACGGCTGCGCCGCATCGAAGGCCAGGTGCGCGGCATCACGCGCATGGTCGAGCAGCGCCGCTACTGCATCGAGATCATCCAGCAGCTCACCGCGGCCCGCAAAGCGCTCGACCAGGTCTCGCTGAAAGTCATGAATGGGCACATCAACGGCTGCGTTAGCGAAGCGATCCGCAAACGCGAGAGCAAAGCAAAGATCACCGAACTGATGCAAACAATCCACCGCTTTGTCAAATAGGCTGACATCTAAAGGGAAGAGCGTCATGGTAAAACGCCTGATGGAATGCTCGATACGCCTGAGCGCATGGATCGTGGGCGGAGCCTTGTTGATGGCGACGAACTACTGCGCCTATGAGGCTTTCAGTGGCGGCCACGCGCACGTGAACGACACTCACCAGCATGCTCCCGTAGATCATCACGACGAGTCTCCCTCCCGAGCGAACGATTCCTGCTGCAGCACCCTGCATGCGGTGGTCATCCCACAGTTCACGCTCCTCCTGGCTCGCGGGTCGCCGCTGCTGCGTCAGGCCATGTCGCTGCAGGCAATCCCTCTCGTGGGATTCATCGACCTTTCCGCAATTCCCAACAACCTCAGTCCTCCGGCACACGAACCAATCCCAGCGCGTCCGTTCTACCGGACAACGTTCGCGAACCACGCGCCTCCTCATTGTTTCTCCTAATCAAACCCTTAGGTTTTGATGACAGCGTGTTTCTCCATACCGGGGTATCATTAGTGTTGCTGTATCGCGTGGGCCTCACTGGCCCAACTCATAAGGAGAAGTGAAATGAAACACGTAGTGCAGGGAATTATCGGGATGGTGTTGTTGATTGGGGCAACGTCAGCCTTGGCCGAGAGCGAACATGAGCATGGAGGCCATGATCACGGTATGGGTGCCACGGGGCAACAGGCGATGACAGGGTCGCCGCAAGAGCAGACACTGACTGGAGAAGTCACGGATGTGTTCTGCTACCTCAGCCATCCGGCAGAGGGCATTGGGCCCAAGCACGCAAGCTGCGCTAAGAAGTGCATCAAGAGCGGTTTACCCGTCGCCATCAAGGTTGGCAACCAACTCTACTTGGCGACCATGAATGACCACAATCCGGCGAATCAGCAACTAGCTGAGTTCGCGGGGCAGATAGTCAGTGTGCGCGGGACAGTGATGGAGCTCGACGGGCAGCGCCTCATCGCGATCTCGAGCGTGCAGAAAACCCAGTAAGCGGATAGCGGCAGGGTTGGGGAGCAGCCGTCTCGTGTGCGGTTGTCTCCCTGACCCACCGCCCACGCGTTGGTGTGGCATTTGTCAGCGGGCGGCTCGTGTCCCGTCCAGATGGAATTGAGTGATGGGGCATGGTCAGTGTGGCGGGTGACGCGCAGCGGCAGGCCCTGCCACACTGATCTATCGGTCGCTATCCTCGGCGCATGGATGTTGATACACTATGTCGAGGATAGGTGCACGTGCGTCAGCGCGTGATCCGAGAAGGTCTTGGAACAAGGAGGTCGTGGATGCGAGGAATTGATCTGTTGACGGCTGCGCTCGTCCTCCAGATGGCGTCGCCGCCTAACGCAGCGGCGAAGGAGCAGCCGGCAGAGGAGCTTCGTCTCGCAGAGGTCATCACCGAGGCGCTCGAGAGAAATCCGGAACTCAAGGCGGCCAAGGAGCAGTGGCGGGCCGCGAAGCTGCGCATCCCGCAAGCCTCGGCGCTTCCGGATCCGAGCGTTGGCTACGCCATTATGGGACCGGATTTGGAAACCCGCCTCGGGCCCCAGATGAACGTCTATGAGGCCGAACAGATGGTGCCGTTTCCCGGCAAGCTCTGGGAAAAGCACCGCATGGCGGCGGCTGAGGCGCAAGCGGCTCAGGCCCAACTCCACGCCACAGAGCGCGACGTCATCCTGAAGGTTTCCGACACGTACTATAACCTTTATGCCACCGACGCCGTGGTGCAAGCCGTGGAGGAGATCAACGAAGTGCTGAAACGATTTGAAGGCATCGCCCAATCCCGGTACGCGGCGCAAGGCGGATCGCAGCGGGATGTGGCCAAGGCCCAGGCTGAAGTCTCGGACGTGCTGCAGCGGTTGTTGGTGCTGCGCCAGCAGCGTCAGACGGCGGCCGCCCTGCTCAACGCGCTGCTCGACCGTCATCCCCATACGCCGGTGGGACACGCGGAGCAACCCGAGTTGTCTACGCTGTCCTCGACGCTTGAAGAGCTCCTGGCGACGGCTCAGAAGCGCCGCCCGGAACTTGGCGAGGCCTCGGCGATGGTGAAGCGGAAGCAGCACGCCAACACCCTGGCCAAGTTGGAGTATGTGCCGGACCTTACCGTGGGATTCCAGTACACCCAAATTGGCGCCGGCATGACGACCGAGCCCAATGATGGCCGCGACGCCTGGATGGTGCCGTTGAAGATCACCCTGCCCATCTGGCAAAACCGCCTGATCCCCAGCGTGCTGGAGGCGAAGCGAAATCTCAACGCCAGCCAAGCCAAGCTCAAACAGGCCGAGAACTTCACAGCGTATGAAGTCAAGGACGCCTACTATCGCTTCACCGCCGCCAAGCAGGTGGTGGAGGTCTACCAAAATGCCCTGATCCCTGAAGCGGAGCTGGCGTTTCGCTCGGATCAGGCCGGCTACGAGGCTGGCCGCATGGATGTATTGAATCTCATCGATAGCGAACGAGTCTACCTCAACGCCCAAGTCGCCTACTATCAGGCGCTGGCCGAGGCGCTGAAAAGTTTCGCAGCGCTCGAACGGGCGGTTGGAACGGATTTGAAACTTACAGGAGGCAGCTGATGATGCGCGTCAAGAACCCTCAACTCATTGGAGGCTTGATCATTGCCAGCCTCCTTGGCGTGGCTGTGGTGGGAGTCGTCTCTCGGGTCCGTCCCGGCGCGCACCAACAGGTCGTCTACTATTGTCCGATGCACCCCACCTATACCGCGGATCGTCCCGGGGACTGTCCGATCTGCAACATGAAGTTGGTCAAGAAAGAAAGCACACAGCACACGGCACTAAGCACACAGCACACGGCAAAGACGGCGAAAGATATTTGCTACATGCACAATTGCCCGATGATGAAGCCGGGACAAAAATGTCCCATGCTCGTCATGGCCAAAGCGGGGGAAAAGGTCGTCTGCCCAATCTGTGGAACCCATGTGGCGGAGGCTGCGGTCAGCTCCTCCGTCTCGCCCGCCGGGGAAGAGAAGACAATCCTCTACTGGACCGATCCGATGCTTCCGGGCTACAAGTCGGACAAGCCGGGCAAATCGCCGATGGGGATGGATCTGATTCCGGTCTACGAGGAAAACGGAGTCTCTGGTGAGGTTTCAGCCACTGCACCTGAAGGGTACGCGCCAATCCTGGTTACGTCCCAAAAGCGACAGTTCATCGGTGTCACCACAGCACCAGTGCAGCGTCGGACGATCAACAAGATCATCCGAACGGTCGGACAGATCGCGAACGATCCGGAGCTGTATCAGGCCGAGCAGGAATACCTTCAGGCTCTGAAAGCGTTGGAACAAGCCAAGACCGGCACCATGCCGGAGGTGACTGAGCGGGCGCAGCGGCTGGTTGACTCCAGCCGTTTTCGGCTGCGTCGATTGGGGTTAAGCAATGAGCTGATCGATGAGATGGCCGGTTGGACCGGGCCTGACCAGAGCTTGTTGCTGGCCGATCCGAATGGTCGGGTGTGGCTCTATGCGCCGATCTACGAGTATGAATTGCCGCTAGTCAACGTCGGCCAGATCATCACGATCGAAATCCAAGCCATTCCCGGCAAGACCTTGGCAGGCACGATCCGCTCGATCGACCCGGTGCTGGATCCTGCGACGCGATCAGCCCGCGTGCGGGCTATCCTGACCGATCCTGAGAATATCCTGAAGCCGGAGATGTTCGTGAACGCCTCCATCGCCGTCGCCGCGGGCGAGGTGCTCGCAGTTCCCGAAGAGGCCGTGTTCGACACGGGGACAAAGCAGGTCATCTTCGTCGATAAAGGCCAGGGGCTTTTTGAGCCGCGTGATGTCACCGTTGGGGTCAAGGCGGAGGGCTACTATGAGATCAAGAGCGGCGTGTCCGAGGGGGAGCTCGTCGTCACCAGCGGCAACTTCCTGATCGACTCCGAGAGCCGCCTCAAAGCCGCCTTAGAAGGGATGACGGGTGGAGGGCACCAACATGGCGGCCAGTGAACCTGTTCGTCCCGAGGTCGGTGGGACTGAGAGCGGCCAGTCCCCGACCTTGCGCACGGGTGGGGTGATCGAAAAGCTCATTGAGTTCTCCGCGCATAACAAGTTCCTCGTGCTGACCTTCGTCGTCGTGGCGATGATCGCCGCGATCTGGACGCTCAAGAGCATTCCCTTGGATGCCATTCCCGACTTGTCGGATACCCAGGTCATTATCTACTCTCGCTGGGATCGCAGCCCGGACATCATCGAAGACCAGGTCACCTACCCAATCGTCACCGCGATGCTGGGGGCTCCGCGCGTCAAGGCCATCCGGGGCTTCTCGGACTTCGGCTTCTCCTACGTCTATGTGATCTTCAAGGATGGGACCGACATCTACTGGGCCCGCTCGCGGACGCTGGAGTACCTGAGCAAGATCATCCCTCGTTTGCCGGAGGGCGTCCGGACTGAATTGGGTCCAGACGCGACCGGGGTGGGCTGGGTGTTTCAGTACGCCCTCGTCGATACCTCGGGCAAGCATAATCTTCAAGAGTTGCGCAGCTACCAGGATTGGTATTTGCGCTATTACCTCCAGAGCGTTCCAGGAGTGGCGGAAGTCGCCTCGATCGGCGGATTCGTCAAGCAGTATCAAGTCACGATCGACCCCAACCGGTTGCTCGCCTACAACATTCCGCTGACGAAGGTGGTCGACGCAATCCGGATGGGGAACCAGGAGGTGGGCGGCCGGCTCTTGGAGTTCTCCGGGGCCGAGTACATGGTCCGAGGCCGCGGCTACCTCAAATCCGTCGAGGACATTGAAAAGATCGTCGTGGCGACCGACCAGAAGGGCACGCCCATCTTAGTCAAGCACATCGGCACGGTCGCACTCGGCCCTGATCTGCGACGAGGATTGGCCGACTTCGACGGCCAAGGGGATGTCGTCGGGGGCACCGTCATCATGCGGTCTGGAGAAAACGCTTTGAACGTCATCAACCGGGTCAAAGCGAAACTGAAAGACATCGAACCATCGCTGCCACCTGGGGTGAAGGTGGAAATCACCTACGACCGCTCAGAACTGATCCTCGAGGCCATCAAGAACTTGAAGGAAAAGCTCATCGAAGAGATGATCATCGTCAGCATCGTGATCCTCATCTTCTTGTGGCACTTCCCCTCGGCGATCATCCCGATCGTCACGATTCCGATTTCCGTAATCCTCTCGTTCATTCCCCTCTACGGGATGCGGCTGACCTCCAACATCATGTCGCTGTCGGGCATGGCGATTTCCATCGGAGTGCTGGTGGACGGCGCCATCGTCGAGGTAGAGAACGCCTATAAGCGCCTCGAGCAGTGGATCGAGGGCGGGCGCAAGGGCGACTACCATGCGATTCGACTCAAGGCGCTGAAAGAAGTCGGCCCATCGGTCTTCTTCTCGCTGCTCGTCATCGCCGTCGCGTTCATGCCGATTTTTACGCTGGTCGATCAGGAGGGGCGCCTGTTCAAGCCGCTCGCCTGGGCGAAGAACCTGGCGATGGCGATCGCCGCGATCTTGGCGGTCACACTCGATCCCGCGATGCGGATGCTCTTCACCCGCATGGAGCCGATCACCCTGAAAGCCCGCTGGATCCCGGAGCGCCTCCGAGGGATGGCGTCCAAAGCGGCGACGACCGTCGCGGTGGGCACCTACTATCCGGAAGAAAAGCACCCCGTCAGTAAAGTGCTCTTCCGCATCTACGAGCCGGCCTGCCGGTTCGTCCTCAAGCATCGCAAAGCAACCCTGTTGACCGCCCTTGGGCTGGTCCTCACCACCGTGCCGATCTATTTGCGGCTGGGTTCGGAGTTCATGCCGCCGCTTCGGGAAGGCAGCCTCTTATACATGCCTACCACCCTGCCTGGTATTTCCGTGACAGAAGCCCAAGCACTCCTGCAAAAGCAAGATCAGGTGCTCAAGAGTTTTCCAGAGGTGGAGCGAGTGTTCGGCAAATCTGGCCGAATGGAAAGTTCCACCGACCCGGCCCCGTTTTCCATGATGGAGACGGTGGTTCTCCTGAAGCCGGAGCGGGAGTGGCGCCAAGTCAAGCGGTGGTACTCGTGGCTGCCTGACTTCCTTGAAGGGCCGTTCCGCCCATTCTGGCCTTGTCATATCTCGTATGAACAGCTCATCGATGAGATGGACCGTTCACTCAAGATCGTCGGGGTCACCAACGCCTGGACGATGCCGATCAAAAACCGCATCGACATGTTGACGACGGGCGTGCGCACGCCGATCGGCATCAAGATCTTCGGCGCCGATCTCAAGAAGATCGAAGAGCTCGGCACGCACCTGGAGATGATCCTCAAAAACGTGCCCGGCACGCGCAGCATCTACGCCGAGCGCGTGGCCGGCGGCTACTTCGTGGATTTCGACCTCAACCGCGATGAGCTGGCACGCTACGGCCTCTCCGTCGCTGAGGTCCAGATGGTCATCATGTCCGCGATTGGCGGCGAAAACATCACGACGACCATCGAGGGTCGCGAGCGGTATCCGGTCAATGTCCGCTACTCCCGAGAGTTTCGGGATGACATCGAGAAATTAAAGCGCGTCCTCGTGCCGACCCCGGCGGGTCAGCACATCCCCTTGGTGCAGCTGGCCGATATCCGTCTGGTCTCAGGACCTGCCATGATCCGCAATGAGAATGGACTGCTCGCCGGCTATGTCTACGTCGACATGGCCGGACGAGACATCGGCAGCTATGTGACAGAGGCCAAGCAGATCGTGGCCAAGGAGCTCAAGCTCCCGCCAGGCTACGCGCTGACGTGGAGCGGCCAGTACGAAAATATGATCCGGGTAAAGGAGCGGATGAAGGTCGTGCTGCCGCTGACCATCTTTATCATCTGTGTCCTGCTCTACATGAACACGAAGTCCATGGTGAAGACGGCGATCGTTTTGCTGGCCGTGCCGTTTTCGCTGATTGGGGCGGTCTGGCTGCTGTGGTTGCTCGGCTACAACATCTCGATCGCGGTGTGGGTGGGGATGATCGCCCTGATGGGACTGGATGCGGAAACCGGGGTCTTCATGCTGTTGTTTCTAGATCTGTCCTACCATGACGCCGTGGAGAAGGGCCGGATGCGCACCGAGCAGGATCTGGAGGAAGCGATCGTCCATGGCGCGGTCAAGCGCGTGCGGCCCAAGATGATGACGGTGATGGCCGCGTTTATGGGACTGTTGCCGATCATGTGGTCGACGGGGGCTGGGGCCGACATGATGAAGCGAGTCGCTGCGCCGATGGTGGGGGGCTTGTTTTCCTCATTCATCCTGGAGCTGCTCGTGTATCCGACCATCTATGCCATCTGGAAGTGGAAGTTCGAGATGAAAGAAGGCCAGGCTGATTGGGTGCTCAAGCATCACGCAGGGACGTTGGCCAGCTCGAATTCCTGAATCACGCAGGAGCACCACGAAGGGATACTGCAGCCGTAGACCACGACGGTCTAATTAAGGAGGAAGGGAAGATGAAGCATGTGATGCGAGGGATAGCGGCCGCCATGTTGCTCCTGAGTCCGGTGTTGGCGTGGGCCCAGGGGAAGCATGAGCATGATCACGCACACGGTATGGGCGTGCAAGCCATCACGATTAAAGGGGAGTTGGTGGATTCGCTGTGCTATGTGGCCATGGCGGCGAAGGGCGCCGGGCATAAGCAGTGCGCGATCGACTGCGCGAAAGCGGGCATTCCCATCAGCATGCTGGAAGACGGGACGGGCAAGCTGTACACCGTGCTGCCCAAAGAAGACAAGACCGGCTATCCCGCGAGCGTCATTGCTCGAATGGGGGAGACAGTGACCCTGACAGGCGATCTGTACGAACAAGGGGGCAATCGCTACGTGACCGTCGAATCGGTGGAGTAATCGTCATGTTGCTCGGAGCGCAGCACCTGCAGAATCTGCATCCACTCGTGATTCACTTTCCCCTCGCGTTTCTGATGGGTGCTGCGCTCCTGTACATAGCGGCATGGCTCTTGAAGAGCGATCGGTTCGCGCACTCGGCGTTTGTGGTGCTGGTACTGGGAACGCTCTCCCTGATGGTTGCCGTGGCAACCGGCCTCTATGCCGAGCAGGGAGTGATGCTTTCCCTCTCGGTCCGTGAACATCTGCTCAGGCCGCATAAGAGTGCGATGCTGGCGACCGTAGCGATATGTGCGATGCTCACCGCATGGGCAAGTCTGGCTCGGCCATTTCCAAAGAAAGGGAGACGGTTGTTCTTGTTGCTGTTACTCGTAATGATCGGCGTAATGACGGGGGGAGCAGACTTCGGCGGGCGGATGGTGTATGACTACAATGCCGGTGGCTCGGCGTGCCGCCAGCCGATTCAGTTTAGTCATTGACGAGCAATCGCCATGCGCATCAACACGCCAATGTTCGTCGGATTACTGATCAGCACTATATTCGCATTGGGTGGAGCGCCGGCTGCTTGGGCCGAAGAGAGGCAGGTCACTTGTCCGATTTGCCGCAGCGCCAACGATCCAAACGCACCGTACGCCCAACACGCTGGGGCAACGTTGGTTCGGGGAGCGTTAAACACCGCGTTTGGCTGGACGGAAATGTTGATCCAACCCGTTGACGAAGTGAAAGCAGGAGGCAGTTTGGTGGCGGGCTTTGGAAAGGGGATCAGTTCCACGATGACACGCACCGGAGCAGGCATCGGAGAGCTCTTCACCTTCTGGGTTCCGAGGAGGAAAGAGTCGCTACCGTTGATCACCACCTGCCCGATCAGCCGCAGCAACTCATCGCCGGAGGGTCGTCCGTGACCATCTTAAAACAGGGGGAAGGACGTATGAAACGACTGAACAGGGTATGGCTGTCGATCGGACTCCTTGGATTGTTGGCAGCGGCAACGAATGCAGAGAGCGTACCGGGTGCCCCGATGTCGACGGGACGCGTAGAGGATCGCCGCCTTGTCTGTATGATCGACGATAATCTCCAAAAGACCCCCGGCCTAGAGTACGCCTACCAAGGTAAGACCTACTATCTCTGCTGTGCCGGTTGTCTAAAACGGTTTGCCAGCGATCCAGAACGGTTTAGCCATACCATGGACCCTGTCAGCGGCCAGCCGGTCGACAAGGCGCAAGCGTTGATCTATAGCTATGATGGGCACGCCTACTTTTTTGCCAATGAAGCGCATCTCGGAGCGTTTGCCAAGGAGCCGGCACAGTTTCTGCAGCAGGCACAGCCGTCATCCGGGGATGAGGCGCCTGTTCAGCATCGGCATTAAGCGAAGGAGCGCCGAGGGGCGTAACAATGGCGACGATACCGGAATTGAATAGCGAAGATCTGTGGCGGCGTGTGGGACTCGATGAGCTGCGGCAGGCGCTGGTACGAACCCGAGGCCTGATGGAGCAATTCGAGCAGGCCTTACGCATGCTGCCGCCGTGCAATGCCTGCGCTCGGGTCGCGCTCTTGGAGCGCATTGACGCGGCAGGACAGGGTTTGAGTGGTGAGATCATCGGTCTGTCGGTGCTGGCGAGCACCTTGAAACAGGCTGTGGCGGCCGCAGAACACACACAGGCCGAGCTGGGAGCCAATACTCCAGAGCCGTGCCGGTGTTCATCAGGCCAGTGCACATGTCACGAGTAATGCGACGGCGAACACGATAAGGCGGACACTGAGAGAGGAGGATGAACGATGGGACAACTGTTGCTTGTGCTGATTATGGTTGGGGTCGCGGTGTGGTTGATGCGCCGAGGTGGTTGTTGCGGGATGGGGAAACAGGAAGACAAAGATGGATCCCAGAAGAAGTCAGGAGGCTGTCACTAGCGCGGAGGAAGGCGATGGAACAGGTTGAGGACGGCAAAGCCTCAAGTATAGAAGAAAGCAGCCGTGAGTTGCGGCTGGTGGAGCAGTCGTTCTTTCGGGATATCCTGAATGCGGTGCATGGGCGGTATCGGCGGCTGTTGACATGGGTTGTGGTGATCTTTGCAGTAGCCACCGTGGCGTGGACGTTCGTCGCCTGCCCGCTCCTGCATCATCGGATCGGGTGGTGTCCCATGGGTCATAGAGGAACTTGATAGGCCGTGGTCAACAGAAGGAGAATCTCAATGGCAAGGCCCAAGGCGGCAACCAAACAGACGAACCAAGCTCCAGCCCAAGGGCAAGACTTGCAGCAACAAGTCGCGCAAAAGGCCTATGAGCTTTGGGAGCAGAACGGCCGAGTCGAAGGGCAAGATCTGGAGAATTGGTTGGAGGCCGAACACCTGATCAGGCAAACCCGCTCGTCCCAGGGTTAGGTGAGACATCCGACGAAGGACACGATGAAGGTCAGGACTGCGATATTTTTGATTGCCGGAGTCGTCGGATTCACGCTGCTCCTCCAGGGCTGTGCGACCACCTTACCATTGTGGTGGTATCAAAAGACGGCTGACTACTCGTTGAACCCCAGGGCGCATCAGCGGTTGGCGGCCGCCTACCGCAGAGAGGCGGCGCAGTTGAGAAAGCGAGCGGCGTTTCACCAGACCATGGCGGAAAAGGTACGCGAAAATCTGTCATGGAGCGGACCGCAGGAACGGGATGTATGGCTGGCTCACTGTGAGGCGTTGGTCAAGAAGTACCAAGAGGCAGCCGAAGCCAGCAACGCATTGGCCGAGGAGCACGAGGGGCACGTTGAAGTGCTCGAAGGGCTCCGAGAGCTGCGGAAAGGTCAGTGAGAGGGTAGGATGCGCGGTGAGGAGCGATCCTCCAGCCACGTCGTGCCCCAGGCACTCAGATGGGTGTTCGCCGCCAGCGTGTTGTATGGCTCGATAATGGGACGTACGTTTGCCGATCAGGAGGTTCCGGTTGAGGTGGTGAAGGTGCCTGCTGCACCAATCGATGTGCTCGAAGCCACGGGACAACTCTTGGAGTATCAGGCGGTCCCTTCACGTGTCGGTGCTGCTCATCATACTCGGACGAAGTCTGCTAATATCCACAGCGCACAGTTCGACCATTGGGAGGGCCAGCTTCGGTATCGCAACAGCAGCAAACGGAGTGTGAGCGCCGTCCGGTTCCAGTGGAAACTGCTCGATGCGTTCGATCAAACGCGCTGGGTAGTTGAAGTGAACGATAACCAAACACTCACGCTCGGAGAGATGCGCCAGCGGCGTTGGGAACAACGGGTTTCACAGACTGAGGAGGTAGTGAAAGCCCTCCTGACGGTAAAGATGGTGCGCTTCCAAGATGGGACACTCTGGCCTCCGGAACCGCAAGAACTTCCAGCCTCTGAGGCCGACGATGCGATTCGCACTGAGCGAAAACGTCTGCGGAAGCTGTACGACGACCAAGGGATTGAGGGCCTCCTCAATGCCCTGCATGAGTGAAGGAGGTCCAATGCGTGACCCCGTGTGTGGCATGGAGGTGCTGGTCGAACAGGCCGAGCAGGCGCGACTCTATGACGACCACGCTGGCACGCGGCATTTCTTCTGCGCAGAGTCCTGCCAGCGCGCCTTCCTCATGGAGCCGGAGCGCTTTCTCGCTCAGCAGCAGCCGCAGGCGCCCACAGGACATTGTGAGCTGTGCCGCAAGACGATCCATCAGGGGGAATCGACGGCACCGCTCACGATCCGGGGATCCACGTACCAATTCTGCTGCCCGACGTGCGCCTCGGTGTTTTTGAGTCAATCCGGCGAACGCCCGGCGCTGGCTCCTATGCCAGGGGTCCAGCAGCCAGCGAATCTCGTCGAACGCCTGAGCCGCTGTGGGCTGCTGCCGTGGTTGGAACAGGCGGTCCGGCAGAATGCCTCAGACCTCTTCTTGGCCGTCGCCGATCGGCCCACCCTCAAGGTGTACGGCTCGTTCAAGCCGCTCAACAACGCTCCGCTGACCGCAGACCGCCTCTCCTGCATCATCGAAGCGTTGTTGCCGGAGGCCAAGCGGACGCAATTCCTCGAAGGCCGCGAGGTGGACGTGGGGATCGGGATCGAGGGCTTATCGCGCTTTCGGGTGAACGTCTTCCGGGAACAAGACGGGCAGGCCATCGCGTTCCGGCCTCTTCCCCATCGGATCCCAACCCTGGCTGAATTGGGTCTGCCACCGATCTTCGAGCAACTCAGCCGCTGCCCACGAGGCCTGATTTTGGTGACCGGGCCAGCGGGAAGCGGCAAGTCCACCACGCTGGCCGCCCTCATCGATGCCATCAACCAGCGGGATGAGCGGCACATCATCACCATTGAAGATCCCATTGAGTACGTGATTCCCAACAAGCGCTCGCTGATCCACCAGCGGGAACTGGACGCCCATACCCGATCCTTTGCCGATGGGTTGCGCAGCGCGCTGCGCGAACACCCGGACATCATCATGGTTGGCGAACTGCGGGATCGGGAAAGCATTGCGCTGGCCATCACCGCGGCGGAAACCGGCCATCTCGTCCTGGGGACTTTGCACAGCGGAACGACGATCCAGGCGATCACGCGCATCCTGGATGTGTTCGAGGCTGAGATCCAGGGACAGATCCGTATCCAACTGACTCAATCCCTTCAAGCGATCGTCGCCCAACGGCTCCTCAAGCGCCGGGACGGAACCGGGATGGTCGCGGCGACCGAGGTGCTTCTAGCCACGCTGGCAGTGCGCAACGTCATCCGCCGCAATGCGCTCCATGAGCTGCGCGGCTACATCGAGCTCGGAGTCCATGAAGGGATGCACGCGCTGGAAAGCAGTATCACGTTGCTGGTCACACAGGGGATTGTTGGAGAGGAGGCGTTGCGCGAGGCCGCGTCAAACCTCGCGGGACCGATCGAACCGGACGAAGAGCCACCGAAGCGATCACGGGTGAGCCGGTGGTTGGCGTCAAGCAAGAAGAGCCTGTAAGAGAAGGACCCGCATGAGTCGTCATAGAGGATCTCTTGTTCTCCGGCCAATCGGCCGTGTGGAAGGTGGCGCGATTCGAATTCATCGACGCTGGGCCAAGGGGCTTGAAGGGATTGAGGATTTCTCGCACATCCTTGCTCTCTTCTGGCTGCATCAGGCAGGAAAGCCAGCGCTCAGGATTCATCCCAAGGGCATCAAGGCGCTGCCAAAGCTCGGATTCCTGTCCACCCGAACTCCGCATCGGCCGAATCCGCTGGGAGTGACCGTCGTCAGGCTCCTCAAGCGCCGAGGGTCCACGCTGCAGGTTGAAGGATTGGATGCGTGGGAGGGCACACCGATCCTGGATCTCAAGCCCTACACGAACCGAGAATCGATCAAGCAGTTCAGGGTTCCTGAATGGATCCATCGGTTGGACACGGTCGAGACGGACCCAGTGAGAACATCCGCCTCCTGATCAGGTACAGCAGATGCCCGGCCGCTCCTTGATCCAGTGTGTCGCATGAGGTCCCTGTCGCTCGCTTCAGAAGTCGATGTCTACCTGGACCGTGTAGGTCCCGGCCAAGTCCCGATCGTTGTAGAGGTCATAGGCGAAAATGGTCGAGACGTTCTCCGAGAACTTCCAGGAAAATCCCAGGTTCAAGGCGCCATAGGCGCTGCGCGAGCCCTGGTAATCGACCGCCACCCAGAGTTTATCCGAGAGTTCGGTCATGACCCGTTCCCAGGCGAACAGCAGCCCATCGTTGTCCCGCTTGGTCCCGTTGATCAGGAGATTGGGATCGCCTGTGAAATACCCGACGGACACGCGCCCCAACGAGAGGTCCTTGACCTTGATGGTCTTGGCCGCCTTGCCGTAGATCACATTGTTGGTGGTGCGGTTGTGCTTCGTTCCGACATCGTAGATGCCGACGGCCAGCGCGGGAAACCAAGGTCCGAGTAGGTCCTCAGGCGTGCCGATCTTCGCGTTGAAGTATACGGGCCAGTCGTCCAGCCCGCCGCCTCCGGACTTGACGTCGAAGCCGAGCTCCGCGTTGACGGATTTCCAGGGCAGGACGCCCAGGGTCAGACCAAGGTTCGTGATGGTATTGGCGCGCGAGCCATCACCGTTCTGCTCCGTGGGGACATAGAAGTCGGAGGTGAGGTGAACCTTCTTGTACGGCTGGACATCCGTGGACGGCGCCCAGATGTGGGTGGAGGGGGTGGCGTACCCACGCTCCACGAGCGTCGAACTCAACAACCCCATGATCACGACTATACTCAGATACCGAACTTGTCGCATCGTGTTCCTCCCGGTTTGCCCAGCCTGCCGTTCGCCTCAAACGGCAGAGTCTTGGGCGGCGCTGCGCCAGAACCTGCAGTATCGACGATCGTCACAGGCGCAGGATAGGCTGCGCCTGTTTCAGGGATATGACGGTGGGGTTAACAATCAGAAATGATATTCGTCATAGACAATTCTTGGAAAAAATGATCTCGAAGCCATGATTGGAACGGTCACGATCAATCCGTCAATCGATCAGCATATCCTGATCGACAAGCTGATGAAGGACGATGCCATCCGGGCACGCGAGATCCGCCGTGACCCTGGCGGCAAAGGCATCAACGTCTCACGAGTCGTGAAAGAACTTGGCGGCGAAACGGTGGCCTTCGGCGTCTCCGGGGGCTGTGCCGGCTACATGCTCAAGAGTCTGATGGCCGAGCATGGCATCCCGTTTGAGGCGATCGAGGTTCCGGAGGAAACTCGCATCAACGTCATCCTGACGGATCGTTCTGATCGGACCCAGACGCGCATCAGTGCGCCGGGTCCCCGGATGACGCTGGCGGATGTTGAAGGCTTCATGCAGAAGATCGTGACCTATCAGCCGACGCCCCCGTGGTGGGTGCTCGGAGGGAGCCTCCCGCCAGGGGTGCCGGAAGACTTTTACGCCAAGCTCATCACGACCCTCCAACAGCGCGGCATGAAGTGTCTGCTGGATGCTGATGACGAGGTCTTGAAGCTCGGCCTGCAAGCCAAGCCCTACCTGATCAAACCGAACGAACACGAGTTCGCCCGGCTCATGGGTCGGTCGCTGCCCGATGAACAGGCGATGGTCGGCGCAGCCCGGCAACTCGTGCAGGAGGGCGTCCAGGTCGTGGCGATCACGTTAGGACGCAGGGGGGCGCTGATCGTCAGTCAGGATGCGGCGCTCCATGTGACCAGTCCTGATGTCGAGGTCAAAAGCAAAGTCGGGGCCGGCGATTCGTTCCTGGCCGGGTTCGTGTTTGCGCTCTCCCAAGGTCAACCGCTGGAATCCGCCATGAGACTGGGCACCGCCGCCGGCACAGCGGCCGTCATGCACGAGGGCACGCAGCTCTGCCGTCGAGAAGATGTCGAACGGCTGCTGGGCCAAATCATCGTCAAATCCTTGGAAGTCACGACCGCACCCCCGGCTCCCCCACAAACGCGCAGGGTCCACGATGTCGTCTGCGGCATGGACGTGGACCCTGCGCTCTCTGGTTTCTCAGCGACCGATCGAGGGACGCTCTACCGGTTCTGTTCTCTCAAGTGCCGGCAACAGTTTGAGGCAGCTCCCCAACGATTCATCAGGAACGTGACAGCATGAGCATCGCCTACTTCTCCATGGAGATCTGCTTGGAGCACGGGATCCCCACGTATAGCGGTGGGTTGGGCGTGCTGGCGGGCGATACGATTCGCTCGGCTGCGGATCTTAGCATTTCTCTGGTCGCGGTTACGTTGCTCCATCGGAAGGGGTATTTCTACCAGCGGCTGGATGCCACTGGGTGGCAGCGAGAAGAGCCGGTGGAGTGGGCGGTCGAGGACTACCTGAGAGAACGCTCCCAGCGCGTCACGGTCATGATTGAGGGACGCACCGTCCACATCCGTGCCTGGCAGTACGACGTGCAGGGGGCCGAGGGATTCACCGTGCCGGTCTTTCTTCTCGATACCGACCTGCCGGAGAATGCCGAGGGCGATCGGACGCTGACCCACTACCTCTACGGCGGGGATCAGCACTATCGGCTCTGCCAGGAAGCCGTCCTCGGAATCGGCGGGGTACGGATGCTGCGCGCGTTGGGCTATGATCAGCTCACGCGGTTCCACATGAACGAAGGGCACGCGAGCCTGTTGACCCTCGAATTGCTCGATGAAGCGGCCACGCAGGCGGGACGAACCGCCATCACGCATGAGGATGTCGACGTCGTCCGCAAGCAGTGCGTGTTCACCACCCACACCCCGGTACCGGCCGGGCATGACAAGTTCCCAATGGACCTTGTGATCCAGGTCTTGGGGCGCCGCGACGTATATGACATGCACGAGGTGTTCTGCTGCGAAGGGCTGCTGAATATGACCTATCTGGCGCTGAACCTGAGCCACTACGTCAACGGGGTCGCCAAGCGTCATGGGGAAGTCTCTCAGTTGATGTTCGCCCGCTACAAGATTGATGCGATCACCAATGGCGTCCACGCCGTGACATGGACTTCACCACCCTTTCAGCAGCTGTTTGATCGCTATATTCCTGGCTGGCGACAGGATAACTTCAGCCTTCGCTATGCGCTCAACATTCCCAAGCAGGAGTTGTGGGCGACCCACCTGCAGGCCAAGAAGCGGCTCCTCGAATACGTAAACGACCAGACGAACCTGGGGATGGACGTCGATCATTTCACGCTTGGGTTTGCGCGACGGGCGGCGACGTACAAGCGAACCGATTTGTTGTTTCACGATCTGGAGCGGCTCAAGCGCATTGTGGCGAACACCGGCCCGATCCAGGTCATCTATGCCGGCAAGGCGCATCCCCAGGATCAGGAAGGGAAAACGCTCATTCAACGCATCATCAAGGCCAAGGAGGCGCTGCAATCCTACCTCAAAGTGGCTTACCTGGAAAACTATGACATGGAGCTAGGCCAGTTCATCACGGCGGGAGTGGACGTATGGTTGAACACCCCTCAGCCACCGCTCGAGGCCTCGGGGACCAGCGGCATGAAGGCCGCGCTCAACGGGGTGCCGAGTCTGAGCATCCTGGATGGCTGGTGGCTTGAGGGACACATTGAAGGGATCACAGGCTGGGCGATTGGCCAAGATGGCGGCAACGAGGGAACGCCAAGGGATGCTGCGCAGGATGCCGCCTTCTTGTACGACGCGCTGGAACGGACCGTGGCGCCCGTGTTCTATCGCAACCGAGACCGGTTCATCGATGTGATGCGCCACGCGATCGCCATCAATGGCGCATTCTTCAATACGCAGCGGATGCTCCAACAGTATGTGATGAACGCCTACACTCGCTAAGATGACCGTCCCACCGCTTTCCATTCGAGATCCTATCTGTGGGATGGAGGTTGATCCTGCCACGACACTCGTGGCCGAACGACACGGAACGACCTATCGCTTTTGCAGCGCGCATTGTCTGAAGGCGTTTCAGGCGCAGCCGGCGCGTCCTGTCACGCCGACATCGCCGACCGCGACTCCTGCACGCGAGACGCTCTACACTTGTCCGATGCATCCTGAAATCCATCAACGCGGGCCGGGGACGTGCCCGATCTGCGGCATGACGCTTGAGCTTCTCGCACCGAGCGCCCAGAAGGAATCGCACGGTGAGTTGCAAGACATGACCCGGCGCTTCTGGAGCAGCCTGGCATTGACCGTGCCGGTGTTCCTGCTTGCGATGTCGGAGATGCTTCCAGGCCAACCGCTTCAACGCGCGCTCTCACCACGACTGCTGGCCTGGCTGCAATGCGCGCTGGCGACTCCCGTGGTGTGGTGGGGCGGATGGCCGTTCTTCAAACGCGGGTGGGCGTCACTTATCCACCGCAGCCTGAATATGTTTACGCTGATCGCGCTGGGGATGGGAGCCGCCTACAGCTATAGCGTCGCTGCGCTCGTCTTCCACGGGACGTTTCCCGCATCGCTTCATAGCCACCTCGGCAGCGTGCCGGTGTATTTTGAAGCGGCCGCCGTCATCACCACGCTGGTCCTGCTCGGCCAAGTGCTGGAGTTACGCGCTCGCAGTCGCACCAGTGACGCGATCAAAACACTCCTGAACTTGGCACCGAAGACCGCGAAACGGATTCGACCGGACGGCACCGATGAAGAGGTGTCGCTTGAGGCCATCACAGTCGGTGATCGACTGCGCGTGCGGCCCGGCGAGCGCATGCCCACTGATGGCGTCATCCGGGAAGGGACGAGCGCCGTCGATGAGTCCATGGTCACCGGAGAGCCGATCCCCGTCGAGAAAACGCCGGGTGCCGGCGTCACCGGCGGCACGATCAATGGCACGGGCAGTCTCATCATGGAAGCCACACGGGTCGGCGCCGACACGCTGTTGAGTCAAATCGTCCGCCTGGTCTGTGACGCGCAGCGCAGCAAAGCGCCGATCCAACGATTGGCTGATCTCATCTCCGGTTATTTCGTGCCGGCGGTCGTCCTCATCGCCATCGTCACCTTCGTGGTCTGGGCGCTCATCGGGCCGCAGCCGCGCCTGACGTACGCGCTGGTCAACGCGGTGGCCGTCCTGATCATCGCGTGTCCGTGCGCGCTGGGGTTGGCGACGCCGATGTCGATCATGGTCGGCATCGGCCGCGGCGCGCAGGCCGGCGTGTTGATCAAGAATGCCGAGGCGCTGGAAACCTTCGAACACGTCGAGACGCTGATCATCGATAAAACCGGCACGCTGACTGAGGGCAAACCCGCACTGGTGACCATCGCGCCGCACGCGCCGACCGATGAGTCGACGCTGCTGCGCATCGCCGCGAGCCTCGAGCGCGCCAGCGAGCATCCGCTCGCGCAGGCGATCGTCGCGGAAGCTCACGCACGGAAGATAACGCTCGCGCCGGCGTCAGAGTTCCAATCGAACACAGGCCAGGGGGTGGTCGGACGCGTGGACGGCCATCGCGTGGCCCTCGGGAACCAGGCCTTCATGCAGGAGCTCGGCGTGACCGTCAATGAGATGGCGCCGCGCGCGGACGCGCTACGGCGCGAGGGGCAGACCGTCATGTTCGTCAGCGTCGACGGACGGCTCGCCGGGCTGCTCGGTGTCGCCGATCCCATCAAGCCCTCAACACCGGAGGCGATCGCGCGGCTGCGGCAGGACGGCATCCGGATCGTCATGGCGACCGGCGATAACGAGATCACGGCCCGCGCCATCGCGTCAACGCTCGGCATCGACGACGTCCATGCCGGCGTGCGGCCGGAACGCAAGGGCGAGATCGTCAGTACCCTCCAGCGGCAAGGCCACGTCGTCGCGGTGGCGGGTGATGGCGTCAATGACGCGCCCGCACTCGCGCAAGCGAACGTCGGCATCGCGATGGGCACTGGAACGGACGTGGCGATGGAGAGCGCAGACGTCACCCTCGTCAAAGGCGATCTGCGCAGCATCGTTCGCGCCCGTGTGTTAAGCCGAGCGACGATGCGCAACATCCGTCAGAACTTGTTCTTCGCCTTCATCTATAACGCGCTCGGGGTGCCGGTAGCGGCCGGCATCCTCTATCCCTGGTTGGGAATTCTCCTGAGTCCCATGCTGGCCGCAGCCACGATGAGTTTCAGTTCTGTGTCGGTGATTGCCAACGCCTTGCGCTTACGCAAGATGGCGTTATAGTGAAATGGAGCGCACGAGATGATGGTTGATCTTGAGGTGATTCATTACATCCATCCGCTGATCGTGCACTTTCCGATCGCGTTGCTGCTGACCGCTGTCCTGTTGGATGGACTCGCGATCATCTTGAAGCGGCCTGCGCTGCATCGCGTGGCACTCTGGAATCTGTGTCTCGGCACCGTCGGCGCGGGCGTGGCGGT
The DNA here is from genome assembly GCA_016198905.1 of Candidatus Omnitrophota bacterium. Taxonomy (GTDB): domain Bacteria; phylum Omnitrophota; class Gorgyraeia; order Aquiviventales; family Aquiviventaceae; genus JACQHR01. The sequence continues at coordinate 10,905 of JACQHR010000011.1, read as the reverse complement.
CCTCACCGGACGCGAGGCGGCGGAAGTCGCGAAGCACTCCTTTGAGATTTGGAAGGTGATGGAGCAACATCAGCGGTTCGGGTTCGCGACACTCATCTTCGCGACCCTGGCCAGCGCGCTGCGGCTCGTCAAGCGCGACCAGCTCCCCCCGTCGCTGCAAGCCGTCAGCTTGATCCTGATGCTCGCGATGGCGGTGACACTCAGCCTCGGCGCGCGTCTCGGCGGCCGTCTTGTCCACGAATTCGGCGTCCACGCCACCAAACATTCTGGACAGTAACCGGAAGTTAGATGATTTTTCCTCCGGTTCACGTTAGACTAGCACGATCATGAAACCGCAACGATCCTCTCGGGCCTACACCACGCGCAACGCCGCGGTCGATGCGCAGATTGCCAAGCTCGTCGCCCCCTTTACTGACGCGTTTGATCGCAAGCTGCTCGCGGAGATGGTCGTGTCGGCGTATCGCCTCGGCGAAGACCGCGCCTCGACGGGTGATCTGAAAATTCTCAACGCGGCGCTCAAGGAGCTGCGCTACGCGTTCAACATCTTTCGCCCCTATCGGCATAACCGCAAAGTCGCGATGTTTGGATCCGCACGATTGGGCATGGATCATCCGGCGTACGCCATGGCCTCGGCCTTCGGCGAGCAGATGGTGCGCGCCGGCTGGATGGTCATCACCGGAGCCGCCAGCGGCATTATGCGCGCCGGCCATAAAGGCGCCGGCCGCGAGGCGAGTTTCGGGTTGAACATCCGCCTGCCGTTTGAGCAAGAGGCCAACGACGTCATCGCCAAAGACCCCAAGCTCATCAACTGTAAATATTTCTTCACGAGGAAACTGCTCTTCATCAAAGAGTCTCACGCCACCGTGTTGTTTCCCGGCGGCTTCGGCACGCTCGATGAAGGCTTCGAATCGCTGACCCTCGTCCAAACAGGCAAGTCCGATCCGCGGCCGATCGTCTTCGTCGATACGCCGAAAGGCTCCTTCTGGACCCCGCTGCTGAAGTTTTTCACGGAACAACTTGAGCGCGGCGGCATGATCTCGCCGGATGATCGTGCCATTTATCATGTGACGCGCTCCGCGGAAGAGGCGGTGCAGTACATCTTGCACTTTTATTCCACGTATCACTCGCTGCGCTACGTCGGAGACGCGCTGGCGATCCGCTTGCAGCATCCGCTCTCGGAAGCTGCGGTCGCTCGCCTGACGCAGGAGTTTCGCGATCTGCTCGGCTCGGGTACGATCCGCCAGGGCCCAGTCCTTGCGGAAGAACGCGATGAGCCAAACTTGCAAGGGTTGTCGCGGCTGATCTTGACGTTCAATCGCCAAAATTACGGCCGGCTCAACCGGCTCATTCACCGCATCAACGATATGGGTACGCAACCGTCTGGGGCGCGGGGCAAGGGGCGCGGGACAGGCGCAACCTAACGATGTTGCACGCTGATTTCGTCCACCTGCACGTCCACACGAATTACTCCCTCTTGGATGGCGCCTGCCGCATTTCGCCGTTGATCAAGCGCGCGATCGAGCTGAAATTTCCCGCGATGGCGGTCACGGACCACGGCAATCTCTTTGGGGCGATCGAATTTTACGAAACCTGCATGAAGCAGGGCATTAAACCCATCATCGGCTGCGAAACCTACATCGCGCCCAAGAGCCGCTTCGAGAAATCCGGCACCGGTATCCGCGACTCCAATGCGCATCTGGTTCTGCTCGCGAAAGATGAGGAAGGCTACACCAACCTCATGCGCCTCATCTCCATCGGCTACCTCGAAGGCTTCTACTACAAGCCGCGTATCGATAAGGACACACTGGCTCAACATAAGAACGGCCTCATCGTACTGACGAGTTGCCTGAAAGGCATCTTGAATGTCCATCTCACGCAAGAGCAGACGGAGCTCGCCCGCAAAGAGCTTGACGACTTCATTCAGATCATGGGTAAGGACAACGTCTACGTCGAACTGCAGCATCACAATCTGCCGCTGGAGCACAAGGTCCGCCCGATCCTGCAGCAACTCGCGCGCGATGCGGGAGTGAAGTGCGTCGCGACCAACGACGTGCACTACATCGAGCAAGCCCACGCGCAGGCGCACGACGCGCTCATGGCGATCCAAACGCAGACGACGATCGACGATCCGCACCGGCTGCGCTACGAGCAGCCGGAGTTTTATCTCAAGTCCGCCGAGCAGATGAAGGGACTCTTCAGCGACTGCCCCGAGGCAATTGCGACGACGCTGGAAATCGCGGATAAGTGCAACCTTGAACTCGAGTTTGGCAAGATTCACTTGCCGTACTACGAGCCGCCGCCCAACAAAACTCAGCAGGAGTACCTCAAGGAGCTCTGCTATCACGGACTCGCCGGCCGGTATGGGGAAGTGGCCGCCCCGCTCGTGGAGCGGTTGGAGCACGAGTTGCGGGTCATCCAGCAGGCCGGCTACACGAGTTACTTCTTGATCGTCTGGGACTTTGTGCGCTTCGCGAAGGAGCGCGACATTCCGGTGGGACCTGGACGCGGGTCGGCTGCAGGAAGTATGGTCAGCTATTGTCTGGGCATCACCGACATCGATCCGCTCAAATATGATCTGCTCTTTGAGCGCTTCTTGAACCCGCAACGCGTCACGCAGCCGGATATCGACATCGACTTCTGCTATGAGCGGCGCAACGAAGTCATCGAGTACGTCATCCAGAAATACGGCAAGACCAACGTCGCGCAGATCATCACGTTCGGCACGATGCAGGCCAAAGCCGTCGTGCGCGATGTCGCCCGCGTCATGAAAATATCCTACGCCGAGGCGGACCGCCTCGCCAAGCTCATCCCCAACGAACTCGATATCACCCTGACGCGCGCACTCGCCGAAGTCCCCGAGCTCACACAACTGTATCGCACGAACGAGCAAGTCAAGTCGCTCATGGATACGGCCCTCGTCCTTGAGGGATTGACCCGCCACGCCTCGACGCACGCTGCCGGCATCACCATCGCCGATAAGCCGCTCACCAACTACACGCCGCTCTTTAAGAGCAATGACGACCAGATCACCACCGGCTTTGACATGACGTCGCTCGAGCACATCGGCATCCTCAAGATCGACATGCTCGGCCTGCGGACGCTGACCGTCATCGATGAGGCGATCAAGCTCGCCGAACGCCGGCGCAACACGCTGATCAATCTCGAGACGCTGCCGCTGGATGACGCGCAGACCTTCCAGTTGCTCGCGCGCGCCGACACCATGGGCGTGTTCCAGCTTGAAAGTTCGGGGATGCGCGACCTGTTGAAGAAGATCAAGCCGACCGAGTTCGAGGACATCATCTCCGTGATCGCGCTCTTCCGCCCCGGCCCCATCGGCTCCGGGATGCTCGATGAGTTCATGAAGCGCAAGCACGGACAGATCGCGATCAAGTACGAGCATCCGCGCTTGGAGCCCATCCTCAAGACGACGTACGGCGTCATCGTGTACCAGGAGCAGGTCATGCGCGTGGCGAGCGACTTGGCCGGCTTTACGATGGCGCAAGCCGATTTGCTGCGCCGCGCCATGGGCAAGAAGAACGCCGATGTTATGGAGGCTCAGCGCAAGGCGTTCGTCGAGGGCTGCAAGAAAAACGGGATCGGCGATCGCCATGCCAATCGCATCTTCGACTTGATGGAGCACTTCGCGGGGTACGGTTTCAACAAATCGCACTCCGCCGCCTACGCGATGATTTCCTACCGCACCGCCTACCTGAAGGCGCATTATCTCGTCGACTTCATGACCGCCTTGCTCACGAGCGAAATGGGCAACACCGATAAGCTCGTGTTGTACCTCGATGAGGCCAAACGCACGGGCCTGAAAATTCTGCCGCCAGACGTCAACGAAAGCCTCGCCGCCTTCACCGCCATCGATGACACGACCATCCGCTGCGGCCTTGGCGTCATCAAGAACGTGGGCATGTCCGCCATTGAGTCAATCGTCACCGCCCGCGAGGAGCGCCTGTCTGCCGTCCCGTCTGGAACGGGACAGGGAGGCGGCCGGTTCCACACCGTCAAGGAGCTGTGCACCGACGCCGACTTGCGGCTTGTGAACCGCAAAGTCTGCGAGAGTCTCATCAAAGCCGGCGCCTGCGACAGCATGGGGCTGTCGCGCGCAGCGCTGCTCGCCAGCCTGGATCAGGCGATGGAAGAGGCCAACAGCGTCCAAAAGGATCGCTTGCGAGGGCAATTGACGTTTTTTGAGGAGCTCAGCGCTCCATCATCCGGTGAAGCGGCGCCAGCCCCTACCGTGAGTGCGGCGTCTGGCTTACGCGATTGGCCGGAGAGCCAAAAACTCGCGTTTGAGAAAGCGCTGCTGGGCTTCTACGTCTCCGGCCATCCGCTGGCCCGGTACGAGACGACCATCAACGCGCTGGCCAGCGTCAATTCCCAGCAGGTCCTGCATGCCGAGGAAGGGACGATCATCACGATGGGCGGCATGCTCACGAAGATCAAGCATACGACCACCAAAAAGACGAACGAGCAGATGGCGGTCTGCGTCCTTGAGGATCTTCACGGCGACGTGGAAGTGCTCGTCTTTCCCAACGTGTTTACCCAGTTGTCGCCGCACCTGCGGCCCAACGCCGTCGTCTTCGTCGAAGCCCGCGTCGCCATCCGTGAGGACCGTCCGCGGCTGATCGCCCAGCAAATCGTGCCGATCGAGCAAGCCGGCAGCAAGCTGGCCCAGACGATGGAGCTCATCCTCCGCCACCACGGCGAAAAGGAGCTGCTGGAGCAGCTCAAGGGGTTGCTTGCGCGGTTTCCCGGCACCGTCCCGATCTATCTGAAGCTCGAACTTCCTCAGGAACCCTCGATGCGGCTGAAACTTCCGGAATCGTTCAAGGTCAACCCGCAACAGGAGCTCTTTGAAGAACTCCACCGGTTGCTGGGAACAGAGTCGGTCGTCATCACGCGGCAACCCGTGAAACCGGCACCCGCCTTCCAGCCGCGGTTTAGGTCGGCCGGCGGTGACTAGCTCCTTAGCAGTTATGGGTGATGGTCAAGTTTGGTGGGTGGCGCAGCGGCAGGCCCTGCCAAACTTGACCAGTATCCAGCTATGGAAGAGATTGACAACGATCGGTCGAATATGTTACCGTGGCTCCTCCTATGGCGCTGACTAAGAAGGACTTAGTGCTTACGGTTGCGAAGGAAACCGGCATCACCCAAGTGGACGTCAAGCGAGTGGTCCAACGGACGCTGGACAATCTCATCGCGAGCCTGAAGGAAGGCAAGACGGTTGAACTTCGCAACTTCGGCGTTTTTAAAGTCAGACAGCGAGCACCCCGCCGCGGCCGCAATCCAAAAACCGGTGAAGAAGTCCCGGTGCCACCCAAGCGGGTCGTGGTTTTCAAGCCTGGGCTGCTCATGCGCCAGGATATCAAGTAGTTGTCCGGATCGGACCCGCAGTTACACGTGCACGCCGTCCTCGAGTTGAACCTCAGATCGTGAGAGCATCGTCGCATTCCCGCATGGGACTTCAAGCGCTCCGCGGCACGACCGATGTGCTGCCGAATGACGTCACGCGATGGTCGGCCGTCGAGCACACCGCCCGGCGGCTCGCCCGTCTCTACGGCTATCAGGAGCTGCGCACCCCCCTCATTGAAGATGCCGCGCTGTTTCTGCGCTCGGTCGGCGAGACCACGGACATCGTGCAGAAGGAGATGTTCCGCTTCGAGGATCGCGGCGGCCATGAGATCGTCCTGCGGCCGGAAGGCACCGCCTCGATCGTGCGGGCGTATCTCGAGCACAACCTCCACAAGACGCAGGGGTTTGTGAAGTTGTTCTACCTCGGACCGATGTTCCGGGCCGAGCGGCCGCAAGCGGGCCGCTTTCGCCAGTTTCACCAGCTTGGAGTGGAAGCCATCGGCTCGGATGCGCCCTGGGTGGACGTCGAAGTGATCACGCTGTGCGTGCACATCCTGCGCGAGTGCGGGGTCACCGATGCGGCGGTGTGGCTCTCGAGTATGGGCTGCCGCGATGATCAAGCCACATCCGCGCAGCTGCTGCGCGAACGCCTGCAGCCGGATCTGGCGAAGCTCTGCAAAGAATGCCAGGCGCGGTTTGAGAAAAATATCTTTCGAGTGTTGGACTGCAAGCATCCGACATGTCACGAGATTGCATGGAAGGTCAAGGGTTCTCCGTTCGTGCTCTGTGATCAGTGCCAGGCGGATTTTGATACCGTGCGCCGCGGGTTGACCGCCGCGAACGTTCCGTTCGATGACACGAAAGTCTTTGCGCGCGGCCTGGACTATTACACGCGCACCGTCTTTGAGGTGCGTGCGAAAGGACTCGGCGCGCAGGACGCGGTCGCCGCGGGCGGACGGTACGACTCCCTCGTGGAGGACCTCGGCGGCCCCCATGCCGGCGCGGTGGGATTTGCCACCGGCATCGAGCGGCTCCTCATGGCGCAAACGGCGACGGCTCCTGCGCCATCACGTCGAGGACTATACTTGGCGATCGCCCAATCAACACTCCTGCAAGAAGCCTTTCGATTTGTCCAACAGCTGCGCGAGCAGGGCGTCATCGCCCTCATGGATTACGACGGCAAGAGCCTTAAATCCCAACTGCGCGAAGCCGACAAATCCGGGTGCCGGTTCGTCGCGATTCTCGGAGAAACGGAAATGACGCAGCGCGCCATCACGCTCAAAGATCTCGAGCAGAGCAGCCAGCAGACGCTGCCGTTCGACACTTTTGTCGCCACCGTCGCCCAACAGGCTAAATCTCGAGAGTGCCACTGATGATCCGAACGCACACGTGTGGCGCGCTCACGCCTGATCTCATCGGCCACACCGTCACGCTCGCGGGTTGGCTGCACCGGCGGCGCGACCACGGAGGTTTGAGCTTCTTTGATCTGCGCGACCGCTCCGGCCTCGCCCAGATTGTCTTCAATGCTAAAAACAACGCCGAGCTCCACAGCCAAGCCAAAGCCTTCGGCCCGGAGTACGTCCTGGCGATCACCGGCACGGTCCGCGCGCGGCCGAAGGGCACCGAGAATCCGAAGCTGCCCTCCGGCATGGTCGAAGTCTCCGCCACCGGCGTCACGGTGTTGAACGAGGCCCAGCCGCCTCCCTTTGAGATCGATGATCAGAGCGACGTCTCCGAAGATATCCGGATGCAGTGGCGTTACCTCGATCTGCGCCGGCCCGTCAATCAGCAGAAGCTCATCCTGCGCCATCGCATCGTCCACACGATGCGCGAAACACTCAACGGCCTGGGCTTTCTCGAAATCGAAACACCCATCCTGACGAAGTCGACGCCGGAGGGTGCGCGCGATTATCTCGTGCCTTCGCGCGTCAACCCGGGCAAATTCTTCGCGCTGCCGCAGTCTCCGCAGCTCTTCAAACAGCTGTTGATGGTCGCGGGCTTGGAGCGCTATTTCCAGATCGCGCGCTGTTTCCGCGACGAGGATTTGCGCGCCGATCGCCAGCCGGAATTTACCCAGCTGGACCTTGAGCTGTCCTTCGTCACTGAAGAGGATGTCTTCGCCGTGATCGAGCAAGTCGTCAGCCGCGTGTTCAAGGACGCGCTCGACATCTCGCTCACGACTCCGTTTCCTCGCATGACCCACCGCGAAGCCGCCGAGCGCCACCACAGCGACAAGCCGGATTTGCACACCGACGCGAACCTGTGGGCGTTCTGCTGGGTCGTGGATTTTCCGCTCTTTCATTGGGACGCGGAAGGCAAACGCTGGGACGCCGAGCACCACCCGTTTACCGCGCCGCATCCGGATGATGTGGCACTCCTCGAAACAGATCCTGGGAAAGTCCGTGCGCGCGCCTACGACCTTGTCCTGAATGGTACGGAGCTTGGCTCGGGCAGCATCCGGATCCACCAGCGCCCGATGCAGCAGCGGATCTTCAAAATGCTGGGCTTAAGCGAGGAGACGGTGCAGGAGCGATTCGGATTTTTGCTGCAGGCCTTCGCGTACGGGGCCCCGCCGCACGGCGGGTTCGCCATCGGGTTGGATCGCCTCGTCGCGCTGGCCACGAAGTCGCCATCAATTCGAGACGTGATCGCGTTTCCAAAAACGCAGAAGGCGGTGGACCCGGTCACGGATGCGCCATCGACCGTCACCCCTGCGCAGCTCAAAGAGCTCGGCATCTCGGTCTTGCCCACCGTCAGCAAGCACGCATGACACCGCCTACCATGGCCCAGGACTAACGAGGAGGAGCTGATGCGCCACGTCGTTCGCATCACAATCGGACTGGCAACGCTGGCACTGTTGAGCGGATGTCGAACCGCGACAAAGGTCACAGAAGTCCCGCGCGTCGATCTCCAACTTGAAGGAGGCAACCGCGGCTACTTGCTTGGCACTCCGCCGCCTCCGCGCGAGCTGAAAACCACGCGGCAGATCATCCATGCGGATGTTGAAATCCCCAGCCTTTACAAACCCACCCATGGCAACACGGCCGCCACACTCGAATCAGGCGAGCCATCGGAAGGGGCCACGGGCGAAACTGGAACCGAGGTCTCATCGTCAGAACCCACCGGGACCTATGATATTTACACGGTCAAACCCGGTGAGTCGCTCTGGACGATTGCCGCGCAACCAGACGTGTATGGGAAGGCGACACGATGGCGGCGCATCTATGACGCCAATCGCGACCAACTCAAGAGCCCCAACCATGTCCGCGCCGGCATGAAGCTGAAAATTCCACGAGGCGGCAGCGCCTCGACATCAAGCGACTCTTCGAACGACGAAGGCACCGCCTTCAAGAAGTAACACGATGGCTGAACAGTCCCTCCCCCTCCGCAACGATCAGGAAGCGCAAGCGCTCTTTGGCAAACATGATCACCATTTGCGCAAAGTCGAGCAAGCGCTTGGAGTCTCCGTGGTGGTGCGCGGGGAAGATGTGAAGATCACCGGCCAGCCCGAGGCGATCGCCAAGGCTGCGAAGCTCTTCGATGATCTGCTCATGATCGTCCGCTCCGGTGCGCCGCTGCACAAAGACGACGTGGACTACGCGCTGCGGGCCTTGCAGGATACGCGCATGGTCCAGCTGCGCCAGGTCTATCAGGAGCGCATCGAAGTCCCCTCGCGGCGTCGCTTCATCATTCCGCGCACGCCGGGCCAGAAAGTCTACGTCGAAGCGATGCGCAGCCACGACATCGTCTTCGGCATCGGACCCGCCGGGACAGGGAAGACCTATCTGGCGATGGCGATGGCCGTCGAGAACCTGACCAAAGGTGAAGTCTCGCGCATCATCCTGACGCGCCCGGCGGTCGAAGCCGGCGAGCGCCTCGGCTATTTGCCCGGCGACCTCGCTGAGAAGATCAATCCGTACCTGCGCCCGCTCTACGACGCGCTCTATGAGATGATGGAGATCGACATGGTGCAGCGCTACATCGACCGCGGCATCATTGAAGTGGCTCCGCTGGCCTACATGCGCGGCCGAACGCTCAACGACTCCTTCATCATTCTCGATGAGGCGCAGAACACGACGAGCGAGCAGATGAAGATGTTCCTCACGCGCCTGGGCTTCGATTCCAAAGCGGTGATCACCGGCGATGTCACGCAGATCGATCTGCCCTCGGAGAAGCCCTCAGGCCTGATTCAGGTGCAGCACCTGCTCGATAACATTCCCGGGATTAAATTCACGATGTTCAGCGGGCAGGACGTCGTGCGCCATGAGCTGGTGCAGGCCATCATCGAGGCCTACGAGAAGCATAAGGCCAACGGACCGGGGCGATGACAGACCCCACTTCGTCTCATGCGCCCATTGATGGGATTGGGTTGAGAACGCGCAACAATAAAGCGGTCGCCGTGGACGACTGCGTATGGATCGGATGTTGTATCGGATCCGTTGTCTTGACCGAGTTCGCCAGCAGCCGCTATCAATGTTTACGAGATGACGATTATGGTCGAGTAATGTTGGCAGTCATGATCTTTGCTGCCATGGTGACAGGCGTACTCATCTGGCGATTTCGTTCGTATTTTTTACCGCCTGATCGGCCTCGAATCCTTTGGCTGGGGATGATTGGTGGGGTGTTTATAACGATCACGGCGTTTGTAAGCGGAATGCTGCTCTGGTGGAATGGAGCGCTGGATACGTCTGCGCCGCTTGTAATTTCTGCGAAAGTTTTAGATCGTTCATCCTCCGCGACTCAGGCGAGCCACGAATCTTCGCACAGTTATCTTCTTGTTTCTTCGCCCCAGCTGGGGGCAACGCCATTGACATTGATCGCTCGTACCGGCTATTTAAATTTCAGTCCCAAAGAAGGACAATGGTTTCCCTATGTCCAACCCGGCGCGCAAGTCGCTATTACTGTTGGCTCAGGCGCGCTGGGAATTCCTTGGATTCGTGACGTTGAGCACCGCTTGTAACACCGCTACGTGATGATGATCCACGTGTGCAACCACCAAAAAGAATCTCCCGTCTCGGTAGCCCAGGTCACGCGTTTGGTAAAGCAGGCAGCCAAACAGCTGAACATCGATGTATCCGGTACGATGTCGATCACGTTTATCCCGAATGCGCGCATGAAGGCGCTCAACCGCCGCTTCACTGGCCATCATCGCTTCACGGACGTGCTGAGCTTCCGCTATGACGGCGAACCCATCATCGGCGAGATTCTCATCGCCCCTCGGCAGGCGAAGCGCTATGCGGCCGCGCACGCCGTGCCGTACCGCCAAGAGCTGGCGCGTTACGTCGTGCACGGCCTGTTGCACTGGCTTGGGCATGAGGATCGCACCATCGCGCAACGCCGCATCATGCGAGCGATGGAAAACGACCTGCTCATCCGCTGCGGCATCTTCAAGACAGCACACAGCACACCCCGGCCCGCCAATCATGACTGCCGGGGCAGGCAGCACACAGCACACCGGAGACCTGTACGGCAACGCCGGTCTCCTGTCTCCTGTCTCCTGTCTCCTGTCTCAAACGGGATATTCTGTTCATGTCGTCCCAACCG
>JACQHR010000014.1 GCA_016198905.1 Candidatus Omnitrophota bacterium | reverse complement strand
AGACGCGCACCCCGCGCACCCCGCTGGCATCGGTGGCGGTGCCGCTGAAGGGAAAGCCACTGGCGGAGGCGGCCGGACTCGTGGGGGGCGCGGTGATGGTGACGGTGGGGGGCGTTGTATCGGCGTACGTCATAGCGGGTGCAGCAAGAATGATGGAGCAGATCCCCACCCCTAAAATCACTCGTCTTCGTTGGCGTCTTTGGTTGTTCTTTGCCATCAGCCAGACCCCTTTGCCCCGCCTGAAAAAAAGCCGGGCTGCCCATTCGGCAACCCGGCCATCCCAATACTTACCTGGGATCCGTGGCTTTGCCCCAGCACTCAGCGACGCTGAGTGCTGGGCTTCGTTTCGCACAAGCTATTGGGCTCTGCGCAACGAAGGACCCCACCTTGCGGTGGGTGTGCCCTTTCGAGGTCCCAATAAGTTTAGACTTTGCAAAACAACAACAGTAGTATTCTAATCACATGACATTGTCTTGTCAACGACTATTTCTGGCCCATATGAGGAAACAAGCAAGGGTTGAACTGAAGGAAGATCCGATTTAAGGAAGATCCGATTTACGGAAGCAGCGCGGTTTTCTTCCACAATTGTCGATACAGCTTGTAGCTGACGCGCAGTTGCCGCAAGAATGGACTGACGCGCCCATCGCCTTGGCTGGTCAGTCCGTACCATTCTTCAAAATTCCATCCGCCGGGAAACGGACCCGCCCAATTCGGTTGCGTGTCATGCGTACCTGGCAAAAATCGTGGCGGCTGACCAGCTTTCCACCACTCATCCGACCATTCAAAGACGACCCCTCCGATCACACTCCCTACTCCCCGACCTGCCATGTTATCTGCTAAGTCCACCCAGTTGCCCAAGTGGTACAGCGCTTGATCGCGCTCAGCGACCTCACGCGATTGATCCATCTGGTAAGATGGGCAGCCGTACTCGGTAATCAGCACGGGTTTATCGAGATACCGCTTCACCTCTTCGAAAAAGCTTCGGCCAAATCCCTGCCAGCCGCGATACGCGTTGGCGCCAAACACATCAATCGCGGGAGCCGCTTTGGCGATGACGTCGAGAAACAGCAAGTCGCCGTTGCCAATGCTCACCGGATGATTCGAATCGGCCGCGTGGATCCATGTCGCAAGCTCATTCACGAATCCATAGTATTCGGCAGGGTACTTGCCGGCATTGCCGGTCCCTCCCACGATGCCGTGGACGCCGCCGTAGTTGTTCTCGTTGCCCAGCGCCCACATGAGGATGTAGGGCTCATCCTTAAACTCGTTGACCATGCGCTTGACGGAATCCGTCATCCGCTTGCGCTGCGTCTTGTCGAGATAGTTCGTGCCCTCTTCCCATTTCGCGCCCGAACCGACCGTATACATCCCGACGAAATCGCCCATGATAACCATGAAGCCGTACTTTTTGTACAACTCGCGCAAGAGCGTTTTCGCTACCTTATAGTTGCCAGGAGCTCGAGGCGCGGAGATACTGGTCACGTGATTCGTATGATACAAGCGCAGCGTATTCACGCCGAGGTCCTTGAGCAGCTGGAAATCCCCGACGGTCGGTTCATCAGGATCCTGCTTATTGTTGCGATTGGCGTCGACAAACGTTTCCAAGACATCGATAACGCCGTTGCGGTTGCGATCAGCCGTCATCCAATCGCGCAGCGTCCCTTCATCGGGCGTTTCTCCCACCGCGCTGGGACCGTACGTCAACCCGTGAATGATCCAGGGCGCGCCATCAATGAGGAGCTGCCAGTGGCCATTCTCGTACTGGACGAGTTGAACGCGCCCGTTGCCGATTTGGCGCCGCTTGGGCAGCGTGGTCACATCGACCGATGGCGGGTTCATCTCCTCGGCGCTCGCGTTCACCAGCATGCCGGGCGAGGCGGTAATGAGGTCGTTGTCCACGTCGTTATCGAAGCCGCGCTGCACAATCACGCGCGCATCCTGCAGGCGCATGCCCAGTTCAGGGTGGAGGCGCAGGATCGCGTCGATCTTATCGCGCGCCACCTTCCCGACGTACCACGGCGTGGGAGGATCAAACGCGGTCCATCCAACCGACGTGGGATAGTGCACCAGCACCGCATGATAGGCCTTCACCGCCTGCAGCCACAGCCCTGCCCGCTCCAGCGCCAACGCCGTGTAGAATTGCTTCACGCCAAGTTCTTCCTCGGCTTCGGCCCACTTGAAGAAATTCAACTGCGGGACGTTGGCAAACTGGAAGTCCCAGTGGCTGCCTTCGAGCTTGCCGGCGTTCTTTGCGGCCCGATACGCGGGATCTTTCAGCAGTCCGGCTTCGTTGGGATAAATCCCTTCACCCACCGCGGCAGCCAATCCTTCCCAATCGGTGATCTCATAGCGGTACTTCGCCGTGCCGACATCGAGGAACTTGCCATATTTGGCGTAGTTCACGATTCGCTCGTCCCCAGGATTGGCGAGTTGGAAGAGTGGGGCGTCATGCCGAAGACCCTCTTTCACTTCGTTGGGCAGGTCGCGCTCCCATAGCGATTCGATGTGATTCAACACCGGTTGCTGACGGACCACAAAATACGTCTCCGCCCCGACGCGATGGATGGGCGAGAGCGTCGTGCGCGGCGTTGCCGCGGAAATGGTGACAATGCCGGGCTCATGGATGAGATAGGTTGCCTCGATACGGCCGCGCGCATCGGTGACCTTGGTCTGCGTCAAATCCGTGTGCGACTGCGGCTCGGTCACCGACCAAGAGACCGACCGGTTCGCCAGTGGTGCTCCGGCCTCATCGGTCACGGTGATGGTGTAGCGAATCGGCTCGATCGCAGTGGTGACTTCGTAGAGTGTGCGCTCCGTCGAGACAGCGATCAGCGTCGAGGGTTGCGGCGGACTGAGCAAGATCGATCGCTGCAACCGCGCCAGCAGCTTCTGCTTTCCATCCAGCGCCTCCATCACGAACGTATGCTGGCCCGCCCGTTCCTTCGCGCCCAACGGAAGCTGTAATTTCCACCAGTGGCGATTGAGCTTCGTGGCTTGCCACCATTTGCCCTGATCGAGTCGCACCCGAATTTGTGCCACACCCTCTGTTGCATAGACGGTGACTGGCACGCGATCCTGGTACGGCTCATCCTCTACCGGGCTCAGGAGAATGGCTTGGTTATACGTCTTGAGCGCTTCATAGGCGGGACGTGGCGTGCCCTCGACTTGCTCAGAGGACGTAAACTCCATCAACCCAAACCACTCTTCGGGATCTGCGGCATCGTGCGACTCGGCATCCGGCGTTCCATCGCCCTTCCACCACTCATCGTTCCATTCAAAGATGACGCCGCCTTGGGCGCCCGCCTGAAACAGCCCATCCCACAAGGCGAGCAGCTCGGTGCGCTGCATCGCCGGGGTCAACCCGCCATACCCGCGCTTGGCCGATGGGGTAGGAGAAACCGACAGTCCTGTTTCCGTCACCACCAACGGTTTGCCGCGCGCCACGGTCTGTTTGAGGTGTTTGACATAGCTCGATAATCCGAAGGCGTAGGAAATGCTCGAGGGTTCGTAGGGATAGAGGTTGAAACACACCATGTCCCAGATCGAGGCATCCAAAAAGGAGAGTGACGGCCAGTTCGCGTAGGACACCAATCGATGCGCATCGCGCGCTTTCACCGTCTCCCACGCGTGCTTGAGCAGCGCTTCGGTTTCGGGAATGCCGGTTTGGTAGACTTGCTCAGGCTGCAGTTCGTTGCCGACCAGAATCCCCAGGATGTTGCGCTCCTGCTTGGCGCGCTCCACCTCTTTCGCCACCGTTTGGAGCATCGCGTCACGAAAGACCGCGGAGCCGTAATCTCCGTTGTGCTCGACCCACACCCCTTGCAGAACCATGAGGCCATAGCGATCAGCGAGTGCGACGGCCTCTGGCGAAAGCGGAGACCATGTACGAATCGTATTGAAGCCGGCGTCTTGGATCTTCTGGAAGTCGCGCTCCATGACCGCGAGGTCGACGCGATCCTTCCATGGCACCTGGCCCGGGCGGTAGGGCGAGTACCCGACGCCCTTAACGAGAAACGGCTCGCCATCGACGTAGAACCATTCTCCGCGCACCTCGACACGACCGCTCTTCACCGTCTCCGGTCGAGAAGCTTCCTCCGAACGCGTCACCGCACCAGGAGACTTCGGTCGCTCTGCGGTACCGACAGCCCCTACCGGGGCCATCGACCACAGCAACGTCACGAGCGCCGTAAGTATAACCTGAGGACGCATTCGCATGGAGAACACCCCTAAGAGATCAGCCCGAAAGCATACTGGCCGGGCGTGATGCCCGACCAGTCTGCGAGTTCGCGTGACACAATCGCCTGACGCGCAAAAGGTCCGATTAGCTGCCCGCTTCGGCCATGATCTTGTTCAGCCGACCGCGAGAGGCCACGGCCACTTTCCAGAACCAGCCCTTCGGGTCCCAGCACTGCGCAAAGCTGAAATCATTGACGACGCGCTCAAACGCCGCCTTCGCATCCTGGTAGCGTTTCTGGTTCAGGTACGACTCGCCCAGAATGAAGTAGCAAGTGGCGATGTCGTTGAGCGCCCAGTAGTCGAAGGCCTTCTCCTTCGGCGCAAACTCCGTCAGCGAAGCCTGTTGTTTCTTGGCATCACCTTCGTAGAGCTCGATGCACTTCTTCGTGTAGAGCTCCACTCCCTTGTAGTCTTGTTTCTCGAGCACTTCCCACGCTTTGGTCGTCAACGTCTGCGAGGTGTAGTCCCCGAAGTCATAGGCCGTGCCCATCGTGGTGAGCTTGTCGCTCGCCCCTTGCGCCACCTTCCAGAACCAGCCCTTCGGATCCCACGCTTGCGCGAACGAGAACCGCTCGATCACCGTGTTGAAGGCTTCGCGCGCTTCCTTCACATTTCCCTGGGCGAGTTGGGCTTGGCCCCAGATGAAGTAGCAGGTCGCGACGTCATTGAGCGCCCAATAGGTGAATGCTTTGTCCTTCGGCGCAAACTCCGTCAACGATTCTTGCTGCGATACGGCTTGCTTCTCATAGAGGGCAATGCACTTCTTGGTATACGCCTCCACCCCTGCGTAGTCGCCGCTTTCGAGCGCCTTCCACGCCTTGGTCGTCAGCGTCTCCGAGCTGAAATCGCCGAAATCGTACTCGGTGCTTGCGGACGACGACGAAGCCGACGTGGTTGAGGTCGCCTGTTCTATCCCTCGTTGCGAGGTTGACGAATTGGTCGCAGGCGTCTGCGCGCAGGCGACCGCACTGGTACTCAACACCCCCACCATCACCATCCACCGCTTCAGATGCATCCGTGCCTCCTTGTTGTCAAGAGATAGGCCTCCGTCGCTGCTCCCACAGCCTCTGGTTAGCCTTTGAGCGCTCCTGCGGTAATTCCCTGAATGATGTTGCGCTGCATGACCAGGTAGACGATCACGATCGGCACGATGGAGATCACCATCCCCGCCATGAGCAGCGGGTACTCCGTCAAATGCGCGCCGTGAAACGCCAACAATCCTCGCTGCAGCGGCATCAGCTCATGGCGCGAAAAGACAAGATACGCCAGCAGAAACTCGTTCCACGCCGAGAGCGACGTCAACAGGGCCACAACTCCGAGCGCCGGACGCGCCAGCGGCAACATGATGTGCCAGAAGACCGCCAGCACCCCTGCGCCGTCCACTTTCGCCGACTCCTCAAGCTCCTTGGGAATCTTGTCAAAGAAGGGTTTCAGGATGAAGATCCCGAACGGCAACCCCCCGTTAATCTGCGGCAGGATATATCCCAACCGCGGCAGCCACGTGCCCGCCCCCTGGTCAATCAGGTTCAATTGATTGAGCCAGATATAGAGTGCCACAAATGAGCCTGGAATGGGAATAAGCATCGTGGAGAGGAGCAGCTTATAGAGCAAGCCTGAACCGCGAAAGGTAAACCGCGAAAAGGCATACGCGGCCAACGCGGCCAGCGACACGACCCCAATCACGACGACAAAAGTATAACACAGCGAGTTCAAAAAGTAGATGCCAAACCGTCCCTGCATCCAAGCCTTGGCATAGTTGCCGAAATGGGCGTGCGTGGGGATGAGCGAGTAATCCGTGAACACCGTCTGCTGGGTCTTGAGGCTCGAAGAGAACATCCACACGAGCGGAAACACGCAGCTGGCGGCCACCGGCAGGCACAGCACGTGCCAGCCCAGATATCCTAGCCACTGTCGCCCTCGCTGGAGGAATAACGTGACTCGCACTCCGCCGGCTGTCATTGACTGTTCTTGTCTCATGTGGACCGCCGCTGAAACCGCATCTGCAAGAGCGACACCGTCAGCAGAATGAGCCCGAAGACGATCCCCTGCGTACAAGCGTAGCCAAAGCGCGATGTGCCCAGCATACTGAAGAAGATGCGCGTAATCGGCACCTCGGTGTGATAGCCAGGACCGCCGTTCGTCGTCGCAATGATGAGCGCGAAGATCTGCATCGTGCCCAGGATCGTCAGAATCGACACGACCACGAACACCGGAATGAGTAACGGGATCGTGATGTGCCGAAAGCGAAACCAGGCATTGGCGCCGTCGACTCTGGCGGCTTCGTAGAGCTCCTCCGGAATCGTTTGCAGCCCGGCGAGAAACATCACAAAGCCCCAGCCGAATCCCTTCCACATATGGATGATGGCGACGGCGGTCAGCGCCGTCTTGGGATCGGCCAGCCACGAACGCGTCCACGCGCCCAGCCCCATCTCTTTGAGAATCGCATTGAAGATGCCGAAGTTGCCGTCGTAGATCCAGAACCAGATGAGCCCGACGACGATTTCAGAAAGGATGGGTGGAAGAAAAAAGAGGGTACGATAGATGCTCGCCCCAGGGAGTTTACGATTCACCGCAATCGCCAGCAGCAAGGCCAGCGCGTTCTGAAAGGTCAGCGCCAATCCGGTGATATAGAGGGCCTGCCCGAACGACCTCCAGAACACCCGATCATGGAAGATCACATTGACATAGTTGGCCAGGCCCACGAACTGCTTGGTCGTGCTGATCCCATCCCATTCAAAGAGGCTGGTCTTGGTGAGCATGTAGAACGGGATGACGCTGAAGGTGGCAAACAAGACAAGCGCTGGCGCGAGGAAGAGGTACGGCTTGAATCCCTGCCCTCTACTGGAGAGCATGCGCGTGATCGAGTTGCGCCCGACGCTGGTGCTGGAGCTTCTTGACGTCTTCCACCTGCTTCGCCACTTGCTCCGGCGTCAACTCGCCAATGAGGATGGACTGGATGCCCTTATCAAACGCTTCGATGACCGAGGAATCTTCCTGGACGCTGAAGAGGCGCGGATGCACCGTCGCGTCCATGTCATCGGCAAATGCCGCCAGCGCCGGCGGTAATGCGGCGGCAGCGGCCCGATTGGACGGAATGTTCTGTGTCGCGTCCGTCAGATACTGTTGCTGTGGTTCGGCGGTCAGCCATTTCAAGAATGCGATCGCCTCGCTCGCTCGCGGGGATTTCGCATTCACGAAGAAGCTCGAGCCGGCCCCGCCCCACGTCACCATGGGACGATTCACCAACTTCGGCAGCAGCATCACGCCATACTCAAGGTCCGGGTTCATGCTGTGATAGACGTTCACGCCCCATGTCCCGTTGAAGGCGAAGACCGCCTGCCCATTCGCGAAGAGTTGCTCAGCCCGCTTGTTGCCCATCGTCACGATCCCTTCAGCTAGAAGACCGCTGTCGCGCAGCTGCGCAAAGAGGGTGAGCACGTTGATCCAGTCCGGATCGGTGTACGAGACGTCGCCTCGATACGTCGCCGCGACTTTCTTTTCCCCCATCGTGTGGATCGCGTAGTCGGTCGCAAAACAATCGATCAGCCACGCCTCGGCCCAGCCGCTGACAAACCCGAGCAGGCCCTGCTCTTTCGCCGGCTTGCCAACCGCGAGAAACGCCTTCCAGGTCGCGGGAGGCGCATTCGGGTCCAACCCCAGCTTCGCCAGGAGCTTTGTGTTGTAGTACACCTGGATGTTCATGACGTCGATCGGCACGCCATAGACGCCGGGAGCCACATCGTAGATGTTGGGTTTGCTAAACGCATTGACGGCCAGCGCCTTCGTAAAAAGCGCGTTGCGCCAGGCGCCGCTGTCTTGGTTCATGGCCTCTTCAAGCGGCAGGACATGACCGGCCTTGATGAAGCTGGCCAGATCGCGCATTTCACCGAGGATGCCGTAGACATCCGGCAACCCATTCGTCTGGGCTGCGGCATGCACTTTTTGGGCATAGACGTCCGAGGGGGCGTAGAGCTCAAAACGAACAGGGGTACCGGTCTGCTGCTGATAACGCTTGGCGAGTTCGTTGAAGGCATCTTCCCGGTCGGTCATCCAGTGCCAGACGCGCAGCGGGGTCGGGCCTTTCGCCTGACCAGATTTTCCGCATCCGATAGTCAAGAGAGGGAGACTTGCGAGGGCGAGAATCGAGCAAACAGTCACACGAATGCGGTGTCGAGAGGTCATGGGCAACAGTTGGCCTGTCGTGTCACAGAGTTCCCGATGCTCCTTGTCGTGCGTGAGGCGTTCGGTCTGAATTACCCGCGAGACGGTCGTGCGGTAAGAGCTGTCACATCGCTGCCAAATTCCAGTGCCACCCCAAACCGTTTCGCTGCCGTAGACTCGGCCTGCGGCAATTCCTTCACCCGCACCACTCGGCTGCGTCCGGCCAAGCGCGTAAACGGAAACTCCCGCGTATGCGATTCAGGAATCGACACCGACGTGATCACCGCGTCGTTCAATTGATACGCCTGCCCGTCGGCCGTCTCGAAGTAGACACCCGCCAAGCTGATGTTCGTGGCGATCTCTTCGTTGACGACCGGTGTTGGTCCGCTACTGCTCGCACGCCGAATGACTACCGGCGCTTGCACGCTGGCCCGTCTGCCTCGTCGTCGCTCGTCACCGCTCGGTTGTATCACCGGCGTCGCCTCCTGTGTCTCTCACCTGCGGCCAGAGCTTCCTGACGTGCCCACACGATCCGCTGCCCTATCATCCGTTACGTAGGCTTACAAAGATTTCAGCAACATGATGTTGCCACATTCTAGCATAAGGCGTGGGCAAATCCTAAAATTTCGTCAGGGCTGGTAGTGTCCTGTTTTAGCGTGATTCCACCGATTGCAGAACTGATTTCTCTGATTTCCCATCTGCGCAATCTGGTTCTGAAATCTGTGCAATCACAGGTTAGGATCACTACCTCAGGCTTGTGTCACCGCGCGATGTTAGACTCCTTTGATGGCGTGCCGGATGGTGGTCTGGAACTCCTGAATCGGCTGACGCGTTTCCGCTTCAACGTCGAGCCGCTCAAGCCGAATCACGTGAGTCGCGGCATCCTGGATGGCCTTGAGTCTCGCCAGGACCGTGGGATTCGGTTTGCCATTCGCGGCGGCCGCTTCAACTGCCGCGATGATCGCGGCTCCGCCCGCTGCAACGTTGCTTGGCTGTTGATCAGCGTTCGCGAGCGGCTCAACGGGTACGACCGCAACTTCCTCTTTATACGTCTGTGGAGCCGTCTCCTTAATCGTCTGGGCCCACTCACTTGGCCCGACCACGCTGCCCACCCGACTGCCGGGTGCGATCGCGCTCAGGACGCCAAGCAGGAGGTTGGGACGACTTGATCCCGGAAGCACAAGATGGAAATCGGCGCGCGAGAGCGCTGAGGAACCAGCCGGAAGTTTGAGGGCTTCGGGAAGTGTGTTGAGGAGCGCTTGCGTGACCGCTTCCGCCTCCTCGATGTTGGTGGCGTGATCAACAACCAACGCGATACGCAAACCTGGAGCACTGCGCAACTGCTCTTTGATCCGCTTATAGACAATGGCCGCATCAGGTCCTTCAGTGAACACTGACGAATGCAGCACCACCCAGCGCGCGGCGGCTGGATCAGGATTCACCGCCTGCGCCATCACGTCCGGACTTGGCGTGTAGTCCAGCGCATCTTGATACGGATGCGCCCACACACCGAGATGAAGACTCTCAGGATCCGTGGACTGCATGCCCAGCAACTCGATGCGCTTCGAATAGGGCGCTCCGGCTAACTCCTTCAGCGGTGTGGCCAACACACCGCTCGGCACTGATGCCGGCACGCCTTCGTTGATGAATGCGACCTCACCCATTCGGCCTTCCGAGCCAACCAGCCGGTTGTGCTCATACGCGATGCGACCCTTCATGATTCGCGCAGCCAGTTCTGGCGGCATCGAGGGATCCACGAATCCGCTGAGATCGCGCGGCGTTCCCGCCGACACAAACTGCACATCACCTTGCTGTGCAGATGGACGATTTTCTGTGAGTCGGCGCAGGCCGGGCAGTGAGCGACCAGCCAACAATTCAGCTAACGCGCCTCCAGCAAGGAACGTATAGGTTGGCGTCAACCCGACTCGCTGCAACAGCGCTCCGGAATCTCCACCAACTGACCACACGACCGGGATCGCGTCATGGATCGCGCTGAGCACGCGCTCATCGCGTTCGACAAGTTCCTCGTGCTGTGGATCACTCAGCGGGCCTAACACGAGTGCGGCTTTGAACGGCGTCTCGGTTGTCCATCCCTTGCTGATGATCGAGTATCGGACCTGCGTGTCAAGACCGATTCCATTGAGCACATACGCAACGCCCTGACCCGATCGTAGGAGATCGTCAACTTGAACGCTTCCAGATATCTGGATGGACGGAACCCACAGCCCATCCTGCCGTTGGACTGACACAAATGCGAGATCTACCGGAAGTTCGACTTTGTCACGATGTTCAGTGATCAACCGATGGAGTCGCGGTAACTCGGACAAGAATTTTTTGAGGTCATCGGCAGTCGGCTGCCCAACGGTTTTCACCGCCAGTTGATACTGGGCATCTGGCGTCGTCGCCTCGGCCGCTTCTGGACGCTGCGCGATGATCGCGAGAATGCCCAGGCGGCCGCCCAGCAGCACCTTCGGCACGCGCGAGTTGGCTAGCGCCCATTCCAGCATCAGCAGTTTTTCAGGCACCTTCCCGCCCCCGATCGTCACGAGCAGCGGCCCTTCAGCTCCAATCAATTTGTCGACCTCTTCAAGTTCGCGTTGCATCACGCGTCCGGCAACGGTTGGCGTCTTCGTGAAGCCAGTCACACTCGGTTGATTCCGATGAGCAACGGAGAGCGCATCCAACACCATGAGATCGATACGCGGTTCAAGCGTTGCCACGAACGCAGGGTTTTCCTCGAGGGTCTTGCCCGTCGTCGGATCGTTGGAGCGCGTGGGTTTCAAAACCAGGACTTCTCCAGGTTGGAGCGCATCGATGGCCGCCGTGGCCTCAGCACCGTACAGATCATTGACCCATTTGACAGATCGGCCAATCTGCGATGCCAACTGTTGCGCATGCTCCTCCGGCGTCTCCATGTAGTCTGGCTCACTGGGTCGGCCCTGATGAAACATCACGACGACCTTCGCGTCCTTCTCCGCAAGCTCCTTGATCGTCTGGCCGTGCGCGATCATGCGAGGATCGGGATGTGCGGGATCCTTCAGATGACCTTGTTCAACAGACACGTTGAGGTCCGGGCGAACCAGGACGGTGCGCCCCTTCACGCTGACATCATCAAGCGTAGCGTAGGACCGATCCGTCGCGCCAGTTCCGACAGTAGGTCGTGCCGACTCTGCGAGCGGAGCCTCTATGAGGACGGTTGTCCGTTCGCCGGTGCGCATTCGCTCGGCCACAACCTTCCCAACCGGGAAGAGATCCTCCGTCGTGGTCCCATCCCTGCTGAACGCCGTGGCACGGCCTCCTGCCAAGACAACAATTGCCGCCGCCGGTAGTACATCCCACGGTTTGCCGAAGTGTAAGACTTTGGTATGCCCGACGCCCTGCACCATCTCGACGCCTGCACTCGACGTCATCGTGTCGGCCACCACCACAGTTACGCCTGCTCTGCGCGCAGAGTTTTGGATTCGCGCATACAGGGCTTCTGTGGTCGGATCAAGCGTAATCGATCGCGGCCAGCGAAGCAGCAGCGTTGCGGGCTGTGCGTTCTCCACCGTCACCGGCCGACCATTGTGGAATACGCCCTTGCCCCGAACTCCGACGAACACATCGCCGCGGGCGGGGAATACGATGGCACCGGCCAACAGTGCACCGGTTTTGGCATCGACCACCATGGCGGTTGTGGCGAACGCCTCGCTGTCGGGCTGAGACACATACGTCTGTGTGCCATCGAGCGGGTCCACCAGCCAGGTAAATTGCGCGCCCCTGTTGTCGTTCGCAGGTTGAGGAAGATCCTCGCCACGAATCTCGTCGTCGAGCCACTGGCTGCTGCCGTTGCCCCGAATGGACTGACTGATCAGCAATCCGGCATGACCATCAACCGGCTGGACTGTATCAGGGGCGACCTCTCCTTCGACCCGGTACTTGCTGCGACTTCGGTACAGGAAGGCTCCGGCGGCTTCCATGGCATCGACGAGTCGGTCGACGCGAAGCGCTTCGTTGGGTGTGAGGCCGCTTTTGTCAGCCAGCGCCTTGCGTGTGGCGGTGAACGCCTGCTGCAGCGCGTGCGAGGCTTCGACGGACTTCGCAATCTGCGCAAATTGCATCGCATCGAGGCTGGCGCCGCCGACGAGCGCGCCATCAATGTTGGGTTGCGCCAGAAAACCCGCGATGTTCTCGGGCTTCACGTTGCCGCCGTAGTAGAGGAGGCGCGTGGCCGCCGCGCGTTCCACATCTGCGAGCTCAGCAAGGCGCGCGCGGATGAAGCGATGGATTTCTTCAGCTTGCTCCGGTGTTGCAGGTGTCGCGCCTGTGCCGATCGCCCACACAGGTTCGTAAGCGACGTCGACTCCCTGACGCTCCTCTTGCGTTAACTGCCCGTACTCCTGTGTCAGCTGTTCATCGATGACCTCGAACGTCCGGCCCGCTTGGCGTTCATCAAAGGTTTCACCGATCGCCAGCGTCGCACGCAACCCCTGCGCTCGCGCGTTCTTGATCCGCTGAACGATCTGCGCGTGGGTCAGCCCTTGGCCTGTGATGCGTATACGGCGTCCTGTCGTGTGATCGACGACCGTTCGCAGCTCCGAGTGGCCGACCAACACCTGCTCAGCATCCGCCTTGTCCAGATGCTTCGCGAGAACCGCACCAGTAAAGGCGCCTTCCTTTTCAATCTCCGAGACGTCTTGCGCGCCAATGGCTAAGTTGAGCTTCGAGTAGAGTCCTGCTTGCATCTGGTGTGCGGTCTGCGCTGCTTCACCGATGACAAGGTGCGGCACGAAGAGTGTCACGTCGACGTCATCGCGATCGCGCAATGATTGAAATAGTATGCGCAGGTACTGCGCGATCGGCTGCTGCGAAGCATTGGCTTTCCAGTTGCCGGCGATGAATGGACGAACGGGATGCGCGGTGCGATACGCGGCCACTTCAGCGAGCCGAGTCAGACGCTCCTCGCCGAGCGCCGACAGCGAGATGGACACCCCGAGCGCGTTGGCCACCTCGGCCAGCACGAGGCGGAAGGCCGCAGCGTCTTCAGGCGTCAGTTGGTATCTGGCGGGCGCACGATAGTCCTGTCTGAGCAACGCCTCAATAATCTGCTTTGCGCTTCGACCTTCTCCCACCATCACCTCAATCTCGACGCTGTCCGATAGAAAGACCGGATGCCACGCGGCCGCAACATTCGGACCCAGGATTGTAGAGTCGGTCGGGATGAAGCTCGCAGCCAATCGGCGTCCCTTCAGGCGCTCAGCGAAGAGTGTGCGCAGCCGCTCCAGGTCCTCATGGAGGAACACACCGGTGCTGCTGATCGATGGCGGCTGGCCAGCGGGTGTCTCGCCCGCCGAGATATGCGCAATTGGATGGGAACCGGTATCGATCCGGGCGATCGGGTTCGAACCGGCCGGCGCAGTCAACGCTGTGGCCGCTGAACCTGCGGGAAGCGGCCGAGGCGGCTTAGGCACAAACCGCTCATCGAGCGCTTCAACATCCGGGAGGTACGCGACCCGACGCTCGCGACGCGGCTTGAAGAACTCCTCGATCATCCCTTCAATGGTCTGGCCGGGCCCCATAGTTTGCTGGAAGAACTCAATCTCTCGTCGGGTCATGAAGGCTGGACGGCGCGCCGCGGATGCGAAGCGCGCTCCGCCCTCGTATGCGACATAGAGGGCTCGCAGCGCGGTCAGATCAAGCAGTGCGAGCAGGGTGTCATCCTGCGCAGCAGCCGGTGTCCGAGGCAGGCTCTGCAGTAGTCGGCGAATCTTCGGCTGGATTTTGCGCACACGCGACGATGTCGGACGATTGCCCAGTTCAACCAACAGAGGCAGCAGCCTGACCGCAACCATGTCGGCATGATCCGTCACCCTGTATTCCACCAAGGGGCTGAGCCCGTTCACCTGCCGGATCACTCCGAGTTGTTCGAGCACGGTGATTGCACGGCGTATCCCCTGACCTGTACGTCCAACGCCGGCAGCAATCTCTTGTGCTTGGTCCCTCGCATCGCGCTGCCGAAATATGTGCAGCAGATAGAGGAAGATGCGAGCCGGCGACGTGGGGGCCAGAGCCCGGGCAGATGTCGTCCCGAGTACCGCTCGGACCTGCTCTTCAAGTTGAAAACCCTCGACCAGGTCATACGGAAGACGTCGATTCGAAAACCCGCGATCGATCTCCAGTCCCAGGAGACGGTCAATGGCCTGCGTCGAGCCGAGTCGACCCACTTCAACTGAAGCAAGAATTTCTTCAGCCTGCACGCGGACTACTTCCCCCTGATCTGGCAACGAGGAATTCACGAACTGCCGTAGGCGAGCCCGGCGGCCTGGCTTGAGCAGACTGAACGCTGAACGACTCTCATCCGCGTCGACGTCAAGCGCTCCCCCGCCCTTCTTGATGTAGCCAACCTGATCGCCGCTCGCGGAACCGGTCAGCGACGCATGCTTGAGCGCTTCGGCGATGCGGCGCTCGCGCTCGGCCATCGGGTGCGGCTCAACGCCGATGGGCTGACCCGAGAGCCCGTCGCCCGTGCCGTAGAGGTCGCCGCTCGCGCTGAAGGCCATCTTGGCGATTGCACCTGCGACAGTCGGGACGTCCGGCGCGGAACGCGGTAATCGGACGTGCACCGCACCTATCCCTTCGGTGAGCGCGCGGAAGTCGGCTTCAATGCGCCTCCAGCGGTTGTCGCGATCCTTGCCCCAGCCGCGGCCGCGCACCAGACTGATGCGGCCCACGCCGTACTCGGCGATCTTGCCTTCGAGCCACGCGAGGTATTGCGGCGCGGAATCGCCGCGCACGTCGCGCCCGTCAGTGAAGACCTTGATGTCCACCTGGTCGCCGCGCAATCCTTCTTTGGCCGCGAGGCGCAGCAAGGCATCGACATGGATCAGCGATGAGTGCACGCGCCCATCCGAAAGAATGCCCATGAGATGCAGGGTCGAACCTGACTTCTTCGTCTGACGGATCGCATCCAGCAAAACCGGATTGGAGTCGAATTCACCCTTCTCAATCGCCAAGTCGATCGCGACCTGATCGGTCCCGACACGCCGTCCGGCATCGAAGAGGACGTGCCCAAATTCGGTCGTGCCCGCCGTGCCGGCCGGATAGCCATTCACCTCACCCGACGCCTCAATCGGTGCGGCCACCGCGCCATCTTCACCCTGCATCCAGCGATCCATGTGCAGCGGGCTGCCCTTGCGGCGGGCCGCTTCAGCCATCGCGTTGCCCTCTGGGGCTTCGCGAATGCCGTAGCCATCTAAGACGATGCGCAGAATCTTGCGGTCCTGACGACCGTGAATGGCGCCTTCCAGCGCGCTCGTGCGGTCCCACGAAGCCGGAGGCGTCATGCCGCGAAGCTGCAACATGGTCGGCCCAAGGTCGCCGATCGTCGCATCCGCACGAACCGTGGCGGATTCGCCATCCTCCAGTCCAAGCACGATCAATGGCACCGGGTTGGTCGTATGCGCCGGATCGCCCTGGCCATCCGGATGGAACATCTGCTCGGCATTGCCGTGATCGGCGGTCATGAGGACCGTGTAGCCCTTTGCCAGCGCAGCCGGCACGATGCGCCCGAGCGATTCATCCAACTCCTGCACCCCGCGGACCACGCTGTCAAATTGGGCAGAATCTTTCTGGGCGTGCCCGACCATATCCGCGTTGGCGTAGTTGACGAAGATATCCTCAATACCCTCCTCGACACCTTGCAGCAGCAGATCCGTGATTTCCTTGGCGCGCATCTCGGGCGCTTCGATATGGGAGGCGACCTGGCGCGATTTGACAATCTTCACCGTGATGGGTAGCTGCGGATGTTGTTCGACGCGCAGCGTGCCATCGTCTGAGATCTTCTCGTAGCCGAGGTTGCGTCGTCCATCCTTGAACCACGTCACGGCCCGCCACTTCTCGCTCTCGGCGACAACGAGTTGCCGAATCCCACTGCGCCCTGCGACCTCGGCGTAGGTGTCATGGATCGGCGCGGCTGGGTTGAAGGCTTCCTGCGCGCGACGCTCAGGCGGCAGCTGGCCGCTGGTGAATCGATCATCGTAGTGTGTCATGGTCACGACGCGGATGTTCGGGCGCACCGCGGCTTGATCGCTCAGGCCGCCGACTTGACCCTCATACGGCACATCGAGGAACGCGGCGGTGAGCGGCTTGGCCCGGTCGGTGCGAAAATCCCAGTAGAGGAGCGTGTCGCCGTCCTTCACAAGCCCTAACGGCTTGCCGCTTTCATCGACTGCAACGAGAGGCGGCATGAGCTCGTCGAAGACCCCTTCGGCATAGAATGCGCCGAGGGCGTCTTTCCAGGATGGCACCGCCACCGTCCGATCCGGCGCGGGCGCCTCGGTCGCAAACCGGTAGAGTGCTTCTTCAACTTCCGGACCTTGGGTCATCGTCTGAATCTTCGCGAATTCCTTGGCCCGCGTGGCGAGGAGTTTGCGGGAAGTCAGCTGTGTCGGAGGCACATCGGGCGCGCCTCGCACGCGGTTGACCTCATTGATCAACTGCAACGCCGCTTCCGGTGACATGCCGATGCGTTGGATGAGCTCGCCGCGCGCGGCAGCGGGGTCAGTCATCGTGCGAAGCACGTGTTGCACCGCGGGCGGACCGAGGAATTGGATGAGCTGCTCCACAAGCGAGAGCTGATCGGCATTCAGTGGCATCCGTCGAGGAGGAACTTGACGTTGGACGGCCATACTGCGAACGAGTTGCGCCACATCCTCCACCGGTACGTCCGTCTTCGGTCGGTGTGGTCCGCCAACACCGTCTAGCGTGCGCACGATGTCGGCCACAGCCTCATCCACTGTGCCAAACTCCCACTTGGCAAACCGACCGAGGATCGGCACAACAAGAGTCTTGACATAGTCATTGGGCGAAATGCTTTGATTCGGATCATGAATCGTTCTGAGACGGATATACTCCAAGATTTCTGACAGGCCAGGCGTGGAATTTGGCAGCCAGTGCCATGCGTCTTGCTCGAGCATTCGATGAACCCCGTCAGCTACCTTGCTGATGCTCGCCAACAACGCCGCCTGCTGCGTGAGGCGCTGGAGTTCATGCACCTTGGCGCGGCGGACATCTTGGACCGGCATCGTCTTCACATCGGCCCCGGACAGAAACGCCAGAGCCGGAATCATCATGTCGGACTCTTCGTACTTGAGGCCGGCTTCTTTCGAGCGGTGCGAGATGATCTTGCCCTTGCCCAGCTTATTCAGCAGGCTGAGCACGCGCAGCGTCGTGATGAGGCTGCCGGCTTGATTGGCCTTCACGATCATCTCGTCATAGAGGTCTTGGTTCGCTTCGGTCAAGTCTAACTGGGTCGCGTTGAGATCATCCGCCGAACGCTTGATGCCATACGACGACTCGATGCCGAGCAACCCCTTAAATTGGCGCCAGGCTTCGTGTTCACTCTTGTACTCGGCGGCAAAGTCCTCCATGCTGTAGATGATCTGCACAGTCGTTGGAACGGACAAGCGCCTGTGCAGCTCGTCCACCATTGCCTTGTAGAGTCCCAGCAGCCCTTGCCAATTCACGATCTGCCCATCGAAGTTGTAGAGCTGCCGCTCCTTGTCAAAGAACGAATTGGCCGCCATATCAGGATACAACTGGTAGTCCTGGCCAATCCTGTAACCGAGCTCTTCAGCCACCTGGATCACCAACGTCATCGCCTCAAGTGTGGAGCGGACGTACTTCTTATTGTCGTCTGGCGTCGCCTCGGTGATCGTTGGCGCGACACCACCTTCCTTGCTCTCGCCAGGATTGATCCCGAGCTCCTGCAACCGTTCGGCCACGCGCTGGCGGATCGCTTGCAGCATGCGCTCAGCTTCCCATGGAGACTTCGCACCCTTCGAGCCTGCCGTGCGGATGGTGATTTCCTGGGTCGACATCGACAGCACGCCGTAGTCGTCGAAGCCTTTCGCCGCGCCATGCTCTCCACCCGACCACACCACGCCGCGCAAATTGTTGTCGCCCGCGCCGACCGCTCCGGGCTCAAGCTCAGCTAGCAACTCCGAGACTTCGATACCACGCGCACGCGCGATCGCATACGCCACGGCGCCTTCAAACGGCAGCACCGTGTCACCCCCGATGCCCCCGAAGCGGATGACCGGCACCGTCGTGCCTGGATGCGCCGCCGCTTCTTCGACGGCCAGTGTCGTGTTCAGCGGCTGGATCACCTCGTCATGAATGCGATTCAGATCATCGATGGGAATCTTGAGCTCACGAACGCGCTGCAGAATCCGTTGGACATACTGCCGGACGCGGTCGATGCCCACGGTGCGGGCTTCTTCCTCGCCCGACGAGGTCCCGGCCGCGATGCCGAACCATTCCCCCGCGGTCCCGTCAGCCAAGCGCGCGCGCTCGCGCAGCGTGATGTTATCCGGCCGGGCGGGTGTCGCGGCAATCGGCTCAATCTCGAGGGTCTGCAGCGTCCGCTTGGGCGTGTCGATGAGGGCTGTGAAGTCCGCCGCATTCAGGCTGGCTCCGCCAATCAAGCCGCCATCGATATCCGGCTCGGCCAGCAGGGTCGCGAAGTTGTCGGGCTTGACGCTGCCGCCGTAGAGGATGCGCGTCGCTGCGGCGCGCTCAACACCGGCCATCTCTGCCAGCCGCACGCGGACAAAGGCGTGGACTTCCTGAGCCTGCACCGGTGTCGCGTTCACTCCGGTGCCGATGGCCCACACCGGCTCATAGGCTAAGTGCACCTGCGCTCGCTCCTCAGGGGTCAGTGGGCCGTACTCCTGCGCGAGCTGCTCCTCGAGCACGTCAAAGGTCTTGCCGGCTTCGCGCTCATCGTACGTCTCGCCGATGGCCAAGATGACCACCAGACCTTCCGCGATCGCGCTCTTCATCTGCTTGACCGCGGTCTCATGGTCCAGGCCTTTGGGGTTGCGGATGCGGCGCTGACCTTTCGGATCGGTGGGATCGATCATGGTGCGCAGCTCAGAGTGGCCGATGACCACGACCTTGGCTCCGGCCGCTTTTGCCAGCGTCGCTGAAATCTGGCTCGTCTCGGCGGCTTCGCCCGGCACCGCAGACACGCTTTGCACCCCGAGCGTGAAGCCGGGCGGGAATAAGAGGTTGTCGGCTTCCTCATCCGCATCCGACAGTTCGGTGTACGGGAACAGCACGCTGACATCCACCGTGTCCGGGCCGCGCATGGCCTGCCTGACGGCCGCCAGATACTCCTGGAGGGCGACACCGCGCACATCAGCTTCACCGATCTGGCCGGCCTTGGCCATCGCCGTGGTCCTTGGACCCGGTTTGACGAAGTACATCTTAGGATTGCCCGCGACCCACGTGCGGACCGGTCGCTCGGCTCGAATCGCCCGCACCGAAGCCAGCACTTCGTGCTGATACATGGCTTCGTAGATGGCACGGCGGTCCACTGACGCGCGCCAATCGAGCCCGGCAGCGGCCACTCGCGCTTCGAGCGACTTCGATGTCACCACTCCTTCTGCAAACGGAGTGACGACCATCCTCGCCGACATAGAAATCTGCTGAACAAGATCGGAGTTCGCGGGATCCGCGAACAACTCAGAAACGAACTGCCGGGCGCGCTGGCGACGTTCGGTAAGCATCCGCTGGCGACGTTCGGCGAACGACTCTTGACCGTTGGACACATAGGCAATGGAACCGGTGCCTGGTGTCCGCGTGCGCAGGGCGTGGTTGAAGGCTTCATCCATCGCGAGCCGGCGCGCGGCCCTCGGGTGCGGCTCAACGCCGATGGGCTGCGACGCAAGACCATCACGCGTGCCGTAGAGATCATCGACCGCGTCATCGATGTGCGCGATCTCTGTTGCGCTTTTTGGCTGAGCAGATCGCGCGATCAGCGACCTCCCATCATGACTGAGATTCCACCCTCCCGGCTTCAGCTGCTGGAATCTCGCTTCAGATTCGCCATCGAGGCGCGCTCTCACACGGTCCGGATTCTCAGCGACGATCGCGCGGCCATTTTCGCTCAGCTCGACTCGCAAGAGGTCATCGACGCGCTCCCAGAACAGCCATGGCTGCTGATCCTGGACTAAGAACGCCTGAATCTTCCACGGACCGCTCGCGTCGTGGCTGATCTGCTTGTCAGAGAAGATGGCCGTCGCCGCCGTATTCTCCGGATTGAAGATCACGTGCTTGAATGTCTGGCCTTGCGCAAGATCACGCGGCGGCTTGCCCTGCACTTTGACCCTGAGGATGAATGGACCGCCTGGAGTGCTCTGGTAGATCACCATGGCTGCCCCGCGATACAGACTGACCGCCGTCTGCAGAATCGCCGCAGCGCCTTGGACGAGGTTCTCGGTGCGCCCATCGGCATAGGTGATGTCCGCGCGCTTGATCTGCGTGCCGCGGCTCGATTCGTCCGACACTCTCACGCCTGTCACCTGCCACTCCTCCGGAACGGTCAACGCGATCCAGGCTTCCCGCGCGTCCTTCTCGTTTTCCTTATCACCTTGAAGACCCAACATGCCCAGTCGCTGAAGAAATTCAGCCCGCTCGATGCGCCGCAGATACGCCTCTTCAACCAACTGACGGATGGTAGGTATTTCGACTTTCGATCGCCCGCCAGTCCTGAGCACGATCTGACCCGTCACCTCTCCAAGCAGCCGTTCCTCGTCAGTTGCAAAATCTAGCTTTCCCTTCCGCGGCTTCGGTTGTCCGGGCTTCCGCTGCTCTGTCATCGTCAGCGCCTCAAGCACCGCGCGCATCTGCTCGCGGAACGCTGCTTTCTTCTCAACGACTGCGTACTTCACAGACTTCAGCGCCAGGAGTTCGTCCAACGTTTGCTCGGCAGTGCGCCGTCTCATGTGCAACCGCCAAAGCGCTCTCCGCACACCCTGTGCCTCAAAGACCCACCGCACGTCCACGAAGTCAGCATTGTGTTTTAAGTCTTCCCACACACTCGGAAAGAGCGCGCTGCGTCCTTGCTCGTGTCGCGCATCGGCTGTGTGCGGTGTGGCGGCTGTCACAGGTCGAATCGCTTTGAGCATGGGGGCCTGTGCGAGCGCTTCGATGCGCTGCTGGTGCGGATCGAGTGTCTTCAGCCACGCTTGAAGAAGACGGGTCGCGGCATGCTCAAGCGCGTTCGCGGTGTCCGCCATCACCAGCGCTTCCTGCTCGGGCTCGGTGAACAGGATGCCGAGCTCTGCCTGGACGCCAGCTATGACGAGGTGGCGATCGCGTGAGGGAATGGTGCGATCGCTAAATCCCAGATTGTTGACGCTCTCCTTCACCGCCTGCGTGACCCGACTGGCTACGTTAGCCGCGTTCAGCTCCTGATGCTCGAGCGCAGCCGCCGAAAACAACAGTGTCTGGATCTCCTGCATGAGCACGGTGATTTTGCCCGCAGACTGCGCGTAGAATCCTCCGGAGGACAGCGGCTGCAAGGCGCGGCTGAGTTGCGCTGCGACTCGGCGGGCCAAATCCGTAATGGCAAAGGAGGCCGTTCGACCAATGCCCCACTGCTTCACGAGCCCCAGCTGCCGCAAGACCCTGAGGTTGTTGGCCAACGTGGCGTCGCTCACTCGCAGCGCGTCCCCGATGTCTTCGTGCGATACCTTGGAATTCGGACTCTTCGTGATGAGCAGGTCAAGCAGCGCTTTGGGCGAGTTGTTCGGATTCGCCTTGAAATCGGTAATCCCCGCCACCCGCCGCCTCTGCGCGCGCCGCGCCGACGCTCGTGCGGCGCGCGCGGCCTCTTCTTCCTTCGTCCCCATGCCGCCGCGAAGGTCAATGCGACCGAGTTCGGGCGCGAGGTAGTGCACAAACGCCTCGGCAGATTGTTGCCCAAAGTTTGGAATGTGCAGTTTGACAAGTTCCTCGATGATCTGTTCCCGTGTGAGATCCGTACGCATGAGCACTGCCCGAAGTCCTGCGCTGTAGGCCACGATATGCTGACTGACAGGCTGGTTCATTGCTGCGATATGACGAATGCCCTCGTCAATGGCGGCTAACTTCATAGCGGCGGCGCCCACGCGCGGGTCAGCAAAAATCTCGATGGCCTGTTGGACGTATCCCTTGGCCACGTCGCGCGTGACGCCTAAGATCCGCCGGAGCGCTCCGCTTGCCCGCTGAATCTCGTCGGGAGCCTGACGATAGACGCTGGTGAGCGCTTCCAATGCTTGGGCGACTTGAAGGTCGGAATAGCCCTGCGAGGGGATGATGGCCCTGAGTTGCTCTTGCACAGATGCCTCAAGGCCGGTATAGAGCGTGGGAAACGTCGTGAAGAGGCCATCTTTTGCCAAACCGGCGTCCAGACGCTCCACCAGCGGGGCTGGCTGTGTGAGGCTATCGACGTCGACTGTGAGGACATCGGAGGTGCGGCGAAACATGGGGCCCTTCTGGTAGACAATATTCACCATACGGGTCGTGCCGTCGAACTCGATACGCGCCGGCGTGTCGAGTTTGTCAAGGAACCGGAATCGAGCTGGCACCGCAAGCCTGTCATGCGACGAAAATCCATCCATCGCCGGTCGACCCGCGGCTTTCACCCGCACGTTCCAGAGCCTGCGGTCATGCGTCTCATACAACGCGGCGAAGACCGTGCCATCGGCGCTCAGCGCCGGGATGATCCACCGGCTGGTGATGACATCGACAGGCTCTTCCTCGCCGGCCAGCAGGACCTTGATGCGATCCCAGTCAGAGCCATGCGGCCTGTAGCGCACGGCCACCGCTCGGCCATCTGCGCTGAGGATATAGTCATGAAGCTTGTCGGCTCCCTCCACGAGAAGTTTTCGACGCCCATCCCCAAACACCAGCCATACCTGATAAAGATTGGTCTGGACTTTTTTGACAAACTCGACGCGTGCGATGCGTTCGGACGCCGGGATCGCCGTCTCTTTCGCGGCGCGCGCGGCCTCTTCTTCCTTCGTCCCCATGCCGCCGGCGCGAGGAGCCAGCGCTGTCAGCCACTCTTTGACGTGTTGTTCTGCAACCACAATGTCCCGCAGCAATGTCATCACGGTCTCCAGCGCTTCTTCACGGCCGATCTGTCCGTGGTAGAACCGCTCGAGCACAGAGAGAACGTCGGGACGCATGAGGATGTCGACCAGCTTGCGGTCGCTGGTCGCCCTGGCTCGAAGCTGGGCCAGGATGCCGTTGAACCCTTCGACAGGCCGCGTCGTCGGTGGCGCACCGGCCTCCAGCGCATCGAGGCGCTTGAACAGTTGATCGGCAAGCGCATCTCTTCCCCGGGCTTCCTGGACACGCCGCTCAACATCTGCTCCCTGCTTCGAGCGACTGCGCAGTTCTCCTCGGAGAATCTGCACCGTGGGGGGAGCGTTGAACCCAAGGCTTACCTGATCGCCTCTGACTCCCAGCACGCGCACGGTAATGTCGTCTCCAATGTGAATCGCTTCACCGGTCTTGCGGGTAAGGACGAGTCTTCCCTCGCCGCGACGGTCTGGGGACTGGCGCGGTGTTCGAGACTCACGGGGCACTTCCGCTCTCCAAATGCTGACATCGGCAGGCGCCACAAATCCAAGGCGCACTTGACCGCGTCTGACCCCCAGCATGCGCACGGTGATGTCATCCCCGATGTGAATCTCTTCACCGGTCTTGCGGGTAAGGACAAGCCTGCCGCCGCCTTTCGATCCTGCGCCCATCAGCTGAGCGCCCAGCGTCGTGGCCAGCGATCGGTCTTCCTCGATCAGCTGACCGGCCACGGCCTCGTTCACGTCTGCTTGGCTCTTCAAGCGATTCCCCTCTTCACGGATGCGCGTGCGCGCCGCTTCGTCGACCGGCGTCTTCGCTTCCACCTCCGCGAGTGCTATGGTGTGGTGCTCTTGCGCCTGGTTCAAGAACGCCGATTCCTCCAGCAGCAGAGGAACGAGTGCAGATGCGACCTCACTCATGGCTTGCTCGAAGTCGGCGCGGTCCTGCCCGGTTTTCTGATTGCGTTGCTTGCGCAGCTCCATCCACTCGCCAGTCAATCGCCTGCGCGCTGTCGCCACCCGATCGAGGTCGGCTATGATCTGCGCAGGAGCGGCTGGCGCTTCGGCGGCGGCGCGCATCACCTCTGACACTTTTGTCTTCGTGCGCTGGACGAGGACACGCGCGTCTCGGTCTTGCAATCCGATGAGTCGCTCCAGCTCTTTCTCGGCCCATTCGTCCGGCACTTCCTGCCGGTAGACGCGGGCCAACACATTCAGCGCTCGAGCGGTCTGGCTCTCTGCGTAGGCTGCCCAGTTCCACAACTCCCAGAGCCGCCCGCGCTCATTCTGGCTGAGGCTTGCGAACGCCGGCAGCAAGGAATCGAAGAGCGTGTGGTCGCCGGCGCTGAGCCGCTCCTGCAGCGTCTGGCGCGGCTCGGCGATCTTCGCGTCGAGATCAACGCGCCTCACCGGACCGGCCGGGCGACGGACTACGAACCCTCGCTGCGGCGTGATCCGCACGACGTGGCTGTTGGGCTCAAATTCCAGACTCACCGTGCCGCTCCAGCGAGAGCCGACATCCACCAAGGCATATGGGAGAAATGCATCGATGGCCGGCCGGCTGGCTACTTGAATCCGCACATTCCACAGGCCAGGAACATCTGTCTCGTACGCTGCCGCGTAGGCTAACCCGTCATCGCTGGACGCGGGCACGATCCGTCGAGCGGTGATAAAATCCTCCGGGTGCTCTCCAGGCAACTGAATTCGCAGCCGGTCCCACCGGGATCCGTATGGTTGATAGAGGATCTCAGCGATCCGGCTATTCGACCTGGGGGTCGGCTGGCCAACCGCCACGCCCTCACTGTGCACACCAAAGTAGAGATCGACCCCCTCTTCAATCCCCTCCCAGCGGGCCTGTGTGGACGCAGCTTCCTCCTGCGCCAGGTTGTAAAGCCGATCGGCCTCCTGCGCCAGCTGGATGGCAAGCCACTCCTGCCAGCGTATATCACGTTGCTGTCGGCCCAATTCTAGGAGCACTTGCTCGGTGAAACGTGTGGGGTCATCGAACGATATCGCGGCTATCACCTGCGGCTCGGCCGACGCAGGATTGTGCGTTACCTCGAGCTCATAGCTCGATGGCGTCGTCGGCCCTGCTTCTGTTCTGCGTAGGATAAACCGTGTGGCCAAGATATCTTCCGGCATGCGCGGATCGTGCACCACAATCCAGATTTCTTCTTGTGGGACTTGTTGGACGCGTCCCGTACGAACGACTCGCTCGACTGTGGGCCGCAAGAGCCGAAGCGGCTCTTCTCCAAACTGCTCAAAGAACGCCGTGGCTGCCTGATGGAGTACTTCGTCTTGAATCGCATCCACCGTCTGGCGAATCGCGTTGTCGCGGGCGCGCTCGTCATCGGCCGGGGCGAGCCGGATGATGGGAAATCTCTCCTTCAAGGCGGGTTGGGCAACGAGGAGGATCTCGACCGCGCGCGTATTCTCTGCCAGGCGAGCGCGCAACACCGCGGCCTGATCTTGCAGCGCATCGTAGCGAGTCGGGTCGGGCGTCTTGCCATCATCCTCTTGCGCATCCATCGTGCGCCCGACATCATTGAGGGTTCGTTCATGAGCGGCGAGCGCGTGCGTGATCACCGTGTATTCCTGGGCCAGATTGTCGGCCAGTCCTGTGAGCCGAGCTGATGGTGTTGCGACGCGCCGTCGTTGCTCTGCGAGCTGCGCTTCAAGATTTTGGATGCGGTCGTCGGCTTCTTCGCTACTTGAGGGATGAGCGCGTAACGTCGCGAGGCGAGCCGCGAGATGGAAGAGCCGCTTTTCTTCAGCAGTCAGCGCCGCGTTGAGCGTCTCGCGCTCCCTCGACAGCCGATCCGATTCGGCGATGATCTCCTTAAAGGCCTGAGCCTCGATCAGCGGCGTGCCCGCTCCCGCTCTCATGCCATCGCCTGGCGTACGTTCAGGAGATTGTTCTCGTTGCAATTGCAAGCGGTCAACCTCCCGTTGAGCAGCGGATCCAGCCTTGGAAAAGTCTCCGTCCAGGAACTTGCTGACTGCGGCTTGCATCTCAGCCGAGAGCCCTTGGTAGTAGGTGCCTAGGGCGGCCAGGATCGCAGGTCTGTCTGCTGGCGCCGCGTTCTCCCACTGGCCGAGGTATGCATCGACTTGCCTGAGGACACTGATCTTGTTCCCGTTATCGGCCGGTGCCAGCTCGGCGAGGATATCCCCAACGACTGCCTCGGGCAGCACGTTTCGACCTTGAGCATCCGACCGCGCCGATGCGGCCGCGCGGAACGTCCGAACCGACGCCTGCGAGAGGCGCACAGACTGGATGAGCGCCTGGGCATCTGCGACGCTCAGATCTGGAGCGATCGCATGTGCTGCACGCACCGCATCCACGAGCCTAAGCGTCTGA
Source organism: Candidatus Omnitrophota bacterium (assembly GCA_016198905.1). Lineage (GTDB taxonomy): Bacteria > Omnitrophota > Gorgyraeia > Aquiviventales > Aquiviventaceae > JACQHR01. Next base: position 10,826 of record JACQHR010000014.1, on the reverse strand, counting down.
TCCCGCCGGACCTTGGCGAGCAGTTCTCGCATCGGCTCTTGGACCACCCCTGTCAGCCCATATTCCTGGATGAAGTGGTCGATGATGAGCTGCTCGTCCACGGATAACTGCGCGAACCTCGGCTCAAGACGGGCGGTCGCCCGCAGCAGCCGCCGAAGTAACGCCACCATCTGGTTGCGCGCGGAAGATTCCAGTTCCTGGCCGAGGAGCGACTCAATGGCCTCCAGCGCATTCGCCGCGTATGCGTCGGATGATTCACCGACGATCGCGGGATCTCGATCGTGCACCCGGCGCAGCAGCGCGATGACGCGCGTATCATTCAGCAGCGTCGCGAGAGCCGGCGCAGCCGACCGCGCCCGCTCCAGAATCTCCGTAAAGGCCTCGGCCCGCTGCGGCGCAGCCGCCGAAGCGGTGCCTTCCGGTGACCGCCACCACGTTTCGCGGCTCTTCCACTGCGCAAGAGACTCCCTGATCTGCTCTACGAATGCGGTGGGAGAATGTACTGAGCCTGTGTCAGCGGTAGCCAGTGTGTAAGAAGAAGTGGATGTTTTCCACTCATCGCGGAAGAAGCTGTATTTTACCGGTCCGCCGAAGGTGGGATTCGTCTGTGTGAAGATGAAAAGAAGAAACTCAGACTTGTTTTTGGGATTAACGACGTTCACTGTCACCCCCAGTCCAGAGGGATCAACCGTGGTGAGCTTCGGTTGCAACCATTGCAACTGCGGATCCTTCAGGAGCACGTTTGCCGCCTCCTGCAACAGAAACGTTGCCCGATCGAGGATTGGCATGCCACCAAATTTTTGGACGGGACTGGCATGAGCGCCGGGCTCGCGGCCGGCTCTGCCGACCAGCTCAAGACTCTCGACGATTGCCTCCTCAGCAAATCGAAGCGGCATCACCTCGCGGATTACCTGGGCGGCTTGCTCAGAAAGAGTGTTGAGCTGGAAAAACTCGCTACGGCGCTCTAGAGCGTGGCTGAGCGCTGTCGTCAAGACATCCGCACGGGTTTGCAGACTCTCAGCTTCGTGAAATGCCAGCGTCGTCAGAAGTCGCCTAACATGGCTAAGGAGGAGGCCGGCATCAAACCATTTGTTCTTCGAGGCCAGGCGGGCGGCGCGGCGGATGGCATCTTGCACCATGAAGGCGGCCGCCGCGTGGCGCAACTCTGACAGGGAGGCGTGGTAATTGAACGCGTGGCGCTGCAGGATTTGGTAGCCCTGCTCAAGCAATTGGAAGAAGGGGTCTTCCTGAAAGAGCCGCGGGTGCCAGTTGACAGCCTCGGCGAGCATCGCTCCGACGGCTCCATCCGACTGCCGCTTCATCCAGGTGTAGAACCGCACCCCGCTCAGCAGGGCGCTGAGCTCGTCAGGATTGGTTTCATGATCAGGCCCCAGCAGCATTTGGACGAGGGGGTGCAGGCGCGTCAGATCATCATCGAAGAAGATCCCGCCACTTGCCGCCCTGGTCGCGTAGGCCGTGGTGTCCTTATCTTTGACAAACAGGGTCAGGGTATTGGAGGCGGCGTGCCCAAACGGGAATCGCTCAGCGAGGAAGGAACGCTCATCGTCAGAGTTCAGAAACGCTTGCCACACCGGAATGCCTGTTCCCTTCATCCCCATGTCGATGCGTGCCTTCTCCTCGGCGGTGTAGCCTAAGAGTGGCCCATCGTCCAATGCAAACCCAGCCTGAATCTTTCCCGTCGCCAGCGTCATAATGGACAGCGTGCCGCGACCCACCACCGTGGCGTCTTCCAAATCTTTAGGCAAGAGGGATTGCGCCCCAGGTTTTTGGACCGGCGCGTGATGGCCGCGGGCGGGTCGCCTGTTGACAAGCGTCCGCCAGTATCCTAACGCAAGGCCTGGGTCGGTGCCCCATTCCTTGAGCTGACTTACAAACTCGCCCTGCTGGAGCGATCCATGCACGACGCGCCAAAGAAAGTGGCGGACCTGCGGCTCCGTCACGGCCAGGTCATTGGCCGATGCGCGTCCGACGATTTCTTGCGCCATCAGATCGATGACGACGTCCCTAGATGCTCCTGTGCGAGCCGCCGCTTGCCGGCCAGCCTGCTCCAACGCTTGCATCCGCGCATGGACTTCCGGCAATGGCAGCACATGCGGCGCTCTTGAAGTCCCTCGATCCTGATGGGTGCGCTGAAGCTTTGCATCGATCGCAGCCGGAACGATCAATGCCTCCTTGACGCGCGCCAGCATGTGGCGCATGGCTTCAGGAATGTCTGCTCGCGACTTCGCTGAAGAGGAGTGTACCCAAGTCTTCGTCTTCGAAAACAGCGTCAGGCTACACTCTTCGGAGGGCCAACTTTTGATCTTTAGGCGCAACTCCTCACCCATGGAACTGGAGAACGTCACCTGCACTTCGCTCTCATTCGGATGAGTGACCCATGGTCGCAGCTGCTGGATCTCCTCATCGGTCAACTCGAGGAGGATCTGCGCTGCGTCGTGGAGCCCGTCGTCTGCAATCACATCGATGGCTCGGTGCAGCGCGTTGCGCGCTTCGTCCGCGTCACCGGCCGGTGCCTCTTTCTCAGCGAAGAGCGCGCCAAGCGAGGGCCATGCGGTCACGAGGATCTCTGCCAGGTTTTTATTCTCTGCAAGTCGCTCGCGGAGGATATACTTTTCGGCCGCCAACTTGATCGATTCTTCCTTCTTCAAATTCTTGGCGTTTTGATTTGCGTCAAGCGATGCCTTGAGCAGCGTTTGCTCCAAGGCCACCAACCCTCCAAGCTGTTCCAGGGCCGCGTAAGAGGCGAGTGTACGTTGGAGCAACAGTTGGTTACTGAGGTGTTGGGCGCTTTGGAGCTCGACGATCAGCTTGGCCCGAGCAAGGAGTGCGTTCGTCGGCTGATCCAAGGTTGTTACTCGATCCTCAATCCGCTGCCGCAGAAGATCAAGTTGCGCGAAGCGCTCGATGGATGTCGACCCCACGCCAAGCTCTTTCAGCGCTTCGGCATAACTCAGGCCAGGTCCAGCGGCGAGTTCATGGAGGGCTGCACGGGCTAGTGGCGATCGCGCATCGCGAAGCACGCGAGCAAGCGTTTGACGATGAGTCTCAGATGGCAGCCAAGCATCGAGCGCGAGCACCTCGCTGATGAGACCCTGATCGCCAGCCGCAAGTTTCGGTGTCAGCCACTCTCTCAAGGATTGCTCATCGCCTGTTGCGAGGAAGACGGCTAACATGGGTGGCACCTGCGCCGTCCATTGGCCCTCGATGTACGCCGCCAAGCCAGGATGTTGCTGCGCGTAGTCCTCGCCCAACAGGCGACGCATGCCGGCATCGGCATCACGAGCCCATTGCGTCCAAGTCCCGGGCAGATCGATTGTCGCGTCGTCCTTGCGGGTGCTGGTGTCAAAGCCAAAGAGCGCTTCCTCTTCCGGAGTCCAGCGTGGCCGAAGAATAAACCCGGGAGCTCGCACATGAATCTGCGCCTGCGCTGCCGACAGCCCTCCTGGGCGTGGCATCGTCACGTTGCCCAACGTCAGCCGAAAGCCGCCCGCCCTTCCGGAGTCATCGGTCGCCATTAGACCGGCGGATGACGAGTCCCAACTGCCTCGTCCTTGCACTCGTTCGAGGGTGATGGGCACAGACGCGCCGCCAACGACGTCAACGCGCAGGACAACACCTGGGACTTCGATGCGGGTCACGGTGACGGTGACGTTGGACCCGATGGAGAAACGCTCACCCAGCCCGGCAACCCGCGAAACCGTGCGACGCCGATCGTCCGCCCCTCGAGGTTGGCCTTGGCCGCCGACGGGCTCGGTGACGGGTCCACCTCCGCCCCTGCGCCGTCGCGCCAGCTCGTCCAGGATATCGCCGAGCCGAACGATAAGCCGTTCTCGGAGTTCGTCCGTGAATATCATGGCTCGAAGCCCTGCGTACGTCTCCCGTCGCCTCATCACATCCCTACCCCAAGCACTCAGCGGTAGAAGTTGCACTGGCTTGCCGCTCGCCAGGACATAGTCGGCAAAAGCCTTGCCCAACACCCCCAGTGGAGTCGTCAGGCGGTCATCGCGCCCGGCGAGTTCAGTTAAGAGGTGAGCTAGCGCATCGATGTTTCTGAGCGCGGTGTCTTGCGCATACCGCTGCGGTAGAGTCTCATCGGTCACACCGGGCTCTTGCAGAATCTGCACTAGTGGATCAATGATGGTCACGCGAAGTGCATCTAACAACCGTTTCACGTCTCGATCGGCTTCGGTCTGAATCTCGCGCAGCCGCGTTGAAACGGACTCAGCCGTGCTGCGCAGCGCGGCTACCGTACCCATCCATTTGCCGGTTAGTTCTGCTACATCAGGCACTGGGTGCCTCAGTGGAGGATAGGCGTCGATGACTTGTCTCAGCAGGCTGATGGCTTCTAAGAGCACGGGGTCTCGCACTCCTATATCCTCTCGTAGAGAGTCGAGCCAGAAGAAGCGTAACATCAGTTCCCATCCGAAGTTATCCGCATAGTCAGGTGACTGAGGCCAGTACTTTTCGTCAAAGCGATCCAGCACGCCGATCATTTTATCCAAGGAGCCTAGCAGGTCCTTTGACGATTCAGGTGACAACAAGCTTGGCTGCCCGCTGTAAAACGCTTTCGTTTCTCGGAGCAGCCCAGCACTCTTGCTTAACGAATCGGCAATCTGCTTGCCAGTTATCGTTCCTATCGACTGCGCAGGCGCTACTGCGAGACTAGCCGGCTCACCTGAAACGATCAAGGCTTCCTTGACGCGCGCCAGCATGTGGTGCATGGCTTCAGGAATGCCTGCTCGCGACTTCGCTGAAGAGATGTGTGCCCAAGTCTTCGAACGCAGCGTCAGGTCATACTCTTCGGAGAGCCAACTTCTGATCTTTAGGCGCAACGCCTCACCCGTGGAACCGGAGAACGTCACCTGCATTACGCTCTCATCGCTCTCATCGGGCTTAACGATCTTGGGTTGCAGCTGCTGGATCTCTTCATCGGTCAACTCGAGAAGGATCTGCGCCGCGTCGTGGAGTCCTTCATCGTTAATCGCATCGATGGCTCGGTGCAGAACGTTGCGCGCTTCGTGCGCGCCACCGACCGGCGCCCATTTCTCAGCGAAGAGCGCGCCAAGCAAGGGCAAGGCGGTCACGAGGATGCCTGCCAGTTTTTTGTTCTCCGCAAGTCGCTCGCGCAGGATATCCTCTTCGGCCGCCAACTGAATCGGTTCTTCCTTCTTCGAGCTCTTGGCGTTTAGATTTGCGTCAAGCGATGCCTTGAGCAGCGTTTGCTCCAAGGCCACCAACCCTCCAAGCTGTTCCAGGGCCGTGGAGGAGGAGGCGAGTGCGCGTCGGAGCGGCAGTTGGTTACGGAGGTTTTGAATACGATGTTGGTGGGCGCCCTCGTGGCCTGCAAAGGGTTGGGCGCTTTGGAGCTCGACGATCAGCTTGGCCAGAGCAAGGAGCGCGCTCGTCGGCCGATCCAAGGTTGTTACTCGATCCTCAATCCGCTGCCGCAGAAGATCGAGGTGCGCTAAGCGTTCTGTGGATGTCGACTCCACGCTAAGCTCTTTTGAGGACGCGGCAGCTGGGACTGGGCGTGAAGAACTGCGATAGATCTCGTCCAGAGAAAATGCCGTGGAGGATGCCACGTCCTTTGGAATGGGACTGTCTTGCAACCACGCCCAGATGAGGGCTCCGGCGTCTGCTATCTGAGCGTGCACTTCCTCTTGGAGACGATCCATTCCTTCTTTCATCTCCCCCGCAGTCAGCCCGCTGAGTGCCATCAGGCGAGCGGAGGGCGCCTGTCCAAACGTGGGAGCGACAGTCACAAGATCATGCACTAAGGCGTCGGGATACACCGTATCCTGGAGCTCCACGGCGTTCGTGAGCAAGGTGCGGAGGTGCGCCTGCTCTTTCTCGGAAACCGCTGACGCGATGCTGACTGTCAACGGATCGGTGACCCTCCTGTGAAATAGCTTGTTGAAGATCAGCGCCTCGACGGTGTCAGGCGTGCCGATGCCCAGCGTATCCAACACCGCAGCGCCCAATAGCAGCTGGAACTCACGAAACGACAGTCCATACGTGTCTGAAAGTTTCGCTAAGGCGAGGATGAGCGCATACGTTGAGGGACCAAGGTTGGGGGTCGGCGGGCGGGCCATGGAGGTGGCCGTGGTGGCGGATTGGCGCGCCAGCAGCTCCGCAATATCGATATCCGATTGACGCGGGATGATTGCCAGCAACTCCTGGTGCGCAGCCTCCTTACCGTCCAGCTTGCGGAAGGTCTTCGCCATGATATCGAGGACTTCACCGCGGCGGCCTTCGGGTATGTATTGCTCCATAGATCTGCCGTAGCCAATGACGTAGCCGATGAGAATCTTCTGCTCACTGTACAAGAGTTGCTCGAAGGGTCCTTCGGGTTCGGTGATGATGGCCTGCGCGACTATGGAGGCGGCGTCCCGTTCATGTTGCTCGGTTCTGCCCTCGACTCGCGCCAGCAGGCGATCCACATGATCGAGCAGCTCGCCAATGGTGTTCAACTCGCGTGCTCTCCACAACTCTCCAACACCCTCCAACTCGCGATGGAACTCATCGGTCGTCATCGGCCGCTGCCGCTCATATCTGGCGAGGATCGCACTTGCGGCATCCGGCTCGAGTCCTAGGATGTCAGTGAGCTGATCCCTTTCTTCAGACATATCGTGCAACGTCCCATCATACTCACGAGGACTCTTCGACCATTCCGCAACCTCATGAAGTGTGTCGAGCGCCGCTAGGAGCTGCGCTTCAGAAAATCCATCGAGCGTCTCGCCAAGAAGCATCTCCAGTTGAAGGCGCTGCGCTTCATCGACCATCGGTTGCGGCTGCGGCAACTGATCGATATCGATGGTGTAGGGCGATGGACGACTCCACCACGGCAGTTGGAACCACATCGGGCTGATGCGCAACGTGTGCGTGTCGCCGACGAATGCGATGTCAAACGGTGCTCCGCCGAAGACCACCCATGGTATGCTGAAGAACCGTCGCGGGAACGACGTTTCCATCTCTACATTCGGCTGACCCGCGCGCGCCACCACGATCTTCCACGAGCCCTCGTGCGTTTCGTAGAGCGCGGCCACGACTGTTTCATCGGCGCTGACAATGGGGATAATCGTGGAGGCAGTGATGACGTCGCGTGCGGCTTCGCCGGCAAACTGCACCTTCAGCCGCTGCCACGTGTAGCCAATCGGCGGATACAGAACAGTCCACACCTTGCCCTTGGGACCCAAGGTGGCAACGATCTTGGGATCCTTGCGGCCTAACGCCGTATCGCGTGGTGCCCAATCTCCATCGAGCCAGGTTCGCGCCCAAAACCGATTATCATGTGTCGGCTCGAAGATCATCGTAGCCGCGCGACCATTTGAACTTACGACGTGGTTACCAACAAAGCCCGCTTGTCCTTTCAAGAACGGCTTGCGCTCCCCTGTTGAGAGCACCACTCGCACTTCCACTTCACGGATCCCGACTGATCGGGCAGCCTTCTCTTCATCGGAGTCTCCTTCGAGACGTGCGATTGTCGTGCCCGCCGGCAGCGCGCCAAGGGTCGGTGGCGGCAGGACCGAGCTGCCCGGCCTTGCCGGTGGCCGGCCCACGACGGGCAGGAGCTGCACGCCGGATCCCACGCCAAACCCGCCGGGCGGCGTGCGCCCGCGGCCGGTGATCTTCGATGCTCGTGTGCTCGGGGACGACTCGGTGGGCTGAGGAGTTTCGGTCAGAACCTGTGGGGACTCCTGGAGAAGACCGCCAGAGATTTCCTGCAGCAGCCGGGTCATGTCTTCCGGCGTGACTCCCCCCACCCGCGGCCCCAGAAAGGCGCGGGCGATGAGCTCTTGCAGCACGGGCCGGGTCTCAGCCACACGGCGCTCCACATCGGCGCGCGCCTGCTGCGCTTCAAACAGTCGATTTTCGGCTGTCGCCAAGGCAGCCCGCCGTGCAATGACATCTTCCTCTTGCACTCCCTCAGCGGCCTCAGCACTGCGCAATGCTTGCTGAGCTTCGTCGCGCTCACGCGTACGCGCCGCCACCTCGGCTTCGAGCGCCTCAGCCCGCCTGAGCAGCAGGGCTCGATAGTCCGCGACGATCCGCTCGATGATGGGATCGACGAGTGTTCGCTCTCGTGGATGCAGGCTGGGATACGGCCAGGTGAATTGGCCCAGGATCACCGGCACTGGAGCAGCAGGTGCTGATGGCGGTGTGACGCCCGGTGGAGTTGTTGGTCCGATTGGTGGTGTAGGAGGTGCAGGCGGTGTCGGTGGACTCTTCGTCGGATCGTCGGGTTCTTGGGCGCCGCGGTCGGAGGAGCTGGGCAGCTCACGGGCAATTCCCGTCGGCGGAAGAGCGCCTTTCCATGGTGAGAGGCCAAAGGCCCAGTAAAAGAAGGGCCAGACTCCTGGCATCCACTCGAGAGGTTTGAGCTCACGTCGGATCATTGCGGAGTCTGTTTCACGGATCAGGGCTCGGCGCTGCTCGAGCTCGGCAGCAAGCGAGGGATACTTCGGGCTCAACTGGTCGTGCACGAAGTCAAACTGTTGCTCCTCGAGTGTGGCTGAAGGGGCCGCTGCCGTCGCTGCGAGGTGGGAGAGTCCCGCCCTCACCCCTTCCGCGAAGGATGGTGTGATGGCTGCGACACGGCGAGTCTGCACGCTGTCCGGTGCTTCGGCTGAGGTATACCGAATCTCTATCTCATACGTCTTGGGGACCCACGTGAGCTGGTGGATCGTCAGTGGCTGTTGGGTCGTCCAGATGCCGAACCCCGGTAGGACGTCGGTGACCTTGGTCTCTTGCGATCCCGTTTCCCGGACGATGCCAATCCAGTAGTGGCCCTCGACCTTCTCGCCGGGACCGATCAAGGGATACGCCTCGTCATCCAAATCCATCTTCAGTTCGTACCGTTGCATGTGAAGGAACGCAACGGCAAGCCGCCCATCCGGACTGATGAGAACGCGCGTGTCTTCAACCACGGAATAGTCCGTCACGGGCCTCAGCCAATTAGTTGTGACATTGACCAGCCAGGGTTTGGTCTCGCCAACGAGCTGAGCCGTGACGAGCCGCTGACGAGGGTTGTCCTTGGGGATGAAGGTCACTGCGTAGGCATTCCCAATGATCACCGGCTCCTCGATGGCCTGCGCCCCGAGGTCAATATCCTCGATCTGCTCATCGCGCGTGACGCGCAGCCGGGTGTTGTTGTCGATTCGCTCAACAACAGTAGCCCCTGCACCGCTGACTGGGGGAGCTGCGTTAACCTCGGGGGGAAGCTGCCTCACCTGCCGCACGAGGGCTTCAGCCTGCGCTCGCGTCAGCCCTGGGCCCTCCCGCCCACCGAGGGCATCCACCAGACGGGTGATCTGCTCTTCCTCAGAGAGCGCTGGATCTAAGAGAATGGCCAAGAGGAGAGGACCGTGCTCTATGAGATTCAGGGGCAATCCGGCCTTCACAACAGCCTCGAAAACCGCCATGGAGCTGCCCGGGTTTGTCGGTGTCAGGCCCACGACTGGCAGAATCGGCGTGCCGGCTCCCGCGCCAAACCCGCCGGGCGGCGTGCGGCCGCGGCCGGATGGGCGAGACCACCGCTCCGGCGTGGGCCGAACGATCAGGATGTCCGTGGCCCCTGGGCGCTCGGTGAGTGCCACAGGCCGCTCCTCACCTCCCTCACTACGAACGAAGACGGCATAGCCCCTCGCTGGTGCGGCCGTGTGATTCCGCCAACGCCTGATGCGACCTGAGAACTGCAACTTAGCGTACAAGATTTCTTGCACCCTTGATCCCGACCACTGGCCCACTTTGACGGCGATGGGATGCATCGCCGTCGCCGTTTCAGCAAGCTGCGCAAACAACCCTCGACTTGCCCTGCCGTCAATCGGCGTCTGAGGAATATCGGATACCAGATCCCGCGCGCGTTCTTGCTCAAACCTGGCGGAGGAGATGAAGTCCGCAGCGATCTTACGCACGATCGGATGTCGCAAGGCTGTGGCGTACGGGGCTTGTTGCTGCGCGACCAGCTCAAGGATCTGGTCGGTTTCCTTCTGCGTCAGCGCCACTTCACCGACTCCCTGCTGCACTGAGGTTGTCAGTTTCGGAAAGAGGGGTGAGTCGTCAGGCATATAGATGCCGTCGTCATTCAGTCGCATCCGGCTTGTCGGATCGTCCTTGCGGACCAGATCGCTCGGCTCATCCGTACGGCGCGCCCACTGCCACGTGGTCCAGTCGATTGCTGCCCCGTCCGTTGTCTGCGGCGGCAAGACACTCGCCTTGCGCCACCGCCCCCACACATTCAGCCGCCGCTCCTCTGCGGTGCGGGTATGCAGCGTAATCACCTTCCCAGATTGTTTGAAATGAATCTCGCCAGCCTCCCGGATGTCTTCGGCGGCATCAGCCGGAATCGCCAGTTGCGGCTTCTTGCCCACCTGCATCACGAGGACATTCTGGCGGATGTCCAGACCTGAGGATGATTGGATCGTGATGGCGACGGCATCACCCTCCGGACTGATCGCCGGCTCCCCAACGAAAACCGCACCGAGTGGAGCGAAGAAGCGGTCAACGATACGTCTCTCCGCGTCATACAGGACGGCCTGCGTCAACGTATTTGAGTCGATGCTGACCGAGTGAACGCCGTACGTTGGGCGTTCCCGCGGTGGACGAACCGTCGTCGGCGGTTCGCCTTCCCGCCGGACAAATGCCACGTTGCCGGCGGATGGAACCGCGCCAGCGACGACCTGCCCTTCGGCTGTTGCACGTTGAATGTCACGCTCGAGCTGCGCGTTCGCCAGTTCCTCAGGCAGTCCGATATCGACCGCCGGGCCGGTGACGACGTCGCCGCCGAAGGCCATCTGCCCGGTCGT
>JACQHR010000010.1 GCA_016198905.1 Candidatus Omnitrophota bacterium | reverse complement strand
GCCGGCTTGAAAAATGGGGAGCATTACATAGAAGTCTAATATTCGGTATTGAGGAACCCGAATTACATCTTCACCCTAATGCTCAGGAGATTATTAATAGAACGCTTCGTTCTCTCGTAGGAGAAAATCAAGTGGTGATCACCACGCATTCACCCGTGATGGTGAGCCGGGGTTCTCAACCATCGAACATCGTGCTTACTAAGGATGAGACTGGTCGGGCGATTCATGTTCTACCAAACCCAACCATGCGAAAAGTCAGGGAAGTACTTGGAGTGAAGCCGGGACACAATCTAATAAATGCTCTGATTGTAATGATTGTAGAGGGTAGGGCGGATGAACGTCTGTTTGAGAGTGCACTTCGAAAAGTGACTCCTCAGATTGGAGCGCGCATTGATAGTGGGGACGTGAGGATTGTTCACGGAAGGGGTGCGAACGGGGTCCGCGCATTGGTTAAGTTTTTCGATGCGCACTTACAGCCGTTTCTTGCAGTATTCGACGCCGATGACGAAGGAAATCGCGCACAACAGGAATGCGTTAATGAGGATCGTATTGATATGCAGCATCTTTTTGTCCTGCCAAGTAAGGAGGAGCTAAGAGAGACAGAGATTGAAGACCATTTCGACCTGTCTTACACGTGTAAAGCACTCACTGATACACGGCAGATCCCTATTACAGTAGAGAACTTTGAGAAATATAGGCTGGGAACTGGAGATAGGGGTAGGAAACCCGGTAAGTGGGGTAATGTAATCAAAGTTGTCCTTGAGCAATTGGGTGGAATCGGAACCGATCCGATTCAGCTGGAGAGGGCACTCGATAGAGTAAAAGAGTCATGGGTTAACCTAGTGACAGAGGAATGTTTGGGCGAGGACTACCCGCCGTTTATTCGGACGATAGCAAATAAACTCCTCGATGAATTGAACGGTATGGATTTGCAGACTAGAACAGAAAAATGAATTTTGGAAAATAGGGGACGGTTCTGATTTTGGGAAAACCGGAGGCAGAAAAACCGGAGGCGTCCTGAATAGGAACGCCTAACGAGGATGCCGGAGGCGGGGGTTGGGAAAACCGGAGGCATCCCAAATAGTACCGCCTAAAGGCCATGAGCCTGGCACAGTTAGGATGCCTCCTGAGTTTCAATACGTAATTGTCTGATGTTCGAGGTCACGTGAGTGAGGGTCCTAGATGAGGGCAGTCATGGATTGGGTATTCCTGGTTCCAGTTTCTTTCGTGGTAGTGACTCTTGTGGCGGCCATCTTAGGAGCTATTCGGCTCTTGTGGTGCCAGAAGGCGCGCTATGAAGGAACGCTGGACGTCAGGCGATTAAGGAAGGGCGACATCATTCTGACGGGGAAGCAACCCGTCAGCCACTCTTATCAGATTCAGCTTGCGAACATCCTAACAAGAAAGCCGAAACATCGGTTCTGGACGCACGCCGCCATCTACCAGGGTGATGGATTGCTCTGGGAGGCTCAGGCCAAACCGAATGGCGTCCGGCAGTGGCGGCTTGATGATTACATCCAGAAAGGCTACTACTTGCGCGCCTTCAGGCACAAGTATCTCAAGGATGAGGCGGTCTTGGATCGGCTTGTGGCATGGTGCGCCTCACAAGTAGGGGATGGCTACGACATGCGAGGTGTGATTTTTTATGCACTCTCCATTGTTACACCTGTGGGGCTCAATTTCATTTTCGACAACTCGGCAATTAGCAAGCTCTGCCAGGTGCAGGACAACTTCTTCTGCTCAGAACTCGTTGTGGAGGCTTTTAACGAAGTTGGGCATCCCATCTCGCCCTTTGACGCTTGGCGAGTGAAACCTACGGACTTCATTGGTAACCCGGTTCTAGAAGAAGTGGCTTAGGGAAACTGGAAAACCAGGGCCGGGCTAATAGGACCGCCTAAGAAAATCGGGGGCGGGGGTTGGGGGGTCGTCGAATCGCTTCATCGGTTCTGAGAGGAACGCCTCCTAGCGTATTACTCCGCGCTACGCGACTTCACTTCAAGAAAGAATTTGCGCTAGAATACAGACAGCCTAAACGGACTGCTTTTTGCTTTTGTGGTCGATTCTGAGAGGGATACCTTCCGATGTCCTTTAATAGGTCAAGAGTCCTGTTTTCGCTGAGCGTTGCGGCGTTCGTTGGAATTCAAGGGTGCACATCATTTCGACATGCAGCCTACGAAACACCTATCGGGGATCTCTATGATGCGGTGGTGAGCTTACCGACGGCGGGCGACCTTACAGCGCCACCTGTCTTACCCCCAACGAGGCCACAGAAATTTGTTGAAGATACAGCTACCGGCCTTCGGAGTGGGATGACCAAGGAAGACGTGTTAGCTCGGCTGGGTGATCCCAGCGTGGAACTGAGTTCGTATGAGTGGTGGTATACAAGCCAGCGCTTGCGGCAACTAAGCCTGCCAGCTAAGAAAAAATGGAAAGTAGTCTGCTTCAACTCCGATGGGCAGATCTCGTTTATGTACGATAGGAACAGAGACGATCCATTTCAGCAGTATGTAGTCCACGAATACGATGATCCGACGACAGGGATTCGGCAGGGCATGCACAAGGATGCACTATCAGCTGTCTGCGGTATGCCTAATGTGATTGAGCAGACCCTCTCTGGAGAGCTGTGGTACTATTCAGGCCAACAATTACATAGCAGGTTACAGAGACCCATCCGATCCAGGTGGAAAATGGTCGCAATTGATAGCAACGGAATTGTGAAGTATTTCGTGGAGGGCCAGCGTCCCAAAGATCAGAAATTCCGGTGACACAAAATATGGAAAGGTCGGTACCGGGTTCCGAGGGGACAGGTTGCAGGCGAAGGAATAGGACGAAAAATGGAAGAGAATTCCGGAGGCGGTCCTCCAGGTGTCGACGAATCATGAAGGGTGAGTGCTTCATCGAAGTTCAGGAGGCGTTCCTCCTAGAGCCGACTAAGGGAAGGAAAACCGGAGGCGTCCTGAATAGGAACGCCTAACGAGGATTCCGGAGGCGGGAGATGGCTGGCGAAAACCCTGAAAACCTGAAGGAAGAGCCGCCCGTCAGGCGGCTTGTCGAATTAGTGATCTCCCATGCGATAAAGGAAGGCGCGCAGGAGATCCGCTTTGAGCCGCTGGAACAGAGCGTGAGCCTGCAGTGTCGCGTCAACGGCGTCTGGCAACCAATCGCCCCGCCCGCCAAAGTGTTATACCCCGCTATTGTGGGCCGGCTGAAGGTTCTTGCGGGCGTGCCATCAAAGCTTGGCGCGCAGCCAGGCAAGGCAACGTTCCTTCATGAATATGGTGGAGCATCCGTGACCTGCCATCTGACGATTACTTCCTCGAGATTCGGCGATACCGTTACCGTGAGTCTTGCTCGGCATGCTTCGTAGAAAATTCCTTGCACACAATTCTGAGCGTGGGGACAGGTAGAGGGGTGGGGAGGGAGATGCGGAAGTTAACGTGGATCAATTGGCTTGAGCTGCTGCTGGGAGCGCTCCCGGCGACGCTGTTCTTCGGTCCGGCAACTGTTCTCTTGCTGATAGGGGTCGTGCCTCATGTCTGGGGTGACGTTGATGCCATCGGCATCGTGCTTCTGGGTATTGGCGCGCTCGCATGCATGGCGGCGTTATGGATGGTGATCCTGGCAGGTCCTGCCTGGATCAAACAGCGGCCGGTGATTCGGTGGGCGGTGATTGTTGCTGGCATCGTGGGTATCGGCTTCACATCGTTCATGCTGATGCTGACGGTTCGCAGGCCCAGTGACCTTCACATCGTTGTGATACTCGGCGGACCGATCGTTGTAGGACTTCGTTATCTTCCTTCGCTTCTCAGACGCGAATGACAGGTGAAAAAATAGGGGACGGTTCTAATCATTCAGTGCTGGTGCCGTCGTTGACAAGCGCTGTGATGGCCGGTATCCTACCGTCAGGATGCGTCGACGACGCAAACCAACGCTACTGAATTCGTATGACGCTTCAAGAGACTGCACAAATCTACGTTGATCTCATCCGCCTTGAGCAATCGCTGGCGCCGGATCAGTGGCAGGCGCGCGAGGAGATCAACTTATTGCGGTCCAAGTACCACGACCTCTTCAGTGACGTCCTCCGCAAGGCGGGCATTCGCTGTGACGATCGCTTTGAGGCCACGCGCCGAGCATTTGAGATCGTTGGAGAAACCCCTGCACGAGCGTAACGTGCGCTAACGCATTCCACGGCAGCCGCCCTAGGCTGCCTTTTTATTGAACAGAGGGAAAACCAGGGCCGTCCTAAAAAGGACGGCCTAAGAAAAATAAGAATCGGTCCTATTACAACAGGAGGTGCAGATGTGCAGAGGGATCGTGCGTGTTCTGGCAGCCGTCCTGGCCTGCTCAACATCACTGAGCTGTGCCACGGTGATCCACCAAACACGTCAAGATGTAGGAATAGCGAGCATCCCCTCAGGCGCATCGGTTGCCATCGACAACAGACCGACCGGCAAGACGCCACTTGTAGCTGATTTGAAGAGGAAAGAGAACCACTTCATCAAAATTGAAATGCTCGGCTATGAAACCTATGAAACGACTGTGACGCACAAAGTGAGTGGTTGGGTGTGGGGCAATGTCGTCTTTGGCGGCCTGATTGGCCTGGCCATTGATGCGCTTTCCGGAGGGATGTATAAGCTCACCCCGGACCAAATAACTGCAGAGCTTCGCAAGCAAGGCCAAGCATCGTTCATGAAGAGAGACGGCCTGTATCTCGCCGTGGTCCTGACTCCAGAGCCAGATTGGGAAAAAGTTGGCCAACTGAAGAGAACGGCTAGACGGATTGAATGAGGGACTCCGGAGGCGGGCCTCCTGGTGTCGGGGATTTGGGGACCATTGCTCAATACAGACCAATCAGGAACGGGACGGTCGGCGAAAGGGATTACGAGGGCGTATGGTGTTTTCGGTGGGTGGGTAGGAACCCATTGATCACGTGCTCGAGCTCCGCGAAGTCGACAGGCTTGATCATATAGAAGTCCGCGCCAAGCTGTAACGCACCTTGAATCACTTCTTCGTGATCCGCGGCGCTGAGGATAATGATCTTCGGGCGAGGGCTGATGTGCTGGAGCTGCTTGAGTGTTTCAATGCCGCCGATGCCTGGCATGAGAATATCGAGGAGTACCACATCAGGATGGTACGCTCCAAGGAGGGAGAGGGCTTCTTCGCCCCGAAGCACATTGCGAACTTCGTAGCCGTTGAACACAAAGTGCTGCGCGAGCGTCCGGCAAATCTTCGGCTCGTCGTCAACGATCAAGATCTTCCGCTGGGCTGGCGACCCGCACGTTCCGTCGTTGTTCGCCATGCGATTGCCCACCCCCTTTGTCATCCGTTAGGTACAATCGAATGAATGACGCCAGGGTCTCAACCCAGCACATCGTTTGAAGTATACCTGTTTTTGGCCTCCACCGACAACGTCCGCGGCCTCACGTCTGGAGAAACCGGGGAAAATCGGGACAGGGAAATCATGGAATTCCGGGGAGGCGACCTCTCAAAATGACGACGAGAGAGATAGGAGCTGATAGATGATGAGGCTGAAGGGGTGGCGGCAGAGGGTGGATGCCGCCATGGTGGACTTCATGGCGACGTGGGGCATCCGGCTGTTGCGGATCTGCTTAGGAGTCGTGTTCATTTGGTTCGGCGCCCTGAAGGTCTCCGGGCACAGCCCCGTCGTGTTGCTGGTCACCGCGGCGGTCCCGTGGTTCCCGCCGGACGTGTTCGTGCCCTTCTTGGGGGTTTGGGAGATCCTGGTGGGAGCCGGCTTGCTCTTCCGCGTCGCGCTGCGCCTCACACTCCTCTTGTTCTGGCTGCAGATGGCGGGGACGTTTCTGGTCCTGGTGCTGCGGCCGGACATCGCATTCCAATATGGGAATCCGCTGCTGCTCACCACGGAAGGGGAATTCGTGATCAAGAACCTGGTGCTCATCGCTGCCGGTCTGGTGGTGGGCAGTACCGTCCATAGAAATTCCTCGGACACATGACTTCATCCAGAGTGGGGAGCGAGACAATAGATTGGACAATCAGCTATGCAGTGTAAGTAGGATACTGCGTGGTTGGTAAATGAAGCGGGTGGGGATGAGTAATGTTGTGGCGCGGTGTCCGTGGCCGACGGTTAGCGACGCCCTCTATCTGAAGTACCACGACGAGGAATGGGGCGTGCCGGTGCACCGTGACCGCACGATCTACGAGTTTCTTGTATTGGAAACCTTTCAGGCCGGGCTCTCCTGGCGGACGGTGCTGCACAAGCGCGCCGCGTTTCGCAAGGCCTTCGCCGCCTTCGATGTCCAGCGCGTCGCCCATTTTGGGGCTCGCGACATCACCCGGCTGCTCCACGATGCCGGCATTATCCGCAACCGGCAGAAGATCCTCGCCGCCATCAACAACGCCAACCGTTTCCTCGACGTCCAGCAAGAGTTCGGCACGTTTGCCGCGTACATGTGGTCGTGGGTGGGCCATCGGCCGATCCTCCACAGATTCCGCACGCTGAACGACTACCCGGCGTATACGGATGAAGCGGTGGCCTGGGCGGCGGATTTGAAGCGGCGAGGGTTCAGCTTTCTTGGCCCGACGGTGGTGTACGCCCACATGCAGGCGGTGGGCATGGTCAACGACCACACCGCCGATTGTTTTCGCTATCGCGCCCTTGCGCGGACAACGCAGCAGCACAGTTAGCGCGAACGGACGGACTGCTTGGCGAGGCGTTCGACGTACATTGTGGTCAACATCGACGCGGCAATGGCTGCGGCGAAGACGTAAACTCCGAGGCGCGGCTCAATCTTGACGAATGGGCCCAGCTTGACGAGCACGATGAGAATCGCGACGACGAACACGTCGAGCATCGACCATTTGCCCAGCACGCCCAACCAATGCAGCAAGACCGCTCGGTGCTCATCCGGAAGCCGCAGGAACCAAATGGTTGCCAGCCCGATGAGTTTCACAATGGGAAACACGATCGAAAAGAAAAACAGGATAGCCGCTAACGCGAGTTCATTCTGCTGCCACAGCGCAACGACCCCAGCCCACACTGAATACGTGCTCTTCCAGAACATCTTTTGCGAATAAAGCAGCGGCAGGGAGAGGCCGATGAAGAGGAGCGCGGTTGATAGCACGAGTGCTAGCGGCACAAGAAGAGTCTGTTTAGGGTGAAGGTCTCGTAAGGCCCGCCGCGCCATAGTTGAGCTTATAACACGGCTGAGGCTGAAACGCAAAGCCGAGAATCCCCACACGCAGAGCAGGCAGGTTCGATCCCACACCCGCACCATCGCCGTGTGCTATCATACAAATCATGGCAGCAGAGCGTGAACGCAGAAAGCAGCCGCGATTCTCGATCGCCGGACCGATCGTGGTGGCATCGGAATCGGACGAGCACGTCGAAGGCGATATGGTAGACGTCAGCATCCTGGGATTCCGGTTCTACTCGGCTCGCGCGCTGGATCTCGGCGAGCGCGTCTCGGCGACGATCCAGTTTCCCAGCGGCACGAGCTATGTCGCCGAAGGCGTCATCCGCCATGCGACGGACGCTTTGCCGTACTGCTACGGTGTGGCGTTTACCGAAGAGACGATGGCGCGCATCATCAAAGAATCGTTCGGTTCCTCCGGGGATGATTCCGGCAAGGACCGTTCACAGACGACGTAGAAGAGAGCGTGGCGTCATGCGGATTCAGGGTCAAGACTACCGTGCGGTCTGGTGGGACAACGGAGCGGTGCAGCTGATCGAGCAGCGGCTGCTGCCACATCGACTTGAGATCGTGACCTGTCGCACCTATCAGGAGACGGCGCAGGCGATCAAGGACATGGTGGTGCGCGGAGCCGGGGCCATCGGCGTGGCGGCGGGCTTCGCAATAGCCCAAGCGGCGTTGACGGCGTCGTCGGCAAATTTCCGGGCATCGGTAGACGATGCGGCTCGGCTGATCCGTGCCACGAGACCGACCGC
Organism: Candidatus Omnitrophota bacterium; assembly: GCA_016198905.1. Taxonomy (GTDB): domain Bacteria; phylum Omnitrophota; class Gorgyraeia; order Aquiviventales; family Aquiviventaceae; genus JACQHR01. The sequence continues at coordinate 39,428 of JACQHR010000010.1, read as the reverse complement.
CCACGATCTCTTCGCCGCGGTCGCGCACGTGCGCGAGGCTGCGTTTGCATCGACTGACCCGGCGCAGGGACGGGAGGCTGCGGTTCGTGCGGCGATGGCGTTCGCCGATGAAAATGGCAAAGCCGGAGAAGCGATGGGACGCGTCGGAGCCGCGCTCTTGCGGCCTAACATGCGCATCTTGACGCATTGCAACGCCGGCTGGCTCGCGTTCGCGGACTGGGGCAGCGCCTTGGCGCCAATCTATTACGCGCATCGCGCAGGGATGGCACTCTTCGTCTACGCGACGGAAACCCGGCCGCGCTCCCAGGGAGCGAAGCTCACGGATTGGGAACTCTCGCAGGCTGGCGTGCCGCACACATTAATTGCGGACACCGCGGCAGGGTCGCTGTTTCAGCGAGGAGTGATCGATGCGGTCATCGTCGGAGCCGATCGCATCGCGGCCAATGGCGACACGGCCAACAAAATCGGCACCTACACGCTCGCGGTCTTGGCACAGCGCCACCGCGTGCCCTTCTACGTCGCGGCTCCTCGCTCCACATTTGATCCCGCAGCGCCGGACGGTCACGCCATTCCGATTGAGACAAGAAACGAAGACGAAGTCCTCTACGTGTCCGGTGTCGCAGACGACGGGACGCTGCGACGCGTGCGCCTCGCCGCGCCAAACTCTCATGCCGAAAACCCCGCCTTTGATGTCACGCCGGCGTCGCTGATCACGCGGTTCGTGACCGATGGCGGCCTGATCGATTCCACCGTGAGTGCCATCGCCGCCTTCCTTGATCGGCCCACCCCGTTGGTCGCGCGCTGACGGCGCACGAGCCCGCCCTCGTAGTGACGCGTCTTGCTCTCCTGGATTAATCACCTCTACGCGCCGTTATCAAACAGTACGCACATTCGTTCCTGCAAGATGCCGCTTGCACGGATTTGCTGTTGGTGGTCGGCGGCCGTGCCAGGTAAAATAAAGCATGCAACGCACACGCGTCATCTCATGTCTTCGATTCCTGGCGGCGAGCATTATTCTGACGAGCGCGTCGGTGTGCCAGGCGAAGATCTACCAGGATTTCGAGGTCGGCAACGGCTCCGATGAGTACGCGTGGCCGCTCAGCGGTGCGTCGATTCTGCTTGTGGGCGGCTCAGAGCCGCATCTGGGAGCGCGCGCGATCAGGGTGTCCGGTGTTGAGTATAACGGCATCGGCGTGCAGTCGCAGATCGAGCGGTGGAACTACGACATGGAGCCGGAGCAGAACGACCGGCTCAGCTTCTGGATTTACGCGCTGCCGCTGAACCGCACCGAGAACAATGTGAGCGTGCGATTTTTTGATCACGGCACGTACCACAGCGGCGGCTTCGAAATTTGGACGACGCGGACCGCCCGCTACGGGCAATGGACACAGCTCTACGTCCTCTTCGAGCAGCTCCCTCCGGATTTTGATCTCCATCGCATCGATAAGATCGAGCTCGTCAACTACTGGCCCGGCATGTACTACTTTGATTCCATTGCCGTCGAGCGCGGCGATCGCGCCTACCAAACCTTCGAGCCCAGCCTGCGCGCCGGATCCACCGCCGGCGACTATGGATGGAAGTGGAACGACGCGGACTTCGTGGGATTCTCCGGCCCGGGCGAACCGGTGCACGAAGGCGAGCACTCGTGGAAGCTGATTGCAGCCGACCATTGGAGCGGCACCGGACTGCAGTCGGAAGAGCAGCAGTATTTCGACGGGGGACAAACCTTTTGGCACGTCAACCTCAGGCCCGAAATCCATGATCGGCTCACCTTGTGGGTCTATGCGCTGCCGCAGAACGGGCTGGATAACAACGTCGCCGTGCAATTCTACGATCACGATCAGCATTTCACCGATGAGACGAAGGCGGTCGTGTGGACCACGCACGCCACCCACGACGGGCAGTGGACGAGGCTCACCGTTCTTTTCAGCGAGCTGCCTCCGACGCTGAACCTGCATGACCTCGACAAGATTCAGCTCCAAGTCTACTGGCCCGGCACGTACTACTTCGATGACATTCGGGCCGTGGGGCCGATCAAGGAAATCGACCGAGCGCTGCTTCCACAGGGGCGAGTCGTGTGGGATTCGCCGCCGACGACCGGCACGTATGTGATCTATGAAAGCTTAAACGGCCCGGACGGGCCGTGGTCCACGTACTGGTCATCCGCCGATTCGGCTGATTGGGTGCCGGATATTCCCGTGACACAACTGACCCCCGCGTGGTTTCGGCTCAACGACTCCGAGCCGGTCGAGTATCAGCCGCCGATCATCACCATCGATCGGGATCGTCTCAAGGCAGGGGTCGTGGAATGGAAGACGATTCCGCAGACCGACACGTACGAAGTCGAGTCGGCGCCGGCAAACATAGGACCGTGGAGCCGCATTCATCTGGGCCACGTCCAGACGGTATTAGCAGAGGCGGGAGAGTGGTATCGAGCGCGGGCCGTCCACGTGCAGGGTAACAATGTTGTGGAATCCACGGCGTGGGGTCCGCCGGTGTCTGCGACACCCGGTTTTGTGCATGCGGATCGCACCGATCTTCGCGAACAGGATGGCACGGGTCCGGTTGTGCTGCTGCGTGGGGTGAACCTCGGGGCGGATTTGCTGATCGAGAAATGGATGACCGGCTTTGGCGACAACGAGACCCCGCCGATTGAAGATGAATACACGCTGCGCCAAGTGCTCGAAGATCGGTTTGGCGTAGCCTCGACGCGCCAACTGCTGCAGACCTACCAACACGCCTATCTGCAAGACGCAGATTTCGACATTCTCGCGCGGATGGGCATGAACACCGTGCGTGTGCCTGTCTACTTCCGTCTGTTCCAAGATGAGAACGGCGAGTGGATCCGCAACGGGCAAGGGCAGATCGATTTCAGCGCGATTGATCGTCTCGTGAAATTCTGCGCGGATCGCGGCCTCTACGTCGTGCTTGATCTGCATGGGGCACCCGGATCGCAGAGTAACGAGGCCCACTCCGGCCGGGCCAATTACAACAAGCTCTTCGAGGACAGCGCGCAAGGCCAAGCGTACCGCGATCGCACCGTGGAGATATGGGAAGAGCTCGCCCGGCACTACCGCGATGACCCGGCCATCGCCGGCTACGATCTCTTGAATGAGCCGATCGGAGCGCCGACGCCGCCAACGCTCTGGGCGCTCTACGACCGGCTCTATGATGCGATCCGCGTGATCGACACCAACCACGTCATCATCATGGAAGGCGTTTGGGACTGGACGACGCTGCCCGCTCCGGTGAGCCAAGGATGGGAGAACGTCGTCTACCAGTTCCACTACTACCTCTTTGATCACAGCGAGGACCTCGCCGCTCACCAAACCTTCATCGATCAGCAAGTGACGCTCGCCGAGACGAAGCAGCGCGAGTACCAGGTGCCGGCGATGATCGGAGAGTTCCACGGGTTCAGCATGAAATCCATCTGGGAGTATTACCTGACGGCGTTCAATCGCCATGACTGGAGCTGGACGCCGTGGAGTTACAAGTTCCACAACAGCCCCTCGGATTGGGGACTCTACACTCACGCCGATGACGATGAGGCGTTGCCGAGTTTTCGCAACGATCCTCTCGCTGATTTGGCGCGCAAGCTCTCCAAGTACGATACCGCCAACCATCATGTGCCGAATCGCGCCTTGATTGAGCTGCAGAAAAACTATCTGGGCCAACCGCTCAATCACGCGCCCGTCCTCTCGCGCATCACGAACAAGACGGTCAGCGAGGGTCGGTCGCTGAGCTTCAGGCTCAAGGCGACGGATCCTGATGAGGATCCGATCATCTTCAACGCGACGAATCTGCCGAGCGGTGCGCTGTTGACCGGCGACACGTTCACTTGGACGCCCGCCTACAACCAGGGCGGCACCTACGTCGTGACGTTCATCGCCAGCGACGGTGGCCTCAACGACAGCCAGGACGTGACCATCACCGTCAATGATAGGCCGCTAAGGATCACGAGCATGAGCGATAGCCCAGACCCCTTCAGTCCAAACGGCGATGGCCTGCTCGATACGACGACGTTCAAAGCCCGATTCAATCACAAGATCAGCTCAGGCAAGATTGTCGTGACCGATGCGGGTGACCACAGGGTATGGGTGGCGGTGGATGAAGGCGGGACACGGACGATCCAGGCGGTCTGGGATGGAACGAATGACCAAGGCGCGCGTGTCCCGGATGGCACCTACGCCTATCTCATGGCCGGAATCGACGGAGGTGATTCGGTCGCCAAATCGTCCGGCACCGTGGTCATAGGCACGCCGGATCTACTCATCAGCGCGCTGACGCACACTCCGGCCTCGCCGGCCTCTGGGGCTGCGGTGACCATCACGGCTATCGTGAAGAACCGGAGCAACGTGCGAGTGGCGGATTCGACCTTGCAGATTCAAGCCGGCGAAGAAACGATTCCGGCCACATACGCCATCCCGGCATTGGCGGCCAATGCGACCAGGACGATCAAGCGCCACGTCGCCTTCGCGGTTCCGCACGACTATCTCGTCACAGCCACGATCGACCCGGCTCATCAGATTGCTGAAAAGGATGACACCAACAATCAACGTACGGACATCGTGACCGTCCATTAAGGACGACTGCTCGCTCACCAGCGGCGGCTTCTTCGGAGGCCGCCAATTTTATTTTCAACCGCATCAGGCTGATGGAGTAAGATACCCAAAGATTTGGCGGTCATAGGGCGCGATGAAGCGCTCTTTCAGGGGGAACATGGGTTCAGTGACCACGCTCGCCATTCTCAGAGGCATCGCCGGGCTCGCATCGCTTGCGACTGTGATGGGGCTCCTGGCCCGTTGGAGCTGGTTATGCGAATTGGCGAGCCACTTCTGCGTGCAATACGTGTGGATCTTATCCCTCAGCGGGATAGCGCTGCTCATCCTCCGCCAGGTTCCCGAAGGCCTCTTCGCCATCAGCATGGCGCTCCTCAACCTGTTGGCGATCACGCCGCTGCATCGCCGCGCGCCCACGCGCAAGGCGGCGCGGACCTACCGCGCGCTCATGGCGAATGTGCTCTCGGGGAATCAGGCGCATGACAAAGTTCATCGGTTGCTTCGCGAAACCCAACCGGATGTCGTCGTGCTCGTCGAGATCAACGAGCGATGGCTGGAAGCGCTGCAGCCTCTGACGGACACCTACACGTTTACGAACCATGTTCTCCTGCCAGGCGGATTTGGCATCGTGTTGCTCAGTCGGGTACCGGTGGAACGCACGCAGATCGTGCGGTTGCGCGCCACCGGGCTGCCCTTGCTGGTTGTTGGCCTGATGCTGCAGGACCAGCGAGTGACCATTATCGGAACGCATCCGGTGGCCCCCACGAACCCGTTTCGAACCAAGCATCGCAACCAGCACCTGGCCGACCTTGCGGAGTTTGTGCTGGTGCAGAACCGGCCCACCATGGTGCTGGGGGATCTGAACACGACGTCGTGGTCGCCGGGATTTCAGCACCTCATGCGCCGCGCCCGGTTGCGGGACAGCCGTGTCGGCTTCGGCGTGCAGCCCAGCTGGCCTTCGATGGCGCCCTCGCCGTTGCGTATTCCGATCGACCACTGCCTCGTGTCGCATCACATCATCGTGCATCAGCGACGGATCGGGCCGCACATCGGCTCCGATCACTACCCCATCATCGTGGATTTTTCGGTCCTCTAACACGGTGAGGCGGTACAATACCGGGCGTGAGCCAGACTGCTTTCCACGACACCTCATCTGACACGCGCGTCATGATCGCCATCCTCCGCAGGCGCACGCCGCCATGACGCCCCGACGGACCGCGGGTCGTTCGGCACGGCGAACGCTTCCCTCGTGGGCTTTGCTGCTTCCTGTGGCGGCCTTCATCCTCATCAACCTCGTCTTCTATCTGGCGTGGCCGATCATCGCGGGTGATACGGATCTGTGGTACCACCTCACGGCCGGCCGATACATCGCGCAGCATCACGCCATTCCGCATGAGAGCTTCTTCTCATTCCTGCAGCCTCCGCGACAGTACATCGACTACTACTGGTTCTTCCAAGTCCTCGTCTACCATCTCCATGCCTGGTGGGGATATCCGGGGCTGCTCGGCTTGCGGGCGCTGCTGTATATCGTCACGCTCTTGATCGTCGCGCGCATGCTGTCTACCCGGCAGTCATCGCTGTCAGCCAGACTCTACAGCGTGGCCGTGTTCATGGTGGTGGCGGTGATTCTGCAGTATCGCTTCATGATCGTCAGGCCGCACATGGTCAGCTATCTGTGCGTGGCGGCGTTCATTCTCATCCTCGAATACTATCCCAGGTGGGCGATCTATTTGCCGCTGCTGGGCCTGCTGTGGATGAACGCGCATGGGATTGTCTACCCGGTTATGGGCCTGATCTGCATGGCGTATCTGATCGAGTACGTCGTCCGCCGCGCCACCGCGACGCTGCCCGCAGCATGGAGCGCGCGCTCCTTTCTCTTGCCGCTCTTTTTGTGTTTGGCCACCGTGTATGCAACGCCCTTCGGAGCGCGACTGCCGAACGAAGCGCTCATTCCCACTGATCACGCGGCGCAATACATCGTGGAACTCACACCCTACAGCCTGACCCAGCTTGGAACCTTTCAATTTCCGGCGCTTTTGCCGACGCAAGACACGCTCGTGAATCTCGTCTTCCTGGTGGCATTCGGATCCGCGCTCGCCGCTGCGGTGCGCGGACGCTTGCGCATCAGCCATGCAATTCTGCTGCTGGGTGGCGCGGCCATCATGTTCAAGCACGGCCGGTTCGCGAACGAGTTTGTGTTGCTCGCGCTGCCCATCCTCACAACCCACCCGCTCGTGCCCGATGAGGCGTCGCGGCCGGCCTCTTCACCATTGCTGGTCTCGATGCTGCTGGTGCTGTTGCTGGCCGTTCCGCTGTTCATAACCCGGCAACTCTTCGGTGACCGCGGCCGCTACCCGCTGTCTTCGCAGAAGCTGCCCACCGGCGTGGTGACCTTTCTGCGAACGGTGAACACCGGCGGGTCCATCCTGAATCATCCCAACGCGGGAGGGTACTTCGAGTGGATGTTGTTGCCGCGATACCGCATCTACGCGGATCTGCAAGCCCCCTTCTTGTTCGGCGACGAGGATATCTTTACGGCCATCCAGACCTTCAAGAATGGAGAGGTCTTGCGCAAGGTGGTGGCGGCGTACCATCCGGCGTTCATCACCGTGCCGGCGGGCCAAACGCAGTTTCCAACACTCATCGAGCCGATGCCGCAGTATCAGAAGGTCTTTTTTGACGATGAGGAAGTCCTGTATGTGGATCGCGCCCAGCACCCGGAGATCGCGGCGCGCTACGGCCTCTCGGCGCTCGATCCGTTTCAGATTACGGAGAACGACATTCCAGGCTATGTGAACGCGGCGATACGCGACGGCAAGAAGGACGGCATGCGAGGGGAATTGACCCGCATGCTGGACGTCGCCCCGGACGTTCGCATGCTCAATGAATTGGCAGGAGCGCTCGACAAAATCGATGGGGCCTTTGCGCAGGCGCTGCCCCATGCGCAGCGCATCATCGAGGCGTATCCGGAATTCCCGGAAGGCTACGCCTCGAAGGCGGATGCCTTGCGGGAGATGGGGCGTCCTGCCGAAGCGCTGGTATTCTATCGGAAGGCGTTGGTGCGGGCGAACCCGGCGATTCAACGAAAAATCTACCGGGCCATGGGGTGGACGTATCGCTTGCTCGAGCAGCCTGAGGCGGCCTATCAGGCGTTTGCGCGCAGTGTGAAGCCCTTTGCCTCGGAGGAGATCGCCTACGACGATCTGTACTGGCTCGGGTCCACCGCGCTGCTGACGGGACGCATCCGCGAGGGCATGACGCTCTACCGTTTGGCCAAGCGCATCGCCCCTCCTGACAGCGCGAGTTGGCAGGAGTGGAATGCGAAGATGCAACAGGCGCTGTCTCCGAGCGAGCGCGCGAAAGAAGCCGAGGATCCTGTGTTGCGACAGGCGCAGTCCCGATGAACGTGGCCGATCTCATCGTGAAATGTCTTGAGAATGAAGGCGTTCGCTACGTCTTCGGGCTTCCGGGCGAAGAGAACGAGGATGTGTTGTTTTCGTTGGAGCGGTCCTCGATCACCTTCGTCCCGACGCGCCACGAGCAGGGGGCGGCGTTCATGGCCGACGTATGGGGCCGGTTGACCGGCAAGGCCGGTGTGTGTCTGGCGACGCTGGGACCCGGAGCGACGAACCTGATCACGGGTGTCGCGGATGCGTTTCTGGATAAAAGCCCGCTCGTGGCCATCACGGGACAGGTCGGGTCAGGTCGAGTCCAACGGGAAAGCCATCAGTATCTCGACGTGATCGGGATGTTCCGTCCGATTACGAAGTGGAACGGGTCGATGGCGCATCCCGACGTGGCGGCCGAATGTGTCCGCAAAGCGTTCAAAACGGCGGAGAGCGAAAAACCGGGCGCCACACACCTTGAGCTGCCCGAAGACGTGGCCAAGATGCCCGTGAAGGGCAAGCCGCTGCGGGCCATCCGCGTGCGCCGTCCGGATCCTGACCGTAAGGCGCTGGCGGAGGCCGCATCGCTCTTAAAGGTGGCCAAGCGGCCGCTCATCATTGCGGGCAACGGGGCGATCCGCAAACGGGCGTCGATGCAGCTGCGCGAATTGGTCGCTCGCTGCCACATTCCGGTTGTGCACACCTTCATGGGGCAGGGGGCGATCTCGGACAACAGTCCGTACTCGTTGCACACCATCGGGCTGGGCCTGCGGGATTTCGTCATGGATGCGGTGGATCAGTCGGATCTCGTGATCACCGTCGGCTATGACATCGCCGAGTACGCGCCGCACAAGTGGAATCCAAAGGCGCAGAAGTCAATTATCCACGTCGACTTCACGCCGGCGGAAGTCTACACGCATTACCAGCCGGCCGTTGAGCTCGTCGCGGACATTACCGCCACCCTCAGAGAGCTGGGCGCGCTCTTTCATCCACACGATCGTCCGTTTGACACGGCGTGGTATGCGCCGGTTCGCCAGCGCATCGTGGATGATTTGGCTAGCTATGAATTGAAGGAAGGCGAGCCCTTCACGGTGCCTGGCGTGCTGAACATCCTGCGCACCATCATGGGCGAAGACGACCTGCTCATCAGCGATGTGGGGGCTCATAAGCTGTGGATCGCGCGCAACTTTCCCGTCTATCAACCCAACGCGTGTCTGATCTCCAACGGCCTGGCCAGCATGGGGATTGCGCTGCCGGGCGGCATCGCGGCGGCGCTGCAGAATCCGAAACGGCGCGTGGTCGCGGCGATGGGCGATGGAGGGTTCCTGATGAACTCGCAGGAATTGGAGACCGCCAAGCGGCTGAAGGTCGCCTTCACCGTGCTCGTGTTCAACGATAACGATTACGGGCTCATCAGCTGGAAACAGCGCGCGTCGCACGGCCATGAGACCGGCACCCGGCTGACCAATCCGGACTTTAAGAAATATGCGGAAAGCTTTGGGATCACAGGGTACAGCCCACGCACGCTGGCGGATCTGAAGCGTCAACTGCGCGAGGCGGTGACCTCGCATGCGTTGTGCGTCATCGACGTGCCGGTGGATCAGCGCGTCAATGATGCGTTGAGTCAGAAACTGGGCCCGCTCGCTCGAGAGGATTGACGCCGATGTCCCTGCAATCGATCAATCCGGCAACGGGAGCGATGGTGCAGTCGTATCCTGAGCACGCTCCGGCGGAGGTGCAACGGATCGTCGATCGGGCGCACCACGCGTTCCTCGCGTGGCGGCAGATCCCGTACGAGGTGCGCGCCGCGAAGATGCGAGCGGCGGCTGCCATCTTGCGCAAGCAGCAAGAGACCTACGCGCGCTTAATGGCGCAAGAGATGGGCAAACCGCTGACCCAGGGCCGCTCCGAGATCGAGAAGTGCGCGTTGGGCTGCGAGTATTACGCCGAGCACGCCGCTCGGTATCTAGCGCCCGAATTGATCGCGACCGATGCGGCGAAAAGCTACGTGGCGTTTGAGCCGCTGGGTGTCGTCCTCGCGGTCATGCCGTGGAATTTTCCGTTCTGGCAAGTGTTTCGCTTCGCCGCCCCTGCGCTGATGGCGGGCAATGTCGTCGTGCTGAAGCACGCCTCGAACGTCTGCGGATGCTCGTTGGCGATCGAGTCGGTGTTTCGCAACGCTGGGTTCCCCGACGGCACGTTTCGCAGCGTCTTGGTCGGGTCCGAACGTGTGGCACAGCTCATTGAACAGCCCTTCGTGAAAGCGGTGACGCTGACCGGCAGCACGCCGGCCGGTCGCGCGGTGGCGTCCAAAGCCGGGTCCTTGCTGAAGAAAACCGTGCTTGAGCTGGGCGGCAGCGATCCGTATCTCATCTTGGAGGATGCGGATCTCGAGGCGGCAGCGACGACCTGTGTGGCCTCGCGGTTGGTGAACAGCGGGCAAAGCTGCATCGCCGCCAAGCGCTTCCTCGTCGTGGAGTCTGTGCGCAAGCGGTTCGAGATGTTCCTGACGCAGTACATGCAGCGCCAGCGCGTGGGCGATCCTCTGGATGAGTCGGTGACCGTAGGACCATTGGCTCGACGGGATTTGCGCGAGGTACTGCACGAACAGGTGACGCAAAGTATTCGGCAAGGGGCTCGGCTGTTGCTGGGCGGTGTGCTGCCGGAAGGGCTCAGCGCGTATTATCCGCCGACGGTGCTCACCGACGTGAAGCCGGGCATGGCGGTGTACCACGAGGAGACCTTTGGGCCTGTTGCCGCGATCATTCCGGTGGCGAAGGAAGCGGACGCGATTCGTGTCGCCAATGACACGGTGTTTGGGTTGGGCGCGGCGGTGTTTACGAAGGATCGGCAGCGCGGGGAGCAGATCGCGGCCCATCACGTCGAGGCCGGCTCCTGTTTTGTGAATGCGCTGGTCCGATCCGATCCGCGGCTGCCCTTTGGCGGCATCAAGGACTCGGGCTATGGGCGCGAGCTGTCCGGTTTCGGGATTCGAGAGTTCGTCAACATCAAGACGGTCTATGTGGCGTAGAGCGCGGGACCCACGCACGTTCCGAGAGCAGTGACCGGGGTGCGCGTCGCCAGTGGACTCCACTGGCGGCGTCGTTGATGAAACAACTCATCGTCTACGATCTGGATGGCACGCTCGTCGATACGCTCGAGGACATTGCAGCGTCGGCGAATCACATGCGCGCAGAGCTTGGGCTTCCATTGCTGCCGGCGCGGCAGATCCGCGGCTATATCGGCCAAGGACTGCACGAGCTCGTCAGGCATTGCCTGCATACGGAGGATCCGAAGCTCGTCGAACAGGGCACCAAGATCTATCGTCGGCACTACACGCTGCATCTGCTTGACCACAGCCGGCTCTACCCCCACGCGCCATCGGTGCTGGCCTATTTCAAAGGCCGGCGGCAGGCAGTCATCACCAACAAACCCAATCCGTATTCCCGCGACATTCTGACCGCGCTTGGAATTGCGGACTTTTTTTTCGACATCATCGGAGGCAATTCGGCCTACCCGAAAAAGCCGGATCCGACATCGCTGCTGGCGCTCATGGCGAGTGAGCGCATCGACCCGACAGAAGCGCTGTTTGTCGGGGATAGCCCGATCGACATTGAAACCGGGCGCAAGGCAGGCGTCTTCACCGTGACGGTCACGCACGGGTTGTCGGATCGAGCAGAATTGGTACACGCGCAGCCGGATCTGCTCGTCAGTGACTTTCAAGAATTCCTTGAGGCGGCGCGACATCATCAGTGGTGAGCGGCCGCAGAGACGGACGGGATACGGCGCATGCTACACTACCCATGATGGAACCAACACCACAACCATCTACAAGCTTCTCATCTGACGCTGTGCGTCAGGGCATCGTGATTCGACTCTACCGGCCCTCGGACGCTGCGGCCATCCGGCAGATCGCCTTTGAGACGGCGGATCGCGGGCAATCCATGACCCACATGCTGGATGACCGCGAGCTCATCGCCGATGTCCTCGTCGACTACTATCGACGCTATGAACCCGAAACCTTGTGGGTCGCCGAGTCGGAAGATCGCGTGGTTGGCTATTTAACCGGCAGTCTCAAGAGCGGCCAATACCGGCAGCGGATGGCCTGGAACATTCTTCCGGCTGCAGCGGGGCAGGCGGTGGCGCGCGGCCTGCTCTGGCAGCGGCAGAGCTGGCGACTGGCGCGCGCGGGTGTCGATACCTGGTGGCGTGGAGGGCTGGGTCGAGATGTGGATCTGAAGCGGTATCCTGCGCATCTGCACATCAACATCAAGGAAGGGTTTCGCAGTCAACGCCTCGGACACGCGTTGGTCGAGCGATTCATGGCCCAGGCGGCGGGTGCCGGTCTGCGGGGTGTGCACGCCGGCGTGCGGGAGGACAACGTCGGCGCCTGCGGGTTTTTTAAGCGCATGGGTTTTACGGCCCTCACGCGCCATCCGGTGGTGTTGCCGACGCGCGATAGCTATCAGCTGCACTACACGATCATCTATGGGAAGACTCTTATATGAGCCGCGGCCACTGATGCGAGCCCGACGGGGACCAGTGCTCGTCTGCTGCAGCCTGATGCTATGCGTGGGCGTGGGCTGCCAGCCGCGCCATACCTTCGATGTATCCTCGAAGGCCGAAGTGATCGTCCGGCACGATGACCGCTTGCTGATTCTAGCTCCGCATCCTGACGATGAAGTGCTCGGCTGTGGAGGGATCATCCAGAAGGCCGTCGCGATGGGCGTGCCCTTACGCATCGTCTTCTTCACCTACGGCGATAACAACCAGTGGTCGTTTCTCCTCTATCGTCGGCATCCGGTGATCCTCCCAGGCGCGATCAAGCAGATGGGACTCGTCAGGCACGACGAGGCACTGGCGGCGGCCGCACTCCTTGGCGTCCCAAAGGATCACCTCGCCTTCTTGGGCTATCCGGACTTTGGCACGCTCCACATCTGGAACGACCATTGGGGCGTGGAGGAGCCCTATCAAAGCATGCTGACGCGCGCGCGCGCCGTGCCGTATGCCAACGCGCAGCGCCCAGGAGCCGCCTATAAAGGCGAAGAGGTGCTGCGGGATTTGACGAGCATCTTGCGCGAGTTTCGCCCGACGAAGATCTTCGTCTCGCATCCGGCCGATCATATGCCGGATCACCGAGCCCTGTATCTGTTTACGCGCGTGGCCCTCTGGGATATGGAGCAGGAGATGACCCCGCAACTCTTTCCCTACCTGGTCCATTTCGCGCATTGGCCAAGGCCTCGCGGGTACCATCCGACGCAGGTGCTCGAGCCTCCGGCGACACTGCAGGCTGATAGCGTGTGGCAGATTCACTGGCTCAGTCCCAAGGAGGTCGCGCACAAAGCGCTGGCCCTGCGCGCCCATCGCACCCAGTATGCCTACAGCAGGCGATATCTGACGGCGTTCATGAAACCCAATGAGCTCTTCGGGGATTTTCCTGTTGTGACGCTGCGCCAGACCTCCGCGCCGTTGGCTCTGTCGTCGGAAGAAACACAGCCGGCCGCCGAACCGTCCGAAGAACTCACGGATGAAGAGCGCGCGAAGTTCGTTGGGCTCGAGGCGCGATCCATCCGTCTGGAAGCAGACAACGTGGTCGTCTCCATTGCGTTCTCCCGTCCCCTTGTTGAGGCGGTCCAATCATCGGTCTATCTCTTTGGCTATCGCACCGACCGGCTGTTTGCGCAGATGCCGAAAATCCATGTGAAGCTCTGGGCGTTGGACTATGGGGTGTATGATCAAGACCGCAAACTGGCGAAGAGCAGCGTGACAGTGAGCCGACAGCCCAAACAGATCACGATTCGCGTGCCGCTTGATCTGTTGGGACGGCCGCAGCGCCTCCTCACGAGCGCCAGGACCTATCTGGGCAATGTGCCGCTCGACTGGTCCTCTTGGCGGATCATGTTCATCGATGACCGCCGGCCCTCATCGTAGGTGTGCGTGGCGGCGCGTATGGCCGACTGATCGCGTGCCGAAAACGGCTGGACCGCCGCCGCGGCACCATCGAAAGGGTCTTGACGGCTTCTCGCCGGTGAGGCATGGTTGAAGTGAGCGCCCTCAGCGTACGGTTGGGGGCGTTGTCCTTTTGGGGACGCGACGGCCATGGAGGTGGGATGATGATCTCGGGAACTCGCAAGCAGATCCTGGTCGTGGAAGACGAAGAGAATCTCCGCACACTCTTGGCGACGCGCTTGGAGCACACCGGTTTTACGGTGCACGGCGAAGGGACCGGAGCCGGGGGGCTGCGGTACGCCGCTGAAGGCCATCCGGATTTGATCATCCTCGATGTGCGGTTGCCGGATCTGACGGGCTACGAAGTTTGCGCGGTGCTGCGCAAGCTGTTTCACGCCTCGCGCATGCCGATCGTGATGCTGACCGGGCTGGATCAGCCGGTCGATCAGCTGCGCGGCTTCGCCCACGGCGCGGATGCGTATATGACGAAGCCGTTTGACTTCGCCGAACTGCAGAAGACCATCGAGTTCCTCTTAAGCGAGGCGGTAGCAGAATAAGGCAGACACCACTGCTTCCGTTGCAGCAAGTTGGTGTGGGGGTTTACACCCTCGTCCGTCCGGTGTTATACTACGCCCATTCCTTCCGACGATAACGCGCAAGTAGCATGGTCCCTGGGCTGTCGCCTCTCCGGCCCGCCGTTGATGAGAGCCGGGGCGGGCGGGATCATGGTGAGCGAGTGAAACGAGTCGAACCATGGCTGGACATTCCAAATGGAAGGGCATCAAGCATAAGAAGGCGGTTATCGATGCCCAGCGCGGCAAAGTCTTCTCGAGAGTCATCCGCGAAATTACCGCCGCCGCGCGCCTCGGAGGGGCGAATCCTGAGGGCAATCCCCGTTTGCGGCTTGCCATCCAGAAAGGCCGCGACGCCAACATCCCTAAGGACAGCGTCGATAAAGCCATCAAGCGGGGCACAGGCGAGTTGCCGGGCGTCTCCTATGAGGAGATGACCATCGAAGGCTATGGTTCGGGCGGTGTGGCGATCTTGTGGGAAGGATTGACCGATAACAAGAATCGCACCAGCGCGGAAGTGCGCAGCATTTTCAGCAAGCACGAAGGCAACCTGGCGGGAGCCGGCAGCGTCTCATGGCTGTTTCACAAGAAAGGGCTGGTTACGTTGCCGAGCAAGAGTGTCGCCGAAGATCGCCTGATGGACATCGTGCTCGAGGCAGGAGCGGAGGATCTCAAGACTGAAGGCGATCAAACGTTGGTCTACACCGATCCGCAGCATTTCGAAGCCGTCAAACAGGCTCTCCAGCGTGCGACGCTCACGTGGGAGTCGGCCGAGTTAACGATGATCCCCTCCACGACGGTGAAGGTGGAGAACCCTGCGCAAGTGAAATCCCTCCTGACGCTCCTTGACGCCTTGGAAGAAGACGAAGACACGCAACACGTGTACGCGAATTTCGATATCCCGGATGCGTTGTTGGCGCAGCAGGCCGCATAGGAGTTGTCCCGTTGCGTCATGGTGATCCTTGGTATTGATCCCGGCTTGAATCGAACGGGTTATGGAATTATTGATGCCGGAACTTCTCGTTTGCAGTTTATTGCGGCCGGGGACATTCGTCCGATGCGGCAGCGCCCGCTGCCCGAGCGGCTTGCGACCATCCACGACCAGCTCTGCGTCGTGATCGCGCGATTTCATCCGGACACTGCGGTGCTGGAGCAGATTTTTACGCATCACGCCTACGTGAATACGGCGACCTTGATGGGACATGCGCGGGGAGCCGCATGTCTGGCGGTGCAGGAGCACGAACTGCCGATGGCCGAGTATCCGCCGGCGCAAGTGAAAAAGTCTGTCGCGGGACATGGGGCGGCATCAAAGGAACAGGTCGCCCGCATGGTCGCGCAGTGGCTGCAGACCTCCGATCCCTCGTGGTCGGCCGATGCGACCGATGCGCTGGCGCTGGCCATCGTGCACGCGCACCTGAGCACTCAACAGGGCCGGTTATCGATGGGGATCGCGTCATGATTTCTCGGATTCGCGGCACGGTGCGCACGATCGGAGAGATGCAGGTGCTCCTTGAAGTGGCGGGCATCACCTACGAAGTGCTCGTGCCGCCCTCGATTCTGCGCGTCATCCAGGAGCGGCAGGATCCCTTCGCCGAGGTGGAGCTGGTGACGTTCCATTATCAGCAGCTCGAGGTCGGGCGCGGCATTCCGGTGCTGATCGGCTTCCTGAACGACATCGAGCGGGAATTTTTCTCGCGGTTCATTTCGGTCTCCGGAGTCGGGCCGCGCGCGGCGCTGAAGGCGCTGACACAGCCGATTCCCGTGATCGCCCAGGCCATCGACGATGGCAATCTCTCGGTGTTGCGATCGCTGCCCGGCATCGGCGAGCAGCGGGCGCGCGAAATCGTCGCCAAACTGCAGGGCAAGGTGGGCAAGTACGCGTTGATGCACACCAAAGAAGCCTCCACCGAGGCGCGCGCGGAAGGCGCCTCAGCGCTGGAAGAAGAAGCGGTCGCCGTCTTGGTGCAGTTGGAATATAAGAAGGCCGAGGCGAAACAGATGGTCCGCGCGGCCCTCGAGCGCAATCCCCGGCTCAAGACTTCGGAGGATGTGCTCAATGAGGTCTATCGCCAACAGCGGCTTGCGGTCGCGTCGGTAACGTAAGCATGCCTAAGACGTCCGTGCTTCGAGCGGTTCCGACGAGCCTAGAGGCGCCTGTCGCAGCGCTGCGTCAGGTCACGGAGAATGACGACGACCAGATTCTGAGTCTCAGCCTGCGACCAAAGCGGTTCGGTGACTTCGTGGGCCAGTCGCAGGTGGTGGAGAATCTCCGGGTGGCGATTCAGGCGACCAAGCGCCGTGGCGAGCCATTAGAGCACGCGCTTTTCGCCGGGCCTCCGGGGCTGGGCAAGACCAGCATCGCGCACATCGTCGCGCAGGAGATGGGAGCCAAGATTACCGCGACGAGCGGTCCGGCGATCGGACGGGCCGGCGATCTGATCGGCATCCTCACGAATCTGGAAGTCGGCGACATCTTATTCATCGACGAAATCCACCGCCTCTCGAAAGTCGTCGAAGAGTTTCTGTATCCCGCCATGGAAAATTCCGAGATCGATTTCGTCATCGATAAAGGGCCCTATGCAAAGACCATTAAGTTCCACCTCAAGCGGTTCACGTTGATCGGGGCCACGACGCGCTCAGGCTTGTTGTCGAATCCGCTGCGCAGCCGTTTTGGGATGGTCTATCACTTGGAGTTCTATAAGCCGGACGAGCTGGTCTCCATCCTGGAGCGCTCCGCGAAGATTCTTGGCATTGCCTTGGAGCCTGATGCGGCGCAGACAATTGCCGAGCGCTCGCGCGGCACGCCGCGTGTGGCCAACCGCTTGCTGCGCCGCGTGCGGGACTACGCGCAGGTCAAGTCCAACGGAAAGATTTCCAAGCCCATCGCGCAGGCGGCCCTCTTGGCGCAGGGCGTGGATGACTACGGGCTTGATGGCATGGACCGCAAAGTGCTGACGATGATCATCGAGTTTTATGGCGGCGGGCCGGTGGGGATCGACGCCTTGGCGGCGGCCATGAACGAGGAGCGCGACACCATCGTCGACGTCGTCGAGCCTTATCTCTTGTCCGCGGGATTCTTGAAGCGCACCGCGCGCGGCCGCAAGGCCACGCGACTTGCCTACCAGCACGTGGCGAATCTCAAATCACAAGACCTCGAGCTCTTTGCATCGACAACATGAGCCCTGACCTCCAGCCATTCGGTCGCGCCGTCTTGATGCTTGGGCTGTGTCTTGTTGGTATCGGTGTGCTCCTGCTCGTCGGCCCACGCATTCCATGGCTGGGGCGGCTGCCCGGTGACATTGCGATTCGACGTGATGGATTTTCCTTCTATTTTCCTCTCACCAGCTGTCTGCTTCTGAGCGCACTGTTGAGCGTCGTGTTGTGGCTCATCAATCGGTTTCGTCACTCATGAGGTGCATGCGTTATCTAGAATCCATCCAAAAATCCCTAAAGCGGGTGACGCAAAGCCAGGTTCCCTGCGCCCGCCTGGAGTTGCCGGTCGCCGAAGGCGGCGGCTGTACAGCCGCCCGGCGACGAGGACGGACGCAGGGTGGCGCAGCGGCAGGACCCGCGTGGAAGATTTTGGGATGCATTCTAGCGCACTGCAGCTCCATTGTGCTCTTGAGTGGAGCACAGCTCGTCCACGCGCAGCCGAATCCTGCCTTGATTCGCGTTGCTGTGGCGAAGGACGACCCGCAGGTGCTCTTGCAGATTTTCGGGCGGTTCACGATGGTGGCGTCGCACAACGGCCAGCCCATTCAGCAGGGGCGTCGCCTGCGCCCGGTGACGGTGCGCGCGGTCGCTGCCGGGCTCGCCATGGGCGATGACGTCCTGCCGTTCGCCGGCGTGCGCATCGAACCCGCGACGGATGCGGCTATCAGCCTGAATGGGAAACGGCTGCGCGGGATCATCGAGATCATGCGCCAGCGCGATCTCACCCTCCTGGTCGTCAACCACGTCGAGCTGGAAGATTATCTGCGCGGCGTGCTCAGCAAGGAAGCGCCGGATTACTGGCCACCCGAGGCGTTGAAGGCGATCGCGATCGCGGCGCGCACGTATGCGCTCTACCAACGATTCACGAAATCGCAGATCGACTATGATGTGAGCGGCGATATCATGTCGCAGGACTACGGCGGCAAGACCGCAGAAAAGATTGCGACGACGCGGGCGGTGAAAAGCACCGCGGGCTGGATCGTGATGTCGCAGGGCAAGCTCTTCCCGACGTTCTATCATTCGACCTGCGGCGGGATGACCGAAAACGGCCGCGTCATGGGACCGTTTAACATCGAACCGTTGCGCGGCGGCGTGACGTGCCGATTCTGCTTGGCCTCTCCGTTCTTCTCGTGGCAGCGTCGGCTGACCAAAGCCGATGTTGCGTGGGCGGTGTCGAAGAGCCGCTTCGGCTCGATTGGTCCGGTCGGGGACATCCAGGTGACGAAGCGCACGGCATCGGGACGCGTCGAGGAGCTGCGCATCCTCGGGGCGCGCCGAACCCTGGTCCTGTCCGGTTATGATTTTCGCTCGCTCTTCGGATTTGATCGCATCCGCAGCCCGCTTTTTGCCGTCGAGCGCGTGGCGGATGGATTTGTGTTGGACGGCCACGGGTGGGGACATGGCGTGGGGATGTGTCAATGGGGGGCCGCGGAGCTGGCCCGTCGAGGGTTTTCTGCGGCCGAAATCCTCGAGTATTATTATCCCAATACGCAGCTCGTGGATGTGCAAACGTTGGTGAATCAACCTGTCACGGTTGTAGGAGGATCTTGATGCCCGATCGAGCTGCAGCAGCACCGTCGCCCTTGGCCATGCTGCCGATGTTCGCGATGGTGTTCGGTATTTTCTATCTGCTCGTGTTTCGCCCGCAATCCAAGGCGCGCAAGGAGCATGAGGGAATGCTCAAGAATCTGAAGAAGAACGACGAGGTGGTCACCGGCGGCGGCCTCTTCGGGACGGTGCTCAATGTCAAGCCCGACTCGATCACGCTGCGCATCGACGATAATGTCCGGGTCGAAGTGGAGCCATCCGCCATCGTCCGCCTGGTGAAACCGAAAGCGTCATCGAGCGGCGCAACGACGGAGAATCGGAGCTAATGTCGCAGAAGATCGGCTGGAAGATCGCACTGGTCGTCGGGCTGTCGGCCCTCGCCGCGTGGTACGCATTTCCGCTGGAGAAACGCATCAATCTCGGTCTGGATCTGCAGGGCGGGATGCACTTGGTCCTGCGGGTGGATACCTCGAAACTCCCTCCGGAGCAGCGCAACAAGGACGTGGCTGGCCTGGCGGTGGAAATTTTACGCAACCGGATCGACCAGTTCGGCGTGCGCGAGCCGCTCATTCAGCGTCAGGGCGCCGACCACATCTTGGTGCAGCTGCCCGGGATCAGCGACCGCGATCGCGCGCTGAACCTCATCGGCAAGACCGCTCAGCTGAAATTCATGCTGGTCTCGGACAGCCAGCGGCAGATCCAGCAAGCCCTCGACGGCAAAGTCCCCCAGGGCTATCAACTCTCGGAAGATGAAGACGGCAGCCCGATGCTGTTGGAGACCGAGGGCGCCTTGACCGGCTCGATCCTGGCCGATGCGTGGGTGGAGCCGGGCGAGATGGGGCTTCCCGAAGTGAGTTTCAGGATGAATAAAGAAGGCGCCAGGGAGTTTGGCCGGCTCACCGGAGCCAACATCAACCGTCGCTTGGCCATCCTGCTGGATGACAAGGTGCAATCGGCGCCCACCATCCAAAGCCGCATCACGGATTCCGGACGGATCACCGGGCGGTTTACGCGCGAACAGGCGCATGATCTGGCGATCGTCCTGCGGGCGGGCGCGCTGCCGGCTCCCATCACGCTCGAAGAAGAGCGGACGGTTGGGCCGATGCTCGGGAAAGACTCTGTTCGCGCCGGCACGAATGCGGTGGTGATCGGCGGGCTGCTCGTCGTGGTCTTCATGGTGGGCTACTACCGGCTCGCGGGCCTCGTCGCCGTCTTCGCGCTGGCGCTCAACCTCTTGCTGGTCCTCGGGGGGCTGGGCTATTTCCATGCGACCCTGACCCTGCCAGGCATCGCCGGAATGGTGCTCACCTTGGGGATGGCGGTCGATGCGAACGTGCTCATCTACGAGCGCATCCGCGAGGAGTTGCGGGCCGGGCGGCCGCTGAGCCTGGCGATCCGCGCCGGGTACGACAAAGCCTTCTCGGCCATTTTTGATTCGAACGTCACGACGGTCCTTGCCGCAGTGTTTCTCTACTGGTTCGGGACCGGGCCCATTCGAGGCTTTGCGACGACGCTGACGATCGGGTTGATCGCCAGCATGTTTACGGCCATCGTTGTGACCCGCATCATCTTCGACGGGTTGCTCCACCTCAATGCGTTCAAGCAGTTGCGCATGTTCCAGTTCCTCGGACGCACGAACATCGACTTCATCGGCAAGCGGTATCTCTGTTATGGAATCTCCGCGTTCGTCATTCTCGCCGGTGCGACGGCGTTTGTCATGCGCGGCGATCAACGCTATGGCGTGGATTTTAGCGGAGGGTTGCTGCAGGAATACCGGATGGAGCGGCCGATCGCCGCCGATCAACTGCGCGCCAGCTTGCAGAAAGTCGGATTAGGCAGCGCGGTCATTCAGGAGTTTGGCGCGCCGACCGAGTGGCTCATTCGCACGCCGTCGGAAAACGAAGCGCAGGCGAGCGACATTCTCGCGAGAACCCGTGAGGCCATGACGTCCGATTACGCCGACGCGAACCCGCAGCTCATCCGCAACGAACAGGTCGGCCCGACGGTGGGGGCGATCTTGCGGCAGAAGGCGTGGATGGCCATTGCGTGGTCCATGGTGGCGATTCTCGTCTACGTGGCCCTCCGGTTTAAGCACTGGGATTTTGCCGCCGCCGGCGTGTTCGCCATCATCCATGACGTCGTCGTGGCGGTCGGGATGCTGTGCCTCTTGGGCCGGCAGATCGACATGATGGTGATTGCGGCCTTGCTGACGATCGCCGGGTTTTCCATCAACGATACGATCGTCATTTACGACCGGGTGCGGGAGAATTTGAAGATCCAGCGGAAGATGAACCTGCGGGAGATCATCAACCTGAGCGTCAATGAGACGCTCGGGCGCACATTGCTCACTTCAGCAACGGTGATCCTGCAAGTCGGGGTCCTGTATTTCTTCGGCGGGCCGGTCCTGCGGGACTTTTCGCTGTGCTTGCTCTTCGGGTTCATCTCGGGCGTGTACTCGACGGTCTACATCGCCTCGGCATTGGTCATCACCTGGCGCGGACTCGGACAGCCCAAGCGCGCCTGACACCCATTGGGATACACGATGCAATCGATGTGGCGCGTCGCTCCTGCCGACCCTGACCGTGCGGCGGCATTGGCGCGCGCGGTGCGCGTGCATCCCGTGACGGCGCAACTGCTCCTCAATCGCGGCGTCAGCGACGCCTCGACGGCGCGGCGGTTCCTCCATCCAACGCTGGCTACCCTCACCGCTCCGGAGGAACTCCTCGATCTTGCGCGCGCGGTTGCGCGCCTCCAACGCGCCATCGCCGCGCGCGAGCCGATCCTCCTCTTCGGCGATTCGGACGTCGATGGGCTGACCGCCGGCGTGATCCTCTACGAAGTCTTGCGGAATCGTGGCGCGGTCGTGCGCGCGGTGCAATCCAACCGGATCACCGATGGCTATGGAGTCCCGGCGGACTTGGTCGAACGCGTGTGCGGCTCCTCGACGACGCTGGTCGTGCTCATGGATTGCGGAACGAACCAAGCCGCAGATGTGCAGCGGCTTGCCGACGCAGGGATCGACACGATCATCGTCGATCATCATCTGCCGCTCGCCCAGCCGGCGACGCCGTACGCGCTCATCAACCCCCGGTGCACGCAGTCAGCCGGTTCCGAGTTGTGCAGTGCCGGCTTGGCGCTGAAGATCGCGCAGGCCTTCGAAGGCACCGACGGGGTCATGCGCAGCCTGGACCTGGCGGCGCTGGGCACGCTCGCCGACTGCGCCTCGCTCGTTGGGGATAATCGCGTCATCGTGACGGAGGGGTTGCCGCGGATCGTGCAGAGTCATCGAGAGGGATTGCGGCGGCTCTGCGAGGCGACGGGAACATCGAAGCCTGAGCCGGAGCATGTGCTCAGGAAACTGACACCTCGCCTCAATGCAAGCGGCAGGCTCGGAGATGCGGCGGCGATTTGGGGACTCCTCCTCAGTGAGTGTGACGGCCGCATCGAGGAGTGGCTGGCCTTGGCCGCGTCCGCCCACGCGACCACGAAGGAACTGCATCGCCACACGCTCGCCGAGGCCCAAGAGCAAGTGAGCCGCCTGCATTTTAAGGATCAGTTCGTGCTGGTGGTCAGCCGCAGCGGCTGGCATCAAGGGCTCATGGGGCCTGTCGCGTCGCAGCTGGCGCAACGCTACGGGCGTCCGGCGATTGCCATTGCGATGGATGAGCATCAAGGTACCGGCTCAGGACGCTCGGTCGCCCTCTTCAATCTGCTGGACGTCCTCAAGACGTGCGGAGATCTTCTGGTGCGCTACGGCGGGCATGCGCAGGCCTGCGGCCTGACGGTGGATCGCAAGCAGTTGGAACCGTTTCGCCTCCTCGTCAACGAGCAAGCCAAGCGGGTCGCCGGGCAGGGTGGACTGCAGCAGGTTCGTCGGGCGGATCTGACGCTGGCGTTGCGCGACGTGACGCCGGACTGGGTGACGCAGCTCGGGGGATTTGGACCGTTTGGCATGGGCAATCCGCGGCCGATGGCGCTGATCCGGGATGTGGCCATCGAGACGCAATCGCCGCGCATGGGGGTGCTGTCGGATGGCGCGACGCGCGTGGCCGCGAGAGGATCGCTCAGCGGATATTCGTCGGCAGGGCGTTACGACGTGGTCGCGAGTCCCGCCGTCGTGGACGGGGAGCTTACGCTGGCAGTGGGCGACGTGATGGATGCAGCGGAGCCTTCAGCGCCCGGCCTGACTTGATGCACGCCGTGCACACACGGGCGCGTCTGACCGTGCCATTGAGCAGCACCCTGATTCGCTGAAGATTGGGCAGGAAGCGTCGGGGATTGACCCGGACCGTCCGCCGCCCGACCCCACCTTGCTTCTTGAGCATCCCACGATGGGTGACGGCACTTCCCATGAACGGTTTTTTACCACAAATAGCGCACGCAAGCATGCTGGCTCCTTGCTTTCCGGTTGGCGTTCGAGTTGATTGCCCTCGTCTTGCAGGATAGGGCAGTTATTATACACAGCCGATGACACCCTCACAAGTCCCCACACCAAATATCTCTTTCTCGTCCACGACGCCCCACACCGCACAGCCCCGCGAGTCTTCTTCCGGCGGTTCGCCCGGCGACACCTCCATCCGCTATGTGAAGGGTGTCGGCCCGCATCGGATGACGCAGCTGGCCCAGCTGGACATCGTCTCCGTCGAAGACGCGTGCTATACGCCGCCGCGCCGCTATGAAGATCGCACGCATCTGCTGCCCAT
The DNA here is from genome assembly GCA_016198905.1 of Candidatus Omnitrophota bacterium. GTDB lineage: Bacteria > Omnitrophota > Gorgyraeia > Aquiviventales > Aquiviventaceae > JACQHR01. The sequence continues at coordinate 15,498 of JACQHR010000010.1, read as the reverse complement.
CAGCGAGGTCAGGCCCGGGAGCATCGTGACCGTGCGCGGCCGCATCCTCACCAAGACGCTGCGGCGCATCCGCAGAGGGCAGACGATTTTCGAGGCGGCCATCGGTGATGAGACCGGCACACTCTACGGGGTGTGGTTCAACCAGCCGTATCTGGCGCAGCAGCTGCAGGTCGGCGAGTCGGTGATTTTCTACGGGCAGGTCGAGCTGCGTCCACGGCTGCAGATGATTCATCCCGAGATGGAACGGATCGAGGGTGAGGAGCGCGACTCCGTCCATATGGGACGCATCGTGCCGATCTATCCGCTGGTGGCCGGTGTGGGCCAACGATGGTTCCGCCAGATGATGGCGACGGTGGTGGAGCGCTACGGCGGCACGCTGCAGGACACGCTGCCCGAGCCGATCCGGCAGGCCCGCGGGTGGCCGCGGCTGGCCCAGGCGATTCGGGATCTCCATTTTCCTTCGGCGTGGGAAGCGCTGGAACGCGCGCAGCAACGCTTGGCGTTCGAGGAGCTGTTCCTGTTTCAGCTTGCCCTTGCCCAGCGGCGGGCGAGAACCGGATTGATCGCCAAGCCGCACCACTATCAGCTCGATGGCCCGATCACGCGCGGCCTGCGCGAAACCCTCCCGTTTACCTTGACCGCAAGCCAGACGCAGGTCCTCGACCACCTCCTCGCAGATCTTGCGAAGCCTTCACCGATGCACCGGCTCTTGCAGGGGGATGTCGGCTGCGGCAAGACGATCGTGATGATTGCGCTCATCGCCGTGGCGGTGCAAAGCGGCTATCAAGTCGCGCTGATGGCGCCGACCGAGCTGCTCGCGGAGCAGCACGCACGCGTGATTGAGAGTTTGCTTGGGCCGCTCGGCGTGACGGTGGGCCTGATCTCGCAGGGTGTCGCGGCCGCTGAACGCGCGCGGCGCGCCGAGGCGATTGCGACGGGGGCGCTGTCCGTCGTCGTCGGGACGCATGCGCTCATCCAGAGTCAGGTGGTATTTCGAGATCTCGCACTCGTCTTGATCGATGAGCAACATAAGTTCGGCGTGGTCCAGCGCGCCCATCTGGCGAAGAAAGCGCAAGCCCCCGACGTGCTCGTCGTGACCGCGACTCCGATTCCGCGCACACTCGCGCTGTCCATCTACGGCGACCTCGATGTCTCCACCATTCAGGAGCTTCCAACAGGCCGCCAGCCCATCAAGACGCTGTGGATGGCGAATGCGGAGCGCGAGGAGCTCTATGCGATGGTGCGCAAGGAGCTCGCACGAGGCCGGCAAGCGTACATTGTGTATCCGCTCGTTGATGAGCACTCAACCAAGGAGCTGCGAGCGGCCACGCAAATGGCCAAACAACTTCAGACTGATGTGTTTCCTAAGTTTCGCGTAGGATTATTGCACGGGCAGATGAAGCCGCAGCTGAAAGAGAAAACGATGCTCGCGTTTGCCAAGGGCGAACTGCAGGCGCTTGTCTCGACGGTGATCGTGGAAGTGGGCCTCGATGTGCCCAACGCGACCGTCATGGTCATCGAGCATCCCGAGCGGTTCGGACTGGCCCAGCTGCACCAGCTGCGCGGACGCATCGGCCGCGGGACGCATCCGGCAACCTGCATCCTGATCACGGATAGCGGCGAGGCGGGGCTCAACGAGCGGCTCAGCACGTTCGTTCGGACCACAGATGGGTTTGCGCTGGCTGAGAAAGACTTGGAGCTGCGAGGCCCTGGAGAGCTGCTGGGCCGGCGCCAGCACGGGTGGCTGCGGTTTCGGATCGCCAACCTCTCGCGCGATACGACGCTCCTCGAATCGGCTCGCGAAGAAGCGGCGACACTCATCGTCCAGGATCCTGATCTGCGCGCCTCATCGCTCGCACCTTTGCGAGCGAAGCTCTCGCAGTTTCGCCGGCAGCCCGGGTGACGCGGCCCATGCCACGCATTACGGCCGGTGAGTGGAAGGGCATTGAGCTGGCCAGCCCGCGCCAGATCCGCGCTACCGAAGCGAAAGTGCGCCAGGCGCTCTTTAATATTCTGGGCGAGACGGTAGACGACGCGCGGGTCATCGATGGGTTTGCGGGCAGCGGGGCGATCGGGTTTGAAGCGCTCTCGCGCGGGGCCGCGTTCGTGGCGTTCATCGAATCGGATACCGACGCGGTGCTGTGCATCCGCGAGAACCTGGCCAAGTTTGAGGCACAGCTGCCGCGGGAGGCCTGGCGCCTTTTGCACCTCGATGTGGAGCGGGGGCTGCGGCAACTCGCGATGAACGAGCCGCCGTTTGATCTCATCGTGTTGGATCCTCCGTACCGCACCGACGAGGGAAAAAAAGCCTTGAACGCCGTCGTCGACTGTGCTATCCTCGCCCCCACTGGTATCGTAGTAGTGGAGCATGACCAACGGACCATCCTGCCCGCGTCAATCGGTCCGTTGCACCAGTGCAAACGGCACCGGTATGGCGATACGGTGCTTTCTTTGTATCAGGCTGGCTCAGCCGAGAACGTGAGCCAGGAAGGCCACTGATGAAGAAGACGCGAGCCATCTATCCTGGGACATTCGACCCGGTCACCTACGGGCATATCGATCTCGTCACGCGCGCCCGCACGATCTTTGACGAGGTGGTGGTGGCTGTAGCGTCCAATCCAGGGAAGGGGCCGCTGTTTTCCGTTGAAGAGCGCGTGGCGTTGTTGCGGCGCGCGACGCGCTCCATGCGCGGCGTGGTGATCGATCAATTCGACTCGCTCGTGGTCGACTATGTCCGGCGCAACCGCTGCCGTGTCATGATTCGCGGCCTGCGGATGCTCTCCGATTTCGAGTACGAGTTTCAGATGGCGTTGACCAATCGCAAGCTCTCCGAAGACGTGGAAACCATTTTCATGATGCCCTCGGAAGCCTACGCCTATATCTCGGCTCGGTTGATCAAGGAAGCCGCGGCCTTAGGGGCGAATCTCTCGGCGTTCGTGCCCCCGTTTGTGGCCCAGGCGCTGCAGCAGAAGCTGCGCCCGCGAGCTCGATGAGCGCGTGCGTGCAGAAGGAACCCTGTGATGAAAATTGTCGTCAGCCGTATTCCTCCGGAAGGACTCAACGAGCACGCCGCGTACGATCCGTCAACGATGGACATGGATCGCTCCGACATTCAGTTGAAGGAGCCGTTTGAAGTGGACGCCGCCATCGTGAAGGCGGATGAGGAAGTGGTCGTGACCGCCAAGATCCGGGCCCCGCTGCACATGACGTGCGCGCGATGTTTGGAAGCATTCACATCGGTGGCAACACCCACGGCCGTCTTCAGTTATCAGGCTCATGCCGCGGACGTAATCGATCTGACCGATGATGTGCGCCAAGAGATCATCTTGGCCTACCCGATGATTCCGATCTGCCGGCCGGACTGCAAGGGGCTGTGCAGCGTCTGCGGACAAAACCTGAACGTCGCCTCGTGCGTCCATCGGTCGGCGATGCGTCCATCAGATTCGGCAGCCTCGTAGCGGACGACACAAGGAAGGGACTCATGGCGCTCCCCAAACGGAAACATTCCAAAGCCCGTCGTGATAAGAGCCGGACTCATTGGAAGCTCGTAATGCCATCACTGACGAAATGTCCGCAGTGCGCAGCGCCCATTCTCTCTCATCGCGTCTGCCCGAAATGCGGCCATTACCGCGGACGCCACGTGGTGGTCATCCGCGAGAAGAAGAAAGCTAAGTCATCCTAACCGTCACGGTCGCCCATCGATGAAAATCGCCCTCGATGCGATGGGCGGGGACGCCGCTCCTGAGACGCCGGTTGCGGGAGCGGTGCGCGCCGCCCGAGAACTTCCCGTTGAGCTCATCCTCGTCGGCCAGCGCGAAGCGATTGAGCAACAGCTGGCCAGTTATTCGAAACGTCCCGCCAACCTCTCCATTCTGCATGCCCCAGAAGTCATCGGCATGGAAGAATCGCCGGTGGCGAGTATCCGCAAGAAGCGCGAATCTTCGATCAATATCGGCGTGGGACTCTTAAAAGAGCGAAAAGTCGACGCCTTCATCTCTGCAGGTAACACCGGCGCGGTGGTATCCGCCAGCACCCTGCTTGTGGGACTGTTGCCGGGTGTGGAGCGTCCAGGTATCGCCGCTCTGCTGCCCGGCGTCAAAGGAGACACGTTCCTCATCGACGTCGGGGCGAACATCGACCCTCGACCGATACATCTTGTGCAATATGCGCTCATGGGCGAAGCCTACGTGCGCTGCATCCTGGGCAAAACGCGCCCCACCGTGGGCCTGCTCAACGTCGGCGAAGAGGAAGGTAAGGGCACCGACGTCAGTAAGGAAACGTATGGGATGCTTGAAGGGTCGGGTCTGAATTTCGTCGGGAACGTGGAGGGGCGGGACATCTTTTCCGGTGAGTTCGACGTGATTGTCTGCGACGGCTTTGCCGGCAACGTGGCGCTGAAGACGGCGGAAAGTTTGGCTCACGCGATCAGCGTGCTCCTCAAGCGGTCGCTCGCCATGAGCCCCATCACGCGGATGGGGGCCTGGCTGGCGCACGATGCCTTCGCGCAGTTGCGTAAAGAGATCGACTACGCCGAGCGCGGCGGCGCTCCCTTGCTGGGCGTCGACGGCGTCTCGATCATCGCGCACGGCGCCTCAAGCGGCAAGGCGATCAAGAACGCGATCCGTGTGGCCTACGAGTCGGTGCGCCATGAGCTGAACCGCAACATGGTCGATGCCGTGGCCCTCTACGCCCAGCGGGCAGCGTCCAAATCCGCATGAGTCCTCGTCGCGTCAGCCACCCCACACGTATCGGCATCATCGGCCTTGGGATGTACGTGCCACCCAAGGTCCTCACCAACCACGACCTCGAGAAAATGGTGGACACCACCGACGAATGGATCCAGACGCGCACGGGGATTCGCGAGCGGCACGTCGCAGACCCGGGCATGACGACGAGCGATCTGGCCACGAAAGCCGCCCAGCAGGCCCTGAAGCAGGCGAAGCTCGATCCGAAGGATCTCGATCTGCTCATCGTGGCGACTGCCACGCCTGACATGCTCTTTCCCTCGACCTCGTGCTTGGTCCAGCAACGATTGGGAGCGACCTCTGCGGTGTGTTTCGATCTTTCCGCGGCCTGTTCCGGATCGATGTTTGCGATGATCACGGCCCAGCAGTATTTGCTCAGCGGCCGCTACCGCAATGCCCTCGTGGTGGGGGCAGAAGTGCTCTCGGGGTTCATTGACTGGACCGATCGCTCGACGTGCGTGCTCTTCGGGGACGGCGCCGGGGCCTGCGTGATGGCGCCCGTCACCAGGGGCGGAATCCTCGCGACCGACATGGGCTCCGATGGTTCGGCGGCCGATTTGCTCTGCATGCCGGGCGGAGGATCGAAGCACCCTCCCTCGCACCGCTCCGTGGACCAGCGCCTGCATTTCTTGCGCATGAGCGGCGGGGAGATCTTTAAGCTCGCCGTTCGTCGCATGGCGGATTCCGCGACCCAGGTTATGAAAAAAGCGAAGCTGAAGCCGGAACACATCGGATGTTTCATTCCCCACCAGGCCAACATCCGCATTATCGAAGCCCTCGCCAAATGGGCGAAACTGCCGCTCGAAAAGATGTACATGAACCTGCAACGCTACGGAAACACCTCCGCAGCATCCAACCTCATTGCACTCTATGAGGCGGTGCAGGAGGGCGTCATCACGCGCGGCGATCACGTCGTGATGGTGGCGTTTGGCGCGGGCCTGACGTGGGGCTCAATTTTGCTTCAATGGTGAGTCCCACTCGGCAGACAGCAGACAGCAGACAGCAGACAGCAGTAAGAACGTGGGTCTCATCTGTGTGCTGTGTGCTGTGTGCTGTGTGCTGATGGTCGGTTTGGCCTACCTCCTGCCCGGTCAGGGCGCGCAAGCCCCCGGCATGGGCAAAGCCTTCTACGACACCTCCACCTCCTCGCGCGAGATCTACAAACACGCCAATACCCGCCTTGGCTACGACCTGACCGCGTTGTGTTTCGAAGGGCCGGCCGAAGAGCTCACGAAGACCGAAAAGTGCCAGCCGGCGCTCTTTGTCACGTCGTTTGCCGCATTCGCGGCGTTGATGGAACTCGCACCTTCACTGAAACCTGTGGCGGCTGCGGGCCTGAGTCTCGGGGAGTTGACGGCGCTGGCGGTCGCCAACGTCTTCACGTTCAGTGACGCGCTCTACCTCGTGCAAGCCAGAGCCGACGCGATGGCGGAGTGCACCGCGCATCACAAGGGCAGCATGCTGGCGGTGATGGGATTGGCGGGCGATGCGCTCAAAGCGCTCTGTGACGCCTCGAGGGCCGTGGTCGCGAACTACAATACCCAGGAGCAAGTGGTGCTCTCAGGGACGATGGAAGCGATCGACACCGCCGAGCGTCTCGCGAAAGACAAGGGGGCCAAGCGCGCGATTCGATTGGACGTGGCCGGAGCGTTCCATTCGCCTCTCATGCAGCCGGCCGCCGATGCCTTCAAGCAGGCCGTCGCGAAGATCGCGATTCGCCCGCCCGCGATTCCGGTGATCAGCAACGTGACGGCGCAGCCGGTGCGCGATCCCGAGCAGATCCGAGAGCTGCTCGTCAAGCAAATCGTCAGTCCGGTCCTCTGGGAGCCCTCCGTCCGCACCCTCATTCACGCCGGGACCACCCACACGCTGGAGTTTCCTCCCGCGCGCGTGCTCACCGGCATGGTGCGCAAGATCGATCCCGCCATCAAGACCGTGGCGGTCGATGAGCCGAAGGATTTTGAGAAACTCTCCGACGTCATCGGTCTTCGTTCCACCACCCCCTAAGAAAACAAAAACGGACGGCAGATCGCCGTCCTCCTCACTCGCTTTCGAATACGCTGCGTTAGACGATGTCGAGCATGCGCCGAATCGGCAGCACCGCGCGTTCGGCAATCGTCGCCTCGACCGTCACCACGTGCTGCATGTTCACCAGCGACATGAACGCCTTCTCCAGCGTATTGCGCTGCATGTGGTGGCACGTCGCGTATTCGCTGGCCGGGTAAAACGTTTTTTCCGGATGCTGCGTGCGCAAGCGATGCAGCAATCCATTTTCTGTGGCGACGATAAATTCCTTCGCCGGCGAACGATTGACGTACTGCACCATCCCTTCCGTCGAGAGCACCTGATCCGCCAGGTCCATCTGCTTCGTGGTGCAGCCGCACTCCGGGTGCAGCAAAAACTCCGCCTCAGGGCGTGCTTCGCGCAGCCGGTCCACCTTCTCCGGTAGAATCGCCGCGTGGGCCGGGCAGTAGCCCTTCCACAGGTGAATGTGGCGCTTCGTCTTCGCCTTGAGGTAGCTGCCTAAGTAATAATCCGGAACAAAGAGAATCTCCTTATCCGCCGGGATGCGCTCGATGACCTTAATACCGTTGGTAGAGGTCACACAGTAGTCGCACTCGGCCTTCACGGTAGCGGACGTGTTGACGTAGCAGACGACGACGCCGTCTGGATGCTTGGCGCGCCACGCGCGGATCTGCTCGGGGATAATCATGTCCGCCAGCGAACAGCCTGCATTGAGGTCCGGAATCAGGACGATCTTCTCCGGACAGAGCATCGCAGCGGTTTCCGCCATGAAGTGCACGCCGCAAAACAGAATCACCTTCGCATCGGTCTTCTGCGCCATCCGAGCCAAGCCTAGGGAGTCTCCGCAGAAATCAGCGACGTCTTGGATAGCACCTTCTTGGTAATTGTGGGCCAGGATGATCGCCTGACGTTCCTGTTTGAGGACCGCGATCTTTTCCTTCAGGAGCGCGTAGTGCGCCGGTTCTCGGGTGGGCGTGGTCGTGACGCTGCCATTCGAGTGGCCGTTGCTGTGCCCGTTGCCGTTGGTGGCGTGCCCGTTCGTCTCGCTCATCGGGATTAGAAGGGAACGATAATCCCTTTCTCCTGCAGTTTGATGACCTTCGGCTCCGTGAAGGTGTGCAGCCGTGCGGGCCGCTGCCGGCCATTGGCCCGAAAGCGCGGCGTTTCTTTCATGATGCCAAGCTGCAGCATCTTGCGGCGAAAGTTGCGCTTATCCAGGCGCTGCCCGAGGATGATTTCGTACGCGGTCTGCAATTCGGTGAGTGTGAATTCTCTGGGGAGCAATTGAAACCCGATGGTCGTGTAGTTGATTTTGTTGCGCAGCCGCTCCAGCGCGTACTCGACGATGCGCTGGTGGTCAAAAGCCAGGGTGGGCAGCCGTTTCACCGCAAACCAGTTGGCTTCGGAGACGCGCTGGTGGGCCTTCAGCTGAAACTGTTGCCAGTTCACGAGCGCGTAGTAGGAGACGGTAATGACGCGCCCTCGCGGATCGCGGCTGGGATCGCCGAAGGTGTAGAGCTGTTCCAGGTAGATGTTGCCGATGTTCGTTTCTTCCTGGAGCTCTCGAAGCGCGGCCGTATCGACGGATTCATCCGCCTCGACGATGCCTCCCGGCAACGCCCAGGCCCCGCGGTAGGGCGCTTGCTGGCGCTTCACGAGCAGCGCCTTCAAGGTGCCGCCTTGAATGGTGAAGAGCACGACATCGACCGCGATGGCGTGCTTGGCGAAATGTCCGTTGGTTGAGGAAGCAGCAGAGGGTGACATTAAGTGTAACTCCTACACTAAAAGATAGTGTAGGCTCGACACTTTGTCAAGGAAAAATCCTGGCAGGCAATAAATATGCGTTACGGACTGGCGGGAACCGGTTCTTGACTGTGCGCGGTGGGTGGGGCAGGAGTGATGACGGCAGGGGTGGTGATCGCCTCTTGCATCTTCTGGTCCTGCTCTTTGAAGTACGTGCTGCGCAGCGCTGCCTCCGAACGGCCTGTGGCATGGCCCAGCAGCGCTCCGGCGACGGTGCCGATCGGCGGAAAGAAGTAGGCCCCGACGTACGTGCCATACGCGGGATAGAGGATCTTGTACGCGTTGAGCTCTGTCTCGTGATCGTCCGTGACGCGCAAGTAGTGGATGGCTTCCTTGGTGGCTTTATACTCCTGATAGAGATCCACGCCAGGAATGATGCGGCACAGCGCGTACGTTCCCTTCCATCGACGGGCAGAGAAGTCGTGCGTGTGACCCGCTTCGTGCAGGGCGATGGCCGGGTGATCAGAGAACAGATGCACGGTGTTGTTATATGGGTTGTAGTAGTCGCCCCAGGGGAAGAGCCGGCCCGGCAACAGCACGTCGGAGAGAAGCGTCACCGGGAATCCGATGAGGAGCCGATACGGCCAGGCGACGTGATGATTGTGGACAAGTCGCGCCAGGTCCTGGCCGGGGTTGTATTCGTTGAGCTGGAATTTCGCATCCTTGAAGGCGGGCAGTTGCTGGGTGTTGATGTACTCCACCAGCTTCTCTTCGGTTTGGGGAGAAATGGAGTGCAGGTCGAATTCCCAGCTCCACAGCAGCAACTTCATGGGAAGGGCAAGGACGTTCCCAAGGACATCGACCGGGGGTACCGCGGCCCCGCGTTCAACTTGGGGATGGGGCCCTGGTCCTGTGTAGGGAGGTGCCGTGGCACAGCCGGCGAGAAGGGAGACGCTCAGACACGCAGAGAGAAGACGCTGCATCATTGATGGCATCTTAAAGTGAAGGAGCCTGGGTGTCAAGGCGCGCAAGGCCCAATGCCGCAGAGGCCTTATGTGCTATGGTTCGCGGACCGATCGAGCGCGTCGTCCCCGTTTCTGTCTGTGTCTGCTTCTTGTTGGTACGCTTCCAAGACGACTCGGCCCACTTCGACCTTTGCTTCTTTCGTCAGTGCCACGACGCTGTCGTACCACTTATGATCTTTGCCTTGTTGGCGGGGCATGCTGACGAATAACCCGTTCTTGCCTTCGACGACTCGGAGCCCCTTGATGAGGAATGCCTCCGCGATCGCCACGTCGCAGTAGGCTCTGACCGTGCCTCCGCCGTCGAATTTGACGATGCGTTTCACACATAACCCGTTCGTCTCATGTCCCATGATGCCCCCCTTCGTTGTGATGCGGTGTCATGTGGTTGGAAAAGTACCCGCCCGTCAGCCCGTCAATCAACGCCGTGAGTTCCTGGATGCGCAGCTCTCTCTCAAGGGTCTCGCGCGGCTCCGCCAGCGGTTCGGTCATGAGAGCAACTTGCAGCCGGCGCCGCTCGAAGTAGGTGCGCGTCACTTCATTCACGAGATCATCGCGCAACTCCACCATGAGTTTGGAGCGGGAGTCGATGGAGGTTTGCTCGTCGCTCCAGATGAGATTGGCAAGGTCCCAGCTCACGTTCGCATCCCAATCGAGGTCGCGTTCGCCGCGCAAGAGCGAATCAGGATTGGTGCCGGTATCCCAATGGCGAAAATCTGTCACATTGGTGCCGCTGGTGACGCTGACCTTTGGCAGGATGGCGCGCAGCCTCGCTTGTTTGCGCCAAGCAGCGATCTTTCCCGGATGCACTTCCGCGTAGCGGATGGCCACCTCGCGGACCTGGCTGATGGTCGGCTCGTGAGCAAAGTTGCTCAGCAGGTCGCGCGCGATGGGAAGCCCCTCGTCAGCGAAAGGATCAGCGACAGTCTCGGCGCGGTAGAGCCCATCGTCGGTCGCCGCCCAAAGATAGCGAGGAGCGACCGCGAGATCGTTGACTCGCACAAAGGCAAGCCCTTGCGCGAGCGTGCGCCACCGATCATCGTCAGGTTCATAACGCGCGACACCGCGCGCCGTGGCCGCGTAGATGACGAGCGGAGAGTGAGCGTAGGGCACGAGCCGAGAGATCACAGTTGAGAGCAGACCGCTTCGGGTAAGTGAACGCCACGTCGCGCCACCGTCACGGCTCGTTTGGAACCCCATCGTGCCGGCCAGGTACAGCGTGGACGCCTGCCGAGGATCCAATACAATGGCGCTCAACTGGCGACGTGACGTCGTCCCCTTGTCATCTGAGACTTCCGTGTTTGCTGCCGTGTCGCGGGTTTCTTCTCTCGAGGAGTGAGATGGGATCTGGACGAAACGATGTTGCCACGTGCCATTAGCCACGTTTCCCTCGAGCAATTCATTCGGCGTGACAAGGTAGATGTGGCCAGGATCGTCAGGGTCAAGTGCGAACTGGACGATATCGAGGCTCGGCGGCACGGCATTGACCTGCTGCCAATGTTCGCCGTGGTCGCGACTGGCGAACAAGCCGCGGCGAGTGCCCAGCACAACCATCTCTGGATCCTTAGGATGGAACACGATATACGTACAGTCGGCCTCCTCGTTGCCAACTCCCCGGAACACACGCACCCACTGCTGGCCGTGATCAAACGACCCGTACAGTCCTTGATTCGTGGCAATCAGGATTGCAGATTTCTCAGGGCCGCCGATTGCGATGTGCTGAATGGCCGTTGAGCCGGGTGTCTGAAAGCGCGACTGCCAGCGTGCGCCGTGATCCGTTGATTCGTACAGCGTGTGAGGAGTTGCAGCGAACACACCGGCGCCGTCAACGGCAATAGCCACGAATCGCGTTTCCCCAAGTTCCTGATTCATGCGCTCCCACCGCAAGGATGACTCTTCCGCGCGAGCCACGTTGGCGTGCCACAGGCAGGCAAGAACAAGGCACGTCGCAAGATGACGCATGAACGCCTCCCAGAAAAACGAGGTATTAAGCGATCGACTTGTGAGGGATGTGCGCGGCTGGATCGTGCCGAGGAGCGCGTTCAGGAGGGAGCACCCACGAGGGTGGGCACGTCTTCAGTGTTCAGTCAATTTTACAAGAACCGTTCCCGATCATCTCGAATTCACAACGGCTCTGCGCTGACCCATTCAATCCGGGCCAGTAGGTTACGTCGGAAATACAATTGATATCGTGCTGGTCGAAACAGATTGTACTTCCAGACCTCTTGCTCTTTCGCATGGAGGATCGAATCTGGTGTCCCACACAGTAACGTGACGAGTTCTTTTGACATCCCCTCGACAACTCGATGCGTTCTCAGAGAAGTCTGCAGTGAATCTGGCACTATCGGATGCTCCGCTAAATAAACAGTGATGTTGTGATTGAGTTCTTGGGTGTACCGAGACATGTCCTGTGTTGACGGTGGAGCGATGTTGGCGAGTGATTGTCGACGGGAATGGCGGCTCTTCCATAGCTCATCCGCCACAAATCCATGAGGCTGTCGTTCAACCGTAGCGCAACCTGTCGTACAACATAACAAGCCTATCGCAGCAAGCGCCAATCCCATACGCATTAGTCGTCTCTTGTCTGTTGGAACGACACGGCGCCAATGAGCCCGCCACCATACGGACCATAAGTCAAGTTTGAGAGGCTTGTCGACCAGCCTCCGTGAACATTTGGCATCGTGTACAAATCTGTAATCGTCGTGTGATAGCCAGCTTGAAGCAGGGACACATTCACACCCGTATGACTGATCCCAACCGTTCCATAGCCTGTCAAGATGGCGCTCATCGGGCTCTCAAAAGGTGATGGGAGGTCTTGAAACCCATGCAATCCCTCCAGGACTATGCCGATATGCTGGCTATCGGGAAGAGCAAGGCTTTCGTAGGTGGCTCCCACCATGCGATCCCCAGAGAATAATACCTTAGAAGTCGGGGTCTGTCTGATATCGCCAGGTCGGCCGCCGTAGTTGATCCCTCCACCAGATTTAAACATAGCTCGCACTCGATCTCCATGCTTTGTTTCATTGTACGCTTCAGCTCCGGTAATTGTTTTTGGACTGACAAGATGGCCTAACCCTACCTGAATAGCAGCATTGGCAGCCATATACACCGTGAGAGCCGCGGCATGATTTGCTCCCCGAGGGCTGAATCCCAACACGTCATCAAACACTTCATTGCCGATGCGAGCGATGACGCGGCGTCCCTCCCCAGTATCAAGGAGTTCTGCCGTGGCGACAGCGGCGGCGGCGACGACGGCAGCTGCCACAAAGTTTCCAGTCAACAGATGAGGAGCGGCCGCGACCAGGGCCGTGTTGACATTCGCTGGGAGGTACTGTTGGCTAAGCCGTTGGAAATCGCGCTGCGCTCCAATCGGGACAATGGTGCCGGCCATGCGTTGGCCTATGGCAAAGGGACTGAAGAGCGACTTCAGCCATTTGCCGAATGAAAAATGTCCGGAAGAATCAACACGGTTCGTGGGATTATTCTGCGCGTAGGAGTAACGATTGAGCGTCTGAGGATCAGCAGCGGCTTGGACGATGGAGTCAGCGGATACGAACCGCCCGAGATTCGGATCGTAGTAGCGGGCGTGGTAAAAATAGAGGCCGGTCGAAGCATCGAGGCGCTGGCCGGTGAATTGGTGAGCGGTAGGTGCCACGCTGCTCTGGCGGTAGGTCGCACCGTAGGGCAGATACTCAGCTTGCTGGACAACCGCACCCTGGCTGTCCGTGACGAGGGTGGCAGAGCCTAGGTAATCTGGATGGTAGAAGAGCGTCTTGCGCTGGGCCGCCCCGGCCGGTCCGACGGTGAGACACAGCAGCGTCGCGCTCAGGACATACGCGCCGATATACCGGCATGCTGGTGATGGAACTCGCATCATCGCTCCTGTATGAATGGTGAGTGTGACATGCGAGCGACGAGCGAGCAGGGGTGAGCGTGCGAGGAACGTACTCAGGAAGGACCGCCCACGCGGGCGGGCAGATCGTTCAAGCTCTATCTAAGCATCTTTGATGCCAAACTCGAATGACGCCGGTCCTGTAGAACAAACTATTTCGCTATAGGAATGATAGCGACGACCGAACCTCCGCGCGCTGGATTGGCCATCGTTGCGCGTTCACGACACATTGTAGGCTATGAAAAAAACGGTACCGGGTTCCGCGGGGACAGGTTGAGCTTCAGCCCACAGCGGAAGCTGCAGGTGAAGCGCCAGGGCGATGAACGGCGTGTCCTCTTGGTCAGCGACCAGCGTCTTGGCCTCGGGCAGCTTCACGCGGAAGGCATTGACGGGGAGAACCCGGATTCGTTCGGTCAGCTGCATCAACACGACACGGACCTCGTCTGGCGAGAGCGCCCCGAGCCGACGCCGGAGGCGCGGCGTCAACAGCACTCGCTCGGCTTCCGTCAAGAGGTATTCAGGAGCCCAGAGGGTGAGCCGTTCATCCAGCAGCAGTTCCCGTGTCGTGGTCGATCGGAGGAACCCAGCGACCAAGACGTTCGTATCGACGACCAACTCCATTAGCGAGCGCGCTGGGACTTCTTCCAGATGCGCCGCTTGATCTCTCGGCCGATGGTGAGCGCATCTTGCTCGGTCAGCGTGCTCCGCGAGAGTAAATGCTGCATCTGCCCAAGCACTCGCGTCTTTTCCATAATGGCTTGCCGGGCCACCTCCGACCAGTTGATTTCCGGGAAGTGGCTCATTTTGGCCTTCAGGTCATCCGGAATCGAGAGCGTCAGGTTGGTCATCGTATCCTCCTATGTGTGATATGCGTTGACAAATATAACACATAAAAGAAGCGTCAGCAAGGAGATCCTACCTGGAAATTCCGGAATTCCGGGGACACCGTACGCGCCGGGTGGGCTTACGTGAGCGGACGGGAGAGCGGAATGTGTGAACGCAAGGTCCGGTTCTGAGGTGGTGGCTAACCGGATCGCAACCAGCGCCGGATGTCGTCGTGATCGCCGACGAAGATCACGGTCAGGCGGTTCGTCCCGAGTTCAAGGAGCACGCGGATATCCAGGCCGACACGGATTTCCCAATACCGTCGACGCAACCGCTTCAACCCCAATCCATGAGGCCGTTGTCCGGTGTGGAAGTAGTCGAGCAGGGCATCCAGCGCTTTGACGGTCCTCTCCTGCATCGACGCGGGGAGTTTACGAAAGGAGCGGTCGTAGCTGGCGAGGTAGTCAATGTGCATGCCGCGTCAGTTTCCGCGAGTGCCCCTTCGCGTCCTCCACCGACGTGTAGTGCGTCCGCTGTTGAGCCTTGCGCTGACGGCTGACGAGGCGATCGAGCTGCCGCCACTCCCGGTCGGTGAGCGCGTCGGCCTTCTGCGCCGGTGTGATGATGAGTCGTTCCACCAACAGGCCCCCTTTGTAGAGACGCCACCGGATGCGATCTCCCTCATGAATCTGACAGGTGTCTCGTAGCCGCTTCGGGATGATCGTTTGTCCCCGTACGGAGACGATCGACGTCGCGTGCCCATTCCCGCGTGGACGCTTGGCTGGCATCGGCCCTCCTCTTCAAATGTCTTATTTTCTTATTTCAAGTTTATACGAGCCTTGGAGGCTTGTCAAGGAGCATCCTTCCGGCCGGAATGACCGGCAGCGAGAAGAAGTTCCAGCCGGGCTTGAACGTCACCGACACCGTCTGCTCCTGCGCGGTCTTGACCTCGGCCAGGCGATTCTCCGCGTCGTAGGCGAAGACCTGAGACGTAAGACAGGAGACTTGAGACTGAGGGCAGGGATTCTTTTCAATCATGTTCCCATTCGCGTCGTACGCCAGGCTGAGTGCTGGGTGCTGAGTGCTGGCTGCTGACGTTACCGCATGCGGGCCAGCACCGTTCTCCCCATACGCCATCGTGACGCCTTCTTTCTCGAGCATATTGCCGAGAGGATCGTAGACGTAATTGAAACTCCCGTACGCGCCGATGGCGCTGGTGAGGCGGCTGAGGTCGTCATACTCGAAT